>JAFAYV010000075.1 GCA_019240115.1 Solirubrobacterales bacterium | reverse complement strand
GCGACCCGCCCTCATCGTGGGCTGTTGGAATGACCTATCTCGTGATGATGATCGTGGGACTCTCGATCATCGATTGGGTGGACCGCCGACGCCTGACCCTCGCCATGATTCCGGGAGCAGCCCAGTTGGAGCATGCCACATAGTTGTAGTAATGCAACGATGGTAGGATACAATCATGCTCTCGATCACGGCCGAGGATGATCGCCCGGCCCGAGCCGACGACGCGCTCGTCGATTCGGTGCTCGGCGCCAGTCGGGCGCTCGTCGCGGTCGCGGCGCGGTCGCTGGCGACGGTCGCTGAGGACGTGACGCTCGCGCAGTACCGCGCGCTCGTCGAGATCGCGTCGCGGGGGCCGTTGCGGCCCGCCGATCTCGCCGAGGCGCTCCGGGTCGACCGGTCGACGGCGACGCGGATGTGCGACAGGCTGCTGCGCAAGCGCCTCGTCACCCGGCGACGCATCGTCGAGGACCGGCGCGGGGTGCGGATCTCGCTCACCGCCGCCGGACGCGACCTCGTCTCCGTGGTGACGCGTCGGCGCCTCGAGGAGATCGGGCGGATCGTCGAGCGGATGCCGGCGGCCTCCCGCCAGCGCGTCGCGGAGGCGCTGCACGCGTTCGCCGACGCGGCCGGCGAGGTGCCCGAGCAGGACTGGTCGCTCGGCTGGGACCTCGAAGCGTGAGCGCGACGAGCGACGGCGCCGCTCGCCGCGGACTCGCGGGCCGCCTGCACGTCCAATCGACGTGGCTGGCCGCCAGCCGCCTCGGGCTCGCGCTCGTGGCGCTCGCCGTCGGGGCGGGCGCCGGTCTCGGCGCCGTCGGCTTTCGCTGGCTGATCTTCACCTGCACCTGGCTGATCACCGGCCATGAGCAGTTCGGCCAGCAGGGGCACGCTCCGAGCGCGCACCTGCCGTGGCTCGGCATCTGGTTCGTGCTCCTCGTGCCGGTCCTCGGCGGCCTCCTCTACGGGCCGCTCATCCAGCGCTTCGCCCGGGAGGCACGCGGCCACGGCGTGCCCGAGGTGATGGTCGCGGTCGCCGAGAACGGCGGTCGGATCCGACCGCCGGTGACGATCGTCAAGGCGCTGGCCTCGGCGATCACGATCGCCGTCGGCGGCTCGGTCGGCCGCGAGGGGCCGATCGTGCAGATCGGGTCGGCGCTCGGCTCGACGCTCGGCCAGGGGCTGCGGATGTCGGAGGCGCGGCTGCGCGTCATCGTCGCCTGCGGCGCGGCCGGCGGGATCGCGGCGACGTTCAACGCGCCGATCACCGGCCTGTTCTTCGGCTTCGAGATCGTGCTGCGGGAGTTCTCGCTCGACGCCCTCGTCGCCACGGCCCTCGCCGCGGTCACCGGCGACGTCGTCAGCCGCGCGGTCTTCGGCTCGGCGCCGTTCTTCGCGGTCGTCCCCCACGGCCTGACCGTCGGCAACGACCTGACCTATCTGCTCGTGGCGGTGCTGGCGATCGCCGCGGGGGTGATCGGCGTCGGCTTCAAGACCTTCCTCTACGGATTCGAGGACCGTGCCGACCGCATCTGGCGGGGACGGCCCGAGTGGGCGCGACCCGCGGTCGGGGGGATCCTGCTCGGAGTCGTGCTGCTCGCGCTGCCGCAGATGTACGGCGTCGGCTACCCGGTGATGGACGCCGCGATCGCCGGCCACGTCGTCATCGGGCTCGTGCTGCTGTTCTGCGTGGGGAAGATCGTCGCCACGAGCCTGACGCTGGCGATCGGCGGCTCGGGCGGGGTGTTCGCGCCGTCGCTGTTCATCGGCGCGATGGCCGGGACGGCGTTCGGTGCCGGCGCCAACGCGGTCTTCGGCCCCGAGGTCGGCCCGCCGGCGCTGTACGCGGTGGTCGCGATGGGCGGCGTGTTCGCCGCCGCCGCCCAGGCCCCGCTGACCGCGATCGCGAGCGTCATCGAGATGACCGCCAACTTCACCCTGTCGCTGCCGATCATGCTCGCCTGCGGGATCGCCGCAGCGATCTCCAAGCACTTCTCCTACGGCAGCGTCTACACGACGAAGCTGCTGCGCCGCGGGATCGACATCGAGCGTCCGCGGCTCGGCGACGTCCTGCGGTCGTTGACCGTCGCCGATGTGATGGCGCCGGTCGCTCGCCCGGCGCCCCCGCCGGGCGCCGAGGCGGCGGGCCGGCCGACGTGGGGCGACCTGCGCGCCACCGTCGTCGGCGTCGGCCGCCCGCAGGAGCTCTTCGAGGAGGAGAATCTCGAGCAGGCGCTGCGCCAGCTCGCGCTCTACGGCCCCGCGGGCCTGCCGGTGCTCTATCGTGACCGCGCGCGTCTCCAGGGCTGGATCACGCGCCAGGCGATCCTGCGCGTGCTCGCCGGTGCCGTCGATCAGACCGAGCGCACCGTCGAGCGGGGAGCGGTCGATGCCGAGCTCGGCGCTCCGGAGCCCGAGCACGCCCATCGCCCGCCGACTCCGCTTCAGGGCCACCGGGTCCTCGAGGTCATCGTCGACGATCGCTCGCCCCTGCGTGGCACGCCCGCCGACGAGGTGCGGTGGCCGCGGGGGGCGGTCGTCGTCGGCGTCAACCGCGGCGCGCAACCGCTGCCGGATCGCGCCGGGGTCGAACTGCGCGGGGGCGATCGCGTGATCCTGCTCGCCGATGGCGACGCGCCCGGGGCGGCGTCCGAGCCCGACCCCGCTGAGCCCGACCTCGCCGAGCCCGACCCCGCCGAGCCCGACGCCGCCACGCCCGAACCGCCCGCGCCCGGTTTCGACGGCGATCCCGACGAGCGGCGCTGGACCCTCGACGCATCTCGCCGGTAGCCGGGCCCCGGCGAGATCCGCGCCGACAGCGGGGGTGCGCGCGCGCGTGTCGGCGCCCGCGGGCGGGCGTAGAGTGACGCCGTGGACACCAACGCGCGAATGGTCAAGGCGTCGGCGACGCTGAATGAGATCGCGCCCGCGCCAAGGCCCCCGGCGCCGGACGACCGACCTACGATCCGATCGCGATGATCTTCCGCCAGATCACCCACGACGACCTCGGGTGCGCGTCGTATCTGATCGGCGACGAGCATGCCGGCGTGGCGGCGGTCGTCGATCCGCGGTTCGAGATCGACGAGTACCTCGACCTGGCGCGCTACATGGGCGTGAGCATCGAGCACATCTTCGAGACCCACAACCACGCCGATCACGTCTCCGGGCACGGCCGCCTCGCCGCCGCGACCGGCGCGACGATCCACATCCACCGCGCGGCGGAGCCCGAGTACGCGCACGAGCCGTTGCAGGACGGCGACGAGTTCACGCTCGGCAGGCTGACGGTGCGGGCGCTCCATACCCCCGGCCATCGGCCGGAGCACACCTCGTTCGCGCTGATCGACACCCGCCGCGGAGAGGAGCCGTGGGCGGTGCTCTGCGGCGACACGCTGTTCGTCGGCGACGTCGCGCGCCCCGACCTGGCGATCGAGAAGTCCGACGGGGCGCGGGGGATCTTCCGCTCGCTGCGCACGAAGCTCCTGTCGCTGCCGGCCGAGGTCGAGGTGTGGCCGGGGCATCTCGGCGGCTCGATGTGCGGCGGCCCCGGGATGGACATGAAGATCTCCTCGACGATCGGCTTCGAGCGCGACCACAATCCGACCCTCGCGATCGCCGACGAGGAGGCGTTCGTCGCCGAGGCGCTGGCCAAGCTCGGTCCCCAGCCGCCGAACCTCGAGGCGATCGTCGCGCTCAACCGCGGCCCGCTGGTCACCGACGCCGTCGAGCTGTTGCCGCTCGCGCCGCGGCAGGTCGAGGAGCAGCGCCGCGCGGGCGCGCTGCTCGTCGACGTGCGCACCGACCAGCAGTTCGACGACGCCCATATCGAGGACGCGGTCTGCAATCCGATGCTCCGCGCCGGGTTCGGCTCCAAGCTGGCCTGGATCGCCGACCGCGATCAGGAGGTCGTGTTCGTCGGCCGCGACGACGAGGACGGCCGGCGCGCCGGGCGGCTCGCGGTCGCGATCGGGGTCCGTCGCCTGGCCGGCTACCTGCACGGCGGGATGACGAGCTGGCGGCAGGAGCGCCGGCCGGTGCTCGCCATCGAGCGCGTTGCCGTCGGCGACCTCCTCGACCGCCGTCGCCGCCGTCCCGAGCTCCAGGTGCTCGACGTCCGCGACCGCCACGAGTGGGAGGCCGGCTACCTGCCGGGCTCGCTGCTGCAGACCTGGCACGACATCACCGCGCTGCCCGAGGGGCTCGATCCCGACGCCCCGGTGGCGGTCATCTGCGCCTCGGGCCAGCGCGCGGCGACCGCGGCGAGCCTCGTCCGGCGGCTCGGCGCGCGGGAGGTCATCCACGTCGTCGACGGCGGCGTGCCCACGCTCGCCGAGCTCGGCGTGGCGCTGGCGACTGGCCCCCGCCATCGGTCCGCGTGAGGCCGTCGCCCGCGATCGGTCCGCGTGAGGCCGGCGCCCGCGATCGGTCCGCGTGAGGCCGGCGCCCGCGATCAGTCCGCCTGAGGCCGGCTCAGCTCCCGCGCGAGCGTGGCGGCGGCGAGCTCGTGCGCGTCGCAGACACTTCCGAGGTGCAGCAGAGACTCGGTCTCGACGGCGACATCGCCGTCGCCGAGGCGCAGCACGAGCGGAACGCCCGGCACGATGTCCGAGGCCGCGAGGCCGACCGAGACGTTGGCGAGGTCGTTGGAGGTCACCGCCGCCACGACCGCGCAGCGCCGGACGCCGAGCAGCTCGAGCACCCCGCGGTCGTCCCCGGGCCCGATGTGCACGGGGATGCCGGCTCGGTGCGCCCAGCCGATCGCGGGCGCCTCCTCCGAGCGCTCGACGACGAGCACCGCGAACCCGCGGCCGCGAAGCGCCTGGGCGAGGCGGAAGCCGACCTGGCCGAGGCCGACGATGAGGACGTGGCCGTGGCCGGGGGCGCTGCGGCGCCCGAGGAGTGTCGTCAGCCGTCGCTCGCTGAGCCGGCGGACGAGCGCGGCGGTGAAGATCGCCACCAGCACGAGGGCGCTGATCGTGACCGCGGTCGTGGCGAGCTTGAACCAGGCGGGGCCCGCCGCCGCCCGGGGGGACTCGGCGACGGTCGCGACCGCGCGGGTGCTGAAGTACAGGGCGTCGATGAAGGCCTCGTGCAGCGCGGCCATCGAGAGCGCCGTCTGGACGGCGAGGGCGAGCACGAGCCCCGCGCCTGCGGCGACGAGCAGCCGCAGCGCGTCGTCGACGACGCGCACGCCGTAGCGCCACCGCGGGCGGGCGGCGCTCATCAGCTCACAGCAATGGTCGGCGAGGTCGCCGGCGACGAGCTCCGCCGGGGATACGATGTTGACCTCGGGGACCGTCTGGCGGAGCTGATGCACGATCGTCGTGTCGAACATCGTCACCCAGAGCGGGAGGTCGTCGCGCACGTGGGCGCACAGGAGGGTGAGACGCAGCGCGAGCACGTCATCGCGGCTGACCACCGCGACCGCGCTCCAGTCGCCGTCGGCGAGGACCTGCGTCAGCTCAGAGTCGCTGCCCGGGGCGACGGTCTCCCCGCCGACGCCGGCGGCGGCGAGCTTGCGCACGAGCGCCTGGGCCAGGCCGCTGTGCTCGGCGAGGACGAGCACGCGGCCGCCGTCGGCGGTCATCGCCATCGAAGGGTGTGACCTTTGCCGAGCCTCGATCCTGCGATCCTAGGCGGCCGAGCCGGGGTCGGTCGGGCTAGTGCCCCCGTCCGCTTGTCCTGCGGCACTCGGGCGCCAGGCTGATGAGCGCCTGGCCGGTCTGCGCATCGAACGGCACCGACTCGTGGTCGTGCACGATCCGCCAGCGCCCGTCGATCCGCCGACAGCAGAGCGTCGCGCGGACCCACATATCGACCTGATCGCCGGATTTCAGCGTCCCGCCGACGTGGTAGAGGAAGCAGCCGAAGCCGAGGTCGCCCTCGGCCGTGACCTCGACGTCGTGGACCGAGTAGTCGATCGGTCCGTCGTAGCTGTCAAACCAGGCCCGCATGTGCTCCAGCGTGGCGTCGCTGCCGCGGGAGCTCAGCGGCGGCAGCACGTCGAAGGTGATGACGTCGTCGGCGGGTCGGGTAGCGAGCGCCGCGCCGTCGCCTGCGCGCACGGCGCGAACCCGCTCCTCGACGAGATCGCGGATCTCCTGCTCGGCGTTCATCGCTCCTCCTCGAGGACGGTGGCGAGACGATGCAGTTGGGTACCGGTGCCGCGGGTGCGCGTGTCGGCGTCGTCGAGGCCGTCGAGGAAGGCGGCGCTCTCGACGTAGGTCAGCTCGGTCCCGCCCGGCGTCGGGCGCAGCTGCACGCTGGCCACCGACACCGAGGCCAGACGCTCCTGCGCGACGACCTCGTAGGTGTAGACGATCCGCTCGTCCTGAACGATGTCGCGGTAGGTCGCGCGGTAGGCGAGCCCGGAGGTCCGCAGCGTCTCGTCGCCGCCGACGCGGAAGTCGCAGCGGTAGTCGGGGGCGGGACCACCGGAGAGGTCGAACCAGCGCAGCTTGCGCGCGGGATCGGCCCAGGCGGCGAACACCTGCGCCGGCGGGTGCGGGTACTCGCGGCGAACGCTGAAGCTGTCGTGCTCGACGCTCACGTCTCGTCGCTCACGTCTCGGCGCTCACGTCTCGGCGGTCGCGTCTCGGCGGTCGCGTCTCGGCGCTCACGTCTCGGCGGTCTCGTCGGCGGTCGCGGTCGCGTCGGCGGTCGCGTCGAGCACGTCGCCGAGCCGGTCCAGGCGTCGCTGCCAGGCGGTCCGGCGGTCGCCGAGCCACCGTTCGGCGCCCGCGAGCGCGTCGTCGCGCAGCGCGCATGTGCGCACGCGCCCGCGCTTGCGCGAGGTCACCAGTCCGCCGGTCTCGAGCACCTGGACGTGCTGGACGACCGCAGCAAGCGTCATCGGCAGCGGCGCGGCCAGCTCCGAGACCGAAGCCGGGCCGTCGGCGAGGCGCTCGAGCATCCGCCGCCGGCTGGCGTCGGAGAGGGCGTGGAACGTCTGGTTGAGCGTCGCGGCCACGCGCACACCGTACCAGATAGTTAAGTGGTCACTTGACGATTAGCGAAATCTTAGCGCCAGCGGACCGTTTCTTAGCGACCGGTTGACGACGGCGCCACGAACATTCAAACAGGACCCTCGCGTCCAGCGAGGAGAGCGCGCGTCATGCCGGCCACCACCCCCGAACCCACGGCCCCAGTCGAGCCGCCGCCACGGCCGCCGCGGTCGGTGAGGCGGACGCTGAACGAGGCCGCGCACAAGCTCGAGTATCGGCCCGCGCGGCTGCCCGCGGCCACCGGCCCCCAGCGGCCCTCGCAGGCGATCCGCTCGGCGACCGACGAGAATCGCGACGTCGTCCCGCACGCGGGCCGGGCGGTACTCGCGCTCGGCGCCCTCGGGATCGTCTTCGGCGACATCGGCACGAGCCCGCTGTACACGGTGCAGACCATCTTCACCGCCCACCGCGACGTCGTGCACACGACCACCGCCGACGTCTACGGGATCGTCTCGCTCATCTTCTGGACGCTCGTGATCGTCGTCTCGGTCAAGTACGCGGGCTTCATCATGCGCGCCCACAATCGCGGCGACGGCGGCATCATGGCGCTCGCCGCGCTCGTCAAGCGCCACAAGCTCGCCTACGCCTCGGCGCTGATCACCCTCGGGGTGTTCGGCGCCGGGCTGTTCTTCGGCGACGGCATGATCACCCCGGCGATCTCGGTCCTGTCCTCGGTCGAAGGTCTGAACGTCGCTGCGCCCGGCCTCGCCCATCTCGAGGTCCCGATCTCGCTGGCGATCCTCGTGGGGCTGTTCCTCGTCCAGTACCGCGGCACCGGCGCCGTCGGCTGGCTGTTCGGGCCCGTGCTGCTGCTCTGGTTCGTCGTCATCGGCGTGCTCGGCGGGCGCGAGGTCGTCGCCCATCCCGGCGTCCTGCAGGGCCTGGCGCCGACCTGGGGCCTGCGCTTCCTCGTCGACCATGGCGGGGCGGCGTTCCTGACGCTCGGCGCCGTCGTGCTGGCGGTCACCGGCGCCGAGGCCCTGTACGCCGACCGCGGCCACTTCGGCGCGGGGCCGATCCGCCTGACCTGGTTCAGCGTCGTCTTCCCCGCGGTCACGCTCTCCTATCTGGGGCAGGCGGCGCTCATCCATGCCAGTCCCCACGCGACCTCGAACCCGTTCTTCCTGCTGGTCCCGGGACCCGCGCGCATCCCCATGGTGGTGCTCGCCACGCTGGCGACGATCATCGCCTCCCAGGCGGCCATCACCGGCTCCTACTCGGTCGCCCGCCAGGCGGTGCAGCTCGGCCTGCTGCCGCGACTGCGGATCGTTCACACCTCCGACCTCGAGGGCCAGATCTACGTCCCGATCATCAATTGGGCGCTGTGCTTCGGGGTGGCGGCGCTCGTGCTCGGCTTCCGCCACTCCTCGAGGCTCGCCGACATCTACGGCGTCGCGGTGACCGGCACGTTCGTGCTGAACACGATCCTGTTCCTCGCGGTCGCGCGCGGGCTGTGGCGCACGCCGCGCTACAAGCTTGCGCCGCTGGGGGCGCTGTTCCTCATCGTCGAGGTCGCCTTCTTCGCCTCCAACCTGGCCAAGGTGCAGCACGGCGGGTGGCTGCCCCTCGGCGTCGGCCTCGTGATCGCCTTCGTGATGATCACCTGGCGCAAGGGCCACCAGATGGTCTCGCGCAACCGCGCCGAGCAGGAGGGCTCGCTCTCGGAGTTCCTGGCCAGTCTCAGCGACGAGGACCCACCCCTGCGCCGGCTCCCCGGCACCGCGGTGTTCCCCAACCCCGGCGGCGAGACGACGCCGCTCGCGCTGCGGGCCGAGGTCGCCCACAGCCACGGACTGCACGAGAAGGTGGTCATCGTCTCGGTGCAGACGATCGGCGTGCCCCACGTCGACGCCGCCGACCAGCTGAGCTCCGAGTGGCTCGGCGAGCGCCTGTTCAAGGTCGTCCACGTCACCTACCGGGTCGGCTACCAGGACAGCGTCAGCATTCCCGACGCGCTGCTGCAGGCGCGCAAGCGGGGCCTGCTCGAACGCGCGCTCGACCTCGAGCACGCCTCCTACTTCGTCTCCAGGATGACGATCATCCCGAGCGATGCGCCCGGCATGGGCCGGCGGCGCAAGAACCTGTTCATCGCCATGGCCCGCAACTCGTCGAGCCCGATCTCGCACTTCGGCCTCCCCCGCGACCGGACGGTGATGATGGGCTCGGAGGTGTCGATCTAGGCCTCGTCGGGGTCGCGGAGGCGATAGCCGACCCCGGGCTCGGTGATCAGATGGCGGGGGCGTGAGGGATCACGCTCGAGCTTGGCCCGGATGTGGGCGACGTGGACGCGCAGGTAATGGGTCTCGTGTTGGTAGCCGGGCCCCCAGACGTCGGCGAGCAGCTGACGCTGGGTGACGAGGCGGCCGCGGTGGGTGGCGAGGACGCGGACGATGTCGAACTCGAGCGGGGTGAGATGGATCTCCTCTCCGCCGCGGGCGATGCGACGGTCGAGCACGTCGATGGTCAGCTCGCCGATGCGCAGCGTCGGGTCGGTGGGCGCGTCCCCCGACCGCCGCAGGACCGCGCGCAGGCGCGCGAGCAGCTCGTCGGTGCCGAAGGGCTTGGTGATGTAGTCGTCGGCGCCCGCGTCGAGCGCGCGGACCTTCTCGTGTTCGTCGCCGACCGCGGAGAGCACGAGGATCGGCAGGCCGCTGTAGCGGCGGACGTCCTGGCAGACCTCGACCCCCGAGCCGTCGGGGAGCACGAGGTCGAGCACGAGCGCGTCGGGCGGCCGGGAGCCGAGCGCCGCCAGCGCCTGCGCCTTGGTCGCGGCGGCGTCGACGGTGTACCCCGCCGAGCGCAGGATGATCTTCAGCCCGCGCACGATCTGCGGCTCGTCGTCGACGACGAGGATCCGCGCCGCCCTCATCGGCGTGCCGGCTCCGCGGGCGCGGGCAGCTGCTGGACGGGGAAGCTGACCGCGAACGAGGTCCCCTTGCCCGAGTCGGCCTGCAGCAGGATCCGCCCGCCGTTGGCCTCGACGAAGCCGCGGCAGATCGCCAGTCCGAGCCCGGCGCCCGCGCCCGGCGCCGAGCGGGCGCGGAAGAACGGCTCGAACACCCGCGCGCGCTGCGGCCGCGGGATGCCCGGGCCCCGGTCGACGACCCGCACCGTCACCCGGCCGCCCTCGGCGCTGCCGCTGACCCGGACCGGGGTGCCGGGGGGCGAGAACTTGACCGCGTTGGTCAGGAGGTTGGAGAACACGCGCTCGACCTGGGCGGCGTCGACGCGAACGAGCGGGAGGTCGGCCGGGAGGTCGATCGCGATGTGATGGCCGTCGCGTAGCGGCTCGGCCGCGGAGACGACGACCTCGTGCAGGTCGCACCAGTCCGCGCGCGGACGCACCGCGCCGGCCTCGATCATCGAGAGGTCGAGCAGGTCGTCGACGAGCTTGGTCAGCCGCGCTCCCTCGCCCTCGATGACCTCGACGAGCTCGCCGCGCTCGGCCTCGGACACCTGCTCGGAGCGCAGCGCATAGGCGGCCGTGGTGATCGCGGTCAGCGGGGAGCGGAGATCATGCGAGATCGCGTGCAGCACCGCGGTGCGCGCCGTCTCGGCACGCCGGGCGGCCTCGATCTCGGCCGTCTGCTCGGTGGCCCGCTCGCGCACGCGGGCGACGTCGAACAGCTTGCCGAGCGGTCCGGCGATGCGAGTCAGCTGGCCCTCGTCCCAGTGGCTGTCCCGCGACACCGCCAGCCACAGCGGCTCTCCGGCGCCGAGCCGCACGGCGAGCTCGCCGTCCGGCGTCGCGGACGCCGGGCCGACGATCCGCGCCCGCGAGCTGCCGGTCGCGGTCGCGACGAGCCGCTCGATGCTCGTCACCTGGTCGTCGCGATCGTGGCGCGAGAGGATCGCCGAGGCCGCCTGGGCGAGCAGCGTCGCCTCCCGCTCGCGCGCGGCGGCGGCCAGCGCGCGGGCATCGGCCTCGGCGGCGCGCGACCGCGCTCTCGCCGCGAGCCGGCCGACGACGAGGGCGACGATCAGGAACACGAGCAGCTCGACGAGGTCCTGCGTGTGGGCGATCGCGAAGCGCTCGCGCGGGGCCGCGAACAGGTAGTTGAGCGCGAGCACGCAGAGCACCGCGGCGACGATCGCCGGACGCTGCCCGCGCCGGACCGCGACCTCGAGCACGGCGAGCAGGTACACGACCCCGAGACCGGCCGGGGGCGCCGCCGACTGCAGCGCCGCGACGACGAGCGTCGCCGCGGCGACCGCCATCAGCAGCTCGAGCGCGGCCGTCGCCGCGTCGCGGGGATCGCCGATGATCGTGCGCACGTCTCGATTAGATCACGCTCCTTGGATCACGCTCCCCTGTGCCCGGCGGCGGGCTCGGTAGGATCGCGCGGTGATCGATCGTGCAGGCGCGTCCGCGGTGGCGGTGGGCGCGATCGCCGTCGCCGGAATCGGCGCCGCCGTGTATCAGGGGATGTCGCCGACCGCGGAGCGTTACGGGTCCACCGTGCATCGCGAGCGCAGCGCGGAGCGCCGCGTCGCGCTGACCTTCGACGACGGGCCGAACGCCGCGCGCACCCCGGCGCTGCTCGACCTGCTCGCCGCGTACGACGCGCGCGCCACCTTCTTCGTGATCGGGCGGTGGGCCGCGCGCGCGCCCGAGGTCGTGCGCGCGACGGCGGCCGCCGGGCACGCGCTCGGCAACCACACCCACACGCACCCGACGATGCCGGCCCATGGGCGGCGGCGGATCGGAGACGAACTGCGGCGCTGCCGCGACGCCGTCGAGGCCGCGGGCGCGCACTTCGCCACGCTGCCCGGCGGCGCGCTGATGCGCCCGCCCTACGGCCACCGTCGCCCCGGCACGCTGCGCGCGGTCCGCGCCGAGGGCTACGTGCCGGTGCTGTGGTCGATCACCGCGTTCGACTGGCGTCGGCGCACGACCGCCGAACGGATCGCCCGGCGCTGCGCCCGCGCCCGCGACGGCGACATCATCCTGCTCCACGACGGCTCCGACCAACGGCCCGATGCCGACACGCGCGCAACGCTCGCCGCCGTCCAGGTGACGCTCGAGCACTTCGCCGCGCGCGGCACGCGCCTGGTCACGGTGCCCGAGCTCGTCTCCGGGGCGGCGTAGCCTCGGCCGGGCCGGGTAGTCTCAGCGCATGGCCAAGGTCAAGCTGCACCGCTGCTCCTACACCTTCCTGCACATGGACGCGGACGCCTGCTGGCGCCTGCAGAAGGCGCTCGACGAGCGCGGCGTCGACTACGAGATCGTCAAGCACGGTTACGGCAAGGGCGAGAAGTCCCGCGCCGACGTGGTCAAGCTCACCGGCCAGAAGTACGTGCCGGTGCTCGAGCTCGCCGACGGGACGGTGTACCGCGAGGAGACCGACGACATGATCGCCAAGCTGAAGGCGAACGAGCTTCCCGGCCCGCTGACCGGCTGATCGGACACATGGCGGGTGACCTGCCGCTGCTCGGGTTCGGCCTTCCGATCTCGGGGGGTTGGGCCACCCCGGATACGATTCGTCGTATCGCTCGCGGCGCGGAAGCGCGCGCGTACGCGTCGCTGTGGACCTTTCAGCGGGTGCTCGACCCCGTCGGGCGGACGCTCGGCCCGGCGCACCAGTCGGTGCTCGACTCGGTCGTCGCGCTCGCCTACGTTGCCGCCCACACCGACCGGATCCGACTGGGGACGGCGACCATCTGCGCCCCGTTCACCGCCCCCGCACTGCTTGCGAAGACGCTCGCCTCCCTCGATGTGCTGTCTGGAGGCCGGCTCACCGCGGGTGTCGGCATGGGCTGGCTGCCGGAGGAGTACGCCGCCGCCGGCGTGCCGTACGAGCGTCGCGGCGCCCGGATGGACGAGTACCTGCGCTGCCTGGAGGCGTTGTGGACTCAGGACCCGGTGGAGTTCGCCGGCGAGTTCTACACCGTGCCCCGCGCGCACATGGCCCCGCCGCCGGTGCAACGCCCGCATCCGCCGGTGCTGCTGGGCGCCGCTGCCGCGCCGGCGCTGCGCCGGGCCGGGCGGCTCGCAAACGGCTGGATCTGCAGCAGCCAGGACCTCGCCAACCTCGGCGCGTCGATCGCGACGGTGCGTGCCGGCGCTCGGGACGCCGGCCGCGACCCGGCCGCGCTGCAGATCGTCGTGCGCGGCGTCGTCGACCTGGTCGATGAGCACCCCGGGGACGGTCGCCGCCCATTGCACGGAACCCGCGCGCAGGTGCTCGACGACATCAGGGCGCTGGGCGCCCAGGGCGTCACCGAGGTCTTCCTCGACTTGAACCTCTCGCCCCGGGTCGGCTTCCCCGACGTCGACGCCGGGGAAGCCGTCGAGCACGCGGAACGCGTGCTCGATGCGTTCGCGCCTACGAGGCCTCGACCTTCGGCATGATGTCCTCCTTGAGGCGCTTGAGGTCGTCGAGCGTCTTGGAGACCGGCACGTCGGTGAACGGCGGCCACAGCATCGGCATCGTCAGTCCGGCCTCCTGGTAGCGCTTGAGCATCTCGGTGATCTGCTTCTCTGAGCCCACGAGCAGGTTGGTGCCCTTGCCCGCCGGCGTCTGGTCGGCGTCCTCGTCGGTGATCACGAACCAGATCATGCTGGACATCTCGATCTCGTCGATCGAGCGACCTAGCTCCTGCAGTTCGGCGTCGATGGCCTTGCGCCAGTCGGCCAGCCCCTCGGGGTCGTCCTGGATGCCGATCCAGCCCGCGAGGTTGTACTTGGCGATCCGCTTGGCGGAACGCTCGGCGCTCTTGAGCCCGCTGAACCAGATCGGCAGCGGATCCTGGAGCGGCTTGGCGCCGAACCCGCACCGGTCGAAGTCCGCAAACTCACCGTGGTACTCGAACAGGTCGTTGTTCCACACGCCCTGCATGACCTCGATGGTCTCGCGCACGTGCTTGTGCTTCTTGGGGTAGATGTGGGCGGCGCTCGCGGCCGCGAACTCCTCGGGCATCCAGCCCGAGCCGACGCCGACGTTGAGCCGGCCGTCTGACAGGTGGTCGATCGTGGCGCACTCGGTGGCCAGGACGCCCGGGGCGCGGTACGGCGTGTCGGTGATGCTCATGCCGATGCGCACCTTCTTGGTCTTCGCGGCGAGCCAGGGGAGCAGCGGCCAGCCCTGGAACCACTGGCCGTGGGAGGTCACGGGCAGCGCATTGGGGAATCCATCCATGTAGCCGAACGAGTTCTGCAGCTCCTGGCGGTCGGAGGCTTCGGGCACCACGATCCGGTCGAGCGTCCAGACGGAGTCGAAGTCGAGCTCCTCGGCGAGGGTGGTGAGGTCCTCGAGCTCCTTGATGGTCACGGTGTCGCGGAAGTTGGGCAGGTACAGGGCAAGCTTCATCTCGGTCGCCTCTCCTCAACGTGAATGGGTAGTGGTACGAACGTCATTGGCCGTCGTGCGAACGGCATCCGTCTCGGCTCCGAGCTGGTCGCGCAGCTCGCGCTTGACGACCTTGCCGTAGTTGTTGGTGGGAAGATTCTCCAGGAACCGGTATTCCTTCGGCCGCTTGTACCGGGCGATCCGCTGAAGCGCCGTCTGATCGAGCTCATCAGTGGGCGGAGGAGCGGCCGGGTCGGCGGCCACGACGAAGGCCACCACGGCTTCCCCCCACTCCGGGTCGGGCCGTCCGACGACGGACACGGCGCGGACTCCGGGGTGGCGGAGCAGCGTCTCCTCGACCTCCCGGGGGTAGATGTTCATCCCCCCGCTGATGATCAGGTCCTTGGACCGGTCGCGCAGCGTGAGGTATCCGTCGACGTCGAAGCTGCCGAGGTCCCCGGTATGCAGCCAACCGCCCCGGAGCGTCTCGGCGGTCGCATCGGGCTGGTTGAAGTAGCCGGCCATCACCGTGTCGCCCCCCACGACGACTTCGCCGATCTCCTCGACGCCGAGCTCGCGGTGGTCGTCGCCGACGACGCGGACCTCGACGTTGGTGCGCGCGAGGCCGACGCTCTGCATGCGCTCTCGCCAGCGCGGATGGCCGCGGTCGGCGTGCTCGGCCTTCGACAGCCCGGTGATCGTCATCGGCGTCTCGCCCTGTCCGTAGATCTGATCGAGCCGCGGACCGAAGACCTCCAGCGCTTCCTCGAGATCGGCCATGTACATCGGGGCCCCGCCGTAGATGATCGTCTTCAGATGGCTCAGATCCGCCGTGGCCACGGCCGGATGGCCGGCCAGCCGCTTGACCATGGTGGGAGCCGCGAACAGCGACACGCCCGACCAGCGCGCCAGCAGGCCCGCGAGCTCGTCACCGTCGATGCCGCCCGCGTCCGGCATGACGCTGACCGCCCCCCGTGCCACGTGGGACAGTCCGTACAGTCCGCTGCCGTGCGACAGGGGGGCGGCGTGGAGGATGGCGTCCCGTGGCGCCACCGGGTCGATGTCGGCGTAATAGGCGAGGGTCGCCGCGAGCAGGTTCCGATTCGTCAGGACCGCTCCCTTCGGCTGTCCGGTCGTGCCGCTCGTGTAGAACAGCCACGCCGGGTCGTCCGGCTCGCGGTGCACGAGCGGATCGGGCCGGGAGGCCGTGAGACGATCCCACGGCTCGCCCGGTGCGAGGACCGACGCCTGCAGCGAGGCCACGGCGTCGACGAGCGGCTCGATGTCGTCGGCGTGCTCGGAGTCGGTCACGACGACGGCGGCTCCGCTGTGCTCGAGGATGTAGGCGAACTCCTCGCGGTGCAGGCGCGCGTTGACCGGCACGGCCACCAGGCCGGCATGCCAGGCGCCGTACAGCGCCTCCATGTACTCGGGGCGATTGCGCATCACGATCGCGACCCGGTCACCCGGCGACAGCCCGAGAGCACTCCGCAAGCCACCCGCCACCGCCGCAGTGCGGCCCGCGAACGCGGCCCAGTTCGCATGGACTCGCTCGCCGACGGCGATCGCGGGCGCGTCGGGTCGACGGCGGCCCTGGCGCTCCACCCAAATTGCCGGATTCATGACGGGCACCCTAATGGCGAAGCCGACGGCTTGACAAGTGGGAGAACCACCGTCGACCCTTCCCTCCTGCAGTTGCGCATCGTCAGCATCACCGGCTGGACCGCGAGCCCCACGTGATCCACTGGTCTGACACCTGCTCCGCCTTCGTCAGGAGGTGCACCGACCTACACTGCCCCGGATCAACGAGTACCTCGGCAGCCCGCTCGACAACCCCAGGGGAGAGAGACGATGACCGCGACCGCCGCCACCACCACCATGAAATCGTTCGTGTTCGACGGCCTGAACAAGGTCGCGGTCGTCGACCGGGAGGTCCCCCGGCCCGGACCCAACGACGCCGTGGTCAAGACCACGGCCGCGCTGATCTGCACCTCGGACATCCACACGGTCCGGGGCGCGCTCCCGGTCGAGCATGGGCGCGCGCTCGGTCATGAGGCCGTGGGCGTCGTGCACGAGCTCGGCTCGGCCGTTGAGGGCTTCGAGGTCGGGCAGCGCGTGCTGAGCGCTGCGACCACGCCATGCCTGCAGTGCCATCCGTGCCAGCGCGGTTACACCTCGCAGTGCCAGGGCGCGCTCGGCGCCTACAAGTTCACCGTCCAGCGCGACGGCAACATGGCGGAGTACTTCCTCGTCAACGATGCGGTGGGCAACCTGACGGCGATCCCCGACGATGTGGCCGACGAGCAGGCCGTCTACGCGCCCGACATGCTGACCACGGGCTTTGCCGGCGCCGAGCACGCCGAGCTTGAGATCGGCGACACCGTCGTCGTCTTCGCCCAGGGCGCCGTCGGGCTGTGCGCGACGATGGGCTGCAAGCTGCGCGGCGCCGGGCTGATCATCACCGTCGAGTCAATTCCTCGGCGCCAGGAGCTGTCGCGGCGCTTCGGCGCCGACATCGTCGTCGACCACACGGCGGGCGACACCGTCGGGCAGATCATGGAGCTCACGGGCGGCGAAGGCGTGGATGCGGCGATCGAGGCGTTCGGCTTTCCGCAGACCTGGGAGGCGGCGCTCTACGTGACCAAGCCCGGCGGGCGAGTCTCCAACATCGGCTATCACGGCGAGGTCGCCGAACCGCTGAAGGTCCCGCTCGACGCCTTCGGTCTGGGCATGGCCGACAAGCAGATCTGGGGCGGGCTGTGCCCCGGTGGCAGCGAACGCATGCACCGCCTCCTGCGTCTGCTGCAGTCCGGCAAGATCGATCCAACGCCGATGACCACCCACGAATTCGGATTTCACGAAATCGAGAAGGCCTTCCGCATGATGGAGAACAAAGAGGACGGGATGATCAAGCCGCTGATCCGGTTCTAGCGGCCCGTTACTGCAGGCGCACCCGATTATTGCTGGGCTTGCTCGACGCTCGCGCGGATCTCGTGCTTCTGGATCTTCCCAACCGGCGTACGCGGCAATTCGGACATGAACTCGACCCGCGCCGGAACCTTGAACTTGGCCAGCCGCTCGGCGCAGAAGCCGATGAGCTCGTCGGCGTCGCACTCGGCGCCCTCGCGCAGCACGACGAAGGCCCCGACGACGTGGTCGTACATCTCGTCGGGCAGCCCGAGCACTGCGGACTCCTGCACCGCGGGATGCTCGTCGATCACCCGCTCGACCTCGACCGTGGAGACGTTCTCGCCGGCGCGCTTGATCAGGTCCTTGTCGCGGTCGACGAACTCGAGGTAGCCGCCCTCGAGCAGGCGCACCTGGTCGCCGGTGTACAGCCAGCCGTCGCGCAGTGACTTCTCGGTTGCCTCGGGATTGTCGAGGTAGCCGTTCATCAGCGTCACGCCGGGCTCGCCGCCGACGAGCAGCTGACCGGGCTCCCCGGGCTCGACGTCGTTGCCGTCCTCGTCGATGACCCGGACGCGCGCGCTCAGCGTCGGCGGGCCGATCGTGGCGTTGCGCCGCTCGCCGTAGATCGGGTTGATCGTCGGCGGCGCGACCGTCTCGGTCATGCCGTACAGCTGCGCGAGCGGCACCCCGAAGCGCTCCTCGAACTCGTCGAGCTGGGCGTCGGAGACGTTCTGGGCGAACAGGACGAGCCGGAGCGCGTGCTCGCGATCGGCGTCGCCGGGCTCGGCGGCGAGGATCATCCGGATCGGCGCGGCGAACAGGCTCGCCACCGTCGCGCCGAGGTCGCGCGCCTGCGCGCTCCAGCGCGAGGCCGAGAAGCGTGACGCCAGCGCGATCGACGCCCCGGTGACCAGCGCCGACATCGTCGAGTAATACTGGGCGTTGCCGTGGAACAGCGGTAGCACGATCAGCTGGCGGTCGTCGGGCGTCAGGCGGATGTGCTGCGCGACCGCCTCCCCGCAGTAGACGTAGGCGGCGTGCGACACGAGGACGCCCTTGGGCTGGCTCGTCGTGCCCGAGGTGTAGAGCACGGCGAGCAGCGTCTCGGCGCCGTGGTCGCCCGCCTCGAGTGGATCCGCGGAGCCGAACTGCTCGGCGAGGCTGTCGCCGGCGACGAGGATCGTGCCGCCCTGGGCGTCCTCGGCGGTCTGCAGCAGGTCGGGCTCGGAGATGCTCAGCCCGCACCCCGCGTGCTCGACGACGAACCGCAGCTCGTCGATGGTCAGCAGCGGGTTGGTGGGGACGATCACGGCGCCGAGCAGCGCCGCGGCGAACCAGCAGTCGTAGAACTCCGGGCGGTTGGTCAGATGGACGTGGAACCGATCGCCGGCGCCGATGCCGTGGTCGGCGAGCACCGCCGCCACCCGCCCGGCGCGGTGCAGCGCCTCGCCGTAGCTGATCTCGAGTCGCTGCGAGGTGTCGACGTCCTCGAAGTGCAGGAACGGCCGGTCGGCACCCGCGGCGACGTGGCGCTCGAGCAGCCGGCCGACGTTCTCGCCGACCCGCTCCGCTCCCGCGACCATGCGGGAACCGTACTACCGCGTGGCCGCTCCCGCAGCCGGGGTCTCGAGCTTGCGCACGAGCGGCAGCACGTCCTGCGAGAACTCGCGCAGGAAGCGTGACTGGTCCTCGCCGGGGCCGTGCAGCACGAGGTCGTCGAAACCGAGGTCGGTGTAGGTGCGGATCGACTCGACGATCTCCTCGGGATCGTCGGACACGATGAACCGGCTCTGCGCCTGGTCGGCGTTGGCGTCGGCGACCCGCTCCATCTCGATCGGGTCCTCGATCCCCTCCTTCTGCTCGGGCCGCAGTCCGAGCGCCGCCCACCACCGGCACGCGTCGCGCGCCGCCTGCAGGTCGCGGTCGTAGGAGACCTTGATCTCGATCATCCGCCGGATCTGTGAGGCGTCGCGTCCGGCCTTCTCCGCGCCCTCCCGGACGTTGTCGAGCAGCTCGCGGTACAGGTCGGGGTCCTTGCCGCTCGTGCAGATGAAGCCGTCGCCGACGCGGCCGGCGAGCTTGGCGGCGAGCGGCCCCGAGGCGGCGACGAAGATCGGCACCGGCTCGGCCGGGCGGTCGTAGATCGTCGCCTTGCTCGTCGAGTAGTAGTCGCCGGCGAAGTCGACCCGCTCCTCGCTCCACAGCTGCTTGATCAGCGCGATCGCCTCGGCGAGCCGCAGCCGTCGTTCCTTGCGCCCGGGGAACTCTCCGCCGGTGGCGGGCGTCTCGTTCATCGCCTCGCCGGTGCCGACCCCGAGGAACACGCGCCCGGGGTTGAGCACGCCGAGGGTCCCGAACGCCTGGGCGACGATCGCCGGCTCGTAGCGCAGCGTCGGCGTCAGCACGCTCGTGCCGAGGGTCACCGTGTGCGTCGCCTGCCCCGCCGCGCCCAGCCACGCGAGCGTCGAGGGCGCGTGACCGCCGTGATGGCGCCACGGCTGAAAGTGGTCGGAGAGGGCGACGATCTCCAGGCCGAGCGCCTCGGCCTCGACTCCGAACTCGAGCAGCTCGCGAGGCCCGAACTGCTCGGCGGACGCCTTGTAGCCAACCCTGATGCTCATCTCGCTCGTCCTCTCGTCGCTGGGGTGTCCAGGCTAACGCGCGCGGGCACTAGTGTCGGCGGGCGATGATCGACCAGCATTTCGTCATTCTCGGGGCGCTCCTGTCGCTGACCGGATCGATCGGCTACGCGCGCCAGACCCTGCGCGGCCGGACGCGGCCGAACCGGGTGACGTGGATGATGTGGTCGCTGGCGCCGCTGATCGGGTTCGCCGCCGAGCTGTCGGGCGGGGTCGGCCTGCCCGCGATCATGACCCTGTCGGTCGGGCTGGGCCCGCTGATCGTGCTCGTCTCGTCGTTCTTCGCCCCGGCCGCGCACTGGCGGCTCGGCCCCTTCGACCTCGCCTGCGGCGCGCTGTCGGTGCTGGCGCTCATCCTCTGGCAGACGCTGCACTCGGGCAACGTGGCGATCTCCATGAGCATCCTCGCCGACGGCGTGGCCGGCATGCCGACGCTGCGCAAGATCATCATCGCTCCGGAGACCGAGCACACCTCGGTGTTCCGCAACTCGATGCTCAACGCGGCGATCACCCTGCTGACGATCCGCCACTGGACGTTCTCGGCCTTCGGCTTCCCGCTCTACATCCTGATCATCGCCGGCACCTTCTACGCGCTGCTTCGGTTTCGCCCCCGCGCGGCCCGCCGCCAGGCGCCGGCCTAGCGGTGGGTGGCTGGCAGCCCTCGCGTCGCCCTGCGACATCCTCCGTGCGATGACCCCGGAACGCGCCTGCCTGATGTTCGACCTCGACGGGTGCCTCGTGGACTCGCTCGACAGCATCGCCGGCTGCTGGGCGACGACGCTGGCGGAGTTCGGGCACGCGGCTCCGAGCGTCGAGCAGCTGCGGCCGTTCGTCGGTCCCCCCGCGGCCGAGCTGGTGCGCCACTTCGTTCCCGACGTCGACGACGCCACGGCCGGAGCGATCGTCGCCGCCTACGTCCGCTGCGCGGTGGCCGCGCACCGCGCGGTGCAGGCGTTCCCGGGGATCCCGGAGGCGCTCGAGGCGCTCAGCGACCGCGGTCTGATCCTGGCGGTGGCCACCTCGAAGTCGGTGACGGTCGCCGAGCCGCTGCTCGAGCGCCTCGGCCTGCGCCGCTGGCTGGCCTGCGTCGAGGGCACGCACGACGACGAGCTGGCGGCCGACAAGGCGACCGCCGTCGGACGGGTGCTGGAGCGCCTGGCGCCCGAGCGAACGCTCGGCCTCGTCGGCGACCGCGAGCATGATGTGCGCGGCGCCCACGCCCATGGGATCCCGGCGTTCGGCGCGCTGTGGGGCTACGGCTCCGCGCCCGAGCTGCGAGCCGCCGGCGCCGACGACCTCCTGCACGCCCCGGCCGAGCTCGTCGGCCTCGTCGACCGGCTGACGGCCTGACGAGCACCGGCCGGGTCCCGCGGGTGCGGCGGGCCCCCAGGCCGTGGCTCGCGGCGAGCTCGTGCTGCGGCGGTGCGGGTCATCGGAGCGATCGCCGCTCGCGGCGCGCCCCGACCGGGACGCGCTGATCCGCGGCGTCAGCTGCCGACCAGCGCGGGCGCCGTCGATGCCCGCGTCACACCGCGCAGATCGACGAGGAGAGAAGTCCGCTCGACCAGCTCCTGATAGTCCAGCCCGGGGTGCGCGGTGACGAGCACGGTCGCGTCCGCGTCATCGACCGCATCGCCCAGCGGTCGGCTGGCGAGGCCGAAGTCCGGCAGCGAGCGCACGTACGGGTCGTGGTAGCAGACATCGGCGCCGCGATCGCGCAGCGCCTCGATGATGCGCAGCGCCGGCGACTCGCGGATGTCGCCTACGCCCGCCTTGTAGGAGACGCCCAGGATCGCGATCTTCGATCCCTTGGTGGGCTTCGCGGCGTCGTTCAGCGCGCGCTCGACGCGCTCGACGCAGAACCACGGCATCTGCTGGTTGATCTTGCCGGCGAGCTCGATGAACTCGGTCGACATGTGGAACTCCCGCGCCCGCCACGTCAGATAGAACGGGTCGACGGGCAGGCAGTGGCCGCCCATCCCGGGACCGGGCTCGAAGCGCATGAAGCCATATGGCTTGGTGGCGGCGGCGTCGACGACCTCCCAGATGTCGATCCCCATCCGCTCGCAAAGGATGGCGAGCTCGTTGACCAGGGCGATGTTGACCGAACGGAAGATGTTCTCGAGCAGCTTCGTCAGCTCTGCGGCCTCGGGCGTCGAGACGCGGACGACGCGGTCGCAGACCAGGCCGTACAGCGCTTGCGCACGGTCGGCGCACCGCGGGGTCACGCCCCCGATCACCTTCGGCGTGTTGCGCAGCGTGTAGTCGGTCCGCCCCGGGTCCACGCGCTCGGGGGAGAACGCGACGTTGACATCCGTTCCGACCCGCAGCTCGGACTCGTGCTCGAGAATCGGCACCAGCTGCTCCCGGGTCGTCCCGGGGTACGTGGTCGACTCCAGAACGATCAGCTGTCCGTGCTGCAGCACCTGCGCCAGGCCATGAGCGGCGCCGACCAGGGCGCTGAGATCCGGCTCACGGTTCGGGGTCAGCGGGGTGGGCACGCAGATCAGCACGGCGTCTGCGCGGGCCAGCGGCTGGTAGTGCGACGTCGCCTGGATGCGATCCAGCACACAACGCAGCCGGTCGTCGGAGACGTCCTCGACGTAGGAATCGCCCGCCTGGATCGCGGCCACCTTGCGGGGGTCCAGGTCGACCGCCACCACGTTCTCGCCCGCTTCGGCGAACGCGACCGCGAGCGGCAGTCCGACATAACCGAGACCGATCACTCCAACTGACATCGACCCTCCCGAGGGTTGGGTGCACGCGTGTACGCCGCACTGATGTGCGCGCCCGGCACATTCTGGGCGAACCCGTGCAGCGGGTCGAACCGTTACAGGTTGTTTGCAGCCTTTTGACGCCAACTGCTCAGGGTGGTTGCAAGATGTCAGGTGACCAAGAGCGAAACCTTTACCGTGCCCGGCGCTGTGCGGATTCTCTACGTCGTCGGAGCCCGTCCGAACTTCGTCAAGATGGCGCCCGTCATCGCCGAGCTGCGGCGTCGGCGCCCTGACGATCACCACGTGCTGGTCCACACGGGTCAGCACTACGACCCGCTGATGTCCGAGATCTTCCTAGACGAGCTCGGCGTCCCCGCGCCCGACTACCTGCTCGGAGTCGGCTCGGCCAGTCACGCGGTTCAGACCGCCCGGACGATGGACCGGATCGAGCCGGTGCTCCAATCCGAGCGCCCGGACCTCGTGATCGTCCCCGGGGACGTGAACTCGACGCTGGCGGTGGCCCTGGTCGCGGTCAAGCTCGGGATCGCGCTGGCCCACCTCGAGGCCGGTCTGCGGAGCTTCGATCGGACGATGCCGGAGGAGATCAATCGCATCGTCGCCGACCAGTTCTCCGAGCTGCTGTTCGTGCATTCTCCGGAGGCGATCGACAATCTCTGTGCCGAAGGGCTGGCCACCGAGCGCATTCACTTCGTCGGCAACACGATGATCGACAGCCTGGTGGCGATGGAGGCGCGGTTCCGCGAACTGCACGTCAGCCGGACGCTCGGTCTGAAGGCCGGCGAGTACCTGCTGGTGACCCTGCATCGGCCCGCCCTCGTTGACGGGCCCCTGCTCCGCGAGGCGCTTCACCAGCTGAACGCCGTGTCAACCCAGCTGCCGGTGGTCTTTCCCGTGCACCCCCGCACGCGCGCGCGGATCGACGATCGCGAGCTCAGTCCACACGTTCACCTGATCGAGCCCGCCGGCTACCTCGCGTTTCTCTCCCTGCAGGCCGACGCGGCCGCGATCCTGACCGACTCCGGCGGGGTGCAGGAGGAGTCTACCTACCTAGGGCTGCCCTGCTTCACCCTGCGCGACAACACCGAGAGACCGGTCACGGTCACCTCCGGGACCAACACGCTGCTCGGGATGGAGCCGGCTCGGATCGCCGATGTCCTGCCGGCGCTCGCGCACCGCAACGGCACTCCGCCGCCCGGCCCGCCGTCCGCATGGGATGGACACGCCTCCGAGCGAGTCGCGGATGTCGTCTGCGGCGATCGCGACGCGGCCGTGCTCGAGGCCGCGACGGCCGGCTACGCATGAGAATCTGGATCGACCTCGCCAATTCGCCGCACCCGCTGCTCTTCGCGCCGGTGGCACGACGCCTGCAATCCGACGGCCATCACGTGCTCGTCACGGCGCGCGACAACGCCCAGACCGTCGAGCTGGCACGCGAGCGCTGGCCCGACGCGACGATCATCGGCGGCGAGAGCCCGGCGGGTCGCAAGGCGAAGGCGTTGGCCATCCTCGCGCGGATGCGCGACCTGCGCCGGTGGGCCGGCGAGCACCGGCCCGACGTCGCGCTGTCGCATAACTCCTACGCCCAGATCGTGGCCGCCCGTAGCCGACGTATCCCCGTGGTCACGGCGATGGACTTCGAACACCAGCCGTCGAACCACCTGGCGTTTCGGCTCGCCAACCGGGTGCTGCTCCCCGAGGTGATGCCGCAAGATCTCGTCCGGCGACAGGGTGCGGCCGCTACGAAGGTGACGACGTACCCGGGGCTGAAGGAGGAGCTGTACATCGGCGACTTCGAGCCCGACGAACGTATTCTGGAGAAGCTCGGGCTGTCGCCGCGGCCGCGGACCGTCGCGGTGCTGCGCACGCCCCCCAGCCGCGCCGTCTACCACAGCTTCGGCAACCCGATGTTCGAGGCCGCCCTGCGCAGGATCTGCGCGCAGCCACACACCGCCTGCGTCGTGCTGTGCCGCCACGCCGAGCAACTCGATGCGATCCGGAAGCTCGGGCTGGACAACTGCATCGTTCCCGATCACGCGGTCGACGCTCGCTCGCTGGTCTATGCGGCCGACGCGATGGTCGGCGCCGGCGGCACGATGACGCGTGAGGCGGCCCTGATGGGCATCCCGACCTGGACGGCATTTGCCGGCAGGGCGCCCGCGGTGGACACGTGGCTTGAACGCCAGGGTCGGCTCTCGCGCCTCGAGCGGGCCGATCAGCTCGACGTGCTGGAGCCGCGCGACGCCGACCCCGTGCCGCCGGCACAGCTCCGCGAGCGTTCGGCCGTGATCGAGGCGGTCGTGCTGCAGGCGATCGCGGATGCCACATCACGGAGGGCGGCGGTTGCCCGCGCATAGCCTGGGCCCGAACCTCGAGCTGGCCACCCCCGACCGGGGAATGGCGACGGCCACCCGAGCGCGAGGCGGACCCGCGGTCGATGCGGGCGCTCGCGACCAGGTCGTCGCCGTCGCCCGGCGGCTCGACGACGCGTCCTGGTCTCGGCACTGGACGAGCCCCGATCCGTACGACGGCCTGAACGCCACGCGGGTCCCGCCGCCGGTTCGGCGCTCGGCGATGGGGATGCGGCTCCTGACCCAAGCCGTCAAGCGCTCGCCGCTCGACCTGCGTCCCGTGCTCGGGATCCGCCCCGGGCTATCGGCCGCCACGCTCGGGCTGGCGATCTCCGCCTACGCCCGCAACGGCTTCCTGGAGCCGACGAGGGCGCGCAGCCGACTCGAGGCGCTGCTGGGCCAGCTCGACGCGCTGCGGTGCACCTCGTTCGTCGAGCCCTGCTGGGGATACCACTTCGACGTCCAGACGCGCGTCTTCTTCTACCCACGCACGAGCCCGAACACGATCGCCACCGCGTTCGCCGCCCTCGGCTTGATGGATGCCCACGAGCTCGCCGGTCTCAATGGCGCGCTCGATCTCGCCGTCGGCACCGGGGAGTTCTTCCTGCGCCACGTCGGCAGGCGCGACGACGCCTGCTTCGGCTACCTGCCCGGTGACAGCACGCCGATCCACAACGCCAACATGCTCGTCTGCGCGCTGCTCGCCCGGCTGGCGAGGGCCACCGGCCGCCGGGACCTCCGCGAGGCAGCGACGACGGGCGCGCACTACACGGCTCGCCGCCAACGGCCCGACGGGTCGTGGCCCTACGGCGAGCAGCCGGGTCTCGAGTGGGTCGACGGCTTCCACACCGGCTACGTGCTCGACTCGCTGCTGACCTGCGTCGAGTGCGGCGTCGGCGACGACGAGCTGGAGTCGGCCTGGCACCGTGGCCTGCGGTTCTACGCGGAAGAGCTCATCGAGGACGACGGGCTGCCTCGCTACACGCCGAGCTCCCGGTATCCGATCGACGGCCAGTGCGCCGCCCAGGCGATCGAGACGCTGTCGCGAGCCGCGGACCGGGCGCCGCACCTGGCAGAGAGGCGCTGGGCCGTGTTCGACTACGCGCGGCGACGGCTGATGCGCCGCGACGGCCGCTTCGTGCTCCAGCGCCGGAAGCGCTGGGATAACCGAACGCCATCCGCCCGTTGGGTCCAGGCGCCGATGCTGCGCGCGCTGGCCGCACTGGCAAGGACACCAGCCCGCAGCAGCCACTCCACATGAACTCAGCGGCGAGCGGCCTCGTTGACATTCACTGTCACCTGCTGCCCGGCATCGACGACGGTCCTGCTGACATGCAGGATGCACTTGTGCTGGCACGCGCAGCCGTGGACGCCGGGATCGACACGGTGGCCGCGACGCCACACTTGCGCGCGGACTTCCCTGACGTGCATCCGGAGGAGCTCGCTGACCGCTGTCGGGTCCTACGCGCTGCGATGGCGCAGCACGAGATCCCCCTTCGCGTCGTCAGCGGTGCGGAGACCTCCCTGGTCTGGGCCCTCCAGTGTGACCGGCAGCAGCTCGCGTTGGCCACCTATGCGCAGCACGCCGAAAGCATCCTGATCGAGACGCCAAATGACGTGACGGGGATCCAGGAGTTGCTGTACGTGCTGCGCGCCCAAGGCCTGCGCGTCATCCTGGCGCACCCGGAGCGCAGCTCCGGGTTCCACGCGTCGCCGGACCACCTCGAGGCATTGTGCTGCCAGGGCGTCGTACCGCAGGTCGACGCCGGTTCACTAGTTCACCGTCCCGACAGTTCGGTGCGCCGACTCGCCGAGCGAGTCGTCTCGTCGGGGCATCCGGCTGTCATCGCCTCGGACGCGCATCGCGGGCAATCCTGGCGTCCGGTGACGATCCTGGCGCAAGCCGCATCGGCGGCCGCGACTCTGGTCGGACCCGCGCGCGCCGCGTGGATGACCTCGGAGGCACCGTTGGCGATTGTCGAGGGCCGAGAGCTCCCAGACGCGCCGCCATCGCGGCCCGCCCGACGCTCATGGTGGAAGGCCGGCCGCGGCCGACCTGTGCGCGCCGCCTGACACACCGGATTGCAAGTCGGCAACCAAGAACATGTGCCACTCGGCACTACTCGGGATGGCAAACGTCGTCAAACCTATCGAAGCCCGCTAAAGCCCGTACGTCGATATCACCGAGTTGCCGGCTCGAGATGTCCCCGTGCGAGGTGGTGTCCCCTGTACGGTTCCGGCGCGGTTATGCTCCGCCGCGATGAAACAGGTTCTCCAGGCCCGCCGAAGCGGATCGACACATGTCAGAGAGGTTCCGTCGCCGTCATGTCCACCGGGCGGTGTGCTGGTTCGCGTCGCCTACTCCGCGATCAGCTCCGGGACCGAACGTGCCCGTGTCGAACTGTCGCAGAAGTCGTTGCTGGGTAAGGCGCGAGAGCGCCCCGACCTCGTTCGCGAGATATTCGCTCGGGCGCGAAGGGAAGGGCTGAGAACAACCGCGCAGGCGGTTCAGCACCGGCTCGATGAGGAGACTGCGATCGGCTACAGCTCTGCCGGCGTGGTGGTCGAGGTGGGCGAGCACGCCCGCGGCCTTATGCCCGGGGATCGTGTTGCCTGCGCAGGCGCGGGCCACGCCAATCACGCGGAGTACGCAGCGATGCCGGCGAACCTGTGTGCCAAGGTCCCCGCCGAAGTCGGGCTGGCCACGGCCTCCATCACGACGATCGCAGCGATCGCGATGCATGGAATCCGCCTTGCCGACGTTCGCGTCGGGAGTCGGGTGGGGGTGATCGGCTGCGGTCTTGTCGGTCAGCTCGCGCTGCGGCTGCTCAGATCTGCCGGAGCACAGACGTTCGCGCTCGACATCGATCCGAGTCGAGTGGCGCAAGCCGCCAAGAGCGGTGCGGACCAGGCGCTGATCATCGACGACGACGCCGGCGCTCGGGTGCACGAGCTGTCGGCGCATGCCGGACTGGATGAGGTGATCGTGGCCGCTGCCGCCGCGACGAGCGAGCCATTGCACCTGGCTACGACCATCGCCCGCGAGCGGGGGACTGTCGTGCTCGTGGGTGCCGTGCCGATCGAGTTCGCTCGCGGCCCGCTGTACGACAAGGAGTTGCGGTTCCGCGTATCTCGCTCCTACGGTCCGGGCCGCTACGACCCGGAGTACGAGGAACGGGGGCTCGATTACCCACTTGGCTATGTCCGCTGGACCGAGCAGCGAAACATGGAATCAGTGCTCGGGCTGCAAGCCCAGGGTCGGGTTTCGCTCGACGACCTCGTCGAGGTCGTGCCTGCCGACTCGGCCCCCGACGCCTATGCGCGATTGACCGGCTCAGCGGAGGAACGCCCGAAGGGCGCACTGGTCCTCGCCTACGGCGCCGAACCGGAGTCTCCGTCGCGCAACGGCGCCGGCGAGGTGGAGAATGCCGAGCGCAACGGCAACGCGCCGGGTATCGGCCTGGAGCCACCGTCGCACGCGACGAAGGTAGCCGTCCGGCGCGCGAGAGTACGTGTCGGGCTGATCGGGCCCGGGGGATTCGCGTCCCGTGTGCTGATCCCGGCGCTGCAGGCGGCGGGTG
The DNA here is from genome assembly GCA_019240115.1 of Solirubrobacterales bacterium. Taxonomy (GTDB): domain Bacteria; phylum Actinomycetota; class Thermoleophilia; order Solirubrobacterales; family Solirubrobacteraceae; genus Palsa-465. Next base: position 66,332 of record JAFAYV010000075.1, on the reverse strand, counting down.
CGGAGCTAGCAGTGGTCGGAGGCGGATCCGGACCATCGGCGGCCGCCGCCGTCCGAGCGGGGACGTTCAGCCGGCTCGCCTCCGATCCCTCGGCCGTGATCGACGATCCTGAGGTCGACGCGGTCGTCATCGCGACGCGCCACGCCGCGCACGCCGATCTCGTCGTGGCGGCGCTCGAGCGCGGCAAGCACGTGTTTTGCGAGAAGCCGATGGCGCTCACTGCGCAGGAGCACGAGCGGGTGATTGCGGTCGAGGCCGCGTCTGAGGGAACGCTGATGATCGGCTTCAACCGCCGGTTCTCTCCGCAGCTGCGCGAGATGCGCACGTTCCTCGCCGCCGGCGGCGCACCGCTGTGTGCGACCTATCGCATCTCGGCCGGGCAACTCGCCGCCGATCACTGGACGCACGATCTGGCGGCCGGGGGCGGACGCATGCTCGGCGAGGGTTGCCACTTCGTCGACGCGCTGGCGTTCCTGACGGGCAGCCCCGTGACGACCGTGCATGCCACCGGCTACGGTCCGCGGACACGCCCGATACAGGCCTATGACAACGTGATCGTCAGCCTGACGTTCGGCAACTCGAGCGTTGGCTCGATCGTCTACGTGGCCGACGGCTCGCGACGGGTGGGCAAGGAACGCGTCGAGGCGTTCTGCGGCGACCGCTCGGCGATCCTCGACGATTACCGCAAGCTCGAGCTGCTCTCGCCCGCGAGCGCACAGACGCGGTCCGCCGGCCCCCAGGACAAGGGTCACCGCCGTGAGATCGCCGACTTCATCGCAGGAACTCGAGCCGCACAAGCGCCGGTCTCGTCCCGCGAGCTCGCCAATGACTCGCTCGCGACGCTCGCGATCATCGAGTCGCTACGGACCGGGAGACCGGTGCCGGTGCCGCCCGCAGGCTCGTCGGGGTGACCCGGAAGCGATTGGCGATCGTGCCTGCGCTGCGCGTCATGACCGTGTGACCGCCGTGGAGATCGCGACGTTGCACTCACGCGCCGCCGCCAAGCTGCGCCAGACCGGCCCGGACCCGACGATGATCAGCAGACTGGCCGTCCACCACGTGCGCACGCGCTGGCAGCAGCGACGCCTGCGGTCGTCGTACTCGGAGCTGATCTGCAGCGTGCGGTCACCGGCGTTCGAGCCGTTGCGGATATCGCTCGAGCCCGCAGGCAGCTGGCCGTCCGAGCTCTCGACCGCGCTGCAGCGGCTGGCTGCCGAGCGCGACGCCGCCCTTGCCCACACCGTCGACCTCCTGGGCAGCGGCCCGGTCGACCTCGGTCCCGATGTCGATTGGCACCGGGACTTCAAGAGCGGCTGGCGCTGGCCGGCGCACTTCTACCAGGATGTGACAATCACGCGTCCGGACGACGACAGCGATGCCAAAGTGCCGTGGGAGCTCAGCCGCGCGCATCACCTGCTCGCCCTCGGTCGCGCCGCCGCCATCTTCGGCGACGAGCGGGCTGCCGACGAACTCGAGCACCAGCTCACTCACTGGATCGACGCGAATCCGCCAGGGATCGGGATCAACTGGACGAACCCGATGGAGATCGCGATCCGGGCGATCAACTGGGTCTGGGCGATCGCCGCGGTTGAACAACTTCGCCCGCTCCACACCGCGACTCGCGCCCGGCTTGCTCTCAGCCTGACCGCTCACGGACGCCACATCTGGCACAACCTCGAGGGCTCGCCCCAGCTGCGCAGCAATCACTATCTCTCCGACACCGTCGGTCTGCTGGTGATCGGAGCAGTGCTTGCCGATGATCCGCTCTCCGAGCGATGGATCCGCTACGCACAGGACGCGCTCGAACGCGAGGCGCGCGAGCAGATCCTCGCCGACGGACTCGACTTCGAGGCTTCGCTCGGTTACCACGGCCTGGTGCTGGAGCTGCTGCTCATCGCCCGATGGTTCTCGGCACGCATCGGTCGCTCGCTGTCCCGCGGATATGACGACATCGTGCGGCGGATGCTCGGCGCCTCGCTCGCGCTTCGTCACCCGGACGGACGGATGCCACAGCTCGGCGATTGGGATAGCGGCCGCGTGCTACCGGCGGGCTGGCAGCGACCACCCACCCACGACCACCTCCTCTGGGTCGGCGCAGCGAGCCTCGGAACCCCCCTTCCCGCCGACTGCGCCGGCGGCGAGGAGGCAGCGCTCAATTTCGGTCTGGACGCGTGGCGTCACGCGCGCTCGCGCTGCATGCACTCCCGGTCCCCGGCGCGGCCTTCAGCGCGAAGCTTCCTCGACGCCGGGGTGCATGTGCTGCGCGTCCCACGAGCACACCTCGTCGTGCGCTGTGGCGACGTGGGACAGAATGGCAACGGCGGTCACTCGCACAACGACCTCCTGTCGTATGAGTGGTCGATCGACGGCACCCTGGTTGTGGCCGATCCGGGGACCTATTGCTACACCTCGGATCCGGTTGCGCGCAACGAGCTGCGGTCAACTGCCGCTCACAGCACGATCTGCGTCGACGATCAGGAGATCAACCCGCTCGATCCCGCCCGCCTGTTCGTGCTCGAGCGGTGGGCCCGGGTGGCGCGCGACGAGCTGACGATGGAGCGGGACGAGCTGCGACTGACCTGTCGCCACGACGGCTACCGACGACTACGACCGCCGGTCACTCTCATGCGCGCGTTCACGCTCAGCAACAGTGGGGTTCTCACCGTCTGCGACGATCTGCTCGGAGAAGGGCTCCACACCGTGTGCAGCCGGCTTCAGCTGGCCGTTGGCTGGCGCGCTGAGTCCTGCGGCGAGCACGAGTTCGCACTGAGCTGCGGCGGACACGACGGACTGCGCCTCCAGATCTTCGGCGCCGCAGGCGTGAACATCGAAAACGCATGGGTCTCACCTCGCTTCGGCGTTCGTGAGCACGCCGTGCGCCTGCGGATCGACGCATCGACGGGACCTCGACCACGGTTCGGCTATCGCATCGGACCGATCACCCCGCGGACGGACCGACGATGATGGGGCATCGCTACGACATCTGCGCGGTGGTCGTGGGAGATCTAGCCACTGACGCGCGCGTGTGGCGGGAGGCACGAACACTCAATACGCACGGTTTCTCGGTCGCGCTCATCGGTTGCCGCTACGAGATCGACCGCCTTCAGCGGCGGACGGTCGGCGGGATCGATGTCGTCGAGGTCCCACTCGGGTCGCGCAGTGGCACGGTGTCCAGGCTCGGCCGCGCGCGCACCCTTCTCCGGTTGTGGGGCGAGACGCTTGCCACGCCGGCGGGCGCGTACCACATTCACAACATCCACCCGGGGCCGGCGGCGGCTCTCGCCGCCAAGCTGCGTCGAGCCCGTTTCGTCTACGACGCGCACGAGCTCTACGGGAACGCCGAGCCCCGAACCCCGATGAACGTCGTCGCGGCAGCGCCCCCGTGGCTGCTCGAGCGGTTTCTCGTCCGGCATGCCACGGCCGTGATCACGACGAATCGCTCGCGCGCCGACGAGTTGCGAGCGCGGCACGGGCGGCGCGAACTCGTCGTGCTCGCCAACGTCCCCGATCGTGTGGTCGAGCTGCGGCCGTCCCCGGTCGGCTTTCCTCCCGAGAAGCCGGTGCTTCTGTACCAGGGCGGCGTCTATGCCCGCGAGCGCGCCTTCCGCGAGACGATCGAGGCCCTGTCGATGGTGGACGAACTCCACTTCGTCGTGATCGGCTTCGGCCGCGATCACGATCGCGAGCTCGTCCGACAGTGGGCCGAGGAGCTTGGCGTCGCGGATCGTGTCCACCTGTTGGGCGCGCGCCCGTTCGACGACCTCGTCCACATCGCGGCGAGTGCCACGGTGGGCCTGGTCCCGATCAAGCCCAACCATCGCAGCGACCTACTCGGCGACACCAACAAACTGCACGAGTACCTGATGGCTGGCCTGCCCGTCGTCGCCAGCGACCTTCCCGAGATCCGGCGGGTGGTGACCGATGGTGACCCGCCGGTAGGCGAGCTCTTCGACCCGCAGTCGCCTGGCAGCATCGCGCGCGCGATCGAGCGGGTACGGTCCGACCCCCACCGCTACCAGGCGCGGGCACGCGAGGCGCGGCGGCTTGCTCTGGAGCGCCACAACTGGCAGGCACAGGAAGCGCAGTTGACCCGTATCTACGATGCTCTCGCCGCGGAGCGCGCTCGGGGCACATCACCTATCGGCGCGCGCTGGCAGTGATCGAGCGCTCGATCAACTCCTCCGTCGACTCGCCCTCGATCCACTGGCGGTGCCACAGCGCGAAGTTCAGGATGAACCACAACGAGAACCGCAGCCGGTTGCGCCCCAGCCGCCGATCGCGGTAGCCGCCCTCCATCCGTCCGATATCGAAGTAGGTGCCCATTGCCTCGGAATCCATGAGCCGGCGCAGCAGGTCCTCGAAGCCCGACTGAAACCACCGGTCGACCGGGGCCCCGAAGCCCTGCTTCGGCCGCTCCAGTACCCAGCGCGGAACGAGACCAGCGAGCGCAAGCTTGAGGACGCGCTTGGACTCGTCGCCAAGCAATTTCTGCTCGAACGGAATCCGGTAGGCATAGTCGACGAGGCCTGGGTCCAGGAAGGGCACGCGCGCCTCGACGCCATGGGCCATCGAGAAGCGATCGATCCGCATCAGGAGCAGCTCGGGCAGCCGCAGGCCGAACTCGTATTCCTGGGTGTCCCAGCCCAGGGTCGCGATCGGATCGCCGTTCGGTGTCGAGTTGTGGGTCCAGCCATCGCTGCGGCGCAAGCGGACGCGGATCAGTTGGTCGACCTGACGGGAAGTGAGCCCAAGCGGCATATGCATCGGATAGGGCCTTCCCCGCGCGATGCCCTCCAGGAGATCTCGCAGCCGCGGGTGCCAGCTGGCCGGAACCAGGCTCGGTGCGGCGCGGCGCAGCGGGCTCGGAAGTGCGAGCAGCGCTCGCAGCCACTGCTCCCTGGCCATGATCTGACGGTAGCGGGGATAGCCCCAGAACAGCTCGTCTGCCCCCTCGCCGGCCATCACGACCGGCACGCCGGTGGCTCTCGCCAGCTCGCAGACGAACATCAGCGGCACGCAGACCGGATCCGCGAGCGGCTCGTCCTGGTGATGAACGAGCTTCGTGAGGGAGCGCATCGCCGCCGACTCGGTGACCACCACTTCGTGGTGATCGGTTCCGTAATGGTCGGCGACCGTCCGTGCGATCGCCCGCTCGTCGATCTCGGACGAGCCCTCGAACCCGACGGAGAACGTGGCCACGCCCTTGGCGCGAGCTCCGAGCATGGCCACGATGCCGGTGGAGTCAACGCCGCCGCTCAGCAGGACCCCTACCGGTACGTCAGCCATCAGCCTCGCATGGACCGACTCCGTGAGCAGTCGGCGAACGCCGGCCACCGAGGTCTGCAGCGAGTCCGGACGCGCTCGGCGCGGCTGGAAGGGGTCCCAGTACCGACGGACGCTCACTCCGTCTGGTGAGCACGAGCCGCAGTGCCCGGGCGCAAGCTTCCAGATTCCCCGAAAGAGCGTCTCCGGGCTCGGCGTCACGAGGTTGACCAGATACGGAGCGATCGCCTCCTCGTTGACTTCGCGGCGAACGCGCTGGTCGGCAAGGATTGCCTTGATCTCCGAGCCGAACAAGAAGGTGCCGCCGAGGTCGGTCCAGTAGAACGGCTTCTCGCCGATCCCGTCTCTCGCGAAGAAGAGCTTCCGCGGATCCGGGTCCCAGATCGCGAATGCGAACATCCCGTTGAGCCGATCCACACACCCCTCCCCATCTCGTTCGTAGAGCCTGAGGATCACTTCAGAGTCGCAGCGCGTGCGAAAGCAGATCCCGTCCGCCTCCAGCTCGCGGCGCAGCGTCGGGTAGTTGTAGATCTCGCCGTTGAACACGAGCACCTGCCCCGTGGGCCCGACCATCGGCTGCGCGCCGCCGGCCGGATCCACGATCGCCAGGCGTCGGTGGCCGAGACCGACCATCCGGTCTGGGCTGATGAACAGGCCTTCGCCGTCGGGACCCCGATGGCGCAGGGTCTCGCGCATCCTGACCAGCGCCGCCTCGTCGACGGCGGCTCGGCGTCGGTACTCGAAGACTCCAGCTATCCCGCACACGGGCGATCGCTCCGATCACGCTGAACTTCATCGAAGGCCTCGGCGAGGTGGCGCGCATTGCGGCGCCACGAGTGCCTGGCCACTGCTCTCTCCCGCGCCGCCGAGCCCAGTCTGGCTCGGAGCTCTCGGTCACCGCAGAGAGAGCCGATCGCCTCAGCAAGCGCGGCGACGTCACCCGGAGGAGTGAGCAGGGCGGTGACCCCGTGCTCCAGGACCTCCCCGATCTGACCGATGTCGCTGGCGACGATCGCCTTGCCTGCCGCCATGTACTCGAACAGCTTCGTCGGCGAGCCGAAGAACTCGGTGCCGCCCGGCAAGACGACATGCGGCGAGACCAGGATGTCGCACGCGTCGAGGTGCGCTGCCACGCGATCAGGCTCCACCGAGCCCGTGAAGATCGCGCGCGCGCCGACCCCCCCGTGCACCAGGACCTGCGAAGTCTGACGTCGCTCGGGGCCATCGCCGACGAGCAGCAGCCGGCAATCCAGCTGTCGACCGTTCAACGCCACGAAAGCTCGTGCGAGCATTGGTGCGCCGTGCCACGGTCCGAAGCTCCCCACGAAGCCGATCACGAGCTGCGCCGCCGCGATTCCCAGTCTCCGGCGGACCGACTGCCCGCCGCCGCGCGCGAAGCGCTCGACGTCGACGCCGTTTGGGCTGAAGATCAGTCGTGAGCTCGGGACGCCCCGTGCCTGCAGCGACTCGTGATCGACCCGCGAGTTGACGACCACCCGCGTCGCGCAGCGTAAGCTCGCCCGCTCGCACAGCTCCAGCTGCCGGCCGAGCGGGTTGCTGTGCCAGGTGCGATCGAAGAACGATTCTGGGCCGTTGTACTCCAGGAACAGGGGTCGTCCGCTGCGCGCGGCGAGGATCGCGCCCGCCAGGGAGTAGCGGTTGTGACGCTGGTAGACGATCTGCGACCGGCAGGCGGCCTCGCTGGCAGCTCGGACGAGCGCGAGGTCTCCACCGAGCGCCGCCGCGGCGGGCAGCGCCTTGAATCGCTCGGGCACGGTGACAACGGTCCACCGACATGGTGGTCCGCCGACAGCGGTGGCGGCGGTCTCGGCGATGAGGGGGTCGGTCGTGTACGGCTCGGTGGCGACCCCGATCTGGTCAAGTGCTCGGATCACCCCGTGAGCATGCGTGACTGATCCGCCAACCCGCGCGGCGATTCCGGCGATCGGGCGCAGGTAGGTCACGCGACGCAGCTCCGGACCTCCTGCTCGCGGCGGGGCCGAACGCCGGCGGATACTCTGCGCCAGCATGGTCTGGGCCGCCACGGCGAAGCTGCTGCCCGCCAGCTGAGCCACGGCCGGCACGAGGTTCGCAGCGAGGTAGCGCGCCAGCGGGCTCCGCACCGCTCGAGTGCTCGTCGTATCGAGCTCCAGGACTGACGCAGGTCGCAGGAGGGCGGCACCAGCGCTGATCGGGCAAGCTCCGATTCCGGAGCGGCGCGGGTCACCGATGACGACGAGGTCCTTCCCGCGCACGTCGCGATCACGGCGCAGAGCCCGTGTGATCAGCTCGGCGACTCCGGCGACCGGCACGTCTGGGACACCGAACGCCGCAAGCGCACGCTCGACGTCATTCGGTTCGCCGGACAGGCGGACCGCGAGTCGGGGCTGCGCCGCGATCATCAGGCCGCGGTACCCGCTGGCACTGCCACCGCAGCCTGCGTCGGGGGCGGGTCCGCCGCGAGCGCATCCGACCGTGCCGCAACCGCTCCGAGGAGGATCCAGAAAAATGCGTTCGAGGCCGTCGAGGACGTGATCACCGCTTCCTCGAGCGACATCAGGAAGTAGGCGAGCGCCGCGCCGGTGATCATCGCCCCGGTCAAGACATCCTCTCGGCGCGCTCGTCCGCGCAACCGGTACTCCCGGATCATCATCGCCGCCGCGAGGGTGAGACCGAAGAGCGGGATTGCCACCAGGAGGCCGCCCTCGGTCATCGCCTCGAGGTAGGAGTCGTGGGGAAACGCGACGGCGCTCACGCCTTGCACCGAACTCGGCGGGAGCTGTTGCAGGGAGGCCACCGAGTACTGACCGAGGCCGACGCCGAACACCGGGTGGAGCCTGAACAGCTCGATGGCCTGCTGATAGGTCGCAGCCCGGCCGCTGATGTTCTGCGTGTTGTTGATGCGCTCGGAGAGGCCGCTGCTATCCGCGGCTCGTAGCAGCAGCACACCTGCGACCACTCCGACCATCGCGATCGTCCCGAGCAGACGCGCGTACCTGCGCGGTCGTAGGCCAACGCCCACGATGATCACGACCAGCACCCCGATCCAGGCTCCCCGAAAGAACGTGAACGTGATCCCCGCCAGTTCCAGCATGACGACCAGCGCGCCGATCCTCCATCGCACTCGGGCCTCCAGCTGGATCCACAGGATCGTCGCCGCGAGGCACATCAGGAGCGAGACCGCCAGGGCATCGTCGGTGGAGTACGGACCGGATACGCGTGCCCCGACGTCAGCCGCGGGGGTCGCGCTGCCTCCGGAGAGGGTCGCGAGCTGGAAGTGCAGGAGACGCTCGGCGACGGCGACCAGCCCCAGCATCGCACCCGCCAGCGCGAGCGACGAAAGCAGCCGCTCCCAACTCTTCTGATCGACAACGGTGCGTCGCGCGGCGAAGAACAGGATCGCGGGGAGCACCCCGGCGTCGAGGGCAATGCCGATCGCGTAATTCCTGCTCACCGGCGTCGTGAGCCCGCGCAGCAGCAGCACCGCGGCGAGCGCAATGATCCAGACGGCGACGCGCCGGCTCGCCGGTGAGCGCCGGATCGCCGGTGCTGCCGATGCGCACATCGCACCACCGAGCCCCAGGATCCACACGCGGTCGAAGGTCAGCTGTGAGTGACGGGAGGGGTAACGGAGGAACGGATAGGCGATCACTCCGGCCACCACCCACCACCTCAGCGCCTTGGGGCCCAGCGCCTTGACCGTGACCACCACCGGAACGACGGCGGCGAGCCCGCCGGCCACCGCCAGGTAGATGTGGCCTCTCGCGATCGTGGCGCCGAGCAGCACCGCACAACCGACCACGCCGGCGCTCAGCAGGGCGCTCCGTAACAGCTCGCCCTGACGGGCATTGGTCACCATCAGGTCGGGTTGGTGAGCTTTGATCATGGTGGGTGGCTCGGTCATCCGCGGCGCGCGGTTACTTTGGCAGCAACGACCTGGCCGGAGGTCGATTCTTACCATGTCAGGACCCCCAGCACTGCAATTCTCCGAGCCGCGCTCGGACTCTACACCTCTCGCGCGACTCACCTCGAAGCTGTCACAGCAAGGTCGGGCGTCGCGGACGCTGGCTCGCGTGCTCCAGTCCCGCGACGCGCTCCAGGCGGCGTTCTTCACTGCCACCGCGATCGGCGGGAGCCTGCTGAACGGGATCACGCTCGTGCTGCTCGCTCACCTGATGTCCGTGGTCGCATTCGGCAGCTACTCCTTTGCGCAGACATTCCTCCAGATCGGCGGGATGCTGTTCGAGTTCGGCCTCTTCTTGCCGGTGGCGAGACTGGCGACCAAGGAGGTCTCGGCGCGCCGCGAGATCATCGGAGCGGCACTCGCGCTCTATGTGCCGGTGGCGGTGGGGTTCGCTCTCGCGGTATTCGGTTCGTCGCTGCTCGTGGACTCGGTGTTCTCGGTCCATGCGGGGCTGGCGTTGAGGGTCAGCGCCGGGTTCGCGGTCGTGTACCCGTTCACGACGATCGCCGTCTTTCTGTGTCAGGGGGCTGACCGGCTCCACCTCTACTCGGCGTCGGTTCCGGTCGGCAGCGGCCTGCTGGCGATCGTTCTGGGGGTACTGATCGCGCTCGGGGCCCATCTCTCGCCACCGGTCGCCCTCGTGATCGCCTCCGGATCGATGCTGCTCGGCTACCTGCCCGTGGCGATTCTCATCAGGCCCGTATTCCGAAACCTCCGCACGCACATGCGCTCGTTCGTCGAGCAGGCGCGGACCTATGGCTTCGGGGTCTACGTCGGGCGTGTGCTGGCAATCGGTACCTATCAGATGGACATCTTGATGCTCGGCGGTTTCGCTGACGCCAAGACCGTCGGGCTCTACGTGCTGGCCGGCGCGATCGCGAGCACGATCGCGACTCCCAGCGTGGGCCTGGGAAACGCGCTGTTCGGCCGCATGGTCACGAGCAACGAGATTCCCCGGCGGTGGCTCCTATCGTCCTGTGCGATCAGCGTCGTCGGCGTGACGGCGACGTGGGCGCTCACGGGGCCGTTTCTCGCCGTCTTGTTCCCGCGGTCGTACGCGGACGCCAGCGCCTACGTGATTCCGCTCGCGATAGCCGCCGCCCTGCGCGGACCGACTTCCGTCTTCAACAGCTTCCTGTCCGCTCAAGGCAGAGGCCGCGAGTTGCGCAACGCAGCCTCCGTTCTGACGGTCAGCAACCTTGTGCTGAACCTTGGGCTCATCCCACCGTTCGGCGCCACCGGGGCGGCATGGGCGAGCGCGGTTGCCCTCTTCGCCAACCTCGTCGCGCATGTGCATTACTACAAGCGCAGCCGAACATCGGCGCTTGCGTAGAGACGCGCTGTCAACCACTCGATAGGAGGCGAACGATGTCTACGGTGCTATCGCCGGTTGCCCGGGCAGCTGGCAGCGCGTGCCGGCGAATGCGGCCTCGCCGTCCTCGTCCCGGCCTAGGCGCCTTCCCGCACCCGGAGAGAATCACGTGGATGCTCGGCCAGATCGAGTCCGGCATGCGCGTCGTCGAGGTGGGCTGCGGGACCGGATGGGGAGTGACGCTTCCCTTGCTGCGAGCCGGTGTGGACGTTGCCGGAGTCGACCTGGACGAGCCTTCGATCACGGCTGGGCAGGGGATCTTCAGTGAGCACGATGCTCCACCCGCGGCGTTGCGTGCCGTCGACCTCCGTGACCTGGACGGCCGCTACGACGCGGTGATCGCCTCGGAGCTGCTCGAGCATCTCGGGGATCGCGAGTTGCGCGAGATGCTCGAGACGATCCGCGTGAAGCTCAACCCCGGTGGCCTGCTCCTGGTCACGACTCCCAACGGCTACGGGTGGTTCGAGCTCGACGCGGCCGTGTGGCGGTGGGCCAGGTTGGACCTGCTGATCGAACGCACCCGCCTCGCCCCCGCGCTCCGCCGCCTCAAGCAACTCGTGGTTTCCGGCGCGACCACGAGTCCGGTGCCGAACACTCTGTCGTCCTCCCCGCACGTGCGCAGGTTCACCCTCAGCGGCCTGTCGCGGTGGCTAACCGCGGCAGGGTTCGAGGTGACGGACGCTCGCGGGTCGGTGATGTGCTGTGGGCCCCTGACCGAGCTCCTGTGCGGCGGAAGCCGCCGCGTGGAGCGCGCGAACGCGCGGCTCGGGCGACGCTTCCCGCGTGTCTCGTCCGGCTTCTACGTCGCCGCGCGCGCCGGCGACTCGGCCATGCCGATCACGTAGTAGCCAACGCGTGCGTCAAGCCAGCCGGCCAGCCGCGGGCTGACGATCCACTCGTCAGGAACTCGCCGTCGGATCGAACTGGCGAATCTCGGTGCGCACGCCGATGAATCCCGCCGCTGTGAACATCGCCGCGGTCGCCGGAGCGAATAGAAGCGGACCAGTGGCCGAGCGCCGACGCTCGGTCGTTCGACGATCCACGCCGCGACTCCCTCCACGCTCCCGCGCTCCCGAATGAGGAGGCCGCGGCCGAGGCCGTAGCCGAACATCAGGGTCAGCCAGAAGTAGGCCGAGGCGCGGTTGTACACGATGACCCGAGCCTCTCCTCCCGGCGCCAGCACGCGACGGATCTCGCGCAGTGCCGCGGGCAATGTTCGGGCGTGGTGCCGCACCCCGTTGCTGCTGGCCGCGTCGAACGCCCCGTCGGCGAAGGGCAGCGCCTCGGCGTCGCCTTGGAGCAGCGTCGCCGTGAGGCCCATCGCGGAGACGTGGGCTCGGGCCAGCTCCACGTGATCTGCGGTGAGGTCGACGCCCGTGGTGTCGGCACCGGCGCTCGCGTAGCGGACCACGTCGATTCCCTGCCCGCAGCCGACGTCGAGCACCCGCATTCCTGCGGTGGACTCATAACCGAGCAGCTCCGGCATCCACGGGGCGTACGCCTGTCGGCCGGCGTCGAGCGCCTCGAAGTGACGTCGCGACCCCGGGCTCGGCTCGCACCTCCGGACCACACGGATCGTGCGTCCACTGATCGACGGCGGCCAGCTTGGCATCCTGCCGGTAGTGGGTGGGCTTGGTCGGGCTGACAGGCACGGCCGTTCCTGCGCCTGTACAGCAGCCGCCGCGGACGATCAACCCCGTGTGCCGCGGCGACGCAGGCGGATCTTTGCTCGCCACCGGTCCGCGCTCGGGGCTCGTCCGATCTCGACGGGCGGAACCGTCGCGGCTTCAGCCGCTCTCCTGCGGCGTCGCGGTCGCCGAGGGCGCCGAGTCGGCCGTGAAGACATATCGGTTGGGCGTGTAGATCTTCACCCCGGTGCTCTGCCCCGGCGTCAGCGCCAGGGTGGCGGCACCGAACACGATCCCGTAGCCATCGACAAAGCCGGTGTCCTGCGTTTCCGCCTGGCCGTCGACGGTCACGGGGGTCTGGGCCTGCTCGGCCTGCAGAAGGTAGACGCCCTGTTTGCCCGACGGAGGCGCGCTCTGAAGCGTCAGGTACGGGGTCGGGTCAGCGCCGGTGCCGACGGCGGTCGCCGGCGCGTTGAGAAACAGCAACGGGTAGTCGAGATAGTAGGCTTGGGCGAGCCTGAAGCCGAAGTCCCCAAGTGGGACATACTGGATCGCAGACCAGTCCTGCCGGCGCGTCGCGGCGCTGGCGTCCGTTGCCGTGGCCCAGTGACCGTCACTGGCTCGCTTCATCGCGATGTCGACCGTCGGGTCCAGCACGATCCAGTCCGAGTCGTCGCTGTCCCAGAAGTTGACGAGGACGTGGTCGTCGTAGTCGTTCGAGATGAAGCTGACCTCGAGGCGCTGTGGTTGCTCTGAGGACGGGAGGGAGCCGGCGACGTTCATTTCCCTGAGGATGTCGAGAAGCTCGATCGAGTAGTTGCCACACAGGGTGTAGATCGGGGCATCCGTAGCGTTGTCGGATGCGAACAGCTCGGTCCACGCGTAGGCGAAGTCGTCGACGTCAGCCATGTGGCGGACGTAGTTGGTCGCCCAGTGTGCGGCGTCGATCTCGGTGGACGCCGAGCGGCCGCTGTGCGTCACCGTGAAGGTGGAGGTGGTCGTCTGCCAGGCGCCGGCGAGTTCGGTCCCCAGCTCGGCGGTGTAGCTCCCGGTCGGCAACGCCTCGTCGAAGTACTCGGGCACGTGGATGACCCCCGAGTCGGCGACGGCGGAGCCGTTGCCGTCGAGAATTCGCAGACGGTAGGCTTGGGCGAGGTCGGTCGATGTCCAGGTGAACGGGAGGCTCGTATCGACTGCGTCGGCACCGTCCGGTCCCCAGCTCATCTGCGCCGGTCGGACGTCGCTGCCGGCGACGGCGAAGGCCGTGTCCGTCCGGCGCTCGGTCCCGTCCCCCAGGTGGTAGATGACTCTGGCATAGATGGGGCCGCCTGCTGGCAACGCCGACGGCGGGACCCTCAGCGACGTCGTGGAGAGCGACGAGCGGTCGAGAAGGTCCGAACCACCCGGGGTGGTCCCGAGCATCAGTTCATAGGTTGGCTGTTTGCCGTCCAGAACCGCCCCCGGAGCCCACCCGATGGGCTGGTTGGGATCGACTGCTGTCGCCTGCTGCGAGGGAGCCGTGATCATCGCGGCGGCCGAGAAGGGCACGTCGGGGCTGTAGACCCAGACCCCGTCGGCCAGAGTCCAGACGCGGGCCCAGAGCCGTTCGCCCACGGGCAGCGCTCCGGTCGCGTACGACGGCTGCGATAGCAGGCCGGAGTCCCTCACGTCGGAGCTGCCCGGTGAGGTTCCGATCCAGACCTCATACCCGGACGCTCCGGGTACGGGCCCCCAGGTGAAGGGCCGGCTGACGTCCTGGTTGGGGCCGGCGTTCGCGGCGTTGGGATAGGTCAGCGCAGCCGCGCTGTACGCCGTCGTGAAGGAGACGTCGGTGTACGTGTTGAAGGAACCGTCGATCTCCGTGAACAGCCTGGCGTAGACCGTCTGGCCGATCGGAAGCGCCGGCGGCTGGAAAGACAGGGTCGATCCTGACAGCGAGCCTGAATCAACGAGATCGTGGGTACCGGGTTGCGTGCCCACCCACAGGTAGTAGCCCTCGGCGTTGGGTGCGGCGCTCCAGGTCATCAGCTGCCGCGAATCGAAGTTGGTCGTGCCGGGTCGAGGTGACGTGAGCCGGGCGGCCGAGATCGAGACCTGGAACGAGACGTCGGAGTAGTACTTCCAGCTGCCGTCGACCTCCGTCCACACCCGGGCCCAGAGAGTCCGGCCGACCGGGAGGGACGGGAGGTCATACGAGGTCGCCGAGATGGCTCCCGAGTTGACGAGGTCATCGGATCCCTGGCTCGTGCCCACGTACAGGTAGTACGCCTGCGCGGATGGAACTGAGCTCCACGTGAGCGGTTGCGAGGTGTCGACCGTGGTTGCGCCGTTCTGGACGGATGTGAAGGTGGCGTGCGAGGGCGCCGCGGCGCTGAAGCTCACGTCCTGGTACGTCCAGGTCCCGTTGACGTGCGTCCAGAGTCGCGCCCAGAGCGTCTTCCCGGTGGGGAGTGCCGGGACCTGGTATGACGTCGAGGTCAGCTCCCCGGAGTCGACGATATCGTCGGCGCCCTGTGAGGTACCCACGTCGAGGTAGTAGGTTGCGGCCGGGACGGCGTACCACGAGAACGGCGTGGCCGTGTCGACGGCCTGGGCTCCGTCTTGCGGAAAGGACAGAACCGAGCTGGACAACGCCGTCGCGGTGAAGGAGACGTCCTCGTAGGTCCACGCAGTCGCGGATTCAGTCCAGATCCGGGCCCACAGCGTCTGACCGGTCGGCAGCTGCGGGACCTGGTATGACGTCGCGGTCAGCTCCCCGGAGTCGACGAGGTTCTTGGCCCCTGGGGAGGTGCCGACGTAGAGGTAGTATTCCTGCGCTCCGGGGGACGCGGCCCAGGTGAACGGTTGCCCGGGCTGCACCCCGGTGGCTGCGTTCACCGGGAACGTCATGGTCGCGCCGCCGGGTACGTCGGCGAGCGCGGGCGGAGCGGCGAGCAGCCCCGTCGCCATCGCCCCGACGACGGTGGCGGAGAAGAACCAGCGCCTCAGGTCGCGCGCTGCTCTGACTGCGCGACTCGGCAGTCGGGTTCGGGAGTCGCCGGTCAGCGCGACGGCGGGAGGGCGACTTCGTCCGAGGCGAGCGGCGCTCGGTTGGGGACTAGTCGGTAACACTGACAACCAACGTCCCTGGAGTTGGCAACTTTGAGGAGAAACCCGAAGGCTTCGAAATGCGCAACTTTGACGAGAAAGCCTGGAGGGTTGGCAAATGGCCGGCGTCGCGCCCGCACACGCGCTTGGGGCACGTCGAGGTGCGGCGGGGCCGCGATCGTGATGGCCGGGCTGGGCCCGGCGGGCTGCGCGGCCAGCAGGACGGACGCCGGCACGCGGTCCGCGGATCGGATGGAACGAATCGCGTCCCGATCTGACGGAGCAGGCGCCTCCGAGCGGGCGGATCGCCGCCCGGGGATCGTCTACCGCGCTCCGCCCGGGTTGCCCCTTCGTCCCCGGTGGCCGCCGACTCGGACGGCGGGCCGGGCCAGAGCGCAGTGATACGGACGATCTCGACCTATGTCGTCGCCACCAATGCCGGAGATGTCGGCGCCCTGAACAGCACGCTCGCCGACCACGTCAGGATCTACGGGACAGGCGTTGGCGATTGCCTGCGGGCGCCGAATCGGCCGACGGCGGTCAGCGCGTTCGGGGGCCTGTTCGGCGCCGGCCGACCACACCTACGGCTGCCGGGTCTGACCTCCGGGAACATCACGGTGCGAGGCACCACCGCGACCACGAAGCCGTCGTACACATCGCTGCCTCGGGGCGCAGGTCGGGTCGTCTTCAGGCTCCAGCGGTTCGGCGTGACCTGGCGCATCATCGGGGTCGACACGACGTGCACAGGAGGGAGAACCACCCTCGCGCCTCCCCCGTCCAAGCCGGCGCATGCTCCCAGCCGCGGCACTGCGCAACCAGCAACTCATGCGCCTACAGGCTGTGCCGTCATCCTCGTGCCTCAACGTCCCGGCACCACGCGCCATCGGCCTACTCCCAGGCCCAGCCGACGATCTCTCGAGCGGCTCGGTCACGCGAACCGTGGCTGATCAGCAGCACTCGAGGGTCAGTCTCAGCGGATTCCTCATAGCCCGATTCCACGAGCCCGACCCGCTTGAGCTCCGAAATCAACTATCGGGTGCGGATCCGGCCTGCATTCGGACATCCCTGCGATCGATGAACGCCTGCTGCCACAGCTCGATCGTCAGCAACGACCATAACCGTAGGGCATTGTCCTCCCGACCTTCGCGGTTGGCAGCGATCAGACGCTGCACCTCGTTCGGATCGAAGAGACCTCGGCTTCGCACCGCCTCAGGCGACAGGACCTCTGCGACCATTGGCGCCAGCTCACCCACAAGCCAGGACCGAAGCGGCGCGCCGAACCCCGCCTTCGGCCGGTAGATCACATCCTTGGGAAGCACGCCCTCCATGCTGCGCTTGAACACGTGCTTGCGGGTCATGTGATGCAGCTTCAGGTGGGGGGGGACGCGTCCGGACAGCGCGACGAGCTCGTCGTCAAGCAGGGGAACCCGGACCTCGGCGCTCGTCGCCATGCTCATCTTGTCGGTATAGGTGAGGTTCAGGCACGGCAGGAACGTCTTCATGTCGAGATACAGCAGCTGGTTGAGCCAATGTTGTCCGCGGACGCGCTCGAGGTGCCGGCGATGCATCCGGAACGGGTCACCGGCTGGCACGTCGTCGGAGAGCAGGCGCTGCAACTCCGGCCGCCGGTAGTACGAGCAGTAGGTCAGGTAGCGCTCCAAGGCCGGCGCGTCGAGCCCGCGGGCGAGCTTCATCAGGTTCCTCCGAGGACCGCGAAGCCGTCCCGGGCCGCCGAGCGTCATCCGGCGCTCGACCAGCTCGCTGAAGCTCCGCACCAGCGAGCGCGGGAGCAGGTCGATCCCCCGGCCGATCCGCGCGGCCAGGTGTCTCGGGTAGCCGGCAAAGATCTCGTCGCCCCCCATCCCGCTCAGAACCACGGTGAGGTCCTCGCGCGCCGCCGAGCAGATCAGGTACGTGCTGATCGCCGCGGGGTCGGCGACCGGTTCGTCCATGTGCCAGACGAGCTTCGGCAGCAGCTCCACGACGTTTGGCTCGAGCGTGCGCTCCCGGTAGTCGACGTCCAACAGCCGGCCGACCTGACGTGCGTAGCGGACGTCATCGGGAACGATCTCCATGTCGAGGTCGCGGGCACTGAATCCGACGGTGAAAGTGGTCACCGGTCCGTTGACCGCGGCCATCTCGGCGACGATCGCGCTCGAGTCGATGCCGCCGCTGAGAAAGCTGCCAAGCGGCACGTCGGAGACCATCTGTCGGCGGACCGACGCGCCGACTGCCTCTCGGACGGTCTCCACCCAGTCCTGTTCGGGCCGTTCCTCGATCTCGTAGGCCATGTCCCAGTACTGGCGGATCGTCAAGCGCCCGTCCGCGAAGGTGGCACAGTGACCCGGCGCGAGCTTGTACACGCCTTCAAACATCGTGTCGGGATCCGGCACCCACAGGAAGGTGAGGTAGTCCGCCAGCACCTCTCGCCTCAGACCGACACCCCCGAGAGCGGGCAGCAACGCCTTGACCTCCGAGGCGAAGTACAGGCACCCGTCGACCTCGGCGTGATAGAGCGGCTTCACCCCCAGGCGATCGCGCGCGATGAACATCTCGCCCGCCTCCGCGTCCCAGATCCCGAAGGCGAAGATCCCGTTGATTCGCTCGAGCATGCGCGGACCCTCACGCTCGTACAGGGCCAACAGCACCTCGGTGTCGCAGTCGGAGCGAAAGCGCACCCCGTCAGCTTCGAGACCAGCCCGCAGCGACCGGAAGTTGTAGATCTCCCCGTTGTAGGTGATCCAGTAACGGCCACCGGGGCTGCGCATCGGCTGAGCACCGCGCGGCGTAGGGTCGATGATGCTCAGACGCCGATGACCGAGCGACGCCGGAGGTCGCCCGTCGTGACTTGGAAAGCACTCGAGTCCACCCGCATCGGGACCGCGGTGTCGGAGACGGTCGGTCATCTCCTTGATGAGCGCTTGGTCCGCTCGACCCGCGAAGCCGCAGATGCCACACATAGCCGTGCTTACCTGACCGTGGCCAGAGGCTGACCTCCGTCGGCGCAGCGTCTGGAGGCGACGAAGGCACCGCTCCCGCACGCCTGATGCTCAGCCGCGCGCTGATCGGCCTTCGACCGCCGATCCGGTCATTCGTCCAATGACTCTACTTCATGCAGTTGGATGCCGCGAAGGTCCGACGCACCGGTCACCTCGGCGTTTGTCACGTCGTCGTCGCGGTAATAGCCGTACCCATACTGACCCTGGGTGCGCTTGGGCATGGCATTGGCGACGACGCCGAGCACCGGGGCTCTCAGCTTCGTGAGTTGCTCACTGAGGTGGCGTGCGGCATCCCGGGTGGTCCGTTCGATCCGGCCGACGACCACCACTCCGCTCACAAGGCGCATCAATGGAATCGCGTCGGGCACGATCGACGTCGGCGCACTGTCCACGATGACGAGATCGAAGCGTTCCGCGAGCGTGCTGAGCAGATCGATCATCGAGCGGCTCTCCACCAGCTGTGCAGGATTGGGTGGGATCGTGCCCGCGGCTATGAGCGCGAATTGCGATGAGCCGTGGTTCGAGGCAGCGGGAGGGACCGTGACCTCACGGATCACCGTATCGAGGGCCGCATTGCGACTCAATACCTCGGCAAGCCCCGGTCCGCCGCGGAGTCCGAGACGTCTGGCCAGGTCCGGGCGGCGCAGGTCGGCTTCCACCAGAACGACATTCGAATCGCCGGCCATCGCCTCGGCGATCGCCAGGTTGAGGGCCACGGTCGTCTTGCCCTCCCCCGGAGTCGCGGAGCTCAGCAACAGCGTCCGCACCTCGCGGTCGACGTTGAAGTACCGCAGGCGGGCCCTGAGCAGCGCAAACGCCTCCGCCTCGGCCGCCGGAAGCGGCTCGCGTCCGGTGTGGACGTATCGCGAGCTCTCCGGCACGCTGCCGAGCAGGGGGACCCCATAGGCGAGCTCCAGCTCTGACGCGACGCGGATGCGCCGGTCGAGCCGTTCGGCGACGTAGATCAATCCGGCGCCAAGCAGCAGGCCGCCCACGAGCCCGAGGATGCCGTTTCGCTCGGGTTGCGGGGATGACGGCGCGCTCGGGATCCCGGCGTTCTGCGCAACCTCGGCATTTCCCGTCTGCAGTGCCGCCAGCACACCGAGCTGGTTCGCGCGATTCTGCAGAGCCTGCCCGACAGAGCTGCTGCGCTGCCGCGGCGGGAGAGCGCTGAGGCGCCGCTGCACGAGATCCTGGGCGCCCGTGATCTTGGATCGATCCGCTTCTTGCCGGAACAGGACGTACTGCTGGACATACATGTTCGCGATGGACGCGGCGCGCGCGGGAACGACATCGGTGACACTGATCTTTGCGATGTCAGCCTGGCCGACAGCCGAGACACTGACTTCCGAGTGCACGCGACGCTCGCTCAGGTGTAGCGCTGCGGCCGTGCGCTGTGCAACCGTGGGCAGCGACGCAAGATCCACGTTCGTAGCCGCCTCTCGCACCGGATCGACGGTCGAAGGTGTGAAGTTCGACCCGAACAGCTCTTGATCGAACTGCGTATCGCTGAACAGCAGGGACGACGATGCGGTGTAGCGCTTCTGCTGGGTCACCGAGAAGCCCACCGCGGCGGCGGTAGCCAGCAGGGCGCAGGCGAAGAGCAGCTTCCACCTCCGGCGAAGAATCACGAGGGCCTGCTCTAGGCCTGACACGAACGCGATGGGGCTCGTGTTCGTCGCGGTCCCACCGTTCGGCTCGACGCGGCCGGCCGCGTCAGTCGTCGCAGGAACGATCGCTGAGCTCAATTGACGCCCCTCCCTCCGAGTACTGCTGGCAGAGTCCTGAGCATCAGCCGCAAGTCCTCCCAAAGTGACCAATTCATCACGTACATGTAGTCCAACTTGACCATCTCCTCAAACGGTATCCGCGTACGGCCGAGGACCTGCCAGTAGCCAGTGATGCCGGGGGTCAGGTCGAGACGTCCGCGGGCCCAACCGATCACACGCTCGTCCTCGACCGGGATCAGCGGTCGTGGCCCGACCATGCTCATCTCGCCACGCAGGACGTTCCACAACTGTGGCAGCTCGTCGAGGCTCAGGCGCCGCAACCGCGCTCCGAAGCGAGTGACCCGCGGATCGTGTTCGAGCTTCAGCCAATGCGGATCGTTACTGCAGGCGACGAGCTCGGCGCGACGCTGCTCGGCATCGGAGACCATCGTCCGGAGCTTGAGCATCTGAAAGCGGCAATCGCCCTTGCCCACCCGCTCCTGACGGAACAGGACGGGCCCGGGGGAGTCGCGCTTGATCGCGATCGCAAACAGCACGAAGAATGGAGCACCGACGATCAGCATCACCGACGCGATCAGGACATCCATCGTGCGCTTGAGCAGCCGCGAGGAGCGCGGCAGCCATGGCGGATTGACGCCGAGGACCGCGACGCCCTCGACATCGTCGATCTCGACCGCCACGCCGAGCATGTGCGAGAGGGTCGGAAGCACCGACACCTTCAGCGATCGCGCGCGGCACTCGCGCAGGACCGGTTCGAGCGCTGACTCATCGATGTCGTCGGCAGCGAGCACGATTCGCGCGGCACCGACTGAGGCCGCAACCCCGGCGAGCCCGCCGAGCTCGCCGAGAACGGTCGCAGCCGCCGGCTGGCCTGGATCGCTGTCGGTGGAGAGAGAGCCGACGATCTCCACCCCGTATTCGGGATGTGCGGACAGCTTGGCGGCGAGCGTTCGCGCGCGCTCGCCGCCCCCGATCAGCAGCGCGCGTTCGGGTCCGATGAGGCGCGTGCTGCCGTAGCGGATGACAAATCGGGCGGCGGCGGACAACCCGACGGCGGTGGTGCCGAAGGTCAGGACCTCGGCGAGATCGAGCCGGACCATCGGGGTGACGCGCGCGTACAGCCACAGGAGCAGGGTTCCGATGACGACCGCGTTCAGCAGCGGCGGGAGGTCGTCGACGGTCGAATAGGCGATGCGCTTCATGTCGCGGTCGTAGAGGCCGTAGACCTTGAAGAGCACGATCGTGAGCGGGATCGCCACCAGTCCCCAGAGCAGCCCGTTGAGGTCGCCGCCGCCAGCGGTGGGCAGCATCATCGCCAGGACCAGCGCGCCGAAGACCGCGACGGCATCGCCGGTGGCGAGCAGCCAGCGAAGGCTCGCGTCCCGGCCGCGAGCACCCACCCATCGGCGCGCGCCTGAGCCCAACCCCCACCGGCGTCGCCCGTCGAGCGCCGGCCCTGTGAATGATGTCCCTGATGAGACCGTCACGTTGCTGACGCCTGCGCCGGCTCGTTGGATCCGCCGCCCGGCCCGCCCCGCGATACGTCGCCCCCATGGTCAGCGCACAACGCCGACGCCTTCGTTGTGATCTCTTCCATACGCATTGGCACAGCCCGCGGGTCCCTGAGCACGCGGGCCGGCCGGAAGCTAGGTCGTGAGTCTTCGACCGGTCAACAGCCAACCCGCTTTCTGCCAAGAAGTGGCCCGTTTCCTGCAGGAAAGCTGCTGCACCGATGAACGGCACATTGCAGGCCGGGGGGACGGCGTCAGTCGGGGCGCTCGGCCGGTTACGGCTCGCTGTTTCCGGCCCGAAAGGCGACATACTGCGCGAGGAACTGCTCGAGCGAGGTCGCGAGGGTATCGGGCTGCAGAAGGTCGTAGGGCGTGATGTTGACCGCGCGCACCTCCTGGGCGCCGGGGTCCCCGTCGATGACGTTCAGACAGGCCGGGGACTGCTCCAGGGTGCCGAGGAACGCCCCGGAGCCGACGAGCACCTCGGAGAGGATCGCGCGGTTGACGGCGCCGTGGGCGATGACGAGCAGCGTCCGCCAGCGGTCGTCGGCGTAGATCCGTCGCGTCGCGCGCCCGACGCGCTGCACGAGATCGGCGAGGCTCTCGCCGCCCAGGAAGCGGCGATCGAGCGGCGCCCCCCGGCGAAACGGCGCCAGGAACGCCTCGGCGAGCTCGTCGTCGGGGATCGCGCTCGGATCCCCCGGGAGGATCTCCTCGAGCTCGGGCAGACGCCAGGGCTCGGGGTCCGCCGGCGGATGGCGCAGGTGGTCGAGCACGATCTCGGCGGTCTGCTCGGTGCGCGCCAGGCCGCTGGTGACGACCCGATCGAGGCGGACCTCGGCGAGGGCGGCACCGGTGCTGTGGGCCTGCTGCAGACCGGCGGGCGTGAGCACGACGTCGGTGTGGGCCACGCGGCGACCCGGGTCGTCGAAGTAGACGACGTCGGCGTGGCGCATCAGATAGACGCGACGTCGGGAGGCGGCATCGCGCGCAGGAAGCGAACTCACTTGACACCGAGCCTATCGTCCTGCAAGCTCAGAGCGCCCGCCGTCCCCCGGGGAGAGAGGATCAGGTCATCGCGATGGGAAAGCTGCTCACCGAGCGCCGCGGCGGCGTCACCCTGCTGACGCTCAACCGCCCCGAGGTGCACAACAACGTCGATCGCGACCTTGCGGTTGAGCTCGCCGAGGCGATCACCGCGTTCGAGCACGACGACGAGGCCAAGGTGCTCGTCATCACCGGCGCCGGTGACACGACGTTCTGCGCCGGGGCCAACCTCAAGGGGATGAACGAGCTCTGGGAGCACCCCCACACCGACTCGGCGGGCCCGATGGGCTTCGCCCGGCTCGATCCCGGCAAGCCGACGATCGCCGCGATCAACGGCTGGTGCCTGGCCGGCGGCGTCGAGCTCGCCTGCTGGTGCGATTTCAGGATCGTCGCCGAGAACGCGAAGATCGGGCTGCTGAACAAGCGCTGGGGCCTGTCGCTCGCCGATGGCGGCACGCAGCGGCTGCCGCGCATCGTCGGCATGGGCAACGCGCTGTGGATGATCGAGACCGGGATCGAGATCGATGCCCATCGCGCGCAGCTGATCGGGCTCGCGCAGGAGGTCGTGCCCGAGGGCGAGGCGCTGGACCGGGCGATGGAGCTTGCCGAGCACATCTGCACCTATCCCCAGGTCGGCATCCGCGCCGATCGCGAGGCGGCGCTGGGCACCGTCGGGCTCAGCCTCCAAGACGGCCTCCAGCTCGAGGTCGAGATCTGCCATCCGCCGGTGCGCCATCCCGACGTGACCGCGGGCATGGCGACCTTCGTCGCCGGTGCCCGTCCCGAGCCGCCGCGCCCGCGCGACGCCGCGCGCCCCTAGCCCGGTCGCCTCGGGTGGCCCACGTCGAGTTCGTTGACCAGACGTTCCGCGACGGACAGCAGAGCCTGTGGGGCGTGCGGATGCGCACCGGCGTGCTCCGCAGGGTCGCCGACGACCTCGAGCGGACCGGCTTTCGCGCGATCGACATCACCGGCTGACGATGTTCGCGTGATGCTGCGCTACTGCGGCGAGGATCCGTGGGAGGGCCTGGACCTGTAGCGCACGTGGATGCCGACCAGCCACTTCCGCTCGGGCGTGCGCTCGAACCGGATCGCGACCTTCGGGATGACGCCCGACGCGCTCATCGATCTGTGGGTGCAGACGCTGATCCGGCACGGGATTAACAGCTTCTGGGTCTACGACTGCCTCTACAACCTCGACGAGATGCATCGCCTGTCGCGGACGATCGACGCCGCCGGGGGACAGGCCTACGCCGCGATCATGTACGGGATCAGCCCGTCCACACCGACGCGTGGTTCGCCGACCGGTGCTCGGCTCCTCGCACGGGCAGCGGTTCACCGACTGGGGGCGCCCGCAGCCGTCGCTGGTGCAGATCCGCGAGCAGTACGGCGGCTCGTCGATCTCCGACGAGGAGCTGCTGCTGCGCTACATGGTCACGGACGAGGATCTCGAGGCCGCGCGCGCCGCCGGGCCCGCGCGCCGGTCCTACGACTTGATCGACCCCAACAGCATCCAGCAGCTGATCGAGCACGCGCTGACCCTGAAGCGCGCGCGGCACGTCTCGGTGCGCTCGCCGCAGGGCTCGTTCACGCTCGAGAGCGCCGGCTCGTAAACCGCGAGGAATCGGGTGCCATCAGGGATCGACGCCCATGATCCCCGCGATGAGGATCCACAGCCGCCGCGCGGTGTCGCGCTCGGGCATCGGCGTGCCACCGGCGAGCGCGACCGCGAGCACCTGGCGCATGCCGCCGATGATCATCGCGCCGACGAACCGCGGGTCGCGGTCGGCCGGAAGCTCGCCTCGGCGCTGGCCGAGCGCCATCACGCTCGATGCGAGGTCGACCATCTCGGCGACCTGGGCCGCCTCCTTGACCGCCACCTCGGCGTCGAGGTGGAGGGCGGAGAGGATGACGCGGGCGAGAGGGTCGCGATAGTGGAACGCCACCGAGAGCTCGGTACGCTTGCGCTCGCGCTCGGGGAAGCGCCCGCCGGGCGCCGGATTGACCTCGAGCGTCTGCTCGCGGTACCGCGTGTAGAAGTCGTCGACGACGGCGCCGATCAGGCCCGCCCGCAAGTCGAAGTGACGGTAGATCGCTCCCACCGAGACGTCGGCGCGCGCGGCCACCGAGTCGATCTCGAGGATGCCGTCGCGCTGGACGAGCTCGTCGCGTGCCGCGTCGATCAGCCGGCGCCGGGTGGCGGCGCCGCGCGCGGTCTTGGGTTCGGCCGGCCCCGGCGGCGCGGACCCCGCCGCCGCGCCGCGTGCGCGATCAGTGAACGCCATGTGAACTCACCTCAGTATGACGGTCGGCGAGACGGCGCGCGCGGGCGGCGCCGCGGCGTCCACCGGCTCCACGATCGGCGCTGATGTTCGACCTCGCCGAGATCCGTCGCCTCCTCGACGCGTTCGAGCAGTCCGACTGGGACGAGGTGCACCTGAGCGCCGACGGCGTCGAGGTGCACATCGGCACCGGCGAGCTGCCGACGTCCGCGCCCGCGGCCTCGACGAGCTCGGAGCCGGCGGACACCGACCGCGTCCCGCCGGCCACCGCGGCGCGGGCCGCCAGCGAGCCGGCGGCCGAGACGTCGACGCCCGCCGACACCGACGCCGCCGGCGACGAGGACGCCGAGGCCCCGCCCCCGACCCCGGCCAACGAGGCCGACGATCTCAGCACCGCGACGGCGATCGTCTCCCCCTCGCCCGGGATCTTCTGGCGCTAGCCGGCGCCGGGCGCGCCGCCGTTCGTGCAGGAGGGCCAGGAGATCTCGGTCGGCACCCCGGTGGCGATCGTCGAGGTGATGAAGCTGATGAACCAGGTGCTCGCCGAGTCGGCATGCACGGTCCGCGCGGTCGTCGTCGAGAACGGCGCCGACGTCGAGCGCGACCAGCCGATCGTCTACGTCGATCCGTCGTAAGCCGCGCGCAGGTCGTCGACGAGGTCGGCCGGCTCCTCGATCCCACAGGACAGGCGCACGAGGTCGGGCGCGACGGCCGCCGCCGAGCCCTCGACGGACTGGTGGGTCATCGCCTGCGGCACCTCGATCAGCGACTCGACCCCGCCAAGCGACTCGGCCAGCGTGAACAGCCGCGTCCGCGACGCGATCCTCGCGGCGTCGGGATGGCGGAAGGAGACCATCCCGGAGAACCCCGGCCAGCGCACGTCGGAGACCCCGTCCAGCGAGCGCAGCAGCTCCACCACCGCCGCAGCCGAGCGAGCGTGCGCGGCCATACGGACCGCGAGCGTGCGCAGCCCCCGGTGCACGAGGAAGCAGTCAAACGGTCCCGGCACGGCGCCGATGGAGTTCTGGACGAAGCGCAGCCGGTCGTACCACTCCTCGGACCGGGTCACCACCACTCCGCCGACGACATCGGAGTGCCCGCCGAGGTATTTCGTCGTCGAGTGCACGACGAAGTCGGCGCCGAGCTCCAACGGCCGCTGGTTGACTGGCGTGGCGAAGGTGTTGTCGACGGCGACCAGGGCATCTCCGGAGCGGGCGACGACGCTCGGGATCTCGACGACGTTCAACAGCGGATTGGTCGGGGTCTCCACCCAGACCAGCCGGGTGGCGGGTGCAATGGCCGCGGTCAGGGCGTCGAGCTCGCGCTGGTCGACGAGCGTGTGCGCCAGCCCCCAGCGCGACAGCACCTTGTCCACGAGCCGAAACGTCCCGCCGTACAGGTCCCCGGGCATGACG
Source organism: Solirubrobacterales bacterium (assembly GCA_019240115.1). Taxonomy (GTDB): domain Bacteria; phylum Actinomycetota; class Thermoleophilia; order Solirubrobacterales; family Solirubrobacteraceae; genus Palsa-465. The sequence goes on along the minus strand of JAFAYV010000075.1, from coordinate 40,014 downwards.
ACGTGCGAGCCCGCCTCGCACACGGCGGTGATTAAAGCGTGCTCGGCGGCCAGGCCCGAGGAGAAGCACACCGCCCGGCCGCCCTCGAGCTCGCCGAGCGCCCGCTCCAGGGCCGCCCGCGTCGGGTTCGCCGAGCGCGCGTAGTCGTAGTCGGCGACGAACTCGCCGGGCCGCGGTTGCGCGTAGGTCGAGGTCTGATGGATCGCGGGGATCACCGAGCGGTACGTCGGGTCGGCCTGGAGGCCCGCGTGGACCACCCGCGTCTGAAACGAGGTCACGAGGCGAGCGCCTCGAGCAGGTCGGCGCGGGCGAGCAGGCCCTCGGCGCGGTCGCCGCTCATCACGATCAGCGCCTGCTGGTCGCCGGCGAGCAGCTCCACCGCCTCGCGCACCGGGTCCTCGCTGGAGACCGCCGGGAACGGCGGCTCCATCACCACCTCGATCTCGCCGTCCAGGCTGCCCGGGTCGGCGGCGGCGTGCTTGAGCAGACCCCGCTCGCCGATCGCGCCGACGATCCGCGAGCCATCCTCGGCCGCGACGACCGGCAGCTGGGAGACGCGATGCTCGTGCAGCAGCGCGATCGCCTCGCGCACCCGGTAGTGCGGCTGCACCGTCACCAGGGCGGGCAGCTCGCCGGCCTCTCGCTTGCGGCGCAGCACGTCGCCGACGGTGAGATCACCCGAGCGCGACAGGAAGCCGTACTGGCGCATCCACGCGTCGGAGTAGACTTTCGACAGGTACGCCCGTCCCCCGTCGGGCAGGATCACCACGACCATCGCCCTGGGGTCGCCGATCTCGGCCCCCACCTGCAGCGCGGCGTGCACCGCCATGCCGCCCGACGGGCCGGCCAGGATCCCCTCGGTCTGAGCGAGCCGCCGCGTGGTCAGGAACGCGTCGCGATCGGACACCGTGATCCAGCGGTTCACCGACGCGGGATCGAAGGCGCTGGGCCAGAAGTCCTCGCCGACGCCCTCGACGAGGTAGGGGTGCACGTTGGCCTGCCCGCCGGAGTAGATCGACCCCTCGGGGTCGGCGCCGACGACGACGAGGTCGGGCCGGCGCTCGCGCAGATAGCGCACGGTGCCGGTCACGGTGCCGCCGGTGCCCACGCCGAGCACGAGGTGGGTGACGCCGCCCCCGGTCTGCTCCCAGATCTCCGGTCCGGTGGACTCGTAGTGGGCCTGGGGGTTGGCCGGGTTCTGGTACTGGTTGGGCTGGAAGGCGCCGGGGATCTCCGCGGTCAGCCGGTCGGCGACGTTGTAATAGGCGCGCGGCGAGTCGGGCGGGACGTCGGTGGGACACAGCACGACCTCGGCTCCGAGCGCGCGCAGCAGGTCGCCCTTCTCGGACGCGACCTTGTCGGGCATGACCGCCATCACGCGGTAGCCCTTGAGCCGCGCGACGATCGCCAGTCCCGTGCCGGTGTTCCCCGACGTCGGCTCTACGATCGTGCCGCCCGGCCGCAGCTTGCCGTCGCGCTCGGCGGCCTCGATGAGCGCGATCGCGACCCGGTCCTTGATCGAGCCGCCCGGGTTGAAGACCTCGAGCTTGGCGAGGAGCTGCGGACGGAGCCCCGCTCCGATGCGCGACAGGCGGACGAGCGGGGTGTCGCCGACGGTGTCAAGGATCGAGTCCCCGATGACGGCGGTGAGGGTCGGCATGAGGCCCCAGATTGTGACGGCTCCGGGGCGGTGATGAGATGTGTGATCGTGACGTGGTTGCCCGCGAATTCGTGGAACGTCCTCACGTGAGCCGCCTGCGCCGCGTTCTCGTCGCCAACCGTGGCGAGATCGCGGTGCGGATCGTGCGCGCCTGCTTCGACGAGGGCCTCTGGTATTACGACTCGCTGCTCGCCAAGCTCATCTGTCACGGCGAGGACCGCGCGGCCGCGCTGGCGCTCATGGACCGGGCGCTCGAGCGGTTGCGCATCGAGGGCATCGCGAGCACGACCGCGATGCAGCGAGCGCTCGTCCGCCACGGCGACGCGACGGCTCCGGACGCTATCTGGCCGGCGTCGGGATCAAGCGCCACGACTGGCGGCTGTTGCGCCTCGCTGAGCCGGTGCCGTGAGCGCACCAAGGCGCGGGGGCAACAGGGCGCGAGGGTGCGGGGCGCGCGAGCGCGGGACGCCCAGGAGACGGGCGACTGGGACGCGGGGCGGCACGTCGCGGGGACAGCGGGCGCTGGGACACCAGCGCGCGCGGGCGTGAGGGACGCAAGACGGAGGTGAGGGACGCAAGAGGCGCGCGGGCGTGAGGGACGCAAGAGGCGCGCGGGCGGAGGGACGCAAGAGGCGGGGGTGGTGCGACATCGACCGTCCGCGCCGTCGCCGCGCGTCGCGCTGCCCTCGCCTCGCGGGGGTCGTGCGACATCGGTCGCGGCCGGGGCCGCTCGGTGTCGCATGACCCCCGCCGCGCGTCGAGGGGATCGGGGACCCCGGGGGCGGGCGACCGGGGGCAGCACGTCGCGCGCCGGGCGGCCCGGACCTGGCTCACCGCTTGGCACCCTGAGGTCACTTCGCATTTCGACGATCGTGACGCGTTCGAGTAGGCTGCGCCGTCTGATCGACGCTCGAGGAGAGAGGATTCCCGTGCCGGTCACGCCAGCGCCCGACAGCCCTGCGGACTTCGGCGCCGGCCTGCCCTGTTGCGCGCTCGCCGCCGCGGCCATCGCGGTGGTCGAGGTCAAGCGGCGCGAGCTGCGCGCCTGGCGGCTGCGGCGCGCGGGACGGCTCGCCGAGCAGTCGAGCTGACGGACGCGTCCGGGCGCATCGCCGAGCTCGTCGATCCCGAGGAGGCCACGGAGTGAGCGACCTGAACGAACTCGTCCACCACGAGAGCGCCGCCGGCGTGGCGCGGATCACGCTGGACTCGCCGCCGAACCGCAACGCCCTCTCGATCGCACTCCTGCAACAGCTGCAAGAGGCGCTCGAACGCGCGCTCCGCGACCCCGAGACCCGCGTGATCGTGCTCACCGGCACCGGCTCGGTGTTCTGCTCGGGCGCCGATCTGCGCGAGCAGCGCGACTACAACGAGCGCGGCGAGCGCTCGCCGGTCAGCGGGATGCTCGTCGACCTGCTGACGCTCGTGCAGGGCGCGGCCAAGCCGATCGTCGCGCGGATCAACGGACACGCCCGCGCCGGCGGCCTGGGCCTGATCGGAGCCGCCGACATCGTCGTCTCGGTGCAGGAGGCGACGTTCGGCTTCGCCGAGGTGCGGATCGGGGTCGTGCCGGCGGTGATCGCGGTGACGACGCTCCCCCGGCTGACCCCGCGCGCCGCGACCGAGCTGTTGTTGACCGGCGAGAACTTCGACGCCGCGCGCGCGGTGGAGATCGGGCTGATCAACCGCGCCGTCCCCGGGGCCGAGCTCGACGTCGAGGTCGACCGCTACGTCGAGATGCTGCGCCTCGGCGGCCCCGAGGCGCTCGCGATCGTCAAGGAGATGATCGCCCGGGTGCGCGCGCTGCCCGTCCATGAAGCCTTCCGCGAGATGGTCGAGCTCTCCGCCGAGCGCTTCGCCTCCCGCGAGGCCCAGGAGGGGATGCGCGCGTTCGCCGAGAAGCGGCCCCCGTCGTGGGCGGAGTCCCGCGCATGACGCGACCGGCGCGGAACGAGAGCCTCTCCGGCTCGTGCCCATCTGCGTCCACGACGGCGACACCCGCGAAACGCGACGGCGATCAGGAAAGCGACACGACGACATGACCAGGCACAGCTCGGATCCCGACTTCCAGGTCCTCCACGTGATGGCCGTCCGCGGCCTCGTCCCGAGGGCGACGCTGGACGCCGCCGTCGGCGCCGAGGCCGCCTCGGAGCGGGTGCGCCAGCTCGTCCAGGACGGGATGGTCAAGGAGCTCTCGGGCCGCGTCGAGGGCTACACGCTGACCAAAGGAGGGGCGCGAGCGCCACGGCGAGCTGCTGGCGACCGACAGGTCCGCCGGCAGGCGGCGCTGGACAAGGTCAGGGACGGCGACCTGGACTGGATGGCCAAGCCGACGATCGACTCCTACCACGCGGTGTGGTTCGAGCTGCACGAGGCCCTGCTGCAGTCGCAGGGGCTCGAGCGCGAGGCGGGCAACTGAGCGCCGGGGCGACGGAACGGTGGTGATCCCGTGAGCCGGCGGTTCCGCGTGGCGGTGCCCGACGCGGTCCTCGACGACCTGCGCGAGCGGCTGCGCCGGACGCGGTGGCCCGAGCCGATCCCCGGCGCCGGCTGGGACTACGGCACCGACGTCGGCTACCTGCGGCGGCTCGCCGAGCACTGGGAGCGCGACTACGACTGGCGCGCGGCCGAGGCCCGGCTCAACGCCCACGAGCAGTTCATCGAGACCGTCGACGGGGTCGACCTGCACTACCTGCGGATCGCGGGCAAGGGCCCGGCGCCGTTTCCGCTGCTGCTCATCCACGGCTGGCCGGGCTCGGTCTGGGAGTTCATCGACCTCGTCGGGCCGCTCAGCGACCCCGCGGCGCACGGCGGCGAACCCGTTGAAGCGTTCGACCTCGTCGTCCCCTCGCTGCCCGGGTTCGGCTTCAGCGGCGCGCCGCGCGAGCGCGGGTGGGGTGCGACGCGGATCGCCGCCGCGCTGGACGAGCTGATGCGCCGCTGCGGCCATGACCGCTACGGCAGCCAGGGCGGCGACTGGGGAGGCATCATCGGCTCGCAGCTCGGCGCCGACCACTCGGACCGCTGCGTGGCCATCCACCTCAACATGAGCTACGCGCACCTGCCGCCGGACCCCACCCTCGAGCAGCGAGAGTGGGCGGCGCGCTTTCGTGCGTTCCGCGGCCGTGAGTCCGGGTACTCGGCGATCCAGTCGACGAAGCCCGACTCGCTGACCCTCGCCCAGAACGACTCGCCCGCGGGGCTCGCCGCCTGGATCATCGAGAAGTTCCGCACCTGGGCGGACACCGGCGGCGACCTCGAGGGCAGCTTTGCTCGCGACGACCTGCTGACCAACGTCATGCTCTACTGGGTCACCGCCAACGCGCCCTCGGCCGCTCGCATCTACTACGAGATGCGCGAGGACGAGTGGGCCCAGACGCGTCCCCGCGTCACCGTGCCGACCGGCGTGGCGGCGTTTCCGAAGGAGCCGTTTCATGACGCCCCGCTCGATCTCCGCGACGCGCTATGAGCGGATGCGCTGGACCGAGATGGCCTCCGGCGGGCACTTCGCCGCGATGGAGCGCCCGAGCGAGCTGATCGCCGACGTGCGCGCGTTCTATCGCCAGGCCGGGGTCCGGAACGGCTGAGCCATGGTCGGGTCGTGGCTGGGGCACGCCGAGTTTCGCGGCGCGGTCATCGTGGTCATGGCCCTCGGGGGGATCATCGCGCTCATCCATCTCGCCCGCGCGCTCGTCTCCTTCGATCCCCACCCCGATCCGGCGACGACCGGCCTCTACGTCACCGACATCGAGGCCGACCTCGGCCACACCATGATGCTCGCGGCGATGGCGCTGATGGTCGTGGCGATCACCGTCGCGATCCCGGTCGTCGTGTTCCGGTGGATCTTCGCCGTCTTCTCGCTTGCCTACGCCGGCGTCCTGGCGGTCCGGATCGTTCAGGCGCGGCGCGCGGGCGGGAGCTCGCTGAGCGCCAAGCGCGCCGCCGGAGCCGCCTACCACCTCGTCGCCGGTCTGGCGATGCTCGCCACCACGGTCGGCACCGCTTCCGCGTCCACCGGCGCGGACCCAGCCGCGGGCGCGGACGCCGGGAGCGGGATGGCGATGGCCATGCCGGCGATCAGCCCCGGCCGGGGCTCGAGCGGCGGCGGCCCGCCCCTTCCGTGGCTGCTGTGGGTCCTCACCGTGCTGTTCCTGCTCGACGCCGCGTTCACGATCTACGTCGTCGCCCGGCGGCGCTCTCCCACCCACCCCGAGCACCGGCTGCCGCGCCGGCTGCGCCTCGCGGTCGTCCCCCACGTCGTGATGGACCTCGGCATGGGACTCATGATCGCCGCCGTGCTATAGCCCCTGCGGGCGCGGCGCGCCGGGACCGCCTGGGGCGAGATCCTCTTCGAGCATCCCTCAGGTCGGGGGTCTGGCCATTCTCGATGCCGTGAGCGAGCATCTGGCGCTCTGCCTTGCGTCGTGGCTCAAGGTAGCGGTGGTGAAGCGTTCTGGCGAACTCGGGGTCATGTTGAGCCTCTCCAAGGAGCGCGAGCAGCACCCTCTCGGCCGGCTCCCTCGTGAGCAAGCGCGACAGGCTGTGAGAAGTACCGTCGCGTGTTCTCGATCGCTGAGCCCGCGTCGGGGAAAGGGAGTTGGCGGCCGGCGTCGTCGATCAGGGTGTCGAGGAGGATGTCGGTATCGCCATGCCCGGCGCGGGGTGGCGTCAAGCTCAAGGCGACATCGACGGCATGGTCAGCGCGGCATCTCCAGTGATCGCGACCGAACCAATCCTCCCCTTCTCGTGGCGAGGTACTTGAAACCGCTCATCCCAGAGCCCCGCCTTGCGCGGAGCGCGCGCGGCGGCTAGCGCGAGGCTTGATCGAGTTGGTCCAGGCGCACCGCGATTAGCTCCTTCACAAGACTCGCCGGAAGCGACCGGTCGACCGAGAAGTGCAGCGCGCTCTTGGTCATCGTGTACCTGCGACCGCGCTCAGGTACTGGTCAACCTCCGCCGCGGACACGACCGCGCAGTCCATGCGGCCACATCAGCTCCAAGGAAGTCCAGACTCCGATTCGGCGTCCGATCGTCCGGAACTGGGCGGAGGTGGTGGTGCGGAGGCCGCTGGAGTGAGAGGATCTGCTCGTGCCTCTGTTCGGCAAGCGCCCCCCGGATCGCAGTGAGGAGGAGCGCCGGGCGGCGGAGGTCGACCTCGAGCGCATCCGCCGCGGCGGGATCCCGCTCGCCGCCGAGGAACGGCTACGTGGCGCTGAGAGTTCCGGTCGACCGTTCAGCAGCGACCTGAGCGCCAAGGAGTACGCGCTGGCTGACGCCTCGGGCCTGGTTGCGATCGCTCAGGTCATGGGTTCGTCCGTCGTCCGGCGTGGGTGGCCAGTCGGAAGCGGGATGTACGGGGCCGGGATGTATGGAGGCGGGCTGCAGGAGATCGACGCGTTGGCGGAGCCCTGGAACCTCTCTCGCGAGCGCTCGTTCGAGCGGTTGCGCCACGAGGCGCGAGCGGCCGGAGCGGACGCTGTCATCGGGATCGAGATGCGCATGCAGCCGTTTCTGGGGGAGCCGTCTCAGCTCGAGCTGGCCGTGTTCGGAACCGCGGTGCGGGAGACGTCGCTGCCGGTCGGTGTCGGTTCCTCGGGCAGCGCGAGCGGGTCGTCGCGCAGGGATGGCGTGTCGGGTGAGCCGCGACTGAGCACGCTGTCGGGACAGGACGTCGACAAGCTTCGGCGGATCGGGGCAGAGACGCTCGGTGTGATCGGTCACACCGTGGTCGTCTCCTGCGGGCTGAGCCCGATGAGCAACCGCGCGATGAGCGGCTGGTGGGGTAATCAGGAGATGCGGGAGGTCTCTTTCGCGGTCTCCTCCGCGCGTGCCCGCGCCATGGACGAGGTCGTGCGCCAGGGCCGGGCGATCGGCGCTAACGACATGGTCATCTCGATGCTTGGGCATACCATCGAGCACGGCGAGTTCGACAGCCCGGGTGGGTACACCTCGCACTACTTCATCATCACCATGAACGTGCTCGCGACGGCGATCCGCCTGGGTGCGCACGATCCTCACCCCGCGCCGTTGCCCGACCCTGTCATGTCGATCAGCCTCGGCGCCTGAAGCGCCGGGAATCACTACCCGGGAGCAGCCTCATGTCGAGCTACGATCCGACGAGCACCGAAGGCCTCGCCGAGCACGCCAGTGAGCGGCTGAGGATGAACGCCCGCGGGCTGTTCACCTCGGACCTCTCAGTCAACGAATACCTGTGCGTCGAGAAGACCGGCTTTGAGCCCGTCGGCCTCGTCGTCGGCTCGAGCATCTATCACATCGGCTACCAGCAGTCGATGTGGAAGTCAAGCCAGGAAATGGGCGTGCTGACCCAGGCGATGTACTCCGCCCGGGAACTTGCCATGACGCGCATGGAGGAGGAGGCCGACCAACTCGGCGCTGACGGCATCGTCGGAGTCCGGCTCGACATCGGCCGCTACGAGTGGGGCGCGGACATGGCCGAGTTCATCGCGATCGGCACGGCGATCAAGCACAAGGGCGGCAAGGTCCACCGCGCCCCGAACGGCCGTCCATTCACCTCCGATCTGAGCGGTCAGGCGTTCTGGACCCTCATGCAGACGGGCAAGCGTCCCGTCGGCCTTGTCATGGGCAACTGCGTCTATCACGTCGCCCACCGCGGAATGATGCAGTCGCTGCGTCAGACCGGCCAGAACGTCGAGCTCGAGCAGTACACCCAGGCGCTGTACGACGCGCGCGAGCTGGCGATGGAGCGCATGCAAAAGGAAGCCGAGGCGATCGGGGACGGGGTCCTCGGAATCGTCGAGGTCAAGCTCAACGAGAACAGCCACGGGTGGGGCAGCCACGTGATCGAGTTCTTCGCGCTGGGCACTGCGGTCGTTCCCAACGAGCACGCCGCCGCTGACCAGCGGCTGCCGGAGATCACGCCGGTCCTCGACATCAACGACTGATACGTCGCGTCGCGGCTGGACGGTGACGCTGCGCGCGGTCGTGCTGCCGCGCTGACCGCAGGTCGCCGACTCCCGCTCCGCGTCGGCCTCGACGCGGAGCGCAAGCAGCGCGCTGTCCTGCTCCCGTCGTCAGACGTGATTAGATATGAAGCGGTTCACTGAATCGGTTCAGAAGATGCCTCTCGACGTCCTCCACCCCTGGCCGGCGCTCTTGCTCATCGACGCGCGTCGACTCCGACCTGGAGTGCAGCCACCGCGCGGCCCAGGGGGACGCGTGGTCTGCGGCGCTGCGAGCCGGGATGGAGAGTGGAGGGCCGGCGGTCATCCCGCATGGCGAGCGGGAGGCATCGGTGAGCGCTGATCTGGTGATCGTCGGCGGCGGCGTGATGGGGCTGTTCTGCGCCTACCACGCCTCCGAGCGCGGAGCGCGGGTCGTGGTGCTCGAGCGGGGGCGCATTGGGGACCCGATGACCGCCTCTTTCGGCCGCACGCGCTCCTACCGCAGCGACTACCTGGACCCGACCTATGCCCGGCTGGCCCGCGAGGCCTACCGGCTGTGGGGCACGTTCGAGGCGCGGACGGGTGCCGACGTGCTCGTGCGCTGCGGCTGCATGAACATCGTCAAGCGCTCGGTCACGCCCGACCTCGAAACGACGTACGCCCACCTGAGCCACCGCGTCCTGCGCGAGCTGGGCCTACCGACCGCGGCCTATGACGGGCGGGCGCTGCGCGAACGCTACCCGTTCCTCGACGCCGACCTCGCCCGCATCGATCTCGACGGCGGCGTCGTCAACCTGCCGGCGGTCACCGCGGCTCTCCTTCGGATCCTTCAGGAGCGCGGCGTGCGGATTCTCGAGGGAACCGAGGTGCGGATGGCCGTTCGTGACGGGGAGCTGATCCACGTCGTCGATCACGGCGCCGGCCACACTACCCGATCGCTTGTCATCACCGCCGGGCACGGCACCAACGAGGTGCTCGCCCGCCTCGAGGGCGCCCGTCTGCACGTCCCGCTGACCCGCGATCGTCCGATCGAGGCGCGCTACTTCGCTCCGCCGCCCGAGACGCGCGAGCAGTTCACCGCCGCGGCGATGCCAGTGATCGCCTACCTCGACGCCGGCATCTACTGCCACCCGATCGTCGAGGGACTGAGCGACAAGCTCAAGATTGGCTACTACCACCCGCCCGACCTGCCGCGCACCCAGACCGCGATCGACAGCGTCGGCACGTTTGTGGAGCATTGCATGCCCGGCTTGCGCGACGCGGAGTCGACGCCGGTCTCGGACACCGACGGCTGTGACTATGACCTCGTCGCCGACGACGAGTTCGTGCTCGGACCGGTCCCGGGCTTCCCGGGCGCCCATGTCGGCGTCGGCTGGCGCGGCACGGGCTACAAGTTCGCCCCCTGGACGGGGCTGGTGCTCGCCGAGCTCGCACTGCAGCGAGGCACCGTCTATGACATCGCGCGCTTTGATCCCGCGCGCTTTGAGGAAGGAGGGGCCGATGGCACGTCCGTCACAGCGCACCCTGCAGCAGCGCCTCGCTGAGGGGGTGGTGATCGGCGCGGAAGGGTATGTCTTCGAGCTCGAGCGCCGCGGCTACGTCAAGGCCGGTCCGTTCGTGCCCGAGGTCATCGTCGACGCGCCAGGGGTCGTCCTGCAGCTGCACCGTGAGTTCCTGCGGGCCGGCGCCGACGTGATGGTGGCGCTGACCTACTATGCCCACCGCGACAAGCTCGCGGTGATCGGGCGCGCCGGCGACCTGGAGGAGATGAACCGCACCGCGGTGCGGCTGGCCAATCAGGTCGCCGGCGAGGGCGGCGCGCTCGTGGCGGCCAACATCTGCAACACCTGGTCCTATGACCCCGCCGAGCCCCGACGTACAGGAGCGATCGTGCGCGCTCAGTATGAGGAGCAACTCGGCTGGGCCGTCGAGGAGGGCGTGGACTTCGTCATCCACGAGACGAACGACTACTTTGGCGAGGCGCTCATCGGCCTCGAGGTCTGCCGCAAGCTCGGCCTGCCGGCGATGGTCACGCTGGCGACCGTACAGCCGCACACAACCTACGACGGGATCGACTACGTCGAAGCCTGCCGGCGGCTCGAGGCGGCCGGGGCGACGATCGTCGGCCTCAACTGCTCACGCGGACCGAAGATGATGCGCCCGCTGCTGAGCCGGATCCGAGACGCCGTGAGCTGTGCCGTGGCCGCACAGCCGGTGCCGTTCCGCACCTCGCCGGAGACGCCGGCCTTCGAGTCGCTGACTGACCCCGACGGAGGGCATGCCTTCCCGCTCGCGCTCGAGCGCTTCGCCTGCACGCGATTCGAGATGGCCGACTTCGCCCGCTGGGCGGGCGATGCCGGAATCGACTACGTCGGCATCTGCTGCGGCGGCGGCCCTCACCACGTGCGCGCGATGGCCGAGGCGCTCGGCCGCACCACGCCGGCCAGCCGCTACTCGCCAGCGATCGAGCTGCACCCGGTGCTCGGCAGTGCCTCAGCCGAGCACGCCGAGATGGAAGGCTGGACCGCGACGCCGCTGGCCTAGGCAGGCTCGTCCTCGGTCATGCCCGCTGCGGGAGCGCCGATCGCGCGCCCGCTTACTCGAGTCCGAACGCCGAGCGGATCGCTTCGGCGAGCATCGCTTCCTGCTGATCGAGCAACCGGCCGATCTGGGATCCAAGCGCACCCGTGGGGATGGTCGTGACGTGGTCGCAGGCGACGACCCCTCGCTCGTTCAATCCGTTGGGGGAGCCGACCGCGACCTCGGTCGAGAGTCCGCGGATCGTGCTCGTGATCGGCGCGACCGTCACGGTGTTCATGTGGGGACGCACGGTCTCGCGAGTCAGCACCAGAACCGGGCGCGCCTTATCCAGCCGCGCCACGTGGATCGGTCGCATCAGTTCTCGGCGTCGATTCCGGCGGCGTACGCGGCCAGGCCCGCGAGCTCGGGATCTGGCCCTGTCGTGGCGAGGATCTGAGCATCGCGCTCGGCAGTCAGTCGTCGGCGCTCTCGCTCAAGCGCGCGGGCTACGACCCCGGCGCGGCTGTGTTCTCGGCCGCTGCGCACGAGCCAATCGACGAATTCGACCAGGTCATCGGATAGACGGACCGCGATCTGCTTGCTCATACCAAGATGGTACCAATATGGGATGCGAGATGGAGTTCGAGCTCGTGGTGTGGTTGTGCCTCGGGGGCTGACCTGCTTGGGTGGCCACGTGCGCTCGCTGGTGATCTCAGACATGCACCTCGGGGCGTGGACGGGGGATGATCTGCTTGCTTACCGGTGGGCCCGGGAGGCGTTGCGGCCCGAGCTCGAGCGGGCGGATGAGGTCGTCCTGCTGGGTGATTTTCTGGATCTGCTGTTCTCGCGGATCGAACAGGCGTTCGAGCGTGCCCATGGCTTGGTGGATCTGTTGGCGCAAACGCTGGCCGGCAAGCGGTTGGTGTGGCTGGCCGGCAACCACGATCACCACATCCTCGTTCGCCGTCTCGAGTCGCTCGTCGAGTTGCAGATCGCGACCGGCGAGGCGTTCGAGGAGCTTCATGAACGCTGGCGCGCCGGCTTCTTCTTTGAAGCGTTCCTGAAGCGACGACTGCCGGACACCGAGATCGAGGTTGCCTACCCGACGTATCGGATCGGCGAGGTGCTGCTCAGCCACGGGCACTATCTCGATGGCGAGGTGTCGGGATCGGTGCCCAACCGGCTGCTCCAGGGCGGGTTCTGGCGACTGGCGGGCGGTCATACGCCGAACCCGACGATCCAGGATTATGAGGCGGCGTTGGTGCCGCTGACCGAGCTGCTGTTCGTCACGGCCCAGTTGCCGACGGGGGCGGGGGCAGAGCAACGGATCCAGGCCGAGCTGCGTCACCTGGCTTCTCTCGCCGCGCTGGCGGCGGCGCCCGGGCGATATGCCGCCCGGGTCGGGCACAGGCTGGTCGAGTGGCTGCGCAGCGGGCCGGCACAGCGCTCGCAGATCGCTGAGCACGGCCTGGCCCGGGTGGTGGGACCGGGGGCCTCGGTGTTGGCTTCGGTGCGAGCCTATGCGCGCGTCTGCGGTCATCTCGGTTGGGCGGATGAGGCATCCTGTCTGGTGTTCGCTCACACCCATCAGCCGCTGGACGGAGTCATGGTGAGCGAGACGAGCGCGCGGCCGCGGTATTGGAACACGGGATCGTGGATCTATGAGCCACCGACGCACTCGATCTCGGAGTATCTGGATTACCTCGATCACAATTGGCCGGGGAGTGCAGTGGTGATCGACAGCGAGGACAACGGCGGCGAGCCTCGGCTGCTCGAGCTTCTCGCCTCTGATCGCAGCGCGTTGCAGGCCCGGTTTCGCAGCCCCGATCCGCCGTCCCCTGTGCACCTGCCGCGCTATGAGGACGTGCGCCGCCTGCTGCACCGTTGACGAGCCGGGACCCACATGTAGAGTGAACTCACTTACGGCCGCGCCGGGTGCGCGGAGGATCCGAGGAGACTGACGGCCGCGCCGGCGTCGAGGTCAGCCTCGGGCGCCCGCGCGTGTAGGGTCGCGACCATCGCCATCGACGCCCCGCCCACCGACGCCGGGGCCGAGCCGCCCGAGCTCGACCGCCGGTCGCGCAACCTCGTCTTCGCGACCGTCCTGCTCGGCATGCTGTTGGCCGCGCTGGATCAGACGATCGTGTCCACGGCGCTGCCCACGATCGTCGGCGACCTCGGCCAGGCGGGCCACCAGTCGTGGGTGATCACCGCCTATCTGCTCGCCGACACGATCATCGTCGCGGTGGCCGGCAAGCTCGGCGACCTGTTCGGGCGCAAGCGCGTCTTCCAGGTCAGCGTCGTCGTCTTCGTGGCCGGGTCGGCGCTCAGCGGCGCGGCGCAGAACATGGAGTGGCTGATCGCCGCCCGGGCGATCCAGGGCCTCGGCGCCGGCGGTCTGACCGTCACCGCCACCGCGCTCATCGGCGACGTCATCCCGCTGCGCGAGCGCGGGACCTACCAGGGGGCGCTCGGCGCCGTGTTCGGGGTCACCACGGTCATCGGCCCGCTGCTCGGCGGCTTCTTCACCGACGACCTCACCTGGCGGTGGGCGTTCTACGTCAACGTCCCGATCGCGGTGCTGGTCATCGCCGCCGCCGCGCGGACGATCCCGTCGCTGCGCTCGGCCGCGCGGCCGATCATCGACTACGCCGGGATCGCGCTGATCGGGATCGGGTCCGCCGGCCTGACGCTCGCGACCTCGTGGGGCGGAACGACCTACCCGTGGGGCTCGGCGCAGATCATCGGCCTCGTCGTCATCTCGATCATCGCGCTGGGGCTGTTCGTGCTCGCCGAGCGGCGCGCGGCCGAGCCGGTGCTGCCGCTGCGCCTGTTCGGCGGTCGCGTGTTCACCGTCTGCTGCGTGCTGGCGTTCATCGTCGGGTTCGCCATGCTCGGCGCGATCACGTTCCTGCCGACGCTCGTGCAGTACGTCGACGGCGTCTCGGCGACCACCTCGGGACTGCGCACGCTGCCGCTGATGATCGGCCTGCTCGCCACGTCGATCACCGCCGGGCGGATCGTCGGACGCACCGGCCGCTACAAGGTCTTCCCGGTCGCCGGGTCATTCGTGATGGGGATCGGGCTGTTCCTCCTCTCCCGGATCGATCAGCACACCCCGGTCGCGCTCTCGAGCCTCTACATGCTCGTCATGGGCGCCGGGATCGGGCTCTCGATGCAGGTGCTGACGCTCATCGTCCAGAACACGTCGCGCTACGAGGACCTCGGCGTCGCGACCTCGGGGGTGACGTTCTTCCGGACGCTCGGCAGCTCGTTCGGCGCCTCGGTGTTCGGCTCGCTGTACGCGAACTTCCTCGGTTCGCGGTTGCCGCCGGCGCTGGCGCGCGCTCGCGTCGCGCCCCGCTTCACGTCGACCCCGACGCTGCTGCACTCGCTGCCCGCGGCGCGGATCGCGCCGGTCGTCGACGCCTACGCGCATTCGCTGAACCGGGTCTTCCTATGGGCGATCCCGGTGGCCGCGGTCGGCTTCGGCGTCGCGCTCGCGCTCCGCGAGGTCCCGTTGCGGGGATCGGCGCGCGAGGCCACCGGCGACGTCGGGCACGGCTTCGGGATGCCCGGCCCCGGGGACTCCGAGCACGGGCTCGAGCAGGCCATCGGCCGCATCCTGCGCGCCCGGGGCCGCGCCGAGGTGCCCGGGGTGATCGCTGCGGCCGGGGTCAGGCTCGACGAGGCGGGGGTGTGGGGCGTGATGGAGATCAGCCTCTTCAGCCGGATCAGCGGCAGCGCGCAGCTGCAGCGGATCGCGGCGCGCCACCACCTGCCGGCGGCGGTGCTCGAGCCGACGTTCAGCGCGCTCGCCGAGGCGGGGATGATCTCGCGCGCCGACGGTCAGCTGTCGCTGACGCACGCCGGACACGGCGAGGTCGACCGCGTGCGCGGCGCGATGCGCGCCTGGCTGGCCGAGCAGCTGTCGGACTGGTCGCCCGACGAGCCCGGCCCCGACACGACGCAGATCGGCGCCGCGCTGGACCGGATCGCCCGGCGGATCATCGATCAGGACAACCCGACCGAGCTCCCGCGCGCGAGCGCCGGGGCCGTGACCCGCGCGGGCTGATCGTCGCCACCGAGCCCCGCGGCTCGCGGACGGCCGGCGGCTCGCCGGCGCCGCGGGCACGCGCTGGCGCGGGACGCGCGGGACGGGGACGGGGAGCGCCGGCGGGCGAGTCCTCGAAGCTGGGCGTCGCGAGCCGTGGCGGCGGCGGGTCGGGCGTCGCGTTGCGCTCGCTCGCGCGGCGGCTGCGCTCGGCCCAGCGCCCGATCGCCACGGCCGCCAGCATCAACACGGCGAGGATGAGCCAGCCGATCAGAGCGTCCACGCTCTCGATCTTCGATCACGCGGCGCTAAGGCGACGTGGAGAATCCGCGCGCCGGCGTTGAGATTTCGTTACAGGCGGCGTCTGATCGGCGTATCGTGCAGCCGCCGCTCAGATGTCTGACCCCGTCGCCACCTCGCCGCCGCCGGGGGGCCCCGGCCCGACCTGGCAGCGCCTGACCCGGATCGGGCCGGGGTCACGACGCGCCCGCGGCCCGATCACCGGCAAGCACTCCGAGCCGGGGAACGACCTGAGCGTGCTCGGCGGCCTGTCGGCGCTCAGCCTCGACGCGCTGTCCAGCGTCGCCTACGGCCCCGAGGCGATGATGCTGGTGCTGGTGGCCGCCGGCGCCGGCGCGCTGCGGTTCACGCTGCCGATCACGCTCGTGATCTGCGGGATGCTGGTGCTGCTGGTCATCTCCTACACGCAGGTGATCGGCGCGCATACCGACGGCGGCGGCGCGTATGCCGTCTCCAAGGCCAACCTGGGACGCTGGCCGGCGCTGGTGGCCGCCGCGTCGCTGGTCGTCGACTACGTCCTGACGGTCGCGGTGAGCCTCGCCGCCGGGGCGGCGAGCCTGGGCAGCGTGTTCCCGAGCCTGGCCCACCATCTCGTCCTGGTGTCGATGATCGGGCTGGGGATCCTGACCGTCGTGAACCTGTTCGGGCTCAGCGAGTCGGCGAAGCTGCTGGCGGCGCCGACGTTGATCTTCATCCTCAGCGTGCTCGCGACGATCGTGCTCGGTCTGGTCGCGTTTCACTCCTCGCGTCACATCGGATCCAGCGAGCCGTTCAAGGCCACCGAGGCCATCGGGGTGATCCTCATCCTGAAGGCGTTCGCCGCGGGCTGCTCGGCGGTCACCGGGGTGGAGGCGATCGCCAACGGGGTGCCGGCGTTTCGCAAGCCCCGGGCGCGCACCGCGCAGAAGACCGAGATCCTGCTCGGGCTGCTGCTGGCGGTGATGCTGGGCGGTCTCGCCGTGGTCATCCACATCCACCACGTGCAGCCGCGCGGCGGGGTGACCGTGCTCGCCCAGCTGACCGCGGGGTCGCTGGGCAAGGGGGTGCCGTTCTACATCTCCAACCTGGCCGTGACCGTCGTGCTCGGCTTCGCCGCCAACACGAGCTTCGGCGGGCTGCCGGTGCTGATGAGCCTGCTGGCGCGCGACCACCGCATGCCCCACGCGTTCTATCTGCGCGCCGAGCGTCCCGTGTACCGGATCGGGATCGTCGTGCTCGCGCTCGCGTCGCTGCTGCTCCTGCTGGCGGTCAGCGCCGAGACCGACCGGCTGATCCCGCTGTTCACGATCGGCGTGTTCCTCGGCTTCACGCTCAGCCAGCTCGGGCTCGTGCGCCACTGGCGGGCGGAGCGACCCAGCCGCTGGCAGCTGCGCGCCGCGGTCAACGGGGCCGGCGCGACGATGACCGCGATCGCGGTGCTCGTGTTCCTGGGCACGAAGTTCCTCGAGGGCGCCTGGGTGGTCGTGCTCGCCGTGCCGCTGCTGGTGTTCCTGTTCTCGCGCACCGAGACCTACTACGCGGAGGTCGGGCGCGAGCTTCGCCTCGGCCTCACCCCGCCGTGCCCGCAGCGGCACGAGAGCATCGTCATCGTGCCCACGACCGTCGTCAACCTGCTCACCGAGCGGGCCGTCAGCGCCGCGATGTCGCTCGGCGACACGGTGATCGCGCTCGCGGTCGCGGCCGACGAGGAGGAGGCGCGGCGGATCGAATCCGCCTGGGCGGAGTGGACCGGGGCGCCGGCGCTCGAGGTGCTCGTCGACGGGCAGCGCTCGCTGATCCGCTCCACGCTGCGCTACGTCAAGTCATTGGACGGCGCCGACGAGACCATCACCGTGCTCATCCCCGAGATCCTGCCCCGAAAGCGCCGCCACGAGATCCTGCACAACCAGCGCGGCCGGCTGCTCGCCGCGGTGCTGAAGGCGCGCACCGACGTCGTCGTGGCCACGCTGCCCTTCCGGCTGCACGACTGAGACTCAGATCTCGAGACGCTCGTCCTCGAGGTCGAACTCGCGCTCGAGCCGGGCCATCGTGCCGGCCGAGATCGTGCCGTCGTTGCGCAGGCGGATGAGCTCGGCCCGCTGGGCCTCGAGCACCTCGCGGACCATCGTCTGATAGGCGACCGAGCGGTCCTCGTAGCCGTCGTCCTCGATCTTGCCCGCCCGGGCGGCGAGCCGGCGCTTGCGGTACGCGTACTGGCCGTGCAGGCGCTCGATCGTGTCGTCACGCGTCCACTCCTCGCCGCCGAGCTCGTCGATGCGACGCAGGGCGGCCTTCGTCGCCACCAGCCGGGCCCGCAGCTCGGCGCGCCCCTCGTCGCCGTCGTCGACGACGCCGAGCGCCCGGATCAGCCGGGGCAGGGTCAGCCCCTGCCCGATGAGCGTGACGAGGATGACCGCGAAGGTCATGAACACGAGCAGCTCGCGATCGGGGAAGTCGGGCGGGAGGGCGAGCGCGGCGGCCAGCGACACCGCCCCGCGGATGCCACACCAGCCGACGACCATCCGCACCCGCCACGAGACCCGGCGCCCCCGGACCGCCGGGCGGCGATCGACGGCACGGATGAAATGGACCACCGTCTGCTGCCAGACCAACCGGGTCGCGATCACCGTCGCGGCGACGAGCGCGCCGTACCCGATCAGCCTCGGGATCGAGCGGTGGCCGAGCGCGTGGACGACCATCGGCAGCTGCAGCCCGATCAGCACGAACAGGATCGCGTTGAGCAGGAAGACGAGGATCTCCCACATCATCGAGCCCTGCAGCCGTGTCGAGGGCGAGACGATGAACGGCGCCCGGAAGCCGAGGAACACGCCGACGGTCACCGCGGCGAGGACCCCGGAGGCGCCGGCCTGCGCCGCCGGCACGTAGGCGGCATAGCCCGACAGCAGGCCGATCGTGTTCTCGATCACCGGGTCGTCGAGCCGGCGGCGGATCTCGGAGATGACGTAGCCGACGGCGAGCCCGATGGCGATCCCGCCGGCGGCGTCGGCGATGAAGTGCAAGCCGGCGCTCGCGACCGAGAACGCCCCCGTGACCGCGGCGGTGACGGCCACCTTGTAGGCGACGAGCGCTGTTCCGTCGTTGATCAGGCTCTCGCCCTCGAGCACGTTGACGATGCTCCGCGGCAGCCCCACCCGCCGGACGATCGCGCCCACCGCGATCGCGTCGGTCGGGCCGACGATCGCGCCCAGCGTGAACGCCGCCGCCCACGAGAGCCCGGGCACGACCGCGTGCGCGACGACGCCGACGGTGGCGGTCGTGGCGAGCACGAGGCCGATCGACAGCAGGCCGATCGGCCGCAGGTTCCGGCGCAGGTCGCTGAGGCTCGTGAAGAACGCCGAGGCATAGACGAGCGGCGGCAGGAAGATGACGAGCACGAGGTCGGGGGGCAGGCGCGCCTTCGGCGCGCCCGGGACGAAGCCGAGCGCGAGCCCGCCGAGCACGAGCACGATCGGGTACGGCAGGCCCGCCGCGCGCGCCGCCGAGGCGAGCAGCACGACGGTCACCAGCAGCGCGATGAGGATGAACTCGATCTGACCCACGGCCCGCAGCGAGGTTAGTCGGGCCCATCCGGGCGGACGGCGATCAGGTCACAGGGCGCGCACCGTCTCGGCGTGCTCGCGCATCGTCTCGGCGCCGTCGCGACCCGGCTGGCGACCGAACCCGCAATACATGGCGACTCCGAAGTCGTCGAGATAGCGGCGAGCGGTGGCGTGCCGGCGGCGCAGGCCCGAGATGCCGTCGAGCGGCAGCACGATCCCGAGGAACACGCGGGCGCTCTCGGGGCGCAGGTCGGCGAGCGGGGCGAAGAAGCGCGCGTCCTCGGAGCGCAGGTAGCGCGGCCCGGCGAGGTGGAGCCAGTCGACGACGCGCCCGGACTCGGCGACCGCGTAGTTGGCCATCCGCACGAGCACGCTCAGGTCCTGGGTCTCGTACATCGGCCACTCGGGAAACGTGCCGTAGCAGAGGTGGTAGCCGACGAGCGTCTCCTCGGGAATGAGCGGGGTGAGGCGACGCGCGGGGCCGGCGAAGCGCTCCCAGGCGTCGCCTTCGGTCCACGCGAGAACCCCCTCGATGTCCTGGGGCTCGTAGGCCATGTCCCACTGGATGGCCAGCTCCTGAGGCGGGATCTCGGCGATCAACCGCGCGAGCTCGCGGGCGACGAGCTCCTCGAAGCCGCGCTCGGCGATCGGATAGTCGCCGGCGAAGTCAGCCTTGAACGCGTTTAGCGCGCTCGCCGGAAACGGCAGCCCGACCTGGAAGCGCAGGCCCGCCGGGATCGCCCCCGCCTCGCGCAGCTCGCGGAAGGTCCGATACGACGCGATCGCGTCGTCGATCCGCGGCCAGCTGTCCCAGTGCAGCTCGGTCGCCCCCTCGCGGACGGCGAAGATCGGGGTCTCGTAGGCGTGACGCGGGACGCCGGTCGGCGACTCGGTCTCCTGGACGACGACGACGTCGGGGTTCGGCCGGCACAGCCGCTCGCGCTCGTAGCCCACCCACGCCGCGCGCGGGCCGGTCTCGCCGTCGGGCAGGGCGAACACGAGGTCGCCGAACAGTTGCGCCCCGGCGCGCAGGGCGTCTTCGGTGGATGGCGCCGGCAGGCTGCCGACGAGCAGCAGCTCACTCGCGGCTCGCGAGGGCATCTCGTTGCCGCCTGTCGTTCTCACCGGCGAGCCAGCGCGCGCCACGGGCGTAGAGCGCGGTCACCTCGGGCCCGGTCAGCCCCGGCATGTCGCGCTTGACCCGGTAACCGATCGCCGTCTGCGCGTAGGCGAGATGGCGGTAGCCGTCCGGGAACTCGGCGAGCGCCCCGGGATCGAGCGCCAGCCGCGCCGCCGGATCGACCGGATCGAGCCGGTCGCGCTCGTAGATCGGTTGCCGGAGCACGATTCCCCAGCGGCCGTCGCGGCGCTCGAGCAGGTCGTAGAAGCGCCCGGTGCAGACGACGTCGCACTCGACCTCGTGCACGGTCGCTCGCTGGGCGATCGTCATCTTGGTCTGCGCGACCGCCCGGTCGCCGGCGAGGTCGATCGAGGTCCCGCCGAGGAAGTGCAGGATCCGCACCCCCCGCTCGAACCCGTCGCGGCTGACGCGGATGAACTCGCCCGCCGGCCCCTGGAACCAGGTGGCCATCATCACACCGTCGTCGTGCCAGACGGTGGCGAAGCGATCCCAATCGCCCGCGTCGCGCCAGACCACCCAGTTCTCGACGAGCGCGCGGATGACCTGCTCGTCGTCGCTCACCGCTGGCATCCTACGCCGGAATTGCGGCGCCGGCTCGTCGGGCATATGCTGCCGCGGCAATCCGAGGAGGAGGTGCGCGATGCGTGCGAGGACGCTGGCGGGACTGGTGGTCGCCATCTGCTTGCTGATGCCCGCCGCGGCGCGCGCCGCCGGCAACGCGGGCGCGTTCGTGCTCAGCGCGACCTCGACGAGCGGGGCGTCGCACTACGCGCCGACGTTCACGGGCAACGGGCTGCTCGGCATCCGCGTCCCCGCCGCCGGCCAGGGCTACGCCGGCGGCACCGTGCCGGCCCAGGCCGAGCTTGCCGGCTTCTACGCCAAGCCGTCGATGGGGAAGGTCTCCGACCTCGTGCAGCAGCGCGCCAACATCCCGACCTGGTCGACGCTGAGCTTCGCCGACGGGGGCGTGACGTTCGCGCCGTTCAGGCGCGGCAGAACGTCGAGCTGGCGCCAGTCGATCGATCTGCACACCGGGGTGATCACCACCACCGCGCGCTGGCGGGCTCCCGACGGCCACGTCAGCGACCTGACCTATCGGGTGTTCACCGACCGGGCCGCCCCGCACGTCGGCGTGGTCACGCTGACGCTGACGCCCCGCTACACCGGCCTCGCGACGGTGACCGACCTGATCGACGGCACCGCCGACCGGGTCACCGGTCCCATGCTGCCGCCGGTCCTCACCCGCCAGGCCGCCAAGGCCTCCGATCCCGCCGCCCGCCTGCAGACCGTGACCGTGACGGCGCTCGGCACCGGCGTCACCGCCGCGGTCGCCGACCGGCTCGTCGTCGGCTCGAACATCGCCGCCCCAAGCGTGCCGGTCGACCAGTCGGTCTCGCAGAGCCTGGGGCAGCGCGTCGCGTTCCCGGTCACCGCCGGGCGGACCTACGTCCTGACCAAGTACGTCGGCGTCGAGGATTCGCAGACCTCGTCGGACCCGGCCGCGTCCGCCCAGCTCGACGCCTCGACCGCCGCGCTCCGGGGCGCGGCGACGCTGCTGGCCGCCAACGACGCGGCGTGGGCCGCGATGTGGCGCGGGCGCATCGACGTCGCGGGCGACCGCACCGTCGCCACCGACGTCAACGCCAGCCAGTTCTATCTGTGGTCGAGCACCCGCGCCGACGAGGACTGGAGCGTGTCGCCCGCGGGCCTGTCCTCCAACGGCTACGACGGCCACATCTTCTGGGACGCCGAGACATGGATGTTCCCGTCGCTGCTCGCCCAGCATCCGGACCTCGCGGTCGCGATGGAGACCTACCGCTTCGATCGCCTCGCCGCCGCCCAGCGGCACGCCCGGGCGACCGGCTTCGCCGGCGCGCGCTTCCCCTGGGAGAGCGCGCTCGACGGGACCGAGCAAATCCCGCCGCCGGTCTCGGTCAACAGCGAGGGCCTGTACGAGCAGCACATCACCGCCGACATCGCCCAGGCGAACTGGCAGTACTACCTGGCCACGGGCGACCGGCAGTGGCTGGCGACCCGCGGCTGGCCGGTCATCTCCCAGGGCGCGGTGTTCTGGGCCTCGCGGGCGGTCCGAGGTCGCGACGGCCAGTACCACGTCTACCACGTGACCGGACCCGACGAGGAGAACCCGAACGTCACCGACGAGGCGTTCACCCTCGCCGGCGCTCGCGCGACGCTCCGCGACGCGATCGCCGCCGCGCGGGTGCTCGGCGTGCGCGCGCCGGCGCGCTGGTCGCGGGTCAGCGCCGGGCTGACGCTGCACACCGACCGCTTCGGGGTCGTCCCGGAGTACGCCGGCTATCACTCGCAGCTGGTCAAGCAGGCCGACGTGACCCTGCTGCCCTACCTGTGGCGGGCCCCGCTCTCCCCGCGCGTGCAGCGCGCCGACCTGAACTTCTACGTCCCGCGCACCGACCCCGGCGGGCCGTCGATGAGCGACGCCGTCAACTCGATCGACACCTCGGCGCTGCGCACGCCGGGCTGCGCGAGCTTCGTCGACACGCGCCGCAGCTACGAGCCGTTCATCCGGGACCCGTTTCATCAGTTCTCGGAGACCCGGACCGGCGGCGCGTTCACGTTCATGACCGGGATCGGCGGCTTCCTCCAGGAGTTCCTCTACGGCTACTCGGGGCTCCGCTTCGACGCCGGCGGGGTCCGGATCGCCCCCACGATGAACGCGCAGCTGCGCGCGATCACGCTGCGCGACCTGTCCTGGCACGGGCGGACCTTCACCGTCGCCATCGGCCCCCGGGTATCGACGGTGACGCTGCGGTCGGGGGCGCCGCTCCCGGTGAACACCCGCGCGGGACGGCGAACGGTCCGTGCCGGACACCCCCTGCGAGTGGTCACCGCGCGCCCGGATCTCGACCCCACCTCCGACGCCGTCCGATGCGTCGCCGCGCGCGCCTCGAGCGCTGAGCCGGGCGCGCCGGCGCTGGCGGCCGTCGACGGCAGCGCGGCGACGCAGTGGCAGCCCACGGCGCTCCCGGCGACGCTAACCGCGCCCATCCACGGGGCGCGCACGATCCGCCGCGCCACGATCACCTGGGGCCATGTCTGGCCGACGCCGCCCAAAGCCAACGTCCACCCCGCTCCCGGTCCGGTCAAGACGCTGCGGGCCACCGGCTACGCGCTGCAGTTCTCGCGCGATGGACGCCACTGGCGCACGCTGATCACGGTGCGCTCGCACAGCCCGGCGGGCGTGGACCGGCTGAGCTTCCCGCCGACGCTCGCCCGTTACGTGCGCCTGCGGATGACGCGGGGGGTCACGATGGTCACGGTCACCGCGGGCACCACGACGACCGTCGAGAAGCTGGCCCCGATGGTCCAGGAGCTGACGGTCAGCTGACGGTCGGCGCAGGGCCGGCCTTGTATACGAGGCCGGGTAGCTCGCGCGCCAGCACGCCGGCGAGCCACTCGGACGCCTCGATCAGGGCGTCGAGCGAGACGCCGGAGTCGACCCCCTCGCCCTCGAGGAGGTAGACGAGGTCCTCGGTGGCGATGTTGCCGGTCGCGCGCGGCGCGAACGGACAGCCGCCCAGCCCGCCGAGCGACGCGTCGAACACGGTGGCGCCGTGCTCGAGCCCCGCCAGGGCGTTGGCGTAGCCGGTGTTGCGCGTGTTGTGCAGGTGCAGCCCGACCGGGCGCTCCCCCATCGCGGCGGCGGCGCCCGGGAGCATCCGGCGCACCTGCCCGGGCACGCCGACCCCGACCGTGTCGGCGAGCATCAGCTCGTCGGCGCCGGCGACGGCCATCCGCTCGGCGTGCTCGATCACGCGCCCCGGGTCGACCGGTCCCTCGAACGGGCACCCGAAGGCGACGGTCAGCGTCGCGGTCACGCGCACCCCCGCCGCGTGGCCGTCGGCGATCATCGATTCGGCGTGCTGCGCTCCCTGCTCGACGGTGACCCCTTGGTTGCGCTGCGCGAACGTGTCGGTCAGCGGGTAGGCGAGGTGGACCTCGCGCACCCCGGCGTCCACCGCGCGCTGCAGGCCGCGCGGGTTGAGCGCGAGCGCCGCGAACACGGTCTCGCCGTCGCCGTGGATGGCGGCCATCACCTCCTCGGCGCCGCCCATCTGGGGCACCCGCTTGGGGTTGACGAAGCTCGCCGCCTCGACCCGCGGCAGGCCGGTCGCGGCGAGCCGATCGCACAGCTCGGCGCGGACCTCGGGCTCCAGAGTGACCGCGTCGTTCTGCAGCCCGTCGCGCGGGGCGACATCGCACAGGGTGACCGCCGCGGAGCTCACGTCTGTGCCTGCTCGCTGCGGGCGCGGCTCTCGCGCGCCATCCAGCTGTCGAACTCCCGGCGCTCGTCGGCGATCCGCCGAGCCAGCACGGGGGTCTCGGGCACGGGCCCGAAGTCGAACTCGAGCGGCGGATCCGTGCCCGGTTCGTGGGACGCGCGGGCGTCGCGGGTGGCGCTGGCATCGATCTCACCCCGTTCGTCGACGACGACGCCGTAGACCTCGCGGGCCGCCGCCACGGACACGAGGCCGGCGCGGACGTCGGTGGCGACTCGCTCGGGCTCGCGGGTCAGCGGGTCGCGCAGCCCGCCGGCGCCGGCGGTGGCGAACGTCAACTGGTCGCCGCGCCGGACCGGCACGTTCTCGACCTTCGAGGGCAGCGTGATCTCCGAGCCGTCGGCGGCCCGGCGCAGGGTCTTGCGCGACGGCGCGCCGTGGCGGCCGCCCTGCAGGCCCCACGGGTAGGTCTGGGCACGGTCGTCCTGGTAGGAGATGAACCCGTCGGCGAGGAACTCGTAGCGCTTGGCCACCCCATGGCCGCCTCGGTGATATCCCGCGCCGCCGGAGTCGGTCCGGGCGGCGTAGCTGAGCACGCGCAGCGGGTAGTACTTCTCCAGGTACTCGGTCGGCACCGCCTTGAACAGCGGCCACCACGAGTGCCCGTCGAGCCCGTCCGCGAAGGGGCGCGCCGGGATCCCGCCGTAGAGGATCTCGAGGATCTGGTAGGGGGTGCCGTCCTCGCCGGTGCCCGAGTAGATGAAGTTCGGGCTCGTCCCGTAGCCGCCGGTCACCGCGAACTGCTCCAGCGCCTTGGAGAAGATCGCGTCGACGACGTCGAACTGGCGAGCCATCAAGCTCAGTCGGTTGCCCAGCGGAGCCGGGAACCGCGGACGCAACGCGCAGCCGTCGGGGATCGTGACCTCGATCAGGTCGTAGTAGCCGTCGTTGAACACCAACTCGGGCGCGAACGCCATGATCAAAAAGACGCCGGCGAACATCTTGAACATCTCGATGTTGAGCAGGAAGTTGACCGACCCCGGCACCTGCGGGTCGGTGCCGCTCCAGTCCAGGTGCAGCCTGTCGCCGTCGCGCCACATCGCAAGCTCGAGCTTGATCGGACCGTGGCCGAGGCCGTCGTCGTCAGCGAGGTCGGAGAACTGAAACCGCTCGCCGTCGGGCAGGTGGGTTCGGATCAGGTCGATCAGCCCCCGGCGGGTGCGGTCGAGGATCGCGTCGCACGCCTCCAGGTAGGTCTCGCGCCCGAACCGCTCGCACAGCTCGATCACCCGGGCCGCCCCGGCGGCGGTCCCGGCGGCGATCGCCTTGATGTCGGCCTCCACCATCTTCGGCACCCGCGTGTTGTGGCAGAACAGCGCCAGCAGCTCGCGGTTGAGCACGCCCGCGTCATAGAGCTTGAGCGGCGGCATGCGCATGCCCTCGTGGTAGATCGAGCTGGCGGTGATCGGCATCGAACCGGCCGCCGTGCCACCGACGTCCATCAGGTTGCCCCACTGGGACGCGTAGCCGACCAGCTCGCCGGCGTGGAAGATCGGGCGCAGGATCAGGAAGTCAGGCGTGTGGGAGATCGAGCCCTCGCACATGTAGGGGTCGTTGAGCGCGATCACGTCGCCGTCGCGCAGGTCGGAGGCGTCGTAGGGCGAGTGCGCGAGGATCGTGTTGATCGCCGAGCCGAACTGGCCGATGACCATCCGGCCGTGCCGGTCGGCGATGAGCGGGAACTGGTCGGACTGCTCGCGGATCACCGGGCTGACCGCGGTCGTCTCCAGCACGCGATCCATCTCATAGCGGGTGTTGGAGAGCGTGTTCTCGATGATGTCCAGGGTGACGGGGTCGACGTCGTGCTCGCGCACGAAGTCCGGCAGCCGGCGGTCGGTCGCGGTCATCGTCTCCTGCCCTCTCGCTCTCGGATGATGATGTTGCCGTATCCGTCGACGACCCCGGCGTAGCCCGGCTCGATCACGGTGGTGGTGTCCTGCTGCTCGATCACCGCAGGCCCGACGAGACGATGGCCGGGCGCCAGGCCGTCGCGGCGATGGATCGCGCTGGCGTGCCACTCGCCGTCGAAGAACACGTCCTCGCGCCGGTCGGGCTCCGGGGCGCTCTCGGGCGATGTCCGCGGCTCGGCGGTCGCGGTCGCCGCGTCGCCCCCGGAGCCGATCACCCGCACCGTGGCGATCTCGATCGGCGCGTCGAGGTCGAAGCCGAACCGGCGCCGGTGCTCTGACTCGAAGCGCTCGCGCAGCAGTTCGGCGTAGCCGTTGCTCGCCTCCTCGGGCGCGATCGCGCACGGCAGCTGGATGTCCTGCATGTAGTAGCGACAGTCGGCGAAGAAGCTGAACGCGTGGTCCTGCGCAGCGACGCCCTCGCGCGCGAGCCACTCCGCCGCCTCGGCCCGCAGCTCTCCCAGTACCTCGCGCAGGACGCCCGCGGGGGTGTCCTCGGCGACCTTCAGGTAGGTGCGCGCGAACTCGTTCTGGACGTCGGCGACGAGGAAACCGAACGCGCTCAGCACGCCGGGCGTGGCCGGGATGACGACCGGGTCGGCGCCGATCAGCCGCCCGAGCGCGTTGGCGTGCATGGGCCCGGCTCCCCCGAACGCCAGCAGGCCGAACTCGCGCGGGTCGTACCCGCGCTCGATGCTGACCACGCGCAGCGCGGCGTGCATGTTCT
This sequence comes from Solirubrobacterales bacterium, assembly GCA_019240115.1. Taxonomy (GTDB): domain Bacteria; phylum Actinomycetota; class Thermoleophilia; order Solirubrobacterales; family Solirubrobacteraceae; genus Palsa-465. The sequence goes on along the minus strand of JAFAYV010000075.1, from coordinate 12,924 downwards.
CGTTGGCGATGTCGACGATCGCCTGCGCCGCGGTGGTGAGATCGACCTCGAGGCCGTCGGCGATCGTCTGCACGGCCGCTCTGGCGGCGTCCTCGTCGAGCGCCAGCGAGCCGCCGAGCTTGATCGACGGCGGGATGCGGTGCAGGACGACGTTGGCGTCGGTGACCGTCGGCTCGGTGCCTCCGCGGCCATACGCGGCCGGCCCCGGCTCGGCGCCGGCGGACTGCGGGCCGACGCGCAGCGCGCCGACCGGTGTCAGATGGGCGATCGAGCCGCCGCCGGCGCCGACGCTGTGCACGTCGACGCCGCGCGACTGGAACTGGAAGTAGCCGAGCTCCACGTCCCGGCGGATCGTCACCCCGCCGTCGACGCACACCGAGACGTCGGTGGAGGTCCCGCCGACGTCGAGCGTCAGCACGTTGGGCGCACCGATCCGGCGGGCCAGCCAGGCGGCGCCCACCACTCCGCCCGAGGGGCCGGAGAACGCCGTGTCCACGGGTCGCTCCTTCGTGGCCAGGGTGCTCATCGTGCCGCCGTCGGAGCGCACGACGCCCAGCCGGCCATCGAACCCCGCCTCGCCCAGCAGCCGCTCGAGCCCGTCGACGTATCGGATGACCTCTGGCTGGACGTAGGCGTTGAGCACCGCGGTCAGGGTCCGCTCGTACTCCCGATACTCGGAGACGAGATCGGAGGAGATCGAGACCGGCAGCTGGGGATGGCGATCGCGGGCGATCTCGCGCGCGCGGCGCTCGTGGGCGGGGTTGACGTAGGAGTTGAGAAAGCCGATCGTCACCGACTGCACCCCGTCGGCGACGAGCTCGTCGATCGCGATGGCCACGGCATCCTCGTCGAGCGGCTCGATCTCGTCCCCGTCAGCGGCCATGCGCCCGCCGATTCCGCGCGTATGCCACAGCGGCGCCAGCGGCTCGGGCTTGATCATCGCCATCCAGCCGTACAGGGGGCCGGGCGTCCACGCCCGCGCCAGGTGCAGGATCTGCTCGTTGCCCGGCGTGGTCAGAAGACCGCAGGCCGCGCCCTTGCCCTCGAGGATGAGGTTGGTCACCACGGTCGAGCCGTGCAGGATGAGCTCCAGGTCCTGCGGCGAGGCGCCCGTGCGCCGGCAGGCCTCGCGCACCCCCTCGAGCACGCCCACCGACTGGTCCTGCGGCGTCGAGAGCACCTTGACGAGCGTGACCTCGTCGGTGTCGGTGTCCTGCATCTGCACGTCGGTGAAGGTGCCGCCCACGTCCACGCCCAGCCGCTGTCCCATGCGCCTCTCCTCGTCTCCGTCAGATGACTCCGTCGTCATGCAGCCGGCGAATGGCGTCCTCGTCGTGACCCGCCTCCCGCAGGACGTCGTCGGTGTCGGCGCCCACCGTCCAGCGCGCCGCCTGGCGCACCCGGCCCGGCGTGCCGGTCAGCTTGGGGACGATGCCCGGCCCGGTGATCGTCCCGTGGACCTCGTCGTCGTATTCGACGAGCAGCTCGCGCTCGCGGAAGTAGGGGTCGCCGTAGACGTCGCCGGCGTCGTTGACCGGCGCGCAGACGACCCCGGCCTCGTTGACGAGCTCGTCGAGCTCGGCCGCGGTGTGCTGCGCAGCCCAGTCGCCGATCAGCTCGTCGAGCACGTCCTCGTTCTCGCCGCGCGCCTGATGGGTGGCGAACCGCTCGTCCTCACCCAGCTCGGGCTGACCGATCAGCTTGGCCAGGCGCCGCCACAGCGTGTCGTGGTTGGCGGCGATCACCACCCACTTGCCGTCCTTGGACCGATAGACGTTGCTCGGCGCGATCCGCGGCAGCCGAGTGCCCGTCGGGTCGCGGACGAACTCGGTCTTCTCGTACTCGAGCACCGCCGATTCGGTGATCGCCAGGCACGCGTCGGTGATCGAGGCGTCGATGACCTGGCCGTCGGCGCCGCGGGCATCGCGCGCATAGAGCGCGAGCAGGATGCCCTGGAACGCCGACTGCGCGGCCAAGCTGTCGCCGAGCGAGATGCCGAACCGCGGTGGGGCCTCGCCCGGATGGCCGTTGATGTGACGCAACCCCGCCAGAGCCTCGCCGGCGGAGGCGAACCCCGGCCGCTCGGCGTAGCGACCGGTCTGGCCGTAGCCGCTGATGCGCGCGTAGATCACGCCGGGGTTGGCCCGATGGACGTCCTCGGGGCCCAGGCCCCACCGCTCCATCGTGCCGGGGCGGAAGTTCTCGAGCACCACGTCGGCGCGCCCCGCCAGTTCCAGCGCGACCTGCTGGCCCTCGGCCTCGCGGAGGTTGAGCGCGATCGAGCGCTTGTTGCGCGCGAGGATCGACCACCACAGCGAGTGGTCGCGGTGGCGGATGCGACCCCAGTTGCGCATCGCGTCGCCTTGCGGCGGGGGCTCGATCTTCAGCACGTCGGCGCCGAAGTCCCCCAGCAGCGTGCCCACGTAGGGACCGGCGATCAGCTGACCGAACTCGAGCACCTTCAGGCCCTGGAGCGGACCATCGGGCAGCGGCGCTGGGTCCGCGGACTCAGCGCTCACCGGACATCACCTCGGCCAGGAACGCGCCCGCGCCCTGGATGTGCATCCGCATCGCCGTCTCCGCGAGCTCGGCGCGCCCGCGCCGGATCGCCCACAGCAGCTCGCGATGGCAGGCCAGCGACTGCGCGCGCTGCTCGGCGTCGCGCCAGAACGACGCGCGAAAGGCTCGCGGGACGCCCGACACCGAGCTCATCGCCGCCGTCAGTCGGGGCGATCGCGCGGCGCGAAGGATCAGGCCGTGGAAGTCATCGTTGAGCCGCAGCTGCCGCGCGACCGCCGCCTCGTCGGCGCGGTCGTGGCACATCGACAGCCCGTGGGTCGCCGCGAGCTCGGCGAGCTCGGCGGCCTCGATTCGCACGGCCGCGAGCGCCGCCGCGCGAGGCTCGATGAGCGCCCGGACCTCGTACAGGTCGCGGACGTCGGTGGCGTCGAAGCTGCGCACGGTGGCCCCGCGGCGCGGCTCGATCTCGACCAGCCCCTCGCGAGCGAGCAGGAGGAGCGCCTCGCGAACCGGGGTGCGCGACGAGCGCAGCCGCTCGGCGAGCGCTTCGGCGCGCAGCCGGCTGCCCGGCTCCAGCCTGCCCTCGAGGATCGCTTCCCGGAGCTGGTCCTGGACGCGGGTGGCGTGCGTCTGCGCTACGTCAGCGATGGCGATTTGCGTACGGTATCGGAAGGTGACGAAGCTCAGGAGCCCGGAAGGGGATGATTTGTGTGCATTCCGAGGCTGAGGCATACCGCGCGAGCGGACTCGGCGGCCGCTCGGGGGCCGGCCGGCGTCCCGCGCTGACGATCGTTGATCTCAACTACGGGTTCACCGACCCGGCATCGCCGTTGGTTTGCTCGGCTGATGAGGCGGTGGCGGCCGTGGCCCGCCTGCTGCGCGTCGCCCGGGAAACGGGCTGCCCGGTCGTCTACACGACGATCGAGTACGACGCGGGCGGACGCGCGGCGGCCGCTGCGTTCCTGGCCAAGGCCCCCGCGCTCGGCGCGTTTGCGCCGGGCACCCGCTGGCCCGAGATCGACGCGCGGATCGCGCCGCTCGACGGCGAGCCCGTGCTGCGCAAGCTGTTCGCCTCGGCGTTCTTCGGGACTCCGCTGAGCGCGCTGCTGACCGCGCGCGGATGCGACACCGTCGTCGTGTGCGGCGCCTCGACATCGGGATGCGTGCGCGCGACGGCCATTGACGCACTGCAGCACGGCTACCGTGTGATCGTCCCGCGCCAAGCGGTGTGCGATCGCGCCGAGGGCCCGCACGAGGCCAACTTGTTCGACATCGACGCCAAGTACGGCGACGTCGTCGGTCTGGACGAGGCCGAGGCGGCGCTGCGCGCAAGTCAGCGATCGTGTCCGCGTCCGTAAGTCGTGCGGCACCGAGAGCGCTCACTGGTGGATGCCGAACGAGGACGCAGAAGTCGAACGTGTAGCAGCGCTACACGAGACTTCGAGGCCAAAGCCCGGCGCCGCCAGGGAGTGCTCGAATGCCGCAGGACTTGCGACGGGGCACTTAGCCGGTGACCAGGGTGAGCGGCGACTCGAGGCCGCGGCGGATGTCGGACAGGAACTCGGCCGCGTCGGCGCCGTAGAGGATGCGATGATCGCAGCTGAGGGTCAGGGTCATCAGCCGGCGCTCGCGCAGCTCGCCGTCGACGAGCGCCGGGACTGCGCGCGCTGCGCCGACTCCGAGGATGGCCGCCTGAGGCGGGTTGATGACCGGGGTGATCGCGGTCATCCCGTACATCCCGAGGTTGGAGACGGTGAAGGTCGCGCCCGAGAGCTCGGGCGGGGTGATCGAGCGGTCCCGGACCGCGGCCGCCAAGCGGCGCGCCTCGCGGGCGATCGCCCCGAGCGAGCGTCCGTCGGCCTCGCGGATCGTCGGCACCACGAGCGCGTCGTCGGCGGCGACCGCGACGCCGACGTTGACCTGCTCGTGCAGCTGGAAGCGGCCGTCGCGATAGGAGCCGTTGGCGCGCGGATGGCGGCGGAGCGCCCGCGCGGCCGCCTTGACGATGAAGTCGTTCAGCGACGGCAGCGGGTCGGGCGGGTCGGCCTGGTGCTTCAGTCGCTCGCGCAGGGCCATGAGATCGTCGATCTCGACCTCGGTCTGGACCTGGAACTCGGGGATGGTGGCCTTGGCCTCCGACATCCGCCGGGCGATGAGCTGCTGGGTGCGGGTCAGCTCCTGGCTGCCGTCGCCGGGCGGGGTCGAGGCCGGCTCGCGGGCGGCCTCGGTGCTCGTGGGGGCGGCCTCCGTGCTCGTGGGGGCGGACGGGGTCGTCGGCGGCGCGTCGGCGATCCCGGCGCTGGCGGCCACGTCGGAGCGGGTGATCCGCCCGCGCGGTCCCGAGCCCCGGAGGCCGGCGAGATCGACGCCGTGCACGCCGGCCATCCGGCGGGCGAGCGGGGTCGCCCGGACGCCGGGCTCTGCGGGGCTCGCGGGGTCGGCGGGGTCGGCCGGGCCGGCGCTATCGGGGCCGGCGCCGTTGCCCGACGACGCGCCGGCCGTCGCGGGGGTGGGCGCGGGCTCGACGGGCTGCTCGGGCGCGGCGGCCTCGCGCGCGTCGGGCGGCTCGGGCGCGTCGGCGTCGGCGTCGGCGGCGGGCGCGTCGGCGTCGGCGTCGGCATCGGGAGCGGGGGTCGCGGCGCCGTCGGTGAGCTGGGCGATCGGCTCGCCGACGGCGAGGGTCTGCCCGACCTCGGCGACGACCTGCAGCGTTCCGTCAGCCGGCGAGTCGTAGGTCATCGTCGCCTTGTCGGTCTCGATCTCGACGAGCTCGTCGCCGGCCGCGACCTCGTCGCCGTCCCGTTTGAGCCAGCTGAGGATCGTCCCCTCCTGCATCGAATCCGACAGGCTCGGCATCGTGATCTCGGTCATGGCATCAGGTCCAGCGCGGCGCCGATGATCGTCTCAGAGTCGATCCCGAAAGCGCGGTAGAGGTCGTCGACGTCGCCCGACTGGCCGAAGTCGTCGACGCCGAGGCACGCGATCGGCACCTGGCGCACCGAGCCCAGGAAGCTGAGCGTGTGCGGGTGGCCGTCGAGCACGGTGACCAGCGGCGCGGCGCGTTGGGCGGGCAGCAGGTCGTCGAGGATCGCGTCCCCCCCGGGTGCCAGGCCCTGGCGGGCGCGCAGCGCGCGGAACACGAGATCGGCCGAGGTCAGGCAGAGGACGTCGACGGCGTGCCCGGCGGCCGTCAGCTCGCCGGCGGCGGCGATGACCTCGGGCATGACCGCGCCGACGCCGACGAGCGTGACCGCGGGCGGGGTCTCGGCGAGGCGCAGCGGATAGCCCCCCGCGAGCGCGAGCTCGCGCCGCCGCGCGCGCTGCGAGTCGTCATCGGGCAGCGCGGCGAGCGACTGGTCGACGGGCCGGGTGGTGAGGCGGAAGTAGGCCGAGCCGCCGTCGTCGCGGTGCAGATCGTCGAGCGCTGCCAGCAGGGCCCACTCGAGGTCCTGGCCGAACGCGGGCTCCCACGCGGTGCAGCGCGGCTGCTCGAGCCCGACCGACGGGGTGATGATCGACTGATGGGCGCCGCCCTCGGGCGCGAGCGTCACCCCCGAGGGGGTGCCGACGAGGATCGAGCGCGTCCCCGCGTAGAGGCCGAACGACCACGGCTCGAGGGCGCGGTTGACGAACGGGTCGTACAGCGTCCCGATCGGGAGCAGCGGCTCGCCGTCGCGCGTCCCGGTGAGCCCGAGCTCGGCGAGCAGCCCGACGAGGTTGCCCTCGGCGATCCCGAGCTCGATGTGCTGTCCGTGCTCGGACTCGCGCCAGCGCACCAGCGTGTCGGTGTCGTCGGCGAACCAATCGATCCGCTCGCCGAGATGCCAGATGCCGACATGGTTGATCCAGCCCCCGAGGTTGGTCGACGAGGCGACGTCGGGGCTGACCGTGACCACGCGTTCGGCGACCTCGGGAGCCTGACGGGCGAGATCGGAGAAGAAGCGCCCGAACGTCTGCTGCGTGGAGCTGCGCCCCGCGTGGTCGCGCTGCAGCGCGGGCGGGACCGCGGGCGCGGGCGTGGCCGTGACCGGCTCGCGCCGCAGTCGTCGCGCCGCCTGCGCGCACAGCTCGGCCTCGGGCGAATCCTCGGCGAAGCGCGCCCACGGATGCTCGGGATCGGCGCGAAGCTCCTCGGCGAGCGCGCGCCACTGCTCATCGTCGATCAGCGCCGAGTGGTTGGCGGGATGGCCCTGGGTGGGCAGGCGCCACGCCTTGATCGTGAAGGCGAAGATGACCGTGGGACGGTCCTTGACCGCGTCGGCCTCCCCGAACGCGTCGAGCAGCAGGCCGAGGTCGTGGCCGCCGAGGTCGCGCACCGCGGCGGTCAGGCCGCGGTCGTCGACGTCGGCGATCGCCCGCCGCAGCGCGGCGCGGTCGCCGCCCTCGAGCAGGCGCTCGCGCACCTCGGCGGCGGGCGAGCGCAGCATCCGCTGGTACTCCTCGTTGCTCATCCCGTCGATGCGATCGACGAGGGGCTCGCCGATCCCGGTCAGCCTGCTGCCGTACTTGACCGTGATGACATGCCAGTCCGCGGCCTCGAACATCGCCGCCAGTCGCCCGGCGGCGATGTCGGGCACCACCCGGTCCAGCGACTGGCGGTTGAGGTCGACGATCCACAGGACCTCGCCGAGGTTGGCGACGAGCGGGTCGACGATCGCCTCCCAGCACGCGCCCTCGTCGAGCTCGGCGTCGCCGACGAGCGACACCTGCCGGCCCCCGCGGGGGACGTCGAAGTGCCCGGCGACGTAGCGGTGGGCGAGCGCCGACCAGATCGGGGCCGTCGCGCCGATGCCGACCGAGCCGGTGGAGAAGTCCGCGGGCATCGGATCCTTGAGGCGGCTCGGATAGCTCTGCAGGCCGCCGATCTCGCGCAGCGTCGTCAGATAGCGCTCGTCGAGCTGCCCGAGCAGGTACTCGATCGCGTGGAGCACCGGCGAGGCGTGCGGCTTGACCGAGACGCGGTCGGCGGCGCGCAGGTGCTCGAAGTACAGCGCGGTCATGATCGTCACCATCGACGCCGAGGAGGCCTGATGGCCGCCGACCTTGACCCCCGACGGCGTCCGGCGCACGCTGTTGGCGTGGTGGATGATCGAGGTCGCCAGCCACAGCACGCGCTCCTGAATCGCCTCCAGGAGGGCGAGCTGCGGGCGCCCGGTCTCCACCGCCATGGCGGGAGTCTGACAGGCGTCCGGTGCCGAGGTGCGGTTCGGAGGCGTCCCGTGCGAGATGCGGTCGGCGAGCCGCTGAGCGATCTTTGCGTCAGGATGCAGCTCATGGCCGCGACCTCGCTGTTCCCGCGCCTGGCGACCGGCTCCGACGCGCCGGCGCTCCGGTTCCCCGAACGGACGCTCAGCTACGCGCAGCTCGCCGGGGCCGCCGGGCGCGTGGCCGCGGCCCTGTCGGGCATGCGGCGCGTCGCCATGCTCGCCGAGTCGCGGCCCGAGACCGCGGTGGCCGCGGTCGCGGCGCTCGAGGCCGGCGTCCCGCTCATCCCCCTGAACCCCCGCTCGGGCGAGGCCGAGCTGACCCACATCGTCGACGACGCCGCGCCCGACGCGGTCCTGGTCGCCCCGGGGACCGAGCTGGGCGCCGACCTGCCGCAGGTGATCATCGACCTGGACGCGCCGGCGCAATCGCTGCCGGCGGTCGACGCCGAGGACGAGGACCCCGCGCTGATCGTCTACACGTCGGGGACCACGGGCCCGCCGAAGGGTGCGGTCCTGCCGCGGCGGGCGATCGCCTCCAACCTCGACGCGCTCGCCGACGCCTGGGCGTGGACCGAGACCGACGTGGTCGTCCACGCGCTGCCGCTGTTCCACGTGCACGGGCTGGTGGTCGGGACGCTCGGCCCGCTGCGCCGCGGCGGTTGGGTCATGCACCTCGGGCGCTTTGACCCGGCGGCGGCCGGCGAGGCCCTGGCCGGCGAGGCGACGATGCTGTTCGGCGTGCCGACGATGTACCGCCGGCTCGCCGACGCCGCCGAGGACTCCCCCGAGCTCGCCGCCGCGCTGCGCCAGGCCCGGCTGCTCGTGTCGGGCTCGGCCGCGCTGCCGGCCGCCGAGCACGAGCGGCTGCAGCGGCTGGCCGGCCGCGGCGTCGTCGAGCGCTACGGTATGACCGAGACGCTGATGAACACCGCGGTCCGCGCCGACGCCGAGCCCGCGCCCGGCACCGTCGGTCCGCCGCTGTCCGACGTCGAGGTGCGCCTGCTCGACGAGGACGGCGCGGTGCTCGACGTGGCCGACGACGAGACGATGGGAGAGCTGCACGTGCGCGGGCCGAACCTGTTCCTCGGATATCTGAATCGGCCCGAGGCGCTCAATGACGGGTGGTTTGCCACCGGCGACATGGCCACCCGCCGCTCCGACGGCTACATCCGGCTGGTCGGCCGGCAGGCGACCGACCTGATCAACAGCGGCGGCTTCAAGATCGGCGCCGGCGAGATCGAGGGGGCGCTGCGCGAGCATCCGGCGGTCGGCGACGCCGCCGTCACCGGCGAGCCCGACGACGACCTCGGCGAGCGCGTGGTCGCCTGGGTGGTGCTCGAGTCCGACGCCACCGAGGACGAGCTGATCGATCACGTCGCCGGCCAGCTGGCACCCCACAAGCGCCCCCGGACGGTGCGGTTCCTCGACGACCTGCCGCGCAACGAGCTCGGCAAGGTGCAGAAGAAGCGCCTCGGCAAGTCGTCCGACTGACGCGCCGGTCGTCTGCCGGTCCGCCGGCTCCGGCCCGGGGCACGAACACGGGCAGCGAAGCGACAAACCCGGTCCCGAAGCGACAAACCCGGTCCGAGTGTTCGGATTTTCCCGATTCGCTGCGCTCAGCGTCGCCGACGCGCCAGATCCGCGCGGCGATGCCCGGCTTTGTCGCGTGCGGGCAGGCCGGGCGGGTGACTGGCAGCCGGAACGTCGCGCCGGGCCGGCTTATTGGCGGCCACCCCCCTCGGACACTCCCGCGGCCACCCCCTCGGCCGCCCTCTCGGACCACTCCCTCGGACCACTCCCCCCGGACCATTCTCCCGGCCACTCCCGGGCCGTCGCCAGCCGGACCGCGGCTCAGACCGTCTGCGACACGAACAGCTCGCGCAGCGCGGTCTTCTTGAACTTGCCGGTGGCGGTGCGTGGGATCTCGGAGACGAACTCGAAGCGGTCGGGAAGCTGCCACTTGGCGTACTCGCGGGCGAGATGCTCGCGCAGCGCGTCGGCCTCGACCGTTGCACCAGCGCGGACGACGACCACGGCCAGCGGTCGCTCGCCCCAGCGCTCGTCGGGCATCGCGATCACCGCCGCCTCGGCCACGTCCGGATGGGACATCAGCAGGTTCTCCAGGTCGACCGAGGAGATCCACTCCCCGCCGGACTTGATCAGGTCCTTGGAGCGATCGCAGATGCGCAGGTTGCCGAGCGCGTTGATGCACACGACGTCGCCGGTGCGAAACCAGCCGTCCTCGGTGAACTTGTCGGCGCCCTGGCCGCCGTGGTAGGCGCGGGCGACCCAGGGCCCGCGGACCTCGAGCTCGCCCATCGCCGCGTCGTCCCAGGGGATCAGCTCGCCGTCGTCGCGACGACCGCGGATCTCGACGAGCGGGCACGCGATGCCCTGGCGGACGCGATCGTCGACCAGCTCCTCCTCGGAGGCGTCCTCGAGCTCGAGCCCGGGACGCGAGACGCTGCCCAGCGGCGAGGTCTCGGTCATCCCCCAGCCCTGGATGAGCCGCAGGCCGTGGCGGTCGAAGCCGCGCATCATCCCCTTGGACGGCGCCGCGCCGCCGACGATCATGCGCGTGATCGAGCCCAGATCCCAGCGGTCGGGCTCAGCGTCGAGCGCCTGGAGGATCGCCATCCAGACGGTGGGCACGCCCGCGCTCATCGTCACCCGCTCGGACTCGAACAGGTCGAGCACGCTCTCGGCGTCGAGCCGGGGGCCGGGGAGCACGAGTCCCGAGCCGATCAGCGCCGCGGTGTAGATGAGGCCCCACGCGTTGGCGTGGAACATCGGCACGACCGGGAGGATGACGTCGCGCCGCGAGATGTCCATCAGGTCGGGCAGCGCGCCCATGAGCGAATGCAGGGCGAGCGCGCGATGGGAGTAGACAACCCCCTTGGGCCGGCCGGTGGTCCCCGACGTGTAACACATGGCCGCCGCCCGGAGCTCGTCCTCGGCGGGCCAGCTCATCGGCGCCGCGGAGGCGATCAGCGCCTCGAAGTCCACGTAGCCCTCCGGCAGCGGGTCGTCGCCCGCGCGCACGACGATCACGTGCTCGAACGAGCGCGCCGGATGAAAGGCCTCGAACACCGCGAGCAGCGTCTCGTCGACGATGATCGCCCGGTCCTGCGCATCGTTGACGATGAAGCTCAGCTCCTCGTGATGCAGGCGCGGGTTCAGCGTGTGGAGGACCGCCCCCATCGCCGGCAGCGCGAAGTACAGCTCGAGGTGCTCGGGCTGGTTGAACAGCAGCGTCGCCACCGCATCGCCGGCGCCGATGCCCAGCTCGGCGAGCGCCGAGGCCAGCCGCCGCGCCCGGGCGATGCCCTCGCCGAAGCTCGTGTGTCCCACCGATCCGTCGGGCCGACGGAACGCGACCCGTCGCCCGGGGCTGAACTGTTCGGCCCGCTCCACGATCCGCGTCAGCGACAGCGGGTAGTCGTCCATCATCAGGCCTTCGCGCATGCTCTCTCCCGGGTGTGGCGTGTGGCGATGCAGGAAATCTACGCTCCGCTCAGGGCGGCGCACCACGCGATCGGCTATACACGGGGTCCGTGGCGGACCCCGTCACCTACACCGACGCGCTCGCGGAGCTCGCCGTGCGGCTCGGCGCCAACGTGCAGCCGGGCCAGATCGTCGCTCTCGCCTCCGAGCCGGGCAAGGAGGATCTCGCGCGCGCGATCGCCGAGGCCGCCTACCGCGCCGGGGCCAAGTTCGTCGACCTCACCGTGTTCGACGTCTATCTCAAGCGGGCGCGGGCGCTGCACGCCGACCGCGACACGCTGCACTACGTGCCGCCGTGGATCGGCGAGCGGGTGCTGGCGCTCGGCGAGCATCGCTGCGCCCGGATCGGCATGTCGGGGCCGGTGGCGCCGCGTGCGCTCGAGGGCATCGACCCCGAGCGCATCGCGCTCGACATGCTGCCTCGGGTGCCCGAGTCGATGCAGGTCGTCAACGACCGCACGACGAACTGGACGATCGTCCCCGGCCCGACGCCCGCGTGGGCGATGCTCGTCCATCCGCGGCTCGAGCCGGCGGCGGCGCTCGAGCGCCTGTGGGCCGAGGTCGCGCACATCTGCCGCCTCGACGAGCCCGATCCGATCGCGGCGTGGACGGCGCGCCTGGACCAGCTGACCCACGCCGCCGCGCGCCTGAGCGAACTGCGCCTTGACGCGGTGCGCTTCGACGGGCCGGGCACCGAGCTGACGGTCGGGCTGCTGCCGTCGAGCCAGTGGCTGGCCGCCGACTTCACGACCGTCGAGGGCATCACCTCGCGGCCGAACCTCCCGACCGAGGAGGTCTTCACCACCCCCGATCCCGAGCGGGTCGACGGCACCGTGCGCGCGACCAAGCCGCTGTTCGCGTCCGGGACGACGATCACCGGGCTGCGGGTGCGCTTCGCCGGCGGCCGCGCCGTCGAGATCGACGCCGACGATGGCGCCGAGGTGCTCCGGGGGCTCGCCGCGACCGACGAGGGCGCCGCCCGGCTCGGCGAGGTGGCGCTCGTCGACCGCGAGGGTCGCATCGGCCCGTTGGAGACCGTCTTCTTCGACACCCTGCTCGACGAGAACGCCGCCAGCCACGTCGCCCTCGGCCACGGCTACGGCATGGGCCTGGCCTCCGGCGACGACCTGCCGCGGATGAACCGCTCGAGGATCCACATCGACTTCATGATCGGCGGCAACGAGGTCGCGGTGACGGGGCTCGCCTCCGGCGGACAGGAGATCCCGCTGCTGCGCGACGGCCGGTGGCAGCTCCAGAGCCGACCCGCGCCGGCTCGCTAGGCTCCTCCCAGCCCTGGAGAGGTGCCGGAGCGGCTGAACGGGCGCGACTGGAAATCGCGTAACGGGGGTCGACCTCGTTCGGGGGTTCGAATCCCCCCCTCTCCGCCTCGCGTTCACAACATGGGTTTATCTCAGCGCCGCCTTCTGCCTGGCCGCGCTGGTCATCGGCTTTCTGACCATGACGAGCAGGTAGCTAGCGCTGCTGAGCGATGGGCCGTGGGGTACTTCGGTGGCAACGAAACCGATCTCGCCACTGGCCAACCTAGCTCCGGCCCTGTAGCTTTAACGAGCATGACCCGCGGGGGGCAGAGCTAGATGACGCTGGGGCATCCCGCTCTGCGCGTGGTTCCGGGGGGGCAGGAGAAGCCAGCCGAGACGACCTGGTTCTGCGGTCGCTGCGCGATGCCCTCCCC
>JAFAYV010000073.1 GCA_019240115.1 Solirubrobacterales bacterium | reverse complement strand
CGGCGGCCGGTCAACCTGAGCAGCCCGCGCCGGTGGGTCGGGTGGGGCGGGGCCATATGCGGTCGGCGACCCGGCACCTCACCTCGGTCTTGCGCCACTGCACGTCCATCGCGTCGCCCGAGCCGACCGCCGAGGAGAACCCGCACTGCAGCGAGATCGCCAGCCGGTCGATGTCGCGGTAGCGGGTGGCATCCTGCACCCGGCGCCGTAGTGCGTCCTCGGTCTCAACCTGGCGGCTCTTGGTGTCGACGATCCCAGCACGACGCGGCTCCGGCGAAACGAAGCGCAACCCCTCACCTGGGCGAACGCCTCGCGGTCGGTAGCGGCGCCCCGACCCCGAGGGCGCTCGCCGAGGTCATCGCGGCTGGGGAAGACGCGCATGAACGCCTCGATGACCTCCGGCGGGCGGACCATGCTGCCCACCAGCTCGACGCGCGCGGGTGACGCGGCGAGGTTTTGGGTGGCGTGAGGCTCATGCGGATTGGGTTGGCCGCGGGTCCGGCAGGCGAACCGCCCAGTCCACGAGGGTCTGGGTGAACAGCCCGGGCTCGGCGGAGTGCATGGCGTGGACCATGTCGGGGAGGTCGACGACCTCCAACGTCGAGCCGGCAGCGATGACAAGCTCGCGGGCGCGGCGGACCTGCTCATCGGAGACCGCTCCCATCAGGCCCCCCGTGTCAGGGTCGATCTCGCGGTAGTGGTGGGTGAGCAGGATCGGCGCTCGGGCGCTGGCGAGCATGCGAGCGTGGTCGCAGCCCGCGCCCGCCGTGCCGGTCCAAAACGCGCGCGCCCACTCCGGGTCGTACTCCTTGAAGTTCTGCGGCGGCTCTTCGCTCGGCGGCCCGCCGATCTGCATCCGGGCCAGCGCGGCCAGCACGTACCGAGGGAGCTCCCGCGGCACCGCGGCCTGCATGCCCGCCCAGTCGCCGACCGTCCATTGGTCGCCGAGATACGTGCTGGAGAGCGCGAACAGCGGCCCGATCGACTGGCGAATCGAGTGCCCACACGCCGGGCTGACCTCGGACGCGAACAGGGGCGGGTCCTCGCACACCACCCCACGGACCTGGCCGGGCTTGGCATACGCCGCCAGCCACGCCGCCAGCACTCCGCCAGATGAGTTGCCGCTGACGATCGCCGGTCGTGCGACGACGAGGTCGAGGAAGCGGACGAGATCATTGCCCATGTTGTCCAGCGTGTAGCGGCCCGGCGTCCGGGTCGAGCGGCCCTGGCCGCGCAGGTCCACCGCGTAGACCTGGAAATGGTCGGCCAGCCGCCCCATCACGTCCTCATAGCTCCACCACGACTGGACCTGAGCGGGCAACAGCAGCAGCGCCGGCTGCCCGACCGACCCGGCGACGGCGTAGTTCATCCGCACCTCGCCGAGGTCGACCAGGTCCTCCCGGTAGGCGTGGGTGACGAAGATGTCGGCCCGGTCGCGGGCCTCGAGCGCGCTCATGTCTCCTCCTCGATCAACGTGCGGTACCTGCATCGGTCCCGGCCGACAAAGTACGCCTGACTTGATGGACCGAGACGCTGGCCCGACCGTCCGGCCTTGGCCTACTCGACCGTGGATCGGCCGAGCGAGATTATCGATCATCCGATGATCTATCAACTGTCGGCCGTGATCGTCATCGTCGGCCGACGCTGGCCGAGCCCGTCGGCGCCCGAAGCGCGGGGCGCGGGGCGCGGGGGCGCATCGTGCACGCGCCGGGCCTCGGCGACGTAGGCGTCGCGGTGGACGAAGAGCTGGACGTGGCATCTCGGGTCCGCGGGCCGAGCTCAGCTGCGGCTGGCAAGCGCGATGTACCACCTCGATGTGCGGGCGACCCTCAGGGCGGCGCCGGAGAGTCGACCGCGCGATCATCTACGATAGATGCTCTTCCGGCCGGCCGGGCCCATCCGACGCGAGCCGCGACCCAGATCCCCGCCATGGTGACGAAGACCGGCATCAGCCCCATCTCCGCCGAGACGCAGTCGCTCGTCGACCGCGTCAGCCACGCCGTGCGGCGCGCGATCCTCGAGGGTCGCCTCCGCCCCCAGGAGACGCTGTCGATCAGCGATTTGGCAGTGGACCTCGGCGTCAGCCACAGCCCGGTGCGGGAGGCCCTGCAGCGCCTCGCGGGGCAGGGCCTGGTGGTCCTGCGTCCGGCGCGGACGGCGATCGTCGCCCCGCTGGAGCTCGACGACATCCAGGAGATCTACCGGCTGCGCCTGCTGATCGAGGCCGACGCCGCGGGACGCGCGGCGCCCGCGTTGACCGACGCCGACCTTGAGGTGCTCGAGCGCGAGCTCGAGGTCATGTCCGGCGCGTCCACCGACTCCGACGAGTTCTGGGCCGGCCACGCCGCCTTTCACCTGGCGCTGATGACGCCGGTGATGACCCCGCGGCTGCGGCGCGTGATCACCGAGCTCTGGCACGCCGGCGAGCGCTACCTGCGGATCGTGTACGGCGAGACCGACGTGCTCGAGACGCGCTCGCCCCACGACCGCCACCGCCCGCTGCTCGTCGCCGCCCGGACGCGCAACGCCGCCAGGGTCTCAACGGCGGTCACGCAGCACCTGCAGAGCAACGAGCGCGAGATCGCCAAGCACCTGCGGGGCACGCTCGCCGGCCGGCCATCGGTCTGAACCGCTCGCCGACCGCCGGCACCCGCGGGGCCACGGCGTTGTCAGGACCTAGCGTGACCATCTCGTTGGCCCAGGCCTGCCGTCGGGAAGGTCCTCTCGCGTACCGCCGAACGGCTAGATCGCCTCGACCGCGGCGTCGTCGGCCTCGGCCGGAAGCCGCAGGTCCAAGGGGGTGCCGGGATCGAACTCTCCGGCGAAGCTGCGCTCGTGCAGGGCCGCGGCGCCGTCGCCCCCCTTCCAGGCCGCCACGAGCTGCTCGGGGTCGACGTTGACCCCTATCGGGTTGGTCTGGAACTCCGCAGCGGTGCGCATCCACTCGCTGGACGCGGACCAGTCCCCGAAGTTGTCGGTCTGGAGCTCGACGCTGTTGCCGTCGGGATCGACGTAGTACAGCGACGTGGTCAGCCCGTGATCCAGGCAGGCGTGCGGGGTGATCCCCTCGTCCTTGAGCCGCTCGTAGTTGGACAGGAGGGCGTCGATACCGGGGTACTCGAACGCCATGTGGTGCATGCCGGTGTGGGCGAGCTTCTCCGGGTCGTCATCGAGGCCCGGCGCGACGAGCAGCGCGACGCGGTGGTTGGCGGCGTCGTTGGTGAGCCACGCCCCGAACGGCCCGTAGTGGTTGGGCTCCAGCCCGACCGCAGTCTTGTACCACGCCGCCATCTCGGCCAGCTGGTTGGTCTTCAGAGTGACGTGGTGAAGGACGGGGTTCTGCGGTGTGATGGTGGACATCGGGACGCTTTCCTCGCCTGGCGGTTCCCTCCGGCCGGGCATCGGCCAGCATCGACGGTACATCATCTATGATCGTTGAGCAAGGGGGGCGCGCGGGTCGTCGCGCCTGCGCCACCGATCGTCGACATCAGATTCAACCGCCATCTGCCGAGCGCAGCCCTGACCGGCACCCCGGACGTGATCGCGGACTTCATCACCGTCCGCCGGGACTCATCCACCACATGCACCGCCACCGGCACGCCGACGAGTTCACGGTCCCGCTGACCGGCACGCTGCAGCTCCGGACCGCGTCGGTCCGGTCGTGCGGGACCGGCATGTGCACCAAGAGCCCGCCCGGGGACTCGAACCCCGAACCTTTTCATTACAAGTTGCCCATTTGCAGGCCAATTGTCGTAGGCATCGGCGATTTAGGGAGGTGATTCCAGTTGGCGCTGGTCAGAATTGCCGAGTTCGGGACATATTGCGGGACACGTCTCGTCTCGGCCGCTTGGTTGCCGCATTGATTAGGGGAGGAGAGGGAGGCTGCGAACCCCGGAGCTGGTCAGGCTCGATCACGACGACGCAGCCGGCGGCGAGCGCGTCGGCGACTGCGGGCAGGTTCGCGATCAGCAGCGCCACCTGCTCGCTGGGTCGTCGTTGGGCGCCGCGGCGAAATAGGACCACGGACGGCTGCGTGGTGCACCGCTGGGCGAGGAGCGTGCCGGAGTCGGTGTCGGCGGAGATGACAATCCGGCCCAAGGAGCCGGCGCGCTCGAAGATCCGAGCGTCGGAGGCAGCCTGAAGGGAGTACTGACGGACGTGGACCGCGTCGTGACCGCCCCTAGCCAGCTGCTCGCGACGCGCGGCGGTAGCGCGTTGTCGATCAGGAATCTCAACCCGCGGGCGCGAGCGGCAGCTCACGCTCCCAAACCGCCTCAGCCGCGTACCGGAGCGCTTCGGGCACATCCGCAGGCTCGAGGTCGGGGGACGCGTCGACGATCTCGTCCGCGGTCATCCCGTCCGCGAGCATGCCCACACGGTCGCGGCCGGGATCCTGAGCCCGCGGATGCACGGGACTCCCGTCCATCTGACTTGTTCGGTAGTCGAGCTTGCTTCGGCGGCCCGGTATGCAACGCGGCGGCGACGATGGGCTCTGCCCGAGGTCGCTCGTACTGCTCCCATGGCGAAGGTAGCTGGCGGGCGCGCCGCTCATTGACCAGGCGATCGCGGCGCATCGCCGAACGAGTCGTTGGTCAAAAGCGATCGCAGCTAGGCTGCCACGACGATGGTTGGATCGCCACTCGCACCACGCGATGCTCAGGAGCGCGCCCGCCAGCTTCGCCACCACATCAGGACGCTCATGGAAGAGCGGGTTGTCGATCACGAGCCACAGGAGTCCGCGGAGCTGATCTCGAGCGTGGACCTCCCCCCTCTCGAGCCGCACACGGACCCCTAGGAGTTCGGAAGCCGGCTGCCCGCACGAGTGGCGAAGCTCTCCACGGACCAGCTCGCAGTGGTGGCGCATCCAATCAGGACGAAGCCGTGATGCGCACGCGTGTGAGATCGAGCGGTGATGGCTGGATCTCCGGCTGAACAAGTCGGCGCCCCAGTGACGAGATAATGCTCGATGGGATCGGCGCTTACGGGCTCTAAGACAACGAGGAGACGATATGGCCAGCGTGAAGGTGATGGCGACCGAGGACGGTCCGTACAAGGTGACCGGGGAGATCGAGCTCATCGACCACGATGGGAACGTGGCCGATACCAGCGGAAAGACAACCCTGTTCCTTTGCCGGTGCGGCGGATCGACGAATAAGCCGTTCTGCGACGGCACCCACTCCAAAATCGGCTTTCAGGGAGCGATCGCCGCCGTCGAGAACGCCGAGTGAACGGGGCGCCCGCGTCTTGCCGCTAGCAGATCCAGCCACACCGGCATGGGATTGCTGCCCCGGACGAGCGCAGCGTCGCCAAGGCCATGCTGGCGTCGGAGGAATCGCTGCGTAGAAAGCACTCGTCGTCTGGCAGGAGGCTCGCCGGCGGCGGCTGCACGCGCAAGCAGCCGGCCATCTTGGCTCTCGCTGTAGTCGTGCCTTCCTGGGAGGCGCAAGCCCGCTCGAGGCCGTCGGTTGTCACTGGGGCGGCCTCAGTCCCTTGCAGTTGCAGCTTGCGTCATCGAGACGGGAGCTGGTACGTCTGGCGGGGTACGTCTTGGAACAGTTCCGACTCCCAGAGGCTCTCGAACACAGAGCGCAGGAGATCGGAAAGTGAGGCGACCGATCCGTACCGGCGACTGGCCAAAGGTCGTCGGAGAGCCGCCAAGTGAGATTCCGCCCCCACGCAGAGCCCTGCTCTTCGGTTGACGCGCTACTTCTGCGGTCGCTGGTCAGATCAGGGATAACGGCCCGATACCGATCGTAGGTGGCGGGCGTCTGGTTGGACGATCGGACTGGTTCGTGTGGCGCGCTTGGAAGATGGTGGCTTCGACGGCAGAGACGCGGGAGGGCGGCGGAATGCGGAGCTCGTCGATCAGTGGCGTGTTCCTTTCGCTGAAGCGTTTGGCGTGCTCGTTGAATTCCCAGACTTCGATGATCTGTGCTCCGCTTTCCACGCCACCGACGACGCGGGCGAGGCAGCCTTCGGGTAGCTGCTTGTGATCGCCCGCTCGGTCGTTGAGCTCGTCGTAGCGGTCAAACGGGAATTCGTGGTCCCAATCGAGAACGGTGCAAGGGGCCATGGTTTTCCTCTCGTCATTGGCTGGTCTCGGGCTTGGATTTCTTGGTCGGTTTAGGCTTCAGGGTGAGCGCGTACTCGTAGCTGCGCCGGAGGTAAGGGGCCAGCGTTTCGGTGTCTTGGAGCAGGTGGTCGGGAACGGCGACGTACTCCTTGGCCGGCGGCCACGCGGGATCGGCCCTGAACACCTCGGTGTCGTAGCGTGCGATAAAAGCCGTCCGCTCGGGCTCTGGGAGGCGGATCCCCACGACTCCGTGCTTGGAGATCATCGAGTACATGTTTCCGTTGACGGCTGTGTAGCCCGAACCGAAGTTGGACTTCGCCTCCACGCCGGCGACGGCATCGATCAGCCGCTCGTAGAGGCGCAGTTCCTCCTCGGGCACGTTCATCTTCTTCGAACTCATCGCGCCGGCTCGCCGCTGGTGCCGCTCATGAACGCCGCAGACGCCGCCGTAGCGACGACGATCTCGCTGCCCACGATCAGGCCTTCCGGACCGTCAGGTGCTCGGCGATCTTGACGTGCGCATTCCCGTTGACTGCCCTCATGGATTTGGAAGCGTCGCCGCCGTCATACGCCTCCGAGCGCAACGCGGGTCACGGCGTCTCCGCGCCAGTCGTCTGCCGCCGGGAACATCTGAAGGCCCTCGATCGTCCCCACGCCCGCACCGAACACGAGCGTCTCTGACACCAGCGGGCGCAGCGCCTCCAGGCCCTTGGCCTCCCGCACGCGGCGAAGTAGACGCGCGCTAGCAGTCTGGTGTCCTCAGTCGCCATGTCGCTTCAAGTACCCAGCTCGCAAACATACCAACCGGTTTGTACCAGAACAATACCATCCGGATATGACCACCCGCGATCCGAGCGCGACGCGAAGGCGGCTCCTGGAAATCGGGCAGGACGAGATCTACCTCCACGGCTTCCAAGGCGCCTCGCTGGAGAAGATCCTCAAACGGACGGGCGTGACAAAGGGAGCGTTCTTCCATCACTTCGCCACCAAGACAGAGTTCGGCTACACCGTCGTGGACGAACTGATCGCCGAGATGATCGCCGCCCAATGGGTGTACCCCCTGCGCGACACCAACGACGTACTGACGACGATCGCCAAAGAGTTCGAACGCGGCGCCCAGGTCCTACGACAACAGCGACCGATCCTCGGCTGCCCGCTCAACAACCTCGCGCAGGAGATGAACCCCCTCGATCACGGATTCCGCCGACACACCCTCGCAGTCTTCGACACCTGGACTGCATCGTATGCCGACGCGCTCGACCGAGCAGCCGCGTCAGGGATCCTCGCCCCAACCGTCCACCCCGATGACGCAGCCCACGCACTCGTCGCCCAAATCGAGGGAACCCTGAGCCTCGCGCGCAACTCCCAGGACCCCGAGACCCTCACCCGCGGCACCCGCAGCCTACGCGGCTACCTCGAGTCAATACGAGCAACATGACCCTCGCTCGATGACCAAGCCCCCGCGTACCGCCACCGCGAGCGGTCCCCGACGTCGTCCGCCGAGCTGATCGCTCGGTCGGACGCCACACCCAGAAGCGCCGGCTGGCCGCTCCAAGGCTGCTGGACGGCGCTTACCGTACGGGACCACCGGTGACGAGCCGCCCGGAAGACCTCGCTAACCGCTCCGACCGGCATCTCGTTGCCGCTCGCGACAGCCTCCCTGTGCGCGGACACCAGGTGACGGGGCCGTTATCGCCGGCGCTGGAGGGTGGCGTCGATCTCGGCGGTCAGGAGGTAGAGGTCGAGTTGGTCAGGGTCGTTCGGGTCAAACGGATGGAAGCCGAGTCGTTCCCACCAGGTACGAGCGTGTGGGTTGAGGGCGGTCACGACGACCGCGCGGCATGCCGCCTTCTGGTTGAGCTCGACTGCGGTGGCGAGCACGTGCGCCGCGAGCGTGGTCCCGATCACCAGCCCGGCGTATCGGTGATCGACTGCGAGGCGGCCAAGCAGCAGCGCGGGGACGGGATCGGGCGCGGCCTTGGCGAGCACCTCCGGTGCTGCTGAGCGATCGATCCCGGTCATCGCGACGCTGGCGTATGCGACGACGATGTCGTGGGTGTCAGCGATTACCCAGGTGGCGGCGGTGTCGCGGCGACGGTTCTGACCGGCGTAGCGGCGCAGCCATTCGTCGAGCACTGGCTCGCCGCTGTCGAACCGCTCGCGGTTGTGTCGGCGCGGATCGAGCAGCGCTGGGCGGCGCAGCTCAATCAAGCCAGCTGAACTTGCGCTTGCGACGCAGCGCCTTGGCGAGCCGGGCGTTGACCTCAGCGGGCCGTTCGAGCGCCTCGCTGAACGCCAGCGCCGCCTGGTGGGAGAGTCGAATGCTTGAGCGCTCGGCGAGGATCTCCTCGGCTTTTGCGGCTGCGGCCTGGACGACGAACGCTGAGACGTTCAGATGCGAGGCGGCGGCCGCCCGTTCGAGCAGCAGCTTGTCCGCCGGATCGACCCTGATCTGAAGCCGCTCTTCCTTGATGGTTGACATGTACTCACAATGGCAGTACAGCAACGGATTGTCAAGTCAATCCCCGACCCAAGGAGGATCCATGCAATCCGTTCTACTGGACGCCGCTGGGCACCGGCGCTCGCCGACGACCTGCCCGGCTATCACCGCGGCCGCCCGCCTCGCAACGAGGGCGCGCAATACCCGGCGGACCCGCCGACGATCGAGGAGATCATCGAGGTCATGCGCACGCTCGGCGAACGCCCGACGGTGTCCGGCTCCGCGCGCTGATAGTGATGCTCTGGCGGGCGGGACCGCGATCAGCGAGGCGCTCGCTCTCCAGGAGAGCGACCTTGACCGCAGCCGTGGCGCCGTGCTCGTCCGGCGCGGGAAGGGCGGCAAGCGACGTGAAGTCGGGATGGATCGCTGGGCATGGGACCAGCTCGATCCCTGGCTCGAGATCCGCCGCCAGCTCCCCATCGGCGCGCTGCTCTGCGTCATCCACGGTCCAACGGCCGGCCGGCGCTGGGAGGCGTCCGCCGCACGCAAGCAGCTGCACCACGCGGCAGCCGCAGCGGGCATCCGCCGACGGTTCGCTCCCCACCAGCCGCGGCACGCGCACGCGGTCGAGATCGCGCACGAACGGGTCCCGCTCGTTGTGATCCAGCGCCAGCTCGGGCACGCCAACCTCGGCATCACGAGCATCTACCTCCAGGGCATCGACAGCAGCGAGATCATCAGCACCGTCCACGGACGGCCATCACCGACGATCTCCGCCACCGCCGGGCTACAGATCAGACGCTAGACGAACTGGGCAGCGGGCCGGCCGGCGTAACGGCCGACCCGACGCCATGCCCCCGGCTGGGCGAATTGCAAGACTGAACCCCGCCTTCCCGATCGAGACCTGCAATCGCCGCCCGGCGGGGGCGCACTTCGGCCATGACGCGCGGCTGCCAATGTCCGAAGGCGGTCGTAGCCTGCCGGACTTATGGCGCCGACTCGACGGCTCCTTGCCCGCAACTATCGGCGAGCGCGGCGGTGCGCAAGGCCCGAGGTCGCCCCGGCTCGGGCCTTATGTGATCGTGACCTTCTTCTGGACCCGGGCATCGCTCACGGTGCGGCCGTTCCGCTTCCACACCGAGACACAGACCGAGGTGGCGCTGCCCTTGTGAAACGTCCCGCTGGTGGCGTTAGCGGTGAGTGTGAATGGCACTTGCAGGCCGGTGCAGCTGTGTTTGGCCCAGGCCCCGCGCGCGACGCGCCCTCCTTGTTTGATCGTAACGGTCAAGAAAACTCTGTCACCGCGCGCGCAGCCTCCCCTTCCGTGGACAACCAGCCCGTGATCGCCGGCCAAGAGCTCAGCGGACAGAACGTCATACTTTGCTTGGTTCTTCTTGTGGGAGGCGTTTGCGGCGGCGGGGTCTGCCAACGCGGGGCTCAGCGCCGCGGCCGCGATCAGAATCGCGGCCGAAAGCCGGCGGGGCGATCGGGCTCGGGGCTGCCGTCCGACCACGAGCTGGGTGCCGTACTCGCCTTCGAGGCAGCACAGATCGGCAAACCCCGCCAGCCTGAGCACGGCTGCTGTTGGCTTCGCCAGCTCGGGTGAGATCTCGATCGCGAATCGACCGCCCGGCCGCAGCCAGGCAGGTAGCTCGCAGGCGAGGCGACGAACCGCGCCGAGACCATCGTTCGAGCCATCAGACAGGGCCGCGCACGGCTCAAATTCCGTCAGCTGACGCGGCAGGCCGTCGAACGCTGCTGCGGAGACGTAGGGCAGATGGGCGGTGACCATATCGACCCTTCCGCGCAGTCGCGAGGGCATCCCTCGAAGCAGGTTGCTCCGCGTGACCGTCACGTTGGGCAGGCCGAGGTCATCCACGTTGCGGCGAGCCGCTGCGACGGCATTAGGGTCGATATCGAGCGCCCACACCCGTGAGCAGGGCGCCTCGTTTGCGACCGCGAGCGCCACCGCTCCCGTGCCGGTCCCGACATCGACCACCGCCGGACCAGAACGCCGCTCGATCCTCGAGACAGCCTCCTCAACCAGTCGCGCGCTCGACGCCCGAGGCACGAACACGTGCGCCGGGACGCCGACGCGCAAGCCGCGAAAGATCGCGTACCCGAGGATCTGGGCCAGCGGCTCGCCGGCGACCCGACGATCGACGAGCTCACCGAACCGCACGCGTTCAGACCCGCCGAGCGTGCGTGACAGATCAGACTCACCCACGCGGGACACACCGAGCGCGTCCGCCAACAACAGGCGCGCGTCGCTCCGCCCATGCAAGCTGCGATGCCCGCCCCTCCAGTCCGGATTCGGCGAGCTCTGGATCGCCAACTCCGCGCGAGCCAGCGCGTCTGCCACCGTCACCGCCAGCCCGCTACCAGCACATGACCAGCGCGGAATCGCCGACGTCTCCCCGAGCCCTACCGCTGAGCGCTGAGACGACAGCCGAGCGCCGCCGCCAACGGGACGCTCACCCCCCCGGACATGCCCCCGAGTGTCAGGCTCACCGCTTAGCGTGCTCGTCAGCATCGTGCGCTCCTTCACTGATCGAATGAACTCTGGGTGGCGGTCGGATCGCCCGTTCACTCTCATGCCCCGGGTCGACGGCCGCCATCACTGCACTGGGGTGACGAATCAGCAGGGCCTTTGCGCGCCCGCCGCGCGATCATACCCCTCCGCGCAACGGGGGCCAGCGCGGTCGCTGATCAGTACACGAGCTGGATCCTCCCAACCCTGCCGGTGGCCGCTCCCCAGGTCCGCGCCCGGCCCTCCGGGCTGCTGCGAACATTGGCGCGGACGGGGACAACCAGCCCCGACCCCGAGCACAGCACTGCGACCAGTCGCCGAGCAAAGCGGCAGCGCGGGCGCCACGACCGGTCTAGGCACGCGGCGCAGCCATCCTCGGCCGGCACACTACGACCAGCCCCAGGCCCGCTCTCGTGTTCTTACGCGCCTTCCGTCGGCGACCTCACGCGTCCCGCTGAGCGCGGACCGCAGGGAAGCGGCGCCGACTCGGCGGCCCTGGGGAGCCACGCGAGCGACGGCTGTCTGCGGCGCCGTTCTCGCACTGGCAGAGCTTCCGGGTCGCTGCGCTGCACGTGCGTCCGATCGTGATCGCGGCTGCCGGTGCGATGATGAGTCGGGTGTGGACCCAACGGTTGACCGCCGCGATCGGTCCGTTCGTGCAGGCGGGCGTTGTGCCTGGGGCCGTTGTCGGCGTGCGACATCGCGGGGAGACGATCGTCGACGCGCTGGGAACGACTGCGCCCGCCGTCGACGATCCGTTGCCCGTCGATGCCCAGGTCCGGATCAGCTCGAATACCAAGTCGCTGGTCGCGGCCCTGACACTGTTGCTGGCCCAGGACGGTGTGCTGCGCCTCGATGACCCCGTCGAACGCTTCCTTCCCGAGCTCGCCAATCGCCGTGTCTTGCGACGCCTCGACGGCCCCCTCGACGAGGCCGAGCCGGCACGCCGGCCGATCACCGTCGAGGACTTGCTGACGATGCGGCTGGGGTTCGGGTGGGTGTTCGAGAGTGAATGCGCGGCTGTTGACGCGGCCACCGAGCTCGAACTCGGGTTCGGCCCTCCCGACCCGCCTGCCCTCCCTCCACCCGATGAGTGGATGGCACGCTTCGCGAAGCTGCCGCTGCTCGAGCAGCCGGGCAGCGTCTGGCGCTACGAGCTGGCGTTCGCGGTCCTTGGCGTCCTGGTCGCCCGGGCGGCTGGCTGCCCGCTCGACGTGACCCTCGCCGATCGCTTGTTCACGCCGCTCGGGATGACCGCGACGGGCTTCGTGGCCGATCCAAGACGTCTCGTCCCGGCCTTCGTCCGCGGCCAGAACGGTCTCGAGCTGTTCGATGCCGTTGCTGACAGTCGGTGGGCATCCCAGCCACCGTTTCCCGACGGGCGGGGCGGCCTGGTGTCGACCGCCGGTGACCTGCTGCGTTTTGCGGGGATGCTGCTCGGCGGAGGCGGCGGGCTTCTGAGCTCGTCCTCGGTGACTGCGATGACCACCGACCAACTCACGTCCGAACAGCGAGCGGGGCCGTCAGCGGCGACGTTTCTCGATTCCGGTGGGTGGGGTTACGGGGTCGGCGTGATCGAGACTTCCGTTGGTCGCCGTTATGGCTGGGGCGGCGGGCTCGGAACCCTGTGGTACTCGTGGTCGGAGCACGATCTCGCGGCCGTGCTCATCACCCAGGTCCTGCCACCATCCGTCGAGGTGTTCAACGCGTTCACGACCGCGGTGGAAAGCGGCCTGACTCGCTGAAACGGCGCCCCGGCAACCAGTCGGCTGCGGCTCAGCGCGCGCGGTCACGCAGCTGGTCCGCGCCGTCGCCCGCAGTCAGGCTCGAGACTCCGGGCGAACCTCTCGCCGAGACCTCTTGGCCGCGGATCCGATCGTCGAACCGCGGGACCGCTCGCGATCGCGTTGCCGCGACTCCGGTAGCCGCGGCCAGGCTGGGCGATCGGGTTCACCCCCCGGCCAAGTCTTCGTGCATCTGAGGACGGTCAGGAGGGAAACTCGCCGAGTTGTGAACGACCGCGCACAGCGTAAGTTTTCCCTCAGCGGAACGGGTGCACTTGCGCATCCACGTGCGTTCTGCCCCATTTTTCGTAAATACGGATCTCGCTGACGGCCACATTTGTGTGGTCGCCGATCTTGTCGAGCGCCTTCGACATGAAGTGGTCCACTGCGTCCGCCAAGTCACCGTCCGGTGGCGTCGGCATCGATCCGATGACGGCCCCGCCGCTGTGGTCGCCCGACGGATAGTGCACGACCTTTCCGGCGGTCGTGAGCCGTTTCTCAATCTCATGCCTTGCCAGCCGTACCTGCGAACTCGCTTTCGCATGCCATCCGAGACTACTCGCGTCTCGATCGCGTTCCGCGCCGGAGCTGACGATCGCAACCGACAGATCCGACAGATAGGACTCAGGCGGCCGGCGCGGTTCGGACGGTCGCTTCGCCGCGAGGCTGTCGGAAATGCGGAACAAGCGGGTTTTCGGGCTGGCTGAGCGTTTGTGCGGACACCGGTCCCACGGCCGCCGGCGGCCAATGATGTCAGGCGGTGGCGGCGGTCCAGTGGCTGTGAAGCTTCAAGAGGTTGCGGGTGGCGGTGACCAGCCGCCACGCTGACTGCACGGCGGCTCGGCCTCTTCGCATAAACCGCGCCACACCGCGGTTGTGCTTGATCTGCCCGTAGACCGGCTCGATGGTGATCTTGCGCAGCGCGTAACGGGCGCGGCCAGTCTCGGTGGCCAGGGTCTGGCGCATCTGGTCATAGAGCCCATGCTCCCAGCCTGGGCGTGTGCCCTGGCGTTTCCCGCCGTCGGGTGGGACGAGCACCTGTATCCCACGCGCAGTGATCGCACGCATCTGCGCGGTATGCCAATAGCCCGCGTCGGCGACCACTGCGTAGGGCAAGTCGCTGACGCCGTGGCGGTGCAGATGATCAAGCGCGGTGTCGAGCATCGGCTCCAGGTGCCCGAAGTCGGGAGCTTCGACGGTGATCTCGGCAGCGAGGATGATCTGGCGCTCGTTGACGGCGGCCTGCGCGTTGTAGGACTGATGCGGTGGGCCGCCCTTGGTGCGCATCACCCTGGAGTCCGGGTCAGACAGATTGATCCGCCCCTCGGACAGCTCCGGTGCCGTGAACGGCTGGCTGTTGCCCTTCAGCACCCGGCCCTTGGTATCCCGGGCGGTCACGCGCCACCGGTCATACGCCTCATGAGCGCCCAGCTCGACGCGGTGGCTCTGCTCAAAGCGGTCAAGCGCCCCCAGCATCCGATCCTCCCGATCACGCGGGACCGCGCGCGCCTGCTGGGCGTGATGGGCATCAAGCTCGCGACGCGCAATCCGCGTCCACTCGCGTCGCCCGCCGCGTCGCAGCACCGGACGGGCGAGCACCAGCTGCTCCAGATCGACCTCCAACTCGACGACGGGCTCCTCGCCGATCGACCGACCCTTGCGCTCGGCCAGCCGCCGCTTGGCGTCTGCCAACGCCTGCCGGCGACCTTCCGCGGTCCGCAGCTGAGCGGGCAGCTCATCACCGCGATCCGGACCGTAGAGCTCGTCTTCGCGACGGTCGATCTCTTCGGCCTCGCGCAGGATCTGGCCGACCAACTCGCGGTAGTCGCGGTTCTGATCCATCGACGCGTTGGCCTTGACCTTGGTCCCATCGATAGCGATCACCCCGACCGACACCAGACCCGCCTCCCGGCACAACCCAAGCACCTCATCAAACAGCTCGCCGATCTCTAACTCGTGCCGGCGGCGGAACTCCGCGATCGTGGAGTGATCCGGGGTGCGCATCCCGCAGATCACCTTGAACGCGACGTCCTCCCAGCACGCCCGCTCGATCCCCCGCGACGACCTGATCCCGCGCGCATACGCGTAGAGCAGCAACGCGACCATCATCGCCGGGTCATAGGACGCTCGACCCGCAGCACCGAGGCGATACGCCGCTTCAAAACGCCCAAGATCCAGCTGCTCAACCGCGCCCAGCACCGACCACACCAGATGATCCTCAGGCAGCCACTCCGTCAACGACGGCGGCATCAACAACAACTGCTCACGCTGCGCACCAACGAATTCTCGAGCCATACCCGAAGTGTCTTAAACCCGCCAGACAGCACCGATATTCCGACAGCCTCCCGCGAAGGCGATCCTCGGCTCGCCGACCCCGCGGATGAGCGTTTCGGCAACTTTCGATCGTCCGAACCGACTTCCATGCGCTGCGTCGGACGATCGCGGCCGCCCAAGAGAGCGCGCGCTCGGGGGTAGAGGCGGGGCGACACGTGCGTGGCAGGCGCCCGCAAGGGTTCTCCTATACCGCGGCGAGTGCGTCGTGGAGCTGCATCGGTCCCAGGCGGATCTGCTCGCGGGAGGGAATCGTGAGCGTGATCTCGCCCTCGTGCTCGAGGAGCCAGCGGACGTTGATGATCGTCACTCCGACGAGGTTGTCGTGCTCGTCGAAGCGCAAGGCGTGGCCCTCCGGTGAGGCGTCGAATTCGACGGCGGTCGAGGGGGCGCCGTGGTGGAGGTAGAGGACGTCGCCTTCGGCGTCGTAGTCGACGCGGTCGAACGTGATGTCGGCGATCTGAATGCTCATGGGTCTCGGCGGCGGCCGAAGGCGGTGACGATCCAGCCGCGATCCTCCTCATAGGCTACGACCACCTGCAGCCAACGGCTCGGGCCGGCGCCGCGGAGAAAAAACCAGCGTTCGTTGCTCCGGCGGCCGGGCTGCACCTCGTCGGGCGGCCGCGGCGCGAGCGGACGTCGCGGCGGGCCAGGCGACGCGGTGACGGCGCGCAGGACCTCGTCTCGGTATCTCGCGAGCTCAGGATGCCCTGTGACCTCGCTGACGATGTGCGCCCAGCGCTCGATGGTCAACTCGATGCGCCGGCCGTCGGGATCGAGCGTGTGGTCGAGGGCGGTCATGGCTGCCTCTCGGGAGCTGGTCGGACGCGCATCGCTCGCTGCCGGACTCGCACAGATGGTCGCGTCGGCGCCGCGTCCGTCAAGGTCGCCCCTCCGGGGCTGCCTTCGGCAGGGCCTGACGGCCCTCCCTTGACTGCCGCGCCGTCCGACGCGTTCGGCAGCGAGGTCCGGCATCGGCCCCATCCCGTCAGCCGCCACCCACTCAGCTTCGACCTGCCCGCACAGACATACACTCCACTCAGTGTCATGGTGCCGGCCGCGGTCGGTGTTGTCCGACCCGAGCGCTAGGTCTCGGGCTGACGACGGGCTGGCTCCACATCTGCACTGTCGAACGCTGGTTGGGTTCTGACTGTGGTGCGTTTGCCGCCCGTCGCCGCCCGAGGATCACCGGCGTGACTTGATAGGAGCGTGGCTATCCGCCCCGACTGAGGTTTGTCCGCCGGCGATCCGCTTCATCGGCGTTCTCACCAAACGAAGGGACGGTGGTACATGATCGTGATCGGGGTGGACGCGCACAAGGGCACGCACACCTGTGCGGCGTGCAGCAGCTCACCGGCCGCGAGATCCAGACCCGGACGATGCCCGCTCGGGATCAGGGGCACGGTCGGCTGCTGGAATGGGCTCGCGGGCTCGGGGAGCCAGTCGTGTGGGCGATCGAGGACTGCCGGCACGTCTCTGGTCGCCTCGAGCGGTTCCTGCTCGCCCGCGGCGAGCGGGTGATCCGGATCCCGCCCAAGCTCATGGCCGGGGCACGCAAGGGCGGCCGCGAGCCGGGGAAGTCTGATCCGATCGATGCGCTCGCGGTCGCGCGTGCCGCGCTGCGGGAAGGGATCGAGACCTTCGCGTCAGCGCAGCTGGATGAGCAGGCGCTCGAGATCCGCCAGCTGGTCGACCATCGCGAGCGATTGATCTATCAGCGCACCGCGCTGATCAACGACCTGCGCTGGCACCTCCACGACCTCGACCCCGACTACCAGGTCCCGATCCGCTCATTGACCCAGCGTGGCTGGCAGCAGAAGACCGCACGCAAACTCGCCGGCAGGGGATCACGGGCACAGGTCCGCGTGGCGCGCGACGAGCTCAAACGCATCCGCGAGCTCACCACCGCGATCGACGGCCGGCTCGCCGAGATCGAACCGCTGGTCACCAAGTACCGGCCTGGGCTGCTCTCCATGCCCGGCTGCGGTGTCCTCTCGGCCGCCAAGGCGATCGGCGAGGCCGCCGGCGCGCAACGCTTCCGCACCGCCTCCAAGTTCGCGCAGATCACCGGCTCGGCACCGATCAAAGCCAGCTCCGGCGAACACGTCCGCCACCGCTACGACCAAGGCGGCAACCGTCAACTCAACGCCGCGCTACACCGCATCGCGATCACCCAGCTCCGCTGCCACCCACCCGCCCGCGACTACTACCAGCGCAAACTCGCCGAAGGCAAAAGCCGCCGAGAGGCGCTCCGCTGCCTCAAACGCCAAATCGCCACCACCCTCTGGAAACACCTCCAACCAGACCCCCACAACATCAGCTCACGCCGCCGCCGCGCACCCCGCGTCATCCACTGCAACACTCCACTCCCTTGACATAGGAGAAACGCACTGGGTGCTTGGACCCGAAGACGTCCCGAGACGTCCCCGCCCCGAGGCGCGCCAGCCTCGGAACACGGGACGTTTCGGCAAGGCCGTCCCTGGCGACCACGCTCGATGCCAGCGTGGGGAGCAGGATGCCCCGAGATGTCCAAAGACGTCCCTGGTCGTCCCACGAAACTCACGAAGACGTCCCAACTCGTCCCGTCGTGTCGTGTGGCTCCACGACCGCGAAGGCCTCCGCGACCAAGTCCGCATCCTCGTCGCGTGGCGCGAAGTGCAGATAGCGCATGGTGGTCTGGATGTCGGCGTGGCCCATCCACTCCTGGACGCGGCGGATGTCGGCCTTAGCGATCATGCGGGTGCCGAAGGTGTGACGCAGGTCGTGGAAGCGCAGGGGGCGAAGGCCGGCGCGGACGAGTGCGTCCTTGTAGCGGCGCCGCAGCGCAGAGCCGTCGAGGTGGTCGCCCCCGATGCCTGCGAACACGAGGTCGTCGTCGCCGACCCAGTCCCTCCGGCGGCCGAGCTGGGCCAGGGCGGTGGCGACGTCGGGGGCGAGCGGGACGGCGCGGACCCGGCCCGACTTAGGCGTGGTCAGGTGGCCGTTGTAGTAGCTGGCGCGCACGCGGACCGCGCTGCGAGCGAAGTCGACGTCGCGCCAGCGCAGCGCGAGCAGCTCGCCCATCCGCAGCCCCGTGAAGGCCGCGGTCAGGTACAGCGCGCCGTCGAGCTCGGAGCCGGCCGCCCGAACCAGAGCCCACACCTCCTCGGGGGAGAAGACGTCGATGTCGCCGCTGGACGCGAGCGGTGGCTTCTCGACGTCGACGACCGGGTTGACGGGCAGGCCGTAGACCTTGCTCGCCCGGCGGAAGATGCCGTGTAGCAGGACGAGTGACTTGCGCCGTGAGCTGATTGAGCCGCCGCTGCTCGCGAGCCAGGCGTCGATGGTGTCCGGCGTGATGGACGCGAGCGGCATCGGGCCGAACGCTGGCAGCAGCTGAGCGCGCACGATCGACGTATAGCCGCCGACCGTCGACGGCTTGCGCCGGCGGTCCTCCTCGATGAAGCGCAGCCACTCGGCGGCCGCGTCGGCGAACGTCGCCGCGATCGGATCCTTGGCGGCGGCGCCGGCGGTGCGACGGGCCTCGTCCAGGCGGTCACGCAGCCACGCTTCGGCGGTCCGCTTCGTGAAGTAGCCGACCGGGGGCCGCCCTCGCTCGGTCCATGCCGGACCGACCTTCTTCTGGACCTGACGGCCGTCGGGCGGCCGGTACTTCGCGAACCACACCGGGCCGCGGCTGCGGTCCACCCGGAACACGTGGCCCGACGGCGGCCTGACGTGAGCGTTCGCCTCCACGCCCACATCGTACACCAGTCTCGGGACATACTTGGGACATGTGCTGATCGACACGATCGGCCCAGCGCCTCAGATAATCTGATTACCAGCTATTACCCAAAGCCCGCCCGGGGACTCGAACCCCGAACCTTTTCATTACAAGTGAAGTGCTCTGCCAGTTGAGCTAGGCGGGCGCCGCCGGGCCAGTCTGCCACGCGGGCGGCCACGCGGCCTCGGGGCGCCCCCGTAGGCTCAGGGGGAGCGAACGCCCGAGCTCCGCCGGCTCGCAGGATGGAAGCGAGCGGACCGTGTCCGCCGAGCGAGCACTGGCTGCGGGGCGAGGGCGAGGAGACCGTCGACGGGGTTTGAGATCGTGCTCGGCAGCGCCGCGGTCAGCGGCATCACCCCGGCGGGCTTCCGTCAGGTCGGCAGCGGTCCGTTCTGACCCCCTGACGCCCCGGCCGCCCGCCCGCGGTCAACGCCCGCGGGCGGGCTGGGTCTCGGCGTCGAGCTCGCGCTCCCACCAGTCGATCGTCTCGGCCATCGTCTGACGGAAGGGGATCGTGGGCTCCCAGCCGGTGTCGGCGGTCAGGCGGGAGCGGTCGCCTCGCAGATCCATCACCTCGTGGGCGCGCACCCGATTCGGGTCCACGACGTGCTCGACGGCGATCGGCGCGAGCAGCTCGGCGAGCAGCCGCACCTGGTCGCCGGCCGAGATCGACTCGCCGGTGCTGACGTTGTAGATCCCGCGCCGGCGTCCGGTGGCGAGCAGGCGGTAGGCGCGCACGATGTCGCGGACATCGGTGAAGTCGCGCCGGGTGTCGGGATTGCCGGTGACGATCCGCAGTTCGCGCACTCCCGCGCGCCGACCCTCGGCGGCCTGCCGGGTCAGCGAGGAGAGCAGGAAGATCGGCCGTTGGCCGGGCCCCGAGTGGCTGAACGGGCGGGCGCGGACGATCTCGAGCCCGTAGGCGGCGCGGTAGACCTCGCAGAGCTGCTCGCCGCAGAGCTTGGACACCGCGTACGGGTTGGCGGGCGCGACCGGCGCGTCCTCGGCGACCGGCAATCGCGTGGGATCGCCGTAGACCTCGCACGTGCTGACCCAGACGATCCTCGCC
This sequence comes from Solirubrobacterales bacterium, assembly GCA_019240115.1. Taxonomy (GTDB): domain Bacteria; phylum Actinomycetota; class Thermoleophilia; order Solirubrobacterales; family Solirubrobacteraceae; genus Palsa-465. Next base: position 29,546 of record JAFAYV010000073.1, on the reverse strand, counting down.
CCGGGAGCGTGGAGCCGGAGCGCCTCGAGCAGGTTGGCGGCAGCGCCGACGTTTTCGCGCAGGGTCCGCGCCGGCGCCTCCCAGGAGCGCCCGACCGAGCTGAGCGCCGCGAGATGGTAGACGACCTCGGGCGCGGCCTCGCGGACGGCGTGCGTGACGGCCCCCTCGTCCTCGAGGTCGACGGCGAGGGCGCGACCGCCGCCGGGCGCGACGCCGCTGCGCGAGAGCGCGATCACCTCGTCGCCGGCCGTCAGACACTCGCGACACAGCCAGGTGCCGGCGAACCCCGAGGCCCCGGTGATCAGCGCGCGCACGCGCCGGACCCTAGTGCAGCGTGCGGCGAGCTAGTGCAGCGTGCGGCGCCCGGCGGTGCGGCCGGTGGAGGCGGTCAACCCGACTGGGGCAGCGGGACGGCGTGGGCGAGCGAGCCGTGCCCGTTGGAGGAGTAGTCGAGCTCGGGCGCGGGGGGCTCGGGCTTCCGGTCGGGGTTGAGCCGGCGCTCGAGCTCGCCGAGCACGACGCCGAAGAGCAGATGCCGCCAGGTCGCCTGCAGGAACGCCGGGCGATTGCCCTGCAGCCGTGGCAGCTCGCCCCGTGCCGGATGGATGCGATCGGTGACCGCGCCGAGCGGCCACAGGGTCACGTGCTCGAACAGCCCCGCCACGGGGCCGCGGAGCGCCGGCGGGATCGGCAGCGTGGGGGCGAGGTTGGCGTAGACGGCCCCGAAGATGGCGCCGTTGCCGAGGTGGGCGGCGAAGCCGATCGGATACCAGCCGCCCTTCTGGGTGACCGCCTTGCCGAGCAGCTCGACGTCGTCGTAGCGGCTGGAGAACACGAGCTTGTCGAGCGGCTGCTGCAGACCCCAGACGGCCGAGGCGATCACGCCGCTGGCGGCGCCGCGGAGCGTGCGCGTGCGATCGAGGCCCGGGCTCACTGGCAGGCAACTGTAACGACCCCATCGACGGCGGGTACGGCATGTGCGATGTCCAACGAGCATGAGCGTCTGCACCGCCGGGCCCGTGCGCACGGCGCCAATCCGGTGCTGTACGCGATCGTCCGGGTGCTCTTCCAGGCGTTCTTTCACCTGTACTTCCGGATGCAGCGGATCGGGCGCGAGCACGTCCCCGCCTCCGGGCCGGTGATCATCGCCGCCAACCACCGCAGCTTCCTCGACCCGTTCGTGATCGCGACGATGGCGCGGCGGCCGATGCACTACGTCGCCAAGGAGGAGCTCTTCCGCAAGCGCTGGCAGGCGTGGTTCCTCAATGCGCTCGGCGCCTTCCCCGTGCGCCGGGGCGAGTCCGACGCCGAGTCGATCGAGACCGCGCGGACGATCCTCGCCCGCGGCGACATCGTTCTCATCTTCCCCGAGGGCACGCGCGTGCGGCCCGGAGCGCTCGGCGACCCCAAGCGGGGCGTCGGCCGCCTGGCGCTCGAGACCGGTGCGCCGGTCGTGCCCGTGGCGATCATCGGCACCGAGGCGATCCGGCGCGGCTGGCGCATCCGCCCGCACAAGGTCCGCCTGCGCGCGGGCCGGGTACTGCGGTTCCCGCAGGTCACCGAGCCGTCCAAGTCGCTCGCCCGCGCGGTCACCGAGCGGATCTGGCCGTGCGTCATGCTCCAATGGGAGTGGCTCGGCGGGCTGGCCCCCGTGCGCCGGGTGGCCGTGGTCGGCGCCGGCACCTGGGGCACGAGCCTCGCCATCTGCCTCGCCCGCGCGGGACTCGAGGTCGACCTCGGTTGTCGCACGCGCGAGCAGGCCCACGCGATCGAGCACGAGCGCGAGAACGTGCGCTACCTCCCGGGCGTGCCGCTTCAGGAGAGCATCCGCGTCCTGCGTGCCGCCGACGTCATCATGGAGGGCTACGACCTCGTCTGCCTGACCGTCCCGGCCAAGACCCTGCCGTCGGTGCTCGCCGCCCACGGCGGTCAGATCACCAATCGCACGGGAGTCCTCGTCGTCTCCAAGGGCCTGGTGCCCCCACTCGGCACGCTGCCGGCGGCGTTCGCCGCCGAGCGCTCAGCCGCGCGGGCGATCGGCGTGCTCGGTGGCCCGGCGCACGCCGTCGAGATGCTGGAGCACGGCGCCTCGGTCGTGCTCGCGTCGGTCGATCAGGGGTTCGCGCGCCAGCTCGCCGACGCGCTGCACCGCGCCAACCTCGATGTCTCGGTCACCGCCGACGTCACCGGCGTCGAGCTCGCGGGGTGTGCCAAGAACGCGGCGACGCTGGCGGCCGCGGCAGCCGCTGAGGCCGGGGCGAACATCGCCGGCGCCGCCGCCGGCAAGGTGTTCGCCGAGGTCAACGCGCTCGCCGCCGCCCGTGGCGGACACCCCGAGACCTTCGCGGGGCTGGCCGGCGCCGGCGATCTCGTGGCGACCGTCGTCGCCTCGGGATCGCGCAACCGGCGCGCCGGGGAGCTGCTCGCCCGCGGCATGCCCGGAGCGGAGATCGGTCGCGCGCTCGGGCAGGCGGTCGAGGCGGTCGACTCGGTCCCGCTGCTGGCCACCGCGGCGCGCGAGGCGCACCTGCAGTCCCCGGCACTCGAGGGCCTGGCGGCGCTCGTCGAGGGGCGGATCGAGCCCGAGCGCTGGACCAAGACGGTCACCGAGCCGACAACGCGCAAGCCGCGGCGCTCGGTCCGCGCCGCGTAGGGGCCACCATCCGGCCACGAGCACAAATCGGCGGGTGGCACGCCGCGGATAGGCTGACCATGTGCTGGCCGACGGCGATCCCGACGGTAAGGCCGAGCTCGACGCTCGGTTCACGGATCTGTACCGCCGCCACCTGCGCGACGTCTACTCCTACAGCTACTACCGCGTCGGCAACCACCACGACGCCGAGGACCTCACCGAGCAGACGTTCCTGCAGGCCTATCGACACTTCGAGCGAGCGCTGCGCGAGTCCGATGGTCGCCCGCTGCGCCCATGGCTCATCCGCATCGCCCACAACCTCGCGGCGAACTTCTATCGCGACCGCTCGCGCAGGCCTGAGTCGGCGATCGAGGACGCCGGGCTCATCTCGGCGCCTCACACCACCGAGGCGCTCGTCGAGGGCCGCGAGGAGCTCAAGGGGATCCTCGAAGGTGTCGCCCGTCTGCCCGACGACCGCCGGGAGGCGCTGATCATGCGCTTCGCGCTCGGGATGGATAATCGAGAGATCGCGCGCGCGCTCGGGCGAACCGACGGGGCAACCAAGGTGCTGCTGCACCGCGCGATCCGTCAGCTCGAGGGGATGGTCTCCGAGACCGTGGACAGCAAAGATGACTGACGAGGGGGCAATGAGCACAACAACGAATGACTTCGAGGCGCTGCTGCGCCAGGCGCTGACGCCGGTCGAGCCGCCCGCGGACCTCGCGGCGCGTATGGAGGCGACGCTCGTCAGCCTCACCGAGCTCGCCCAGGACGAGCTCGAGTCCTGGGAGATGTCGGCAATGCGCGATCCGCGCAACTGGGTCCGGCCGGCCGCGGCGGCCGTGATCGGCGTCGGGGCGGGAACCGCGCTCGTCGTGTTGCGGGTGCGAGGCCGGCACCGGGCGCGCCGAATGGCGGGCAGCGGGCTGGTCGAGCTCGCCGGGCACACGCTGCACGACATCGCCGAGGAAGCCAAGCGGGTCCTGCCGCGTCGCTGAGCGGCGCTTGCGAAACCCACATTTTCCGCTGATACCGTCAGCCTGCCGATGGCAGCCTGCTACCGCCACCCCTCGCGTGAGACCGGCGTGGCGTGCTCCTCGTGCGGGCGCGCCATCTGCCCGGACTGCATGACCCCGACGCCCGTCGGGATGCGCTGCCCGGAGTGCTCGCGCGATCGGACGCGGGTCAGGCGGGTCGCGTCCTCGGGCCCGGGCGTCGGCCTGGCCGGCGTGTCGATGACCCATGTCCTGATCGCGATCAACGTGCTCGTGTTCTTCGCCGAGACGGCGACCGGAACGCCGCTCGGCGGGGTGAGCGGCGCTCACGTCGGGACGCTCTACTACGACGGCGCCCTGATCGGCCCCTACTACATCACCCAGCACCACGAGTACTACCGGATGCTGACCGCGGCCTTTCTGCACGACGGGCTGCTGCACATCCTGTTCAACATGGTGTTCCTGTACTTGGTCGGTCCGAGCCTCGAGATGGCGATCGGCAAGGTCAAGTTCGTCGTCGTCTACTTCGCGTCGCTGTTCGCCGGCTCGTTCGGAGCGCTTCTGTTCCAACCGATGAGTCCGACGGTCGGCGCCTCGGGCGCGCTCTTCGGCCTGCTCGGAGCGTTGATGGTCGTCGCCTACTACCGGGGGATCTCGATCTGGCGCAGCGGCCTGGGGATCACGCTGCTGATCAACGTCATCTTCTCGCTGAGCGTCGCCGGGATCTCGATCGGCGGCCACCTCGGCGGGCTCGTCGGCGGCGCGATCTGCGGCTGGCTGATCGTCCAGGTCGGCGAGCGGCGGCGACTGCCGGCGGCGGCGATCGCAGGCTGCGCGCTCGTCGCGGCGGTCGGTATCGTCGCGGGGATCGCGGTCGCCGGCAACGTGGGGTTGACGCCGAACGGCATCAACCTCTACTGACCCGCGGGCGCGGTCAGAGTTGGACGGTGAGCGCCTGCGCCCCCTGCGGGGGCTCGGGGAACAGCTCGGGGTGCAGGATGTGGGCCAGCAGCTCGAGTCCGTCGACGATCCGCGGCCCCGGGCGCGAGAAGTAGGCGGCGGCGTCGACGGCCACGACCTCGCCGGCCCCGAGCGTCGCCAGCTCGGCGACGTGCATCTCGGCCTCGCGGTGGGCGATCTCGGCATCGAAGCCGCAGGGCATCACGAGCACGACGTCGGGCTGGACGGCCGCCACCTCCTGCCAGCTGCGCTCCTCGGAGTTCTCGCCGGGGAAGCCGAGCACGTCCTCGCCGCCCGCGAAGCCGATCAGCTGCGGCGTCCAGTGCCCGGCGACGAACGGCGGGTCGAGCCACTCGAGCGCGACGACGCGCGGGCGGCTGACGTCGCGGGTGGCGACGCGGACCCGGTCGATCCGTCGGGCGGCATGGGCCACGAGCTGGGCGGCGGCATCCTGGCGATCGGTCGCCTGGGCGATCGTGCGCGCGTCGCCGAGCACCTCACCGACCGTATGCGGATCGAGCGAGACGACGATCGGCTGGGTGTCGATCTCCTCGGCGATCGCGCGGACGTCGTCGAACGAGACGGCGCACACCGAGCACAGCGCCTGGGTCACGATGAGATCGGGCGCCAGCTCGTGCAGCGCGTCGGCGTCGAGCTCGTAGATCGATTCGCCGGCCAGCGTGCGCTCCTTGACGGCGGCGTCGATCTCGGCGGCGCTGAGATCCTCGGGCAGCTTGTCGCGGGTGACCTTGGGCAGGTCGATGGCCGCAGAGGGGTAGTCGCACTCGTGCGTGACCCCGACGACCTCGGGGCCGAGCCCGAGCGCGAACAGCATCTCGGTCGCAGACGGGACGAGGCTGACGATCCGCATGGTCCCCGGAAGCCTAGAGCGTCCGGCCCCTCCATGGGGTTTGCGCGACCGACGGGTGTGACAGAGTCAGCGACGAAGCTGGAAGGAGGATTTCGCGTGTCGGGCCTGCTCAACGAGGGCGAGATCGAAGCGAGGCTGAAGCGTCTGCCCTGGGAGCTCGAGGGCGACGAGATCGTGCGCGAGTGGCGGTTCGAGGACTTCACCGAGGCGATCGCGTTCGTCAACCGGGTGGCCGACGTCGCCGAGGAGGCCAACCACCATCCCGACATCCTCGTTCACGGGTGGAACAAGGTCCGGCTCTCGCTCGCCAACCGCTCCGGCCGCGGGTTGACCGACGTGGATTTCACGATGGCGGAGCGCTTCGACGCCCTCCAGTAGTTCGCTGGGGTGGCGGAGGCGACTGCTACCGTTCGCCCCGTCGCTGAATGAACGACGACGACCGACCCCGAGGTAGCGGCACGGCAGCGATACGCGCGGCCGTTGCGGTGAGCCTCCCGGCAGCGATACCCGCGGCCGTTGCGGTGAGCCTCCCGGCGCCCTTGCGATGAAGGCGCTGTTCATCATCCTGACCGGGCTCCTCGTCCTGGTCAACTCGTTCTTCGTCATCGCCGAGTACTCGCTGGTGCGCTCGCGCAAGGCGCGGCTCGAGGAGATGGCCGACGCGGGCAGGCGTGGCGCCCGGCTCGCGCTTGCCGAGATGGAGGAGATCGGCGACTACATCGCCGCTTGCCAGGTGGGGATCACGATGGCTTCGATCGGGATCGGCGCGCTCGGCGAGCCCGCGCTCGCGCACGTCTTCGAGCCGCTCTTCGGCGGCCCGCTCGGCCACTCGGCGGCGGTCGCCGTCTCGGTTGTCATCGCCTACCTGCTCATCACCGTGGCGCAGAGCATCGTCGGCGAGATCGCCCCCAAGCTCTACACGATCCAGCACGCCGAGGACCTCGCGCGACTCATCGCGCGCCCCCTGCACTTCAGCCGGATCCTGTTCGCGCCCTTCATCGTCGTGTTGAACTCGGCGTCGAACGCCCTGCTGCGGGCCACCGGAACCGATCCCGACGCCGAGCCCGAGGGCGGGACGCCCGACGAGCTCAAGCGGATCATCGCCGACTCACGCAGCGGCGGAAGCCTCGACGTCGGCGAGGCCAACATGCTGCACGGCGTCTTCCACCTCCACGAGCAGGAGGCGCGCCAGGTGATGACTCCGATCCCGGCGGTCGTCACCGTCGACCTGTCCGAGAGCGTCCGCGACGCGCTGCGCCGCTGCGTGGAGACCGCGCACTCGCGCCTCGTCGTCACCGAGGACGACAACCAGGATCGCGTCAAGGGCATCGTCCACGTCAACCAGCTCGTCAAGCTGATGATGTCCGAGGGCTATCAGGCGCACTTCGACACGCTCGTCCGCGAGGCGCCGATCGTCCCCGAGGTCAAGCCCCTCGACGACCTGCTCGCCGACCTGCAGCGCGAGCGCACCGAGCTGGCGATTGTCATCGACGAGTACGGGCGCACGGCCGGGATCGTCACCACCGAGGACATCATCGAGGAGGTCGTCGGCGAGATCGACGACGAGACCGACCCCACGCGGGGCGCGATCCGCCGGCTGGCCAACGGCGACTGGTTCGTGCGCGGGCACGTCGCGGTCACCGACCTCGAGGACTACGGGCTGCATCTCCCGGTCGACACCGACGCCTTCAACTCGGTCGGCGGCTTCGTGTTCGCCGAGCTCGGCCGTCTGCCCAAGCGCGGCGACCAGATCTCCGCCAACGGCTATTCGATCCGCGTCGAGTCCGTGCGCGAGAACCGCGTCGAGGCCGTGCGCATCCGCCGGCGCAAGGCTCCGGCCGAGCCGACGCCCGCTTGATCCCGGCCGAGCCGACGCGCGCTTGATCCCGGCCGAACCGCTTGATCCCGGCCGAGCCCACGCGCGCTTGATCCCAGCAGAACGCGAGCTTTCGCAGCATTCGTTACTATTCCGCCATCGGGCCAGCCGGACTTATATCCGGCGGTTGAGAGGAGAGACCGAAGCCGGCCCATCCGGGCCGGCTTCCCCTTCGGAAAGAGGCTTCTTCGCAGGCGGCGGCGGGCCGGGCTCGCTTCGGCCCGAAAGGAAACCGGCCCGCTGGGGACGGGCCGGTCTCGTGCTTCTGGGGAGGAGGTGCTGCTATGAGGTACGTCGCACCGAGGATGTTCGAGCTCTGACCTGAATGCGAGCTTAAAAGAGCGCCGGGGCCGACGAAGAGGCTCAGCTGCTCTCCGGCGTCGTCGCTACCCCTCGGCGCCCCAGCGAAAGCCGGTCGGCGACGGCGTCGGGCCGAGCGGGCTGTCGGGCAGGCCCGGCCCGGGGTGGGGCTGGTGGTAGCCGACCGGCGCGAGATCGTTGGGGGCGTCGGCGTGGAACAGCGACGCGAGGTATTGCGCCTGGCCGCGTCCCGGGCCGAGCTCGAACTGCCCGCCGCCGTAGGCGCCGATGCCGTGGGCGGCGCAATAGTCGTAGGTCGCGCAGAGCTCGCGCAGCCCGCCGATCCGCGACGGCTTGAGGTTGACCATCCGCGGCGGGAACGGCAGCGCCTCGATGTCGGCGATCGAATGGATCGGGGCATCCCAGGTGATCCGATCGTGGACATCGGCGAGCTCCCGCGTCGTCTCGGGGGTGACGACGTCGGGATCCTCGAGCCAGGCGTGCGGGAACGCATCGATGACGCGCCGGTAGAGCTCCGGGTCGGGCTGGACGTCGACGATCGTGCCCTTGTACAGCGCCTTGAAGTCGATCGAGTCGACCGCGCCGGTGTCGACGAGCCCGGCGATCAGCTCCGGCGTCCACGAGTTCGTCGCGTCGAGCTTGAAGCGCAGCGCCGGATAGGCGTCGAGACGACTGCGCACGGGCTCGAGCGTCGCCGGCTCGCCGAGCCGCAGCGAGACGACGAACGCCACCGACCGCGCGGGGCGGTCGAGCGCGTCGTGCAGCGAGCGCCCCGCCTGGCGCAGGGCGAGATCGAGCGCCGCCGAGTGAAACGTCCAGCGCCGGTACAGCCGCGACACCTGGCCGCGTTGCGGCGGCACCGGGAACAGGTCGAGCTGGTCGATGCGCTCGCAGAACTCGCCGAGCGAATAGTCGCCGGCGAGCGGCAGCGTCGGACCGGCCTCCTGAAGCGCGACGTGGTCGACGCTCTCGTAGACGACGTCCTCGCCGAGGCCCTCGGCTCCAGCACCCTCCAGGTGCACGACGGTGCTCAGGCGGGTGAAGCCGCTCGAGACCTCGGCGTGCAGGCCCTCGAGCGTGTAGCCATCGACGCGCAGCGGAAGGTCGGCGAGCCGATCGAAGGTGCTCATGGCCGCCCGGCATCGGGTGGCCGCGCGTCGGGTGGCCGCGCCTCGGGTGGCCCTGCGTCGGGTGGCCGCGCCTCGGGTGGCCGCGCGTCGGGTGGCCCCGCGTCGGGTGGCCTCGCCCCGGGGTGCGCGGCGCCGTCGCTGAGGCGGGTCACGAGCTGATCGAGACGGAGCTCCTGCAGCCCGGCCGAGACATCCTCGAGCTCGCCCGCGCAGTACTCGACGAGCTCGCGGCCCTCGGCCACCAGCGACAGCGTCTCGCGCAGGCCGGCGTCGCCGCCGTCGAGGCGGCCGAGGATCTCCTCGACGCGGCGCACCGCGGACTCGTAGCTGCGCTCGTCGCTCATCGGTCCTCCGAGGATGACACCCGCGCCGGCACGGCGCCGTCGTGGAAGCGCAGCGTCACCGCCTTCGCGTCCCGGGCCGCCTGCGCGGAGCCGAGCGGCGCGCCGTCGCGGTCGGACACGAGCGCGTAGCCGCGGGCCATCGTGCGCTGGGGATCGTGGGCGCCGAGCGCGAGCGCGAGGCGGTGCAGCTCCCGGGTGCGTGCGGCGCGGTTGGCGCCCGCGGCCCGCTGGGTCGCGCGCTCGAGCGCCGCCGCGCGGTCGCACGCGCCGGTCCAGCCGCCGGCGAGCCGGTGGCGCGCGCTCGCTTGCAGCTCGCGTGCGAGTTGGCGCAGGCGCTCGCGCTGACGGGCCACGTGCTGCTCGGGGGCGCGCGAGAGGCTGGCGAGGACGCGCGCGCGGTGCAGCAGAACGTGGCGACCGTGGTCGCGCAGTCGCCGGGCGTCGTGCGCGAGCGCGGCGCGAGCGGCGGCGACGTCGACCGGCACGGCCGCCTCGGCGGCGTGCGTGGGCGTCGAGCAGGCGGTGGCGGCGACGTCGTCGATCAGCGTCCGGTCGGCGTGGTGGCCGACCGAGGCGATGACGGGCACGCGCAACAGCGCGACCGTCCGGCACAGCGCCTCGTCGCAGAAGGCGAACAGGTCCGCGAGCGAGCCGCCGCCGCGCGCGACGATCACGACCTCGATCTCCAGCGTGGCCGCCAGGTCGCGCAGCGCGGCGGCGATCGCAGGCGCGGCGTGGCGATCCTGGACGGGCGCGAACGCCCACACGAGCCGGCCGCTCCAGCCGCGGCGGCGCAACCCCGCGAGCACGTCGTGGCGCGCCTTGCCCTGCTCGCCGCAGACGACGCCGATCGTGCGCGGCAGCTGCGGGCGTGCCAGGCGCTTCTGGGGCTCGAACATCCCGTCGGCGGCGAGCCGGCGGCGCAGGCGCTGCAGCGCGACGAGGAGGTCACCCTCGCCGGCGATCCGCAGGTCGTTGACGGCGAAGTGAAACGACGGCGACGCCGTCCCGCTGCCGGCGTAGTAGTCGCATCCACCGTCGGCGACGACCCGCATGCCGTCCTGCAGCGCCAGCCCGAGGCGCTCGAAGGCCTCGCGCCACATCGCGCACGGCAGCGCCCCGCGCGAGTCGCGCAGCTCGAAGTAGACGCGGACGCGGCTGGCCTGCAGGCCGAACACCTCGCCGGTCAGCTGCACGCGGGCGAACTGGCGCAGACGGCGGCGCAGCTGCTCGGCGTAGGCGCCGACGGGATACGGCCCGGGGAGGGTCGTGTCCGACGCGCCGAGGCGTGCGGCGCCGGCGGTCAGCGCGGCAGGTGGGGTCATGCGATGGCGGGGGTCATGCGGTGGCGGAGGTCGTCGGCTCGCCGAGGCTACCGGCGACACCAGCCGGAACCGTGTCGCGATCCCTCCGACGGCGGCGGCGTCCCGGCGTGCGGTCACATCGCGCCGCCGCGCTCGATCGGCGCGAGACCACCGCCGGCTCAGCCCGGGTCGGCGAGCAGCGCGGGATCGGCGACGTCGAGCTTGCGTCTGAAGAACGCCGGCATCTTGACCTGGGTGAAGACCATGAGTACCGCGCCGCCGACGATGCCGATGATCCCGATCACGTCGGGCAGCCCGAGCCCGAACGCGTCGGGCGAGTCGTTGTGGGCCTGATGGCCGTAGAAGATCATCGCCTTGACGAAGATCGCGAACAGGATGACGCCGCCGAGGGCGGGTGCGATGCCGAGGAAGACGAGGTTGCGCGGGCTCGCCAGCAGCTCACGGCGGTAGTAGATCGTGCACGCGAACCCGGTCAGCCCGTAATACAAGGCGATCATGAAGCCGAGCGCGGTGATCGAGTCGCCGAGGACGTCGCTCGAGATGAGCGTGACGATGATGAACCAGGCGACGGAGGCGGCGCCCATTGCGAGCGTCGAGACGTCGGGGGTCTGGAAGCGGGGGTGCACGGCCCGACGATCCTCGGGAGCGCCCCCCAGCGGGCCATCGACAGCGACGTGCGCGCGGTGGGAAGGATCGTCGTCTGGGTCGAGGCCGACGCCGAGGTCAGGACGGTGATGACGAGCAGCAGGTCGAGCGGGCTGGGGAAGACCTTGTGCCCGAGGAAGCCGAGCACGTCGTTGGAGTGACCGGTCAGGGCGGCCAGGCCGCCGAGTGACTGAGCGGACGCCGAGAGCAGCAGCAGATGACGAGGAGCAGGATCGTGCTGACGACCGCGGCCCTGCCCGGACCCTCCGATGCGTCCTGCGACTCCTCGTTGACCGCGACCCCGCTGTCCCACCCCCAGTAGATGAACAGCCCGAGGAGGACCCCGTCGATCATCGCGCCGAAGCTCGAGATCTGGAACGGGTCAGGCGAACGTCGTCCCGCAGTCGGGATCGGCGCGGTTGAGGTACTTGTAGGCCGCGGCGATCAGCAGCATCGGGACGAACGAGACGAGCATGACCGCGGGCGCCGAGGTGCCGACGCCCTGGACGGCGACGATGAAGCCGAGCGTCGCAGCGAGGCTGTAGGCGGGGCCACCGAGGCGACCGAGATGACGAGGTTCGCCAGATAGCCGATCGCGCCGGTCTTCAGCCCCTTGGCGCCCGGCACGTAGTTGAGGTGGGCCGAGTCGGTCGCCGTGGAGCGGTGTGATCGCCAAGGCGCGGAGTTATATGAGCCGGGGGAACCTGGTGCAAGCTCCGGGTGGACGACCTGCTGCCGCGCCGTTGCACCCGATGGATACGCGCGTTCGCCGCGGCGGGCTCATCGCGACGCGACGCCAGCGCCCGAGGCCGCGCGCAGCCACCGGACCGTGTCGGCCAGGCCGTCGCGCAGGTCGATCCGCGCCTCCCAGCCGAGCAGGCGACGGGCCTTGTCCACCGAGGGCCACCGGCGCTGCACGTCGACGGCGAACGTCGGCAGGTGCTCGAGCGCGAACTGCGCTGGATCCTCGCCGCACGCGCTCCAGATGAGCTCGGCGATCTCGGCGATGGTTCGCTCCTCGGACGCCGAGATGTTGAAGTCCTCGTTCTCGCCCGCGGGCGACCCGGTGGCGGTCACGACCCCGTCGGCGATGTCGTCGACGTGGGTCAGCGTCCGGGTCTGCTCGCCGGATCCGAAGATCTGCAGCGGACGCTGGCCGGCGAGCACCTTGGCGATCAGGTCGGGGACCGCGTGCGCGACGCCCGGCTCGTCGCGGTCGGGCAGCTCCCCCGGGCCGTAGGCGTTGAACGGGCGGCAGATCGTGAACCGCAGGCCGTGCTGATCGTGGGCGGCGCGCGTGTAGACCTCGCCCGAGAGCTTGGAGAAACCGTAGGCCGAGTGCGGCGCCGGACAGCCTGCGAGATCGGCCTCGCGCGTCGGGAACGTGGCCACGCGCTCGAACACCATCGAGGAGGAGACGTAGGTGAAGCGCTCGACGTCCTCATCGAGGGCGGCGTGCACGACGGCGCCGGTCAGCGCATTGTTGACCTCGGTGAGGGTGAACGGCAGCCTGTGGAAGTTGGCGATCCCGCCGACGATCGCCGCGAGGTGGATCACGTGGGTGGTCCCGGCGACCGCGCGGGCGGCCGCCGCCGGATCGCGCAGGTCGCCCGTGGCCAGCTCGCATCCGTCGCGCATCCACCCGGGCGCGGGGCGATGGTCGGCGACGCGGACCCGCCAGTCGCCGTCGCGCAGCAGGCGGCGGACGACCGCGGACCCGATCGTTCCCGCCCCCCCGGTGACGAGCGCGCGCCGCACCTGCGTCCTGGCCTGGTATCCACCAGTGAGCGCTCCCGGTGCCGCACGACTTGCGGACACGGACACGCTAGGACGCGTCGATCGAGGCGGCGAACGGAGCCAGCGCGGGCGACTCCGCGGCGAAGAGGAACACCTGGCCGGTGCCGAGGCTGTTCCACGGGTCCACGAGCAAGCAATCGGCGGCGGCGAGCTCGACGATCGACCGCCGCGCCTCGCGGGTCTCGAACGTCGAGTGGTTGGTCGCGACGATGACGACGTCGGCGTCCCGCACGGCGTCGGGGAGCATCTGCGTCGGGGTCGGGGCGAGCGGATCGCAGACCGCGACGTCGGCGAGCTCGCGCTCGAGCAGGCGGATCAGCTTCGGCGAAAGCGAGTCGCGCTCGTCGTCGGTGTCGCGCTTGAAGGTCAGGCCGAGGACGGCGACCTTGCGCGAGGCGAGCTGGCCGATCCGCCGCTTGATCCCCTCGACGAGGAACAGCGGCACCCCCTCGTTGACCCGCGAGACCGCGAGCAACATGCCCGGGGCGTGTGACCGCTCCTCCGAGAACGCGAAGTCCTTGCGCAGGCAGGTGCCGGCGGTCATGCCCGGCATCGCTATCCCGCCGCGCGGGTAGTCGCGGTTGATCAGGTCGATGACCTCGAACACGTTGGCGTCGTAGCTCTCGCAGTCCATCATCAGCAGGTTGGGCAGCGCGAAGCTCGCGTAGCGCAGGATGTTCGTCCAGATCTTCGCCAGCTCGGCCTGGACCGGCGTCGTGCGGACGATCGGCGCCCCGAAGACGCTGAACAGCGCGGCCGCGTGCTCGGTGCTCGCGGAGCCGACGCCGCCGACGATGCAGGGCAGGGTGCGGATCTCGGTCAGGAACCTGCCGGCGGCGATGCGCTCGGGCGCGTGCGCGACGTACACCTCGTGGCCGGCGCGCAGGCCGCGGCGCTTCTCCAGATAACCGGCGACGAAGTCGGTGGTGCCCGGCGCGATCGTCGAGCGGAGGATGAGCCCGTGGCCGGGACGCAGGAGCGGCAGCAGGTCGTCGACGGCCGCGCGGACCTGGCGCAGGTCGGACTCGACGTGCGAGAACGAGGGCGTCCCGATCGTGATGACGATGTCATCGGCCCGGGCGGCGTCGGCGGCGTGGTCGGAGAGCTCGAGGCGCCCCGACGCCCGCACGCGGTGCAGCAGCTCCTGGGTACCGGCCTCGGCGAACGGCATCCGGCCGTCGCGCAGCGACTCGAGGATCGCCGGATCGTGATCGATGCCGAGCACGCGCAGCCCGCGGTCGGCGAAGCACAGCGCCAGCGGCAGGCCGACGCGCCCGAGCCCGATCACCGACAGCGAGCGCGCAGCACTCCCGGGTGGCACTAGTGATGGTCCTGGCGATCGTGGCCGAGGCTGCGCAACGGCTGCAGGCCGCTCTCGGCGACGTGACCGCGAACCTCGCCGACGAACGCGATCTTGTTCAGGCGGGCGATCTCGCGCTCACCCTCGCGGCGCGCCGGGTGGCCGGCGGGCAGCCCTCGGATGAGCGTCCGGATGCGCTCGCGCAGCTGGAGCGCGAAGTGCGGGGTGGAGGCGCCCATCAGCTGGCGCACGTCCTCCACCGTCGGCTCGTGGTCGGCGTGCAGCCGGTCGGGATGCTCGGACTCGCTCATCGGGATCCGCTCGCGGGCACCGCCTGCAGGAGGTTGTCCAGCTCCGCCTGGACGGACACCGAGATCGCGCGCGCGTCGCCGATCACCCAGCCGTGGTTGTAGACCGCGGCGGTCGGGCCCTGCTGGGTGTACCCGGGGGTGGCGTAGTTCAGGAAGAAATTGAGCACCGGCTTGGGAAGCGCGGACGGGGCGTTCACGAGCAATTGTGGACCATAGTCGCCGCTGCCCGAGAGAGCCGCCGCTGCCGCCGCGTCGAGCGGCCGCGACGCGTTGAGCAGGACGTAGCCGTGGCCCGGGCTGCGCATCGCCCAGCCGAAGCTGCCCGGCACGTGCGCGCACGGCTGGGCGTAGGGGCAGGCCGGGTCCCGGTAGATCGCGAACGCGACCGAGTTGCTCGCGGGATCGGTCGCGCCGACGCGCTTGACCGTGCCGAAGCGGCGCAGTTGGCGCAGGAGGGAGTTGGAGATGACGCTGGGCGGCCCGAGCACGTAGATGCTCGGGTGCTGGTGGGCGCGCAGCGCCTGGGCGGTCGCCGGCGGAACGCCGTGATGGCCGACGAACAGGACCGAGTCGCCGCTCTCGGCCGCCCAGCCGGCGGCGGGCATCGCATAGGCGGGAGCATCCGCCGAAGCGATCACGACATCACGGCTCGTCCGGCCCTGCGCCGCCGAGAGGAAGCGGTCGACGCCGGCGGCGAGCGCGTAGGGGCCGCGCCCGGTCACCGCGGCGGCGCGCTCGCCGCTGGGGGAGGGGACGTCGCCGATCCGGATGACCTGCGCGCCGCCGGCCTGACTGGATCCGGACGGCTGCAGGGCGTCGAGCGCGGTCGCCGTCGCCGAGGGGAGTCGGTCGTGGCCCGAGAGCAGGAGCGGCGCGCCGATCGGGGAGGCCATGAGCGCCGAGGCGGCGATCGACGCCTGCCAGCTGTCGCTGGGGGCGAGCACGACCGCGCGCGGGTGAGTGCCGGCGGCCGCCGACGGGTAGACGGCAAGCGCGACGCCGGCGGCGTCGGCGGTCGGATCGACGCCGTCGACGCGGGTCGTGTTCTTCGTCGCCAGGGCCGGGAAGCCGAGCTTCTGCACCGCGCCGGGCGTCCGCGACGGGACGCCGGCGCTGGTGGTGGGCGACGCGCTCGACGAGTGATCGCCGCCGCCGCAGCCGGCGAGGACGAACGCGGCGACGAGTGCCAGCGCCCAGGCGTGCACGATGACGGTCAGGCGCATCGCGGCGGACAGTAGCGAGCGCCGCCCGCGGCGAACCCGACTGCCGTTATGACCATCCTGCGAGGATGTGCATGCCGCCGCTCGCCTGATCCGCGGGACTCCCCGCGAGAACCGCCCCATCGGCCATGCCCGCGGGAACGGGGGCTTCATCCAGTTCCCGCGGCGGATCTCGCGGTCAATCCGGGGGCGACGCCGGCTCTCTCCGCGCCAGCCGATCACGATGGCGTGGGCCGTCCCGTCGACCGCGATCGTCGGCGCGCCCGGCGAGGATCGCCTTGCGCTCGGTGAGGCGGTTGGCGCGACGGAGCTCGGCCTCGCGCATGCGCCGCTGCTCGAGCGCGCTCTGCGCGAGCGCCGGGGCAACGAGGGCCGGCCGGGCGTGCTCGTCGAGCGCGACCAGGGTCACGTAGGCCGAGTTCGTGTAACGGACCTCGCCCGAGAGTGGGTTCTCGGACTCGACGCGGACGCCGATCTCCATCGAGCTGCGCCACGCGGCGTTGACCTTGGCGCGGAAGGTGACGAGATCGCCGACGCCGATCGGGACGACGAAGGTCATCCGGTCCATCGCGGCGGTCACCACGCGACGGCGGGCGTGCTTCATCGCCGCGAGCGCGGCCGCCTCGTCGACGAGCTTCATGATCACCCCGCCGTGGACGTCACCCTCGGAGTTGGCGTCCGTGGGACCCATGAAATGCACCAGCTGAGTCTCGGTGTCGGCGACCGGACGGGGGTTCATGAAGAGGATCGTAAAGGCGCTGCTGGTCGGCGACGGACGCCGGGATCGTGCACTACGCTTGCACTGCCAGTTCAGCTATAGCCAAGGAGGATGCGATGCCGGGGCTTTCCGGGCGCATGTCCACCGTCGTCAAAGCCAAGATCTCCAAGCTGCTCGATCGCCACGAGGACCCCTCCGAGACGCTCGAGTACAGCTACCAGAAGCAGATCGAGCTGCTGCAGAACGTCAAGAAGGGCATCGCCGACGTCGTGACCTCGAAGAAGCGCCTCCAGCTGCAGGAGGAGAAGCTCCAGCAGCAGGTGGTCAAGCTCGACACCCAGGCTCGCCAGGCGCTGGCGGCGGGCAACGAGGATCTCGCCCGGGTCGCGCTCGAGCGCAAGAACGTCGCTCAGACCGAGTTGCAGTCGCTCGACTCGCAGGTCGCCCAACTCGAGCAGCAGCAGGAGCAGATGACGGCCTCCGAGCAGAAGCTGCGCGCCAAGATCGAGCAGTTCCGCTCCCGCAAGGAGGTCATCAAGGCCCAGTACTCCGCCGCCGAGGCCCAGGTGAAGATCTCCGAGGCGGCGACCGGCGTGGGCGAGGAGATGGCCGACGTGGGACTGGCGATGCAGCGGGCGCTCGATAAGACCGAGAACATGAAGGCCCGAGCCGACGCGGTCGGCGAGCTCGAGGAGGCCGGGACGTTCGAGGACCTGACGCAGCTCGGCTCCGGCGAGGACGACATCGACCGCCAGCTCAAGCAGCTCTCGAGCACGAGCGAGGTCGACTCAGAGCTGGCGAAGATGAAGGCCGAGCTCGGCAGCGGCAGCTCGGGCTCGCACGGCGCGCTCGGCGCCGGCACCGGCCCCGCCGCCCCGGGCGGCGGCTCCGCCGGGCAGTCGGCGTGATCGTCCGCATCGCCACGGAGGGCCAGTACGAGGTCTCCGATGACGATCTCGATGAGCTCAACCGGCTCGACAACGCGGCCGTGGACGCCTGCGACGCCGGCGACGACGCCGAGTTCCGTCGCGTCTTCGGGGAGTTGGTCGCACTCGTGCGCGGGAAGGGCCGGGCGCTGGCCGACGAGGACCTGACCGGTTCGGACATCATCCTCCCGCCTCCCGATGTGTCGCTGGCGCAGGCCAGCGAGGCGTTCCACGGCGAGGGCCTCATCCCGGGTTGACCGCGACGACGGGCTGACCGACTGCGGCGACCGGGCTGACCCGCCGCGGTGACCGGGCTGACCGACTGCGGCGGGCAAGCTCAGGCTGGGCTGACTCAGGCTGGGCTGACCGACTGCGGCGGGGAAGCTCAGGCGGTCGGGGCGACCGGCGACTCCACCGGCTGGATCCATCGCGACACGCACGGGATCTTCCGCGTGTCACAGCGGCTCGCGTACCGATGGGCGACCTCGGTGACTTCCGAGAGCAGGTCGTCCTGGAGGCGGATCGGATCAAGGCCGAGCTCGAGCAGATGGTCGTTGGCGACGAACAACTCGTTCTCGGCCGCCTCCCGGCGCGGGTTGTCGACGTGGTCGATCTCGGCGCCGGTGAGGCTCGCGACGATCTGGGCGAGGTCACGGACGCGATGACACTCGGTCATCTGGTTGAACACGCGCACCCGGTCGCCGCGCTCGGGTGGGTTCTCGATCGCGAGCTGGATGCAGCGGACGGTGTCCTGGATGTGGATGAACGCGCGCGTCTGACCGCCGGTGCCATGGACGGTGAGCGGATAGCCGACCGCGGCCTGCATGAGGAAGCGGTTGAGCACCGTGCCGTAGTCGCCGTCGTAGTCGAAGCGGTTGATCAGGCGGTCGTCGAGCCGGGTCTCGGCGGTCTGGGTGCCCCAGACGATGCCCTGGTGCAGGTCGGTGATCCGGATCGCGTCGTTGCGGTTGTAGAACGCGAACAGGAGCTGATCCTGGGTCTTGGTCATGTGGTAGACGCTGCCCGGGTTGACCGGGTACAGGATCTCCTGCTCGACCTCGGTGCCCTCGTCGGTGTCGATCCGCACGCGCAGGTACCCCTCGGGGATCTTCACCCCCGCGGTGCCGTAGCCGTACACGCCCATCGTCCCCAGATGCACGATATGAGCGTCGAGCCCGGACTCCACGAGGGCGGCCAGCAGGTTGTGGGTCGCGTTGACGTTGTTGTTGACCGTGTAGCGCTTGTGCCACGGGCTCTTCATCGAGTAGGGAGCGGCGCGCTGCTCGGCGAAGTGCACGATCGCGTCGGGCTGCCAGTCGATGAGGAGGTCGAGCATGACGCGGTAGTTCTCGGCGACGTTGAAGCGATGGAACGCGATCTCGGACCCGCTGAGCTCGCGCCACGCCTCGAGCCGGGTCCCGATCGGCTGGATCGGGGTCAGCGACTGCGCTTCGAGCTCGACATCGGCGTTGCGCCGCGCCAGGTTGTCGACGATCGCGACCTCGTGGCCGCTAGCCGAGAGGTGCAGCGAGGTGGGCCACCCGCAGAAGCCGTCTCCGCCGAGAATGAGAATGCGCAAGGTGTCTCCTTGAGGTCGTCCGCGTCCGGCCCGGCGCCGGCTCGCCGGCGGCTCGGCCCCAGGCTTCGGCCCATAGCTCCAGCGAGCCTGAGGCGGTGAGCGTAGCGCACGGATCGGCGGCGCCTTGACCCCCCGGTTCGGGTCAGATCGGGATGCCCCAAAGGGGATACCAGCGCGAGAGCTGCGCCTCGATGGGCAGCTCGGGGCCCAGCTGCGCGCGCAGGACGAGCTCGCGCTCGTTGTCGCGCTCCTGCCCGGCGCCGGCGGGGACGAACGGATAGAACGCGCCGCGCTTGTAGTTGTAGATGAGGTACAGGCCGCGCCCGCCGCTCGCGCCGGCGTCGCCAAAGGCGAACACCGCGCACAGGACCCGCTCGCCGTAGCCGCCGCCCTCCAGCGCGCTCGAGACCGCGTTGATCCCGACGACGAGGTCGTCGAAGCTCTGACCACAAAGGATCAGCCAGCTGAAGCCGTAGCCGTCCCGCGAGGTCTCGATCGTCGTGCCGCTGTCGGCGGCGGTCGCGCGGACGACCTGGACCATGTCGTCGACGATCGAGCGGAAGTCCGCGGTGGCCAGCGACTGAAAGACGATCGCCGCCGCCCCGCGGCTTTCGATCTGCAGGCTCGCCTCCATCGTGACCGCGGCCGTGCTGATGGCGAACAGGCGATCGGGCGCGGGGCCGGCGAGCTTGCGCTTGCCGGTGAGGACGTCGAGGAAGCCCACGCAGCTGCGCTCAGCTCAGCGCGGAGGCGGCGGGCCGCTGCTGCAGCTGGGACTCCAGGCGCCCGAGCGCCTCGAGGCGCTTCTCGAGCGGCGGGTGGGTCGAGAACAGGGCCGCGACGCTCTCCTTCGCCTTCGGCGGGAAGATGTAGAAGGCAGCGAGCTCGCTCGACGCCGCGCGCAGGTCGCGCTGCGGGATCTGGTCCATCTGGCCGCTGATCTTCATCAGCGCCGAGCTGAGCGCGCTCGGGCGCCCGGTGATGATCGCCGAGCCCCGATCGGCGGCGAACTCGCGATAGCGCGAGAGCGCCTGCAGCAGCACGAAGGACACGACGTAGACGACGCCCGCCACGAGCACGACGACGATGACGCTCGGGCCGCTGTCGTCGCGGTCGTCCCCGCCGAGCGCGCCGCCGAAGAGGAAGCCCATCTGGACGATGAAGGCGGCGATCGAGGCGAAGAAGCTCGCGATCGTCATCAGCATCACGTCGCGGTTGGCGATGTGGGTCAGCTCGTGCGCGAGCACTCCCTCGAGCTCGGACTCGGAGAGCAGCTCGAGCAGCCCGGTGGTCGCGCACACGGTCGCGGTGCTCGGCGAGCGGCCGACCGCGAAGGCGTTGGGCATCTGGGTGTCGGCGATCGCGACGCGCGGCATCGGCAGGTCAGCCTGGATGCACAGGCGCTGGAGGATCGCGTGCAGCCCCGGCGCCTGCTCGGCGCTGACCTCGCGGGCGCCCATCGAGGCCAGCGCGAGCTTGTCGGAGGTGAAGTACTGGACGAGGAAGAGCGCGCCGGCGATGACCGCCACCGTGATCGCGCCCGCGCCGGCCGCCACGAGCACCGCGATCAGCACGACGTACACGGCCCCGAGCAGGAGCATCGTGAGCAGCATCCGGGTCTGCAATGCGCGGTCGCGACCGAAGTTCCGGGGGGCGGGCA
Organism: Solirubrobacterales bacterium; assembly: GCA_019240115.1. Classification (GTDB taxonomy): domain Bacteria; phylum Actinomycetota; class Thermoleophilia; order Solirubrobacterales; family Solirubrobacteraceae; genus Palsa-465. The sequence goes on along the minus strand of JAFAYV010000073.1, from coordinate 8,936 downwards.
TGATGCGCGAATCTTGGCAGGCGCGGCTTAGCCGCGGGTGAAGGCAGCCCATGAGTCGCGGGTGAAGGCAGCCCATGAGTCGCGGGCATGCCGCGCCCGGGAATCCATATCGTGTGCGCCGTGCGCTCCCCGACGCCCGCTCGCGCGCCGTGACGGCCATCGCTCTGGCGGCCTCGCACGTCTATCCGCGGGGGACCCGGATCAACGAGCGCGGTCGGCTCGAGCTCGGCGGCTGCGACGCGGTGGCGCTCGCACGCGAGTTCGGCACCCCGGTCTACGTCGTCGTCGAGGACGACCTGCGCGAGCGCGCGCGGACGTTCGTCGAGGCCGTGGCCCGGCGCCACCGCGACTTCGACGTCCTGTTCGCCTCCAAGGCGTTCCCCTGCACCGCCGTCCTCCGCGCCCTGGCGCAGGAGGGACTGGCCGCTGATGTCGCCTCCGGCGGCGAGCTCGCCCTCGCCCGCGCCGCGGGCATCGATCCCGCGCGCATCCACCTGCACGGCAACGCCAAGTCCACGACCGAGCTGCGCGAGGCGCTCCAGATCGGCGTCGGACACGTCGTGCTCGACTCCTGGCACGACCTGGAACGGGTCGCCTCGATCGCCGCCGAGCTCGATCGTCGCCAGGACGTGCTCATCCGCATCACCCCCGGCGTCGCCGGTGCCACCCACGCGGCGATCTCCACCGGGCAGGCCGACTCGAAGTTCGGGTTCTCCATCGACGCCGCGCGCGAGGCGATCGCGCGCCTGGGCGACGTGGCGTCGCTGCGCCTGGTCGGGCTGCACGCTCACATCGGCTCCCAGCTCTACGATCTGGCGTCGTTCGCCGACGCGGTGGCCGCGGTCGCCCGGCTCGGCGACTTTCCCGTCTACAACCTCGGCGGCGGGCTCGCCGCGGCCTATCTCGCCGACGATCGCCCGCCCGCGATCGACCGCTACGTGGCGACCATCGTCGAGGCGCTGCACGCACAGCTCGGTCCCGACCGACGGCTGCTGCTCGAGCCGGGACGGGCGCTCGTGGCCAACTCGACCGTCACCCTGTACACCGTGCAGACGGTCAAGGACAACGTGTCGCGCTGGGTGGCGGTCGACGGCGGCATGTCGGACAACCTGCGTCCGATGATGTACGGCGCCCGCTACGAGGCGATCGTCGCCGATCGCGCGGCGGCCGAGCCCGACACGGCGTGTCATCTGACCGGCAAGCACTGCGAGTCCGGCGACGTGATCGTCCGCGGCGCGCGTCTCGCCGACCCCGTGGTCGGCGACGTCGTCGCCACGCCCGCGACCGGCGCCTACGGCTACGCGATGGCCAACAACTACAACGGCGTGCCCCGACCGCCGGTCGTGTTCGCGCGCGAGGGGCGGGCTGCGCTCGTGGTCCGCCGCGAGACCTACGCTGACCTCATGAGCCGGGACGTGCCGTGAGCGTCTTCCGGGTCGGGCTGCTCGGGCACGGCACGGTCGGCTCGGCGTTCGCGCGGCTGCTCGAGGAGCACGCCGGGCGGATCGAGCGCACGACGGGCCTGCGGCCCGAGCTCAGCGGCGTGCTCACGCGCTCGCGCGGCGACAGCTTCCCCGAGCTGCTCGAGCGCTCGGACCTCATCGTCGAGCTCATCGGGGGCCTCGATCCCGCGCGCGAGTACGTGCTGCAGGCGCTCCGGACCGGTCGCCACGTCGTGACGGCGAACAAGCAGCTGCTCTCCCAGCACGGCGAGGAGCTGTGGGAAGCGGCCCGCGAGCATGACGTCCAGCTGCGCTTCGAAGGGGCGGTCGCCGGAGTGGTGCCGGTCATCCGCGTGCTGCAGGAGTCGCTCGCCGGGGCGGTCATCGATCGCGTCCATGGGATCGTCAACGGGACGACGAACTTCATCCTCACCGAGATGGGGCGCACCGGATGCGCGTTCGCCGACGCGCTCGCCGAGGCTCAGCGACTCGGCTACGCCGAGGCCGACCCCACCGACGACGTCACCGGCCGCGACGCCGCTGCCAAGATGGCGATCCTCGCCCGGCTCGCCTTCGAGACCCCCGTCCACCTCGATCAGGTCCGCTACGAGGGGATCGAGCGCATCCAGCCCGACGACCTCGAGTACGCGCGCGAGCTCGAGCTCGGGCTCAAGCTGATCGGCACCGCGGAACGGATCGACGGCGATGGCCTGGCGGTCGGCGTCTATCCCGCCTTCCTGTATCCCGGCCATCCCCTCGCGTCGGTCAACGGCCCCTTCAACGCGGTGACGATCGAGTCCGAGGCGATCACCGAGGTCACGATGTCGGGGCCGGGGGCGGGCGGTCCGCAGACCGCGTCGGCGGTGCTCGGCGACGTCATCTCGGCGATGATCCCGCCCGCCTCGACCCCGCCGGCGCTTGAGCGGCTGCGGATCGTCTCCGACGTGCGATCCTCGTTCTACCTGCACCTCGAGGTCGCCGACGAGCCCGGCGTGCTCGCGCAGGTCTCGCAGGTCCTCGCGCTCCAGGACGTGTCGGTCAAGTCGGTGGTGCAGAAGGGGATGCGCGACCAGGCGCGGCTGGTCATGGTCGTGCACCCGGTGCTCGAGTCGCGCTTCGCCGCCGCGATGGACATGATCGCCGGGTTGCCGATCATGCGCGCCCCCCCGCGGGCGATCCGCGTGATCGAGGAGCAGTTCGGGTAGCGATGAGCCCGGGGTCGATATGACCGGTCTGATCGAGCGCTATCGCGACCGCCTTCCGTTCGCCGCCGAGGACCCGGTCGTGACGCTGGGGGAGGGCTCGACGCCGCTCGTCCACGCGCCCGCGCTGTCGCAGCGCGCCGGCGCCGAGGTGTGGTGCAAGCTCGAGGGCCTGAACCCGACGGGGTCGTTCAAGGATCGCGGAATGACCTGCGCGGTCTCGGCGGCAGTGCGCGAGGGCGCGCGGGCGATCGTCTGCGCCTCGACGGGCAACACCGCCGCCTCGGCGGCCGCCTACGCCGCACGGGCGGGCATCCGCTGCGCGGTGATCGTCCCCGACGGCAAGATCGCCACCGGCAAGCTCGCTCAGGCGCTCATGCACGGCGCCCGGGTCATCGCGCTGCGGGGCAATTTCGATCTCGCGTTGGCGCTCGTGCGCGAGCTCGCCGCCAGCCATCCGATCGCGCTCGTCAACTCGGTCAACGAGTTCCGCATCGAGGGCCAGAAGACGTCGTCGTTCGAGATCGCCGAGGCGCTCGACGCAGAGCTCGACGCGCTCTGCATCCCGGTCGGCAACGCCGGCAACATCACGGCCTACTGGCGTGGCTTTGACGAGCTCGGCCAGCGTCCGCGCATGCTCGGCTTCCAGGCGGCGGGCGCCGCGCCGCTCGTACTCGGCGCGCCGGTGCAGGCCCCCGAGACCGTCGCCTCGGCGATCCGGATCGGCAATCCGGCTCGCTGGGAGGACGCGATGAACGCGATGACCGCCTCCGGCGGGGAGATTCGGGCGGTCACCGACGAGCAGATCCTCGCCGCCTATCGCCTCCTGGCGAGCACCGAGGGCATCTTCTGCGAGCCCGCCTCGGCGGCGAGCGTGGCCGGGCTGCTCGTACACGGCGCCGGCGACGCCCAGCGGGTTGCGTGCGTGCTGACCGGCCACGGGCTCAAGGATCCCCAGACCGCGCTCGGCGAGGCCGGAGCGGTCGTTTCCTGCGAGCCCGACCGGGCCGCGGTCGAGCGCGCCGTGCTCGGATGACGGCGGGCGCGGGCGGCTGCCGGGTCCGGGTCCCAGGCTCGACCGCCAACCTCGGCCCGGGCTTGGACGTCATGGCCGCCGCGCTGTCGCTGTGGCTCGAGCTCGAGGTGACGGCCGGGGAGGCGTTCGCGGTCGACACCGAGCTCGACGTGCCGCACGATCGCGACAACCTCGTCGTGCGCGCCTTCGAACGCCTCGCGCCCGCCGATGGCCACCGATTCCGGATCGTCTCGCAGATCCCGATGAGCGGCGGCCTGGGCTCGAGCGCGACGGCGATCGTCGCCGGGCTGCTGGCCGCGGACCACCTCAGCGGGACCGGCGCCGACATCCAGGCGCTCGCCACCGAGCTCGAGGGCCACCCCGACAACATCGCCGCCTCGCTGCGCGGCGGCATCGTCATCTGCGAGGGGCCGCGAGTGCACCGCCTCGAACCCCCCGCGTGGCTGTCGGCGCTGCTCGTCGTCCCCGGCGACGCGGTGCTGACGGCCGACGCCCGTGCCGCGCTGCCGGTTGCCGTGCCGCTCGCCGACGCGGTGTTCAACGTCGCCTCGGCGGCGACGCTGACCCTCGGGCTGGCTCGCGGCGACTGGTCGCTGGTCGCCGCCGGCCTGCGCGATCGGCTCCACCAACCGCCGCGCGCACGGCTCTACCCCCGCTCCGCGGCGCTGCTGGCGCGCGCGGGCGAGCTCGGCGCGCTCGGCGCGACGATCTCGGGCGCCGGGCCGACGGTGCTCGTCTGGTGCCGGGGCGAGAGCGTGGGTGCAGTCCGCGAGCGCCTCGTCGCCGAGGTCGAGGGGTGGGCGATCGTGGTGGAGGCGGCGTTCGCCTCCGCCGGCGCGGTCGTCGAGGATCAGGCGCTCGCCTGAGCCGGCTGGACGTCGCGCAGGAGCTTTTTCACCCCGCGCCGTGGCTTGTCCATCTCGAGGCGCCGGAGCAGCTCGTCGGCGACCTGGAGGTAATCGGCCGCGAGGTCGGGGCGATAGTCGAGGATCGACTGCGCGCGCTCGGCCGACTCGGCGTAGGCGATCGAGGAGCGGATGACGGTGGGGATCAGCTTGTCGCCGAAGTGCCGGCGCAGCGAGTCGTAGGCCTCCCGAGAGTGGCGGGTGCGCATGTCGACGATGTTCAGCACGACGCCGAGCCACTCGAGATCGGGGTTGAGGCTGTCGCGGGCCAGCTCGATGACCTCGAGCGCCTGCTCGACGCCCTGCATCGCGAAGTACTGGGCCTCGGCGGAGAGCAGCGCGTGGTCGGCGGCGACGAGCGCGTTGACGGTCAGCAGGCCCAGCGCCGGCGGGCAGTCGATGAGGATGAGGTCGTAGTCGCCGCCGACGCGCCGCAGCGCCTTGCGCAGGGTCAGCTCGCGGCCCATCTTGCCCCCCAGCGCCAGCTCGGTCTCGGCGAGCCCGAGGTTGGCGGGGATGATCCCGTCGTGGATCGCCTCGGCGGCGCTCGCGCGGCCCGAGAGCACGTCGGCGATCGTGGGCGAGGCCTCGGGCGCGACGTCGAGGTAGTCCGAGAGGTTGCCCTGGGGGTCGAGGTCGACGGCCAGCACCGACAGGCCCACGCGCCGCAGCACGTCGGTCAGCGTGCGCACCGCCGTCGTCTTGCCCGTACCGCCCTTCTGGGAGAGGACCGCGATCGTGGCCGGCATGCGCGGCTGACTATAGGCCAGCCGCGGTGGGCGTCGGCCTCAGGCCGAGGCGCGCCGCGGCGAGCCCTCGCGGCGCATACCGGAGATGACCGGGACGTCGATGAAGTGCAGGTGGTGACGGCCGATCACGACCTCGTCGCCGTCGGCGAGCGTGCTCCACTCGACGCGCTCGCCGTTGACGAACACGCCGTTGAGGCTGCGGTCGTCGAGCACGCGCAGGCCGTCGGGCTGGCGGACGATGAGCGCGTGCCGGCGTGACACCGTCGCGTCATCGAAGCGGATGTCGGCGGCGAGGCTGCGGCCGATCCGCGTCCACTCGCGCGCGAGCGGGAAGACGACGAGCTCGTCGTCGTTGGAGCGGAAGGCGACGTACTGACCGGCCTCGTCGAGGCTCGCGCGGGTCTCGCCGAGCCACGTGCTGTCCTCGACCTCGGGGCCGAGGTCGACGAGCGGCTGCTGGGAGGTGGTGAACAGCGAGGCGCGAACGAACGCGGTCCCGCCGCAGCTCGGGCACGCCGGCAGCTCGTGCGCGGCATCGAGCGATAGCGAGGTATCGCATTCGGTGCAGCGAAAGGTGCCGGTCCCGGCGACACTACCCGACATCCACGCTTTCATGGCAACGCTCCTGCAACGGTTTCGGCGTGCAAGCGGAGCCGGCGGCATCCGGGCGCTTCCAGCACGCTCAAGGAAGACGATGCAGATATTAAACGATCGCCCTAACCAGAAGTAAAGGCGATGGAAATGTACGGTCGGCAGGAACGGACTCCGGGGTGACGAAGCCCACGCCCATGGAGGCGTCCGACATGCTCGAGCTCGAGCTCGCCCTGCTGCGGCGCGGGCTCGACGAGCGCCTCGCGGGGTCCGAGCGCTGCACCTGCTGCCGGCGTACGCCGCTCGTCGGCGAGCGCGTCTATGTCTTTGCCTCGGGAACGGTGGCGTGCGCGCTGTGCCGCGGCACCCAGTCGGACGCGCCGGTGCAGACGCGCCTCGTGCACGGGCCCGAGTTCGGGCACACGATGCGCATCATCGACCAGCGCGCAGCCGCCTGACCGGCGTCCGCCGCGGCCGCGTCCAGCGCCGCCGCGCCGCACGGTCGCGCCCTAAGATCCCGCCGGTGGAGCCGTTCACCGTCAGCACCACCATCGCCCAGCCCCGCGAGCAGGTCTACGAGTACCTCGCCGACATCGCCAACCACGCCGAGTTCTGCGACCACTACCTGGTCGACTGGCATCTGACGCGCGTGGACTCCTACGGAGCGGGCGCCGGCGCGCGCTTCCGGATCGACGCGCCGATGCAGCGCTTCTCGTGGGCCGACATGACCCTGCACGACATGCAGCCGCCTCATCGGATCATGGAGCGGGGTCGCGGCGGCAAGTACAACCGCATCCGGATGATCGGCATCTACACGCTCGATCCCGGTCCGTCGGGGAGCACGCGCGTCCAGTACACCTTCGAGACCGAGCCCTCGCAGCTCTCGGACAGGCTGCTCGAGACCCTCGGCGGGCGCTCCTGGACCAAGCGCAAGGCGGCCAAGGCGATGCGGCGGCTGCGCTCGATCCTCGAGGACGGGCGCGAGCGCGGCGAACGGGCCTCGATCGAGGCTGAATGAGCCACCGATCGAGGCTGGATGAGCCACCGTTAACATGTCGCGGCGCATGAGAGCCCGTCGCCTGTGGATCATCGCCTGCGCCGCCGTGCTGGCCGTCGGGCTGACCGCGTGCGGCCACAAGGAGGCCCACCCGACGCTAGCTGACGCCAACAACAACGGCGGCTACATCGACGCCGGGCCCGTGACCTACCAGCTCGAGATCTCGCGCCCGCTCAACCCGTACAGCGCCGAGGACTCCCAGTACGTCAAGGGGCTGCCCTCCGGGACGACGGCGCCAAGCGCCGACGAGTTCTGGTACGGGGTGTTCCTGTGGGCGAAGAACCAGACCCACCACGACCAGACGACGATCGACAACTTCGAGATCGTCGACACCCAGGGCTTCGCCTACTACCCGATCAAGGTGGACCCCAACGTCAACGCGTTCGCCTGGACCTCGCAGACCATCGCGCCCAACCAGATCCAGCCGGGGCCGAGCACCGTCGCCTCCGACGGCCCGACCCAGGGCGGCCTGCTGTTGTTCAAGCTGAACAACGACGCCTTCTCCAACCGTCCGCTGACGCTGTACCTCCTCGGCGCCGACAACCAGCGGCTGGGCTCGATCTCGCTCAACCTTTGACCCGCCGCGCTCTCGCGTTCGCGGGCGCCTGCCTGGTCCTGCTCGCCCTCGCCGCCCCCGCCGCGGCGCGTGGCGGCTGGAGCGCGCCGTTCGAGCTCGCCAAGCCCGGATACCTCGACTACGTCTCGCCCCGGCTCGCCTTCTCGCCGACCGGCGCGTCAGTGGCCACCTTCGGGATCGAGAACGTCGACCAGCCCGGCAGCGCACAGGCCTACCTCGTCCGGCGCGCCGCGGGCGGCGGGCTCAGCGGGCCGGTCGCCGTCCCCGGCGTCCAACGGGTCCTCGCGCTCGCCTACCCGGGGCGCTCCGCGGTGCTGCTGGCGGGCATGAGCCCGGCCGGGGTGGACTGCTGCAGCGGCGCGCAGGCGATCACCGTCGGCGCCTCGGGGTCGCTAGGCACGGGTCGTCCGGTGTTCGGCGGCCTGACCGGCGCCACCCAGGGGCAGCTGCTCGCGCTGAGCGGCGGCCAGATGCTCGCCGCGGTGGCCACCGAGCGCGGCGTCCTGGTCTCGCAGGGCTCGGGAGGCTTCGGTCCCGCGCGCCTGATCTCCGATCGCGATCAGGAGCCCGTGGCGATGTCGGCCGCCTGGCTCGGCGGGCGCAGCACGATCGTCGCCTGGACGGCCGGGACCGGGGTCATCGGCACGCTGTCGCAGCGGAGCATCGACTACGCGACCGGCGCGGGCAAGCTGCCGCCGCACGGCGCCCGGGTGGCGCTGACCGTCGCGAACGGGCACCGGATCGACGAGCTCGCGGTCATGCGGCGCGGGACCGGCTCGACGCTCGTCTGGGTCGAGAGCTGGTACGACCGCACGGGCGCCTACCACTCGCAGGTGCGGGCGGCCGACGTCGCCACGCACCCCGCCGTTCGCACCGTGTCGCCCGCCAACGCGCTCGCCTCGGACCTCTCGGTCGCCTCCGACCCCCCCGGCGACCAGGGGATCGCCTGGCAGTCGTGCACCGCGGACGGTGCCTGCACCGCGCAGCTGGCGAGCCGGACCGCCCACGGGGTCTTCGGCGGGGCCGCCACGCTTGGCCCCGCCGACGCCGCGCAGGCGCCGACGCTCGCGATGGGCGGCCGCGGCCAGCTGGCCGTCGTGTGGGTGCGCGGGGGCCATCCGGTGGCCGTGCTCGGCGGCGCCGGCTCCCGTCCGAGCGGCGCGGCGCAGCTGTCGGCGACGATCTACGCCGCCGAGCCGACGGTCGCCTTCGGCCGGCGCGGCCAGGCGCTCGCGGCGTGGACCCAGGGCACGCTGAACCCGAGCGTGGTGGCGGTGGCTCGGCCGTAAGGAGGCGGTCCGCTGCGCGTCCGAGGCGGTCTCCGCGCGGCGGGGGTGGCCGCCAGCGACGGGGGGTGGCCGCCAGCGACGGGGGGTG
>JAFAYV010000044.1 GCA_019240115.1 Solirubrobacterales bacterium | reverse complement strand
CACCTGGCGGGGGCGCTGGTGGCGCTTGACGATGTTGAGGCCCTCCACGTAAACCCGATCCTTCTTGGGCTCGAAGCGCAGGATCCGGCCGCGCTTGCCGCGGTCCTTGCCGCCGATCACGATCACCTCGTCGTCGGTCCTGATCCGCGCCGGCACTAGAGGACCTCCGGGGCGAGGGAGACGATCTTCATGAAGTTGCGCTCGCGCAGCTCGCGCGCCACCGGCCCGAAGATACGGGTGCCGCGCGGGTTGTTCTGGCTGTCGATGAGCACGGCGGCGTTCTCGTCGAAGGCGATGTAGGTCCCGTCCTCGCGGCCGTAGGACTTCCGCGTGCGCACCACGACCGCGGTCACCACCTCGCCCTTCTTGACCGAGCCCTGGGGGCTGGCCTGCTTCACGGTCGCGGTGACGATGTCGCCGACCCCGGCGTAACGGCGGCGGTGACCGCCGCGCACGCGGATCACGAGGATCTCACGGGCGCCGGTGTTGTCGGCCACGCGCAGACGTGTCTCGTTCTGGATCATTCAGCGCGCTCCACGACCTGGATCAGACGCCAGCGCTTCAGCCGCGACATGGGGCGGGATTCGCGCACGATCACGGTGTCGCCGGTGTGCGCGTCGTTTGACTCGTCGTGCACGTGCAGCGTGCTCGAGGTCCGGACGATCTTCTCGTAGCGCCGGTGGCGCCGGACCACGTCGATCCGGACCGTAATCGTCTTATCGGCCTTGTCGGAGACCACGACCCCCTGACGGGTCTTCTGCCGTCCCGGTCCATGCTCCCGCGGCGGCGTGGCCTGCGCGGTCGAGGCGCCGCTAGCTCGCGCCTTCTCACGCGAGCGTCCGCGCTCGACCCGGCGCGCCTTCGCCTTGCGCTGGCGCTCGGCCACCCGCTCGGCGTGGCGCTCCTCCGGGGTCAGCGACTGGCGCGTCTTGGTCTGGGCAGCCTTGGCCGCCCGCGCGCGCCGGCGCCGCTCCTTGGGTGGGACGACCTCGGCCGGCTCGGCACGGGGCGCCGCCGCCTCGGTCGCTCCTGGGGTCTCGGTCTCGTTGTTCTCGGTCTCAGCCATTGTCAGATGCCTGCAGTTCTCGTTCGCGCTGGATGGTCAGCGCACGGGCGATCTCCTTCTTCGCGCGCCGGAGGCCCGCGGTGTTCTCGAGCTCGGACGTGGCGTGCTGAAAGCGCAACCCGAACAGCTCGCGCCGGGCGGTCCGAATGTGCTCGCGCAACTCGGTGTCGTTCAGGTCGCGAATGTCGGACGACCTCATCTCACCCGTCCTCTCGCATCACGAACTTCGTGCGCACCGACAGCTTGTGTCCGGCCAGGCGCATCGCCTCGCGCGCCAAGGGCTCGGGCACGCCGGCCAACTCGAACATCACGCGGCCCGGCTTGACCACCGCGACCCACCCCTCGGGGGATCCCTTGCCCGAGCCCATCCGCGTCTCGGCGGGCTTCTTGGTGTAAGACTTGTCGGGGTAGACGTTGATCCAGACCTTGCCGCCGCGCTTGATCTTGCGGGTCATCGCGATTCGGGCGGCCTCGATCTGCCGGTTCGTCAGCCAGCCGGCGTCGAGCGCCTTCAGGCCGTACTCGCCGAACTGGACCTTGGTCTGCCCGCGCGAAAGGCCGGCCCTGCGACCACGATGGACCTTGCGGTGCTTGACGCGCTTCGGCGCGAGCATCAGCTACCACCGCCTCCGGGCGCCGGCCGTTGACCGCCGCCACCGCCGCCTGCGCCGCCGCCACCGGTGCCACCGCCACCTGTGCCTCCGCCGGAGCCGCCACCGCGGCCTGGGCCGCCACCGCGACCACCGCCGCCGCCGGGACCGCCACCGCGACCACCGCCGCCACCGGGACCGCCACCACGACCACCGCCGCCACCAGGACCGCCACCACGACCACCCTGGCCGCCCCGACCGCGGCCGTCGCGGCCGCCCCGGCCACCGCGGCCATCACGACCGTCCCGGCCGGATCGATCCCCCCCACCCGCTTGGGGGGAGGGCTCGTCCATGATCGTCAGGTCGGCGCCGGTGTAGCCCTCGGGCATGATCTCGCCCTTGTTGATCCAGCACTTGACGCCGATCCGGCCGAACGTCGTGCGCGCCTCGTAGAAGCCGTAGTCGATGTCGGCGCGCAACGTGTGCAGCGGCACTCGCCCATCCGAGTAACCCTCGGTCCGCGCCATCTCGGCGCCGCCGAGGCGGCCGGAGACCTGGACCTTGACGCCCTTGGCGCCCGAGCGCATGGCGCTCGTCAGCGCGCGCTTCATCGCGCGCCGGAAGGCGACGCGGTTCTGCAGCTGCTCGGCGATCGACTGGGCGACGAGGCGCGCGTCGAGCTCGGGACGCTTGATCTCGAGGATGTTGACCTTGACCTGCTTGCCGGTCAGCTGGTGCAGGTTGCGTCGCAGCGCGTCGACCTCGGAGCCGGACTTGCCGATGACGATCCCCGGCCGCGCCGTGTGGATGTTGATCTCGACCTCGGTGGCGTTCTTGCGGATCGTGATGTCCGAGAGGCCGGCGTGCGAGAGGCGGCCGATGATGTGCTCGCGGATCAGCGTGTCCTCGTGCAGGTAGTCGGCGAAGTGGCGCTCGTTGAACCAGTTGGACTTCCAGTCGTGGATGTAGCCCACGCGGATCGACTCGGGATGAACTTTCTGACCCATGGTGTTCGAAGCTAGTCCTTTGGCGTGAGCAGGATCGTCAGATGGCTGGTTCGCTTGCGGATCCGGGTCGCGCGCCCCATCGCGCGGGGCCGGAAGCGCTTGATCGTCGGGCCCTCGTCGGCGTGCACCGCCTTGACGTACAGGTCCTCGCCGACGAGCTCGTGGTTGTGCTCGGCGTTGGCGATCGCGGATTCGAGGAGCTTTGACCAGTCGCGCGCGATCGCCCGCGGCGTGACGGCGAGGATAGCTCGTGCCTCGTCGACCGACTTGCCGCGGAACTGGTCGCACACGAGTCGCGCCTTGCGTGCCGAGGAGCGCACGTACTTCGCCTGGGCACGGACGACCGGCGCGGCCTCGCCGGGCGCGCGCGACCGACTGCGACGGCGCCGCTGGGGAGCGGGCGGCGACGGCGCGACCCTGGCGCCCTCGGAGTCCCCGCCGGCCTCAGCCTCCTCGGCCGCGGCCTCGGCCTCGGCCTCGGCGACCGGCTCCTCGGGCGCGGCGACAGGCTGGTCGGCCGCGGCGCCAGGCTCCGCGGCCGCGGCGACAGGCTCCTCAGCCGCGGCGACCGGCTCCTCGGCCGCGGCGACCGGCTCCTCAGCCGCCTCAGCCGCGGCGACAGGCTCCTCAGCCGTGGCGACAGGCTCCTCAGCCGCGGCGGCGGGCTCATCGTCGTCATCGGCGGGCGCGGCCTCGGCAGCCGGCTCAGCAGAGCGCCGCCGCAGCCCGAGGCGCCGCCGACGCGCCGGCGCAGCCTCCGCGGTCGCCGCGGCTTCATCGGCAGCGGCCTCCTCAGGCTCGGGATCGGCCGCTCGGCTCTCGGAGCCCTCGGCAGACGCGGCGTCCTCGGAGGCCTCCGGCGTGGGAGCGTCCGATCTCGCCGCCCCTTGCGTCGCTTCAGACCCGGGCGCGGCCTCGCGCTCCGACGAGCGCGGGGCGTCGGCGTCGGACGCTTCCACGTCGGAGTCAGGCACCGAAGGATCGTCCGCGCTCATCGCTTCTTTCCGGTCCCGGCGTGCCCGCGGTACAACCGCGTCGGCGCGAACTCGCCGAGCTTATGGCCGACCATCGACTCCGAGATGAACACCGGCACGTGCTTGCGCCCGTCGTGAACCGCGATCGTGTGACCGACCATCTCGGGAAAGATCGTCGACGTCCGCGACCAGGTGCGGACCATGCGCTTGTCCCCCGAGGAGTTCATCGCCTCGATGCGGCCGATCAACCGCTCCTCCACGAACGGTCCCTTCTTGCTCGATCGGCTCATCGCTTCTTACCCCTCCTGCGTCCACGCACGATGTACTGGTCGGATCTCTTGCCCTTCTTCCGGGTGCGATAACCCAGCGTGGGCACGCCCCAGGGAGTGACCGGATGGCGCCCGGGCGTCGTCGAGCCCTCGCCGCCGCCGTGGGGGTGGTCGACGGGGTTCATCGCGGTGCCGCGGGTCTGAGGCCGTACGCCCATGTGGCGCTTGCGCCCCGCCTTGCCGATCTTGACGTTCTGATGATCGGAGTTGCCGATCGTGCCGACGGTGGCCCGGCAGTCGGCCCGGACCATGCGCATCTCGCCCGAGGGCAGGCGCAGCGTCGCGTAGTCGCCCTCGCGGGCGAGCAGCTGCACCCCGGCTCCGGCCGAGCGCGCCATCTGGCCGCCGCGGCCGGGCGCCAGCTCGACGTTGTGCACGATCGTGCCCGGGGGCATGCGGCGGAGCGCCAGGCAGTTGCCGACGCGGATGTCGGCGGTGTCGCCCGACTGGACGGTCGCGCCGACGCGCAACCGCTGCGGCGCGAGGATGTAGGCCTTCTCGCCGTCGGCGTAGTGCAGCAGCGCGATGTAGGCCGAGCGGTTCGGGTCGTACTCGATGTGCGCGACCTTGGCCGGGACGTCGTCCTTGCGGCGCTTGAAGTCGACCTTGCGGTACAGGCGCTTGGCGCCGCCGCCGCGGTGGCGCGCGGTCTTGCGCCCGTTGGCGTTGCGACCGCCGGACTTCGTCAGCCCCTCGGTCAGCGACTTCTCCGGCCGCGAGCGGGTCACCTCGGCGAAGTCGGGATATGAGACGAAGCGCCGGCCGGGCGAGGTCGGCTTGGGCTTGCGGATCGGCATCAGCCCTCGATCCCCTCGAACACCTGGAAGACCGGGATCGTGTCGCCCGAGCGGACCTGGACGATCGCCTTCTTCCATTGACGGGTGCGCCCGGCGGTCTGGCCTCGGCGCTTGGGCTTGGATTTCACCGATGCGGTCCGGACCTCGACGACCTTGACGTCGAAGAGCTCCTCGATGGCCTGGCGGATCTGGGTCTTGTGCGCGCGCTCGTGGACGCGGAAGGTGTACTTGCCGGCCTCGGCGAGCACGTAGGACTTCTCGGTCAGCACCGGGTGCACGATGACCTGGGTGGCCTCCATCAGGCAGCCTCCCCGCCGGTGGACTCCCCGCCGGTGGACTCGCCGCCCGCGGTGGCGCGGGCCTGCAGCGCCGGCAGCGCGGCCTCCGAGACGAGCATCGACGCGGCGCCGATCACGTCGGCGACGCCGGCGTCGCCGACGGGCATGACCTCGACGCGCGGCAGGTTGCGGAACGACAGGCCGGCGGCCGACTCGTCGGCGGCCAGCAGCACGAGCACCGGCGACGTCGGGGCCCAGTCGGCGAGCAGCGCTGCGGCGCCCCGGGTCGACGGGTCCGCGAGCTCGGCGGCGTCGAAGACCGCGATCGACTCGCGCTGGGCGTGGACCGAGAGCGCCGAGCGCAGCGCGGCGCGGCGCGCCTTTCGATTGACCTTGACGGTGTAGTGGCGCGGGCTCGGACCGAACACCGTGCCGCCGCCGTACCACAGCGGGGAGCGCGACGAGCCGGCGCGGGCGCGACCGGTGCCCTTCTGGCGCCACGGCTTGGCGCCGCCGCCCGACACCTGGCCGCGGGTCTTCGTGGCGGCCGATCCCTGCCGACGGGCGTTGAGCTCGGCGCGCACGGTCTCGTGGACGAGCGACATGTTGAACTCCGCGGCGAACGTCCCGTCGTCGAGAGAGACGGTCCCGCCCGCCCCGCCGCCGAGCTTGGGAGCGGCGCTAGCCATCGGTGCGGACCTCGACGGTCGAGCCGATGGGGCCGGGAACCGACCCGCGCACGAGCATGAGGTTGCGCCGTTGCATGATCTCGACGATGGTCAGCCCGCGCTGGGTGACGCGGCCGCCGCCCATCCGTCCCGGGCCGCGGATGCCCTTCATGACCCGGGCGGGCCAGGCGGAGGCGCCGATCGAGCCCGGCGCGCGGACGTTGTGGGAGCCGTGGGTCACCGGGCCCCGGGCGAAGTTGTGGCGCTTGACGGTGCCGGCGAAGCCCTTGCCCTTGCACTTGCCCGACACCTTGACCTTCTCGCCCACCTCGAACGCGTCGACGGTCACGGTCTCGCCGACGAGCAGCTCGCCCGCCTCGTCGCGGAACTCGACGACGTGGCGGTGCGCCGAGGCGTCGGCCTTCTTCAGGTGGCCGAGCTGCGCCTTGGTCAACACCTTCTCCTTGCAGGCGCCGAAGGCAAGCTGGACGGCCTCGTAGCCGTCGCGCTCGATGGTGCGGATCGCGGTCACCGGACACGGGCCGGCCTCGAGCACGGTGACGCGCTCGACGCGGCCGTCGTCGAGGAACCGCTGGGTCATCCCGAGCTTACGGGCGAGGATCGCGGTCACGAGGCCAGGCGGATCTCGATATCCACCCCAGCCGGCAGATGGTCGAGTCGCTGGAGCGAGTCGACGGTCTTCGGCGTCGGCTGGTGGATATCGATCAGTCGCTTGTGGGTGCGGATCTCGAAATGCTCGCGCGAGTCCTTGTCCTTGAACGGCGAGCGGATCACGCAGTACACGTTCTTCTCGGTGGGCAGCGGCACGGGACCGGCAACGGTCGCGCCGGTGCGCGTGGCCGTCTCCACGATCTCCTTGGCGGCCGCCTCGATCGCCGAATGGTCGTAGGACTTCAGGCGGATGCGGATCTTGTTCTGAGCGATGGTTGCCATTGCGATACGTCTCGTGACACAAAAAGAGGCGGCGGGCCGGTGGGCCCGCCGCCTGACAGCACTCCTACTGGATGATCTCGGTGACCACTCCCGAGCCGACCGTCCGGCCGCCCTCGCGGATCGCGAAGCGCAGACCCTGATCCATGGCGATCGGCTGGATCAGCTCGATGTCCATCTGGACGTTGTCGCCGGGCATGACCATCTCGGTTCCCTCGGGGAGGTTGGCCACGCCGGTGACGTCGGTGGTGCGGAAGTAGAACTGGGGCCGGTAGCCGGTGAAGAACGGCGTATGACGGCCGCCCTCCTCCTTCTTGAGGACGTAGACCTCGGCCTTGTACTTGGTGTGCGGGGTGATCGATCCGGGCTTGCACAGCACCTGCCCGCGCTCGATGTCGTCGCGCTTGGTGCCGCGCAGCAGACAGCCGGCGTTGTCGCCCGCCTGTCCCTGGTCGAGGTTCTTCTTGAACATCTCCACTCCGGTGACCACGGTCGAGGTGGTCGGCTTGATGCCCACGATCTCCACCGTCTCGCCGGTCTTGATCACGCCGGACTCGATCCGCCCGGTGGCCACGGTGCCGCGGCCGGTGATCGAGAACACGTCCTCCACCGGCATCAGGAACGGCTTGTCCAGGTCACGGGTGGGCTCGGGGATGTAGGTGTCCAGGGCATCGGCGAGCTCGAGGATCTTGGCCTCATACTCCTCGTCGCCCTCGAGCGCCTTCAGCGCCGAACCGACGACGAACGGGATGTCGTCGCCCGGGAACTCGTACTCGGACAGCAGGTCGCGGATCTCGACCTCGACGAGCTCGAGCAGCTCGGGATCGTCGACCATGTCCGCCTTGTTCAGGAACACGACGATGTAGGGAACGCCGACCTGGCGGGCGAGCAGGATGTGCTCGCGCGTCTGGGGCATTGCGCCATCGGCGGCCGACACGACGAGGATCGCGCCGTCCATCTGCGCGGCGCCGGTGATCATGTTCTTGACGTAGTCGGCGTGTCCCGGGCAGTCCACGTGCGCGTAGTGACGGTTGGCGGTCTCGTACTCGACGTGCGAGGTCGCGATCGTGATTCCGCGCGCCTTCTCCTCGGGGGCATTGTCGATCGAATCGAACGACCGCACCTGGGTGCCGCTGCCGAACTTGTCGTGGAGCACCTTGGTGATGGCCGCGGTCAGCGTCGTCTTGCCATGGTCGATGTGACCGATGGTTCCCACGTTCACATGGGGCTTGTCGCGGTCAAACGTAGCCTTCGCCACTGTGGTGTTGCTCCTTCTTCATTTCCGTATTTCGCCCGTCCCTCGGGGACGAACCTGTTCAGGGTATAAGTTTTTGCACCGGGGCCGCTGCTAAGACCTGCGCCGCGGCCGGGTCCGCCCTCTCAGGCGGCTTCCTGCTCTCCCCCGACCACGCGCTCGGCGATGTTCGGGGGCACTTCGTCATAGCGCTCGAACTGCATCGTGTAGGTCGCCCGGCCCTGCGTGTTGGACCGCAGGTCGGTCGCGTAACCGAACATCTCGGCGAGCGGGACGTGACCGGAGACGACCTGCGCGTTGCCGCGCTGCTCCATCCCCGAGACCTGCCCGCGACGTCGGTTCAGATCACCGATGACGTCGCCCATGAACTCCTCGGGCGTCACCACCTCGACCGCGAACACGGGCTCGAGCAGCACCGGCTTGGCGCGCTGGACGGCCGACTTGCACGCCAGCGAGCCGGCCACGCGGAAGGCGATCTCCGAGGAGTCGGTGTCGTGGTACTTGCCGTCGGTCAGCGTGACGCGCACGTCGACGAGCGGATAGCCGGCGCGGGGACCGTTGTCGAGCGCATCCTCGACCCCCTTCTCCACGGCAGGGATGAACTCGGTCGGCACCGAGCCGCCCTTGATGCGGTTGATGAACTCGAAGCCCTCGCCCGGCGCCGGCTCGACGTCGATGTAGACGATGCCGTACTGGCCCGAGCCGCCGGTCTGGCGCACGAAGCGCCCCTCGACGTGCTCGGCGGTCCCGCGGATCGTCTCGCGGTAGGAGACCTGCGGACGGCCGACGTTGGCCTCCACCTTGAACTCGCGCATCATGCGATCGACGAGGATCTCGAGGTGCAGCTCGCCCATCCCCGAGATCTCGGTCTGACCGGTCTCCTCGTTGGTCTGCACCTGGAAGGTCGGGTCCTCCTCGGCGAGACGGCCGAGGGCGACCGACATCTTCTCCTGGTCGGCCTTCGTCCGGGGCTCGATCGCGACCTTGATCACCGGCTCGGGGAACGTGATCGTCTCGAGCTTGATCGGCCGGTCGGGCGCGCACAGGGTGTCGCCGGTCGCGACCTGCTTGATCCCGACGCCGGCGGCGATATCGCCGGCGTAGATCTCCTGGACCTCCTCGCGGTCGTTGGCGTGCATCATCAGGATGCGGCCGATCCGCTCGGTGCGGCCGGTGGTCACGTTCAGGACGCGCGTGCCCGCGGCCAGCTTGCCCGAGTACACGCGGAAGTAGGTGAGCTTGCCGACGTAGGGGTCGGCCATGATCTTGAACGCCAGCGCCGCGAACGGCTCGTCATCGTCGGCGCCGCGACGCGCGGGGGTGCCGCCCTCGTCGGCGCCCTTGACCGGCTCCAGACCCTCGACTGCGGGAACGTCGAGCGGGCTGGGCAGGTAGTCGAGCACCGCGTCGAGCAGCGGCTGAACGCCCTTGTTCTTGAAGCTCGAGCCGGACAGCACCGGCGTGAGCTGGATCGACAGGGTGGCGGCGCGGATCGCGGCCTTCAGCCGCGCCACCGGGATCTCCTCGTCCTCAAGGATCATCTCGAGCAGCTCGTCGTCGTACTGGGAGACCTCCTCGAGCAGGTACTCGCGCGCCTCGGCGGTACGCTGCACCTGATCGGCGGGGATCTCGACGATCTCCTGCTCCTTGCCGAGCTCGTCCCTATAGATGATCGCGACGTTCTCGACGAGGTCGATGATGCCCTGGAACTCGGATTCGGCCCCGATCGGCAGCTGGATCGGCACGGGATGCGCGCCGAGCCGATCGACCATCGTCTGCACGCCGCGCGAGAAGTCGGCACCGATACGATCCATCTTGTTGATGTAGGCGATCCGCGGGACGCGGTACTTGTCGGCCTGCCGCCACACGGTCTCGGACTGGGGCTCGACCCCGGCGACGGAATCGAACAGGGCGATGGCGCCGTCGAGCACGCGCAGCGAGCGCTCCACCTCGACGGTGAAGTCGACGTGGCCGGGGGTGTCGATGATGTTGATCCGGTGGTCGTGCCACTCACAGGTGGTCGCCGCCGAGGTGATCGTGATCCCGCGCTCCTGCTCCTGCTCCATCCAGTCCATCACCGCCGCCCCCTCGTGGACCTCGCCCATCTTGTAGGTGCGGCCGGTGTAGTAGAGGATGCGCTCGGTCGTCGTCGTCTTACCGGCGTCGATGTGCGCCATGATCCCGATGTTCCGGGTGTTCTCGAGCGTGAACTTGCGTGGCATGGTCGTAAGCGTTGGTGGGGATGTCCGTGCAACTCGGGTTCGGCCACGAAAAAGGGCCCCAGCGGGACCCCGTTCTCGCGAGCGATGGGCGGCGGACGGGTGACTATGTGGTCGGCGTCTCCATGACGATGGATCCTCCGCGCCGGGTAGCGAGCACGGACTTGCCGACCCGAGGCGGGCTTCGAATATAGCAGGCCGACGACCCTCCCGAGACCGCTTACAGCGCCGTCGCGTCGCGTCGATCCGAAGGCACGGGGCCGCCATGATCGTCTCGCGGTCCGGCTGCTGACTGGCCAGTCAACCGAAACCGTTTGCCGACGCTGCATCGGTACATTTTAAGGACGCGAGGGTTGTCCCGCCGCAGCCCCCGGTCCCGTGCGGCGGGGCGCCCTCGCGTTATCCGCCCTTGGAAGCCGGGAGCGCCTCGCAGCGCGCCGGCGCTACCAGCGGTAGTGGGCGAAGGCCTTATTGGCCTGCGCCATGCGGTAGATGTCGTCCTTGCGCTTGTAGGCGTTGCCCTGCTGCTGGACGGCATCGAGAAGCTCGTGCGCGAGCTTATGGGCCATGTCGCGTTCACGGCGGGCGCGCGCGTAGTCGACGAGCCAGCGCACCGCCAGCGTGCGGGCCCGGCGCGCCGGAACCTCGACGGGCACCTGATAGGTCGCGCCGCCGACGCGCCGGGAGCGCACCTCGAGCACCGGAGTCAGGGCCTTGATCCCCGCCTCGAGCTGCTCGATCGCATTCTTGCCGCTGCGCTCGCCGAGGATGGCGAGCGCGTCGTAGACGATCCGCTCGGCGGTCGACTTCTTGCCGTCCCCCATGACCTTGTTGACGACCTGGGAGACCAAGCGGCTGCGATACACGGGATCGGGCTCGATCGGCCGGACCTGAGCGGCGGCGCGGCGGGGCAACTACTTGGCCTTCACGCCGTACTGCGAGCGAGCCTTCTTGCGGTCGCCGACGCCCGCGGCGTCGAGCGTCCCGCGGATCACCTTGTAGCGGAACCCGGGCAGGTCCTTGACCCGGCCGCCGCGCACGAGCACCACCGAGTGCTCCTGCAGGTTATGGCCCTCGCCCGGGATGTAGGCGCCGACCTCCATGCCGTTGGTCAACCGCACGCGGGCGACCTTGCGCAGCGCCGAGTTCGGCTTCTTCGGCGTCGTCGTGTACACGCGCGTACATACCCCGCGCCGCTGCGGGGCGGCGACCTTCTTCTTGCGGCCCTTGCCCGACTTCAGGCCCGGGGTCGCGAGCTTCTTCTTGGGAGCCGTACGGCCCTTGCGGATGAGCTGACTGGTGGTCGGCATCGCGCGAGGAATCTAGCAGCCGCCCGGGCTCATCGGGCGAGACGGCGCGCCGACGATCCGCAGCCTCACGCGCCGCCCGCGTCCACCGGACCGATTCACGGGTTGAGGTTCTCTCGGGCAAGCTTGCAGGCAAGGAACAATGCGCACGCCGAGTGCTCGAAATCCGTGCACGGCGAGGGGTCGTCAGGCGGCGACGGCGGCCAGCGCCTCGTCGACCGCGGTGTGCGCGACGCCCACCGCCTCGGCCACCGGGTGGTAGGTCACCTCGCCGGCGGCGATGTTGACGCCGAGCTTCAGACCCGGGTTGTCGGCCACCGCCGCGCGCACCCCCGCCGAGGCGAGATGGAGGACGTAGGGCATCGTCGCGTTGGTCAGCGCGTAGGTCGAGGTGATCGGCACCGCGCCCGGCATGTTGGCGACGCAGTAGTGGGTGATCCCGTCGACCTCGTAGGTCGGATCGGAGTGGGTCGTCGGATGCGAGGTCTCAAAGCAGCCGCCCTGGTCGATCGAGACGTCGACGAGCACCGCCTGGCGCTTCATCTCAGACAACTGCGCGCGGGTGATCACGTGCGGCGCGCGGGCGCCGTGCACGAGCACGGCGCCGATGACGAGATCGGCCCACGGGAGGCGCTCCTCGATCTCCAGCGTCGAGGCAAAGCACGTGTCGGCGCGCCCGCCGAACGCGATGTCGAGCTCGCGCAGTCGGTCGATGTTGCGGTCGAACACGAACACCGAGGCCTCCATGCCCAGCGCGATGAAGGCTGCGTTCATACCGACGACACCGCCGCCGATGACCAACACGTTGGCCGCCGCGACGCCGGGCACGCCGCCGAGCAGGATGCCGCGGCCGCCGAGCGGCTTCTCGAGCATGAACGCCCCCGCCTGGGTGGCGATCTTTCCCGCGACCTCGGACATCGGCGCCAGCAGCGGCAGGCGCCCGCGGGCGTCCTCGACGGTCTCGTAGGCGACGCAGGTGGCGCCGGACTCCATCAGGCGCCTGGTCAGCGTCTCGTCGGCGGCGAGGTGCAGATAGGTGAACAGCGTGTGGCGAGGCTCGAGCCGCGCGACCTCCTCGGGCTGGGGCTCCTTGACCTTGACGATCAGCGTCGCCTCGCCGAACACGGTGGCGGCGTCGGGGACGATCGTCGCGCCCTGGGCGAGATAGGCGTCGTCCTGGATCGCCGAGCCGTCGCCGGCGCCACTCTGGACGAAGACCTCGTGCCCCGCGTCGACGAGCTCGCGCACGCCCGCCGGGGTGAGCGCCACGCGGTACTCGTCGCGCTTGACCTCGGTGGGGGCACCGATCCTCATCGCTCCAGCCCCCGCCCGGGCAGGCGTTTGGCGGCCTGCTCCCATTGCCCGCTCTCCTCGATGAACGCCTCCGGTGACCGCATCAACTCACCTCCATAGTGTCCCTCGCCGTCCCTGCAGTGTCCCTGCAGTGTCCCTCGCCGACCCTGCAGTGTCCCTCGCCAGCCTTGCGAGGATCGAGCCACCCGCCTCGCGAGGCTCACACGCGGCCGTGCATGCGCTCACCGGCCTCGACGAGCACGGGCCGCAGGACGGCCTCGATCTCGGCGAACTGCTCGGGTCCCGCGATGAGCGGCGGCGAGAGCTGGATGACCGGATCGCCGCGATCGTCGGCGCGGCAGATGAGCCCGCGGCGATACAGCTCGCCGGAGAGGAAGCCCCGCAGCAGCGTCTCGGCCTCCTCGTGGGTCCACTGGGCGTTGGAGTCCTGGTCCTTGACGAGCTCGATCGCCTGGAAGTAGCCCGCGCCGCGGACGTCGCCGACGATCGGGATGTCGCGGAGCGAGTCCAGCATCGCCCGGAACTCGCCCTCGTGGGCGCGGACGTTGCCGAGGATCCCCTCGCGCTCCATCACGTCGATGTTGGCGAGCGCGACGGCGGCGCAGATCGGATGGCCGGCGAACGTGAACCCGTGGGCGAAGCTGCGGTCGCCGTGCAGGAACGGCTCGGCGAGCCGGTCCGACGCGATGACCGCGCCCATCGGCGCATAGGCGCTGGTCAGGCCCTTGGCGGTGGTGATGATGTCCGGCAGGTAGTCGTAGCGGTGCGCCCCGAACCATTCCCCGAGGCGGCCCCAGGCGCAGATGACCTCGTCGGAGATGAGCAGCACGTCGTGCTCGTCGCAGATCTCGCGCACCCGCTGCCAGTAGCCCTCGGGCGGCGTGAAGCAGCCGCCGGCGTTCTGGACGGGCTCCATGATGACCGCGGCGACCGTGTCGGGACCCTCGAACTCGATCTTGTGCGCGACGGCGTCGGCGAGATCCCCGGCCGAGAGCCCGTGCGGCATCCGGAACGTGTTCGTGTTGGGCACGTGCGTGCCGCCCGGGGTCAGCGGCTCGAACGGCTCGCGCAGCGCCGGGATGCCGGTCGCGGTCAGCGCCCCGAGGCTCGTGCCGTGGTAGGCGATCTCGCGCGCGATGATCTTCGTCTTGTTCGGATGGCCGGTGACCTTGTGGTACTGGCGCGCGAGCTTGATCGCCGACTCGACCGACTCCGAGCCGCCGCTGGTGAAGAAGACGCGGTTCAGGTCGCCGGGGGCGAGGTCGGCGATCCGCGCCGCCAGCTCGATCGCGCGCGGGTGCGCGTAGGACCAGTTCGTGAAGAAGCCGAGCTCCTTGGCCTGGTCGGCGCCGGCCTGGGCGACGTCGGCGCGGCCGTGGCCGATGTTGACGCAGAAGAGCGCCGACAGCCCGTCGAGGAAGCGATTGCCGTGCTGGTCGTAGACGTAGCAGCCCTCGCCCCGGGTGATGATCGGGATCTCGTGATCCTCGTACGCCGACATCCGGGTGAAGTGCATCCAGAGGTGTCGGCGACCCAGCTCCTGAAGCGAGCTGTGCTCGGTCCGGTCCGCTGCCCGCGTGCTAGCCATGATTCACCTCGAGCTCTCGCTTGCGACGATTCGTACAACGTACCGGTGTCGCGGCGCGAGCTCAACGTGCCATACCGGCTCACTACTGGCGCGTCCGTCAGGCGTTCAGGCGAGGAGCGGTCGGCCCGGCGGCCGCCCGGCGGCGAATCGATTGCACCGAACCCCGCGCACCGCGGCCGGGCACGGCGGGTTTGACCCGCCCCGCGGATGCCATCCGCCGAACCTGGACGGTCGCGCCGCGGTGTGGCGAATTTGTTCCGCTCCCGCCGGCTCGCCGCCCAGCGGGCCGCCGACGAGCGGGGTGGCCGCCGGATTGCCGTGCCTGGTCGGCTTATTGGCGGCCACCCCCCCGCTGAACCATCATCCCGGGCCGCCGAATCATCATCCCGCGCCGCCGAACCATCATCCCGCGCCCCGAGCCACCGCCCGTCCCAGCCCCGACCACTCGCTCCACGACCCCGGGTACAGGGCGCCGCTGCGGTCCGCGACCTCGAGCGCGAGCACGGTGTGAGCGGCGGTGATCCCCGAGCCGCAGTAGGCGCCGATCCGCGAGCCCGGCAGCGCGCCGACCGCGTCGAGCTCGGCGGCGAGGGCCGCCGGGTCCCGAAACCGCCCATCGTCGTGCAACAGGCGCGCCATCGGCAGGTTCCGGGCGCCCGGGATGTGCCCGGCGGCGGGGTCGATGGGCTCGACCTCGCCGCGAAAGCGCTCGGGCGTGCGGGCGTCGAGCAGCGTGCCGCGCCGCGCGAGCTCGCCGGCGGCGTCGGCGTCCAGCACCGGCATCGCCGCCGTCAGCCCCGCCTCGAAGTCCCCCGGGGCGATCGTCGCCTGTCCGGTCGCACACTCGCCGCCGGCGGCCAGCCAGGCCGCCAGGCCCCCGTCGAGCACTCGCACGTCGGGGTGGCCGTGGTGGCGCAGCAGCCACCAGGCACGCGCGGCGGCGAGCGACCAGGCCGCGTCGTAGACGACGACCGGCCGGCCCGTCGAGACGCCCGCGGCGCGCATCGCGGCGGCGAAGTCGGCGGCCGGCGGCAGCGGATGGCGCCCGCCGGGGCCGGCGGGCGCCGCGAGCGCGGTCTCGAGATCGACGAACGCGGCGCCCGGGATGTGGCCGGCGAGGTACTCCGCGTAGGACTCGGCCGCCGGCCGGCCGAGCTGCCAGCGGACGTCGAGCAGCGCCGCCTCGTGCAGCGCCGCGCGCAGCCGCGCGGCTTCGATCAGCGGCGAGACGCTCAGAACGCGCTCAGCAGGCCACGACTCTCGCCGACCCGGACCGGAGCCGGAGTCAGCCAGGCCGCCACGAGAACGAGCACGAAGGCCAGGCACTCGGCGACGAGCGCGACGGGGTGGCCGGAGAGGGGGTCACCGAACACGACGATCCCGCCGACGATGCCGAGCACGTTGGCCGCGGTGCCGGTGATCGCGATGACGGGCACCGCGTCGCCGTCCTGCAGGGCCTTGGCCGAGGTGTAGAAGGCCGCGACCGACGCGCCGACCGCGACGCCGCTCCATGGGCTGAGCAGCCCCACCGCGCCGTGCGCGCCGACCGTGCCCGAGATCGCCTTGATCGCGACGTCGGAGACGCCGAAGAGGATGCCGGCCGCCGCGCCGAGCATGAAGCCGTGATGCTCCGCGGGCGCCCCGAGCCGGGGGCCGACGATCAGCAGCCCCCCCGCGATGATCAGCGCCGCCTCGAAGCCGACCATGCCGCCCACCGAGAAGCGCGAGTGCGCGCCGTGGACCGCGGGCAGGCTGAGGCCGAGGAGCATGAGGCCGACCGCGGTCAGCGCGATCCCCGCCCACTGGCGCCGGGCGATGCCCAGCCCGAAGGTTCGCTCGGCGATCACCGCGAGCATCACCACCCCGCCCGCGAGCACCGACTGCACGACCGACAGCGGCGCCACCGACATCGCCGCCACGTGGAAGATCCACGCGCCGGTGGCGATCAGCATCCCGAGCGCGAACAGCGGGCAGGAGAACAGCCGTCGCGCGGTCCGGACCGGATGGCGCATGTCGACCGCCGGGGCCTGGCAGGCGCCGCGGTGCTTGAAGAGGAAGCCGATGTTGGTGGCGAGCGCGCACGCGAAGGCGAGCGCGATTCCGAGCATGAGGGTCATGGAGAGAGAGGTTCCTGGTCGTCCAGCGGGCAGGAGAGGCCGGTCTACCTCTCTCAGATAGTCGGCAGAAGACGCCGCCGGCTAAAGGGGTCAGACGCGCCGTCGCCCCGTCTCGGACGGCGCAGGAAGTCGCGGACGGCTTCACTGGCGGTCAACCCTGCCGAACGGATCTAAACGCCAGCTATGTCTCGTCGAGATCGAACCTGTGGAGCACGCGAGCGCTATCGCGCATAATGGCGGAGCACATTTTGGTTCAATCGTGTCGCGGAGGCCCGCACGCGGCGAAGCAGGGTCTCGGCGAGGGGTCACAAGGGCTCGTCGGTGCGGCGCTAACGCGTCCCGGAAGGCGGAAGACGAAGGCAGTGTGGACGACGGCTACGCGAGCGCAGGTACCGGTTCGTCCCGCGGCGCGGGATCACTCGCCATGAACGAGGCCGGCTCCCCCATCCGCGTCCTGATCGTCGACGACCACGACCTGTACCGCTCAGGGCTCGCGGGCTTCCTCGACGTCGAGCCGGACATCGAGGTCGTCGCGCAGGCGTCGGGCGGGCGCGTCGGGGTCCGGCTGGCCGCCGAGCTGCGTCCCGACGTCGTGCTGATGGACCTCAAGATGCCCGATCTCGACGGGTGGCAGGCCACGCGCGAGATCCTCGACAACCACTCCGGGGCGCGCGTCGTGGCGCTGACCGTGGCGCCCTCGGACACGGCGGTCACCGAGGCGCTGCAGGCCGGCGCCTGCGGCTTTCTGGCGAAGGACACGCCGGTCGACAGCGTCGTGGCCGCGGTGCGGGCGGCGTCGACCGGTGCGGCCTGGCTGTCGCCCCTCGCCGCCAGCGTCGTGCTCACCTCGATGCGCCGCCCGGCGGTTCCCAAGCGCCAGCCCTCCAACCCGGCGCAGATCCTCACCCCACGTGAGCTCGACGTGCTGCGCCTGCTCGCGCGCGGGCTGGAGAACGACGAGATCGCCGGGCAGCTGCACATCAGCCGCATGACCGCCAAGAACCACGTGTCGAGCATCCTCGCCAAGCTCGGGCTCCCGAGCCGCGTTCAGGCCGCCGTCTACGCGGTACGCAGCGGGCTCGACCTCGATTGACGCTACTGGCCGTTGCGGCGCGCCGGCGGCGGCTGGTACCGCGGTGGCGGCCCCGAGCTGATCAGCGCGAAGCGGTCGGCGACGCCGAGCTTGGACACGAGCTCGGAGATGTGGCGTCGCACGGTCACCGGCGCGATCTGCAGGCGCGCCGCGATCGCCGACGTCGTGTGGCCGCGGCGCAGCATCTTCAGCACCTCGGCCTCGCGGATGGTCAGCAGCGAGCTCTCGGTGCCCTCGTCGCGCAGCGCCGCTAGCAGATCGAGCGTCATCGAGCGCGGGACGATCGCCTCGTGGTGGGCGACCGCCCGCATGACGAGCTGGAGCCGCTCCGCGCTCAGCGCGCCCGGAACGTAGCCGATCGCCCCCGCGCGGAACGCCTCGAGCATGTCCTCGGCGACCTGCTCGGCGGCGAGCACGACGACCGCGCAGTCGGGCGCCGAGCGGCAGATCCCGCGCAGCAGCCCCAAGCCCGAACCGAGCATCTCGCGGCCGACGAGGCACACGTCGGGCTGCTCGCGCATCGCGGCGCGGATCGCCAGCTCGCCCGAGCCGGCCTCGGCGCAGATCGTCAGCGTGTCGGCGAGCGCCATCCGGATCCCGAGGCGCGTCGGCGCGTTGTCGGCGACGAGCAGCCGCAGCCCGGAGACGGCCCGGGCGGGCGCGGGATCGACGTTCGGCCCGCCGCCGGGCACCCGCATCAGGCTCCCTCCATCGGACGCTCCGTCGATGTGAGAACTCATCGCATCGCTCCAGGTCGTGATTCGGTCGTGTGCGCCGACATATCTGATTAACGGCCGCTGTGCGCACTTTTTCGCTGCCGCACGTGCAGAAAGGAAGCACAAGTCGTGACCGAAGGGCCATGCGGCGTTCAGAAGAGTGAACGGAGCAATGCGCCTGACCGGTCATTGACCGGCTTCGGGACCGCCCGGATACTCGTCGTGCAAGCAGAGCGGGGGCGCAGTTCTCGCTCATGGGGGCTCAAAGCGGCAGCAGAGTCACTCGACGCCAGGAGGGCGCTCGGGGACGGATGACGCGACTCGCGGCGAGCGCATTCAAGACAAGGGGCATTTCATGTTGAGTCCGTTCACCGCTGTGCCGAGCACCATCGGCTTCAAGTCCGGGACGAGCCTGGACGAGTCGCCGGAGACGCTCTCCAAGACCCGGCTCGCCGTCGCGGCCGCCAAGCAGGGCGACCAGCAGGCGCTGCGCTACCTCTACGTCAGCTATTCGTCGAACGTCTTCGGCTACGTCCGCTCGATCCTCCAGGATGAGCACGAGGCCGAGGACGTCACCCAGCTCGTGTTCACCAAGCTGATGACCGCGATCAACAAGTACGACGATCGCGGCGTGCCGTTCTTCGCCTGGCTGCTGCGCATGGCCCGCAACCTGGCGATCGACCACCTCCGCGCGCGCCGCGCGACGCCGGTGGAGACGCTGTTCGATCCCGATCAGAGCTGCGGCGCCGACCTCGACCGTCCTCAGACGGTGCGCGACGCGCTGGGAACGCTGACCGAGGAGCAGCGCGAGGTCATCATCCTGCGCCACGTCTACGGGTTGTCGCCCGCCGAGATCGCCGAGCGCATGGGCCGCTCGGAGGGGTCGATCCACGGACTGCACCATCGCGGGCGCCGCGCGCTGCGCGACGAGCTCGTCCGGCTGGAGTCGAGCCCCTTCACGAAGGGCTCGAGCCGGCACGCGGCGACGTGAAGCTGCCCGACATGCGCGTCGGCGTCCTGCACGACGACGCCGCCGACGTGGCGGCGCTGACGCGGGCGCTCATGGACGGAGGGCTGCCGCCCGTGGCGGGCGTGCGGTCTGACCACGCGGGAGAGGAGCTGGTCGGCAAGGGCGTCGAGGTCGTCGTGCTCGCCGCCTTCGCCGCACCCGCCGACGGGCTGCAGACGCTGCGGATGCTGCGCCGGACGCTGCGGGGCTCGGCGGTCGTGGCGGTCGCCGAGGACCGCGGCGGGGGCCTGCCGCGCCAGACGATCGACGCCGGAGCCGCCGGCTTCGTGCCCACGGCGCAGATCGGGGCCGCGCTCGTCCCGGCGGTCCTCGCCGCTGCGGCCGGGCTCGTCTGCGTCCCCCGCGAGCGCGTTCGCCTCGTCGCGCGACCGAGCTTCTCCCAGCGCGAGAAGCAAGCGCTGGCGCTCGTCGCCGCGGGGCTCTCCAACCGCGAGATCGCGAGCCGCCTGCACCTGGCCGAGAGCACGATCAAGGGCCATCTCGTCACCGCCTTCGACAAGCTCGGCGTGCGCTCGCGCCGGGAGGCCACCGCGCTGATGCTCGATCCCGACGAGCGGCTGCTCGCGGCCGCGCTGGCACCGGTGGCCACGCGCGCGGGGCGCGCCCCCGTGCGCAAGGCGCGCTCCGCCGCCTGACGGCCGCCGAAGCTCGCCGCTTGGCATATTGAGGTGCGCCCATGCGTGGCCGCACTCTCTCCATCGTTGTGCTGCTCCTCATCGCGATCTCCGGCGCCGCGATCTCCGGCTGCGGGCGCGACGCGAGCCGGACGAGCATCGCCTCGCACCGCGCCCCACGTCAGGCCGCCGCCATCTCGGTTCCGCCCGCGTCGGGCGGCCTGTACGTCAACCCGGACACGCCGGCGCTGTCCCAGGCGCGCGTGTGGCGGGCGACGGGCGACGCCCGCGACGCCCGGGCGGTTCTGCGGATCGCGGTGCAGCCGACCGCCGTGTGGCTGACGGGCAACGAGTCGCCGCGTGCCGCCGCCGCGCGCCTGGTGGCGGCCGCCGCCCAGGCCAACGGCATCGCCCAGCTCGTCCTCTACGACATCCCCGACCGCGACTGCCAGAGCTACTCGGCGGGCGGAGCTCGAAGCGCCGGCGAATACGAGCGCTGGATCGACCAGGTCGCGCAGGGCCTCGGCACCCGTCGCGTGATCGTCGTGGTCGAACCCGACGCGATCGACCAGGCCGCCTCCGGCTGCATCTCCCCCGATCAGGCGCTGGCGCGCTACCAGCTGCTGGCGGCGGCGGTGACGCGACTGAAGTCCGACCCTCGCGCGCGCGTCTACCTCGATGCCGGACACGCCGGCTGGCTCTCGCCCGCGCAGCTCGACGAGCCGCTGCTGCAATCCGGGATCGCCCAGGCCGACGGGTTCGCGCTCAACGTCGCCAACTTCCAGACAACCCAGGCCTCGATCGCCTACGGGACCGAGCTCTCGCGCGAGCTCGGCGGCAAGCACTTCGTCATCGACACGGGCCGCAACGGCGCCGGGCCGCCGCCCGGGAGCGGCGGGGGGGTCGATCAGTGGTGCAATCCGCGCGGGCGCGCGCTCGGCAGCGCTCCGACGCTGCACACCGGAGTGCCGCTCGTCGACGGCTTCCTATGGGTGAAGTATCCGGGGGAGTCCGACGGCGCCTGCAGCCTCGGCGATCCGCCGGCGGGCGTCTGGTGGCCGCAATACGCCCTCGGCCTCGTCGACCACACCCCGGCGACCGCGGCGGCGAGCGGCCACCCCGCCGCGGCGGCGGGCGGTCAGTCGGCGGCGAGCGGTCATCCCGCGGTGCGCTCGGCGAGCCCGAGCGCATAGCCGGGCCACCACTGCCCGGCCGACGGATCGCCGCGTCCGCAGCTGCCATCGGACTCGCCGGGGTACTTGACCCACAGCAGCGCGTCGACGAGCGGGGTGCCCGGGTCGGTCGTCGGCGCCTGGCCGAGGGCGCGTCCCGTCGGATTGCACCACGACTGCATTCCTCCCGACGCGGGCCCGGCGCCGTTGCGGCCCGTGTCGATGACGAAGTGCTTGCCGCCGACCAGGCGCGACAGCGCCGTCCCGTAGGCGATCGAGGCCTGGGTTGTCTGGAAGTTGGCGACGTTGAGCGCGAAGCCATCGGCCTGGCGCACGTCCGCGGTCAGCAGCGGCCCCGCGATCGCGTTGACCGACTGCCAGCCGGAGTTGCCGGCGTCGATGTAGACGTGGATATGCCCGCCCGCCCGGCTCTTCAGCGTCCCCACGGCGTGCCCGAGCAGCCGGAACGTGGCCATCGCCGCCGCGCGGTCGTGACAGCCGCCGGTCGCCTGATCGATGGCATCGGGCTCGAGGATGACGATCGCCCCGCGATCGCCGATCGCGTTGGCGATGCTCGCCACCCACCCCAGGTACGCGGACGAGCTCCTCGCGCCGCCCGACGAGTACCCGTGACAGTCGCGGTTGGGGATGTCGTACAGCGTCAGCAGCGGGATCCGGCCGGCGCGCGCTGCCGCAGCGGCGAGCCCGCGGGCGGTGCCCGCATCCGACCGCGAGCCGGTCAGCCACGTCGCCGTCGGCTGGCTCGCGATCCGCTCGATCGCGACGGCGTCGCGACGGCGGCCGGCGGCCTGCCAGATCCGGGCCTGCGCGACGGCCGGCGCCGACGGGACGACGTACAGCCGCAGCCCCGCGAGCGGATCGCTGCGCCGCGAAGGGCTCGGCCGCGGATCGCCGTGCGCACTGGACCCGCAGCCCGCCGCCACGAGCGCGAGCACGAGCGCCAACAGACCGGCTGCGCGAAGTCGCGACATCCGCGCCACCCGCCCCGGGTCAGCCGACGTGCACCCAGCGCGCGACCGAGGGCACGCCGATGCGGTTGTCGACGAACACCATGTACCAGCCCGACGGGACGAGACCCGCCCCCTCCGGGACGGTCAGTGACACCGAGCCCGCATTGCGATGGATCGTCAGCGCGATCGACCGCTGCTGGACGTCGGTGACGTGGGTGACCGCGCTCGGGTGGATGAGCCGGGCCTTGACGATCGCGTCGGGGTCGGGGGTGGTGAACACGCCGGTCTGTCCGCGCCCCAGCTGGGTCGGTCCCCCGGTGAGCTGCGGGCGCTTGCCGTGGAACAAGTATGGCGGATAGAAGATCGTCATCTTCTGACGGAACACCTCAGGCTTGGTGTCCTGCTTGTTGCCGAACAGCGGGTTGCCGCCCATGGTCAGGATGCGACCGTCGGGGAGCAGCAGCGCCTCGGAGTGATAATCGCGTCCGACGAGCGGCGACGCGAGCGTTGACAGCTTGCCGGTCGAGGGCTCGAACAGGTGGCACTCGAGCAGGTCGGACCCGTGGAGTCCACGATAGCCCTTCGAGCCGCCCGAGATGACCAGCCCGTCGTTGGGAGTGATCACGAGCTCGGGGTACCGGGTGCCGACGGGCAGGCTGCCTTCGGGCTTCCACACTGGGTTGCGCTGCCGCAGGTCGACGACGTCGATGCGGCCGGTCGACAGCGGCGACTGGCCGACGCCCCCGCCGCCGATGACCGCGTAGCGCTGGTCCTGGGCGGGCGGCAGCAGCAGGCTGCCGGCGGTCTCGAGCTCGTTGGGGGCGCGCATCCCCTTGCCGACGGGCTGGAAGCGGTTCGTGAACGGGTTCCAGATGCCCGGGGTGCGCCAGGCCTGGGTGTCCGGCCCGTAGCCGGCGCTCGCGCCGGTGAAGAACAGGTCCCCGTTGGGCATCAGGAACAGCGCCGGGTAGGTCGGGAACGACTTGGTCAGATTGCGCTTCATCGTCCAGCGGTTCGTCTTGGGATCGAAGATCTCCGACTGGCCCGGGATGATGTTGCCGAACCCGTCGAGGCCCGAGACCGCGAGCACCTTGCCGTCGGCGAGGCCGACGAGCGTCGGATACCAGCGCGCGATGTTCAGGTCCGAGACCTTCTGGTAGGTCTCGGTCTCCGGGTTGAAGATGTAGGACTTGCGGCTGCCCCAGAAGTTCTGCTGGTTGCGCGTGATGCTGAACGAGCTCGCCTGCAGTCCCGCGCTCTGCGCTCCCGAGAGGCTCGGGATCGCGAAGTTCTGCGCCTGGTTGACGATCGGGGCGTTGCCGGTCTTCTCGGCCTTGACCCACAGCGGCGTGTAGCTCGGGTTGGTGACCGCGATGCGCCGGGCGCCGCGCAGCACGGTGCCCGCGCGGGCGGGCGGGACGTCGACCGCCGCGGTGGCCCAGTAGAGCTGGCCCGAGGTCGCGCGGAAGGTCGTCCCCTCCGCCAAGCGCAGCGAGTTCGTGGTGCTGCGGTTGACGATCGTCATCACCCCGGCGGCGTAGCGGATCTGGTTGGCCAGGACCTCGTACCGGGTCGTGCCGCCGGCGATCAGGACCTTGCCGTCGGGCAGGATCACGTGTCCCGAGCAGAACAGGTCCGAGGGGGTCTTGATCTTCTTGAAGGTGTTGTTCGCCGGGTTGTACACGACCGACTCGAACTTCCCGGCCGCGAAGTTGCCGACGTCGTTGCCCGACCCGGCCATGATCAGCACCTTGCCGGTGTTCAGCAGGATCGAGTGGATCGCGTTGACCCGCTTCCCGCTGGGAATCGGGAGGTTGGCCCAGTATCCGTACTTCTCCTTGTAGGAGAGGCGGGTGATCTGCCACTGGTGGTACTCGTGCTTGCCGAAGCCGACGAGCGGCGGGCCGTTGACGACGACCAGCGCGACGAGCACCAGCAACCCGACGAAGGCTTGGGTGCGTCGAACGCGGGTTCGCTGTCTCTGGGCGGTCATGCTGCCTCCGTCTGGGTCATGCCGCCCGCGTGCTCGGCGGCGACGGTGTTGGCGATCCGTGCCTTGGCGCCGGGCGGGATCGCCTCGGCGCGCAGCAGCCTGTGGTTCCTCGCCCGCTCGTAGAGCGAGATCGCGTACGGCGTCAAGCAGAGGCAGACGAGGGTCAGCGACCACCAGCGCATCGTCGCCACGGGCCGGTCCAGCCACAGCGAGACGACGAGCGCGGCCGCGACCAGCGCGCCCCATGCCAGGTGCACGCGAAACGTGGCGATCGTGTCGGCCGAGGCGTAGGTGCCCTTCGGGGTCACGACGAAGCCCTGCTTGCGCCGCAGCATCGTTCCCACGAGCGCGACGACGTAGATCGGCGCGGCGAGCACCGACATGAACATGCCTATGGCGCCCGATGATCCGGGCAGCTCGTGCGGAGAGACGTTGTGCTTGCGGTTCGACGCGTACAGGCAGAACTGGACCGCGGCGAGATCGACGTAGACCGCGACCCACACGTGCGCGGGGACCTTCAGCCCGCTCGCGCCCATCGTCAGGTAGATGACCGCGTTGACGCCGCCGAGGATCCAGCCGATCGCGGCCGACGGGTAGTAGGAGGTGATTAGCGAGTAGTGCAGCCGCGGGCCCATCCGCAGCCCGCGCATGCTGCGCCACAGATGCCCGCGGAAGTTCTCGAAGGTGCCGCGCGCCCAGCGGTGCTGCTGGCTGAAGAAGTCGGTGAAGTTGCTCGGGCCCTCGCCGACCGAGAGGACGTCGGGGGTGTACACCGAGACCCAGTTGTTCGCGGTCTCGGCGTTGATGCTCGAGTGAAACGCCAGGCTCGTGGCAAGGTCCTCGGTGATGCTGTCGCGCAGGCCCCCGACCTGCTCGAGCGCCGAGATCCGCACCGCGTTGTTGGTGCCGACGAGCATCGGGCTCCGGAAGCGGTTGCCGAGGCGCTGGATGAGCCCGTGGAAGACGAACTGCTGGGACTCGGCGCCCTTGGTGACGAAGTTGTCGTAGTTGCCGTAGACCTGCGGTCCGACGACGAACGCGACGTCGGGGTCGCGGAAGTAGCCGAGCAGGCGCTCGCAGAAGCTCGGCAGCGGCACGTGGTCGGGATCGACCGAGACGAAGAACTCGTACTCGGGGCCGTGGACGGCGACCCAGGAGTTGTAGTTGCCGTGCTTGGTCCGGGCCTTGAAGCAGCCGGCTTCGCGGTTGAACTCGGGCACCCCGAAGCGGCTGAAGTGGTGCACGCCGAGCTCGTCGCACATCGCCCGCACCATGGGGTCGTCCTCCTCGTCGAGCAGCCAGATGTCCAGGACGCCGGCGTGGCGGATCCGCCGGGCCGCCTCGAGCGTCTGGCGGACGACCACGATCGGCTCGCGGGAGGGCACGATCGACGTCAGGAACGCCACCCGCAGGCCCGGCGCGGGCGCCATCGGGACCGGATCGCGCGCGAGCGCGGAGGCGACGCAGAGACTGCCGACGTTGATCAGCCGAAAGAGCTCGATCAGATAGATCGAGCCGACCATCACGATCGACCCGGCGGCGATCCAGATGTGATGACCGAGCTTGGGGAGGTGGCCGGGGAGCAGCAGCCAGGCGAGGAAGCAGCTCTGCAGCACGAGCACGAAGGCCGCGCCGATCGTCTGGCGGACCGGCCGCACGCCCGGCGGGCGCCGGTAGCGCACGCCGGCGTCGCCCGGGACGGCCTTGACCAGGGGACCGGTCAGCTGGCTGTAGCGCGCGTAGTCATAGAGCCGCATCTCCGTGGGGGCGGGCGGCTGCTCGCCGGCGGAGATCCCCGGCTCGACGAACTCGAGCTCGTGGAAGAGGGCGGTCTCGGGCGGTTCTGAGAGAGCGGGTTGCGGTTGATCTGTGGTGCCGGACAACATGCTCGTACAAGGGCTCGAGGGGTCGATCCTGCGCGGCGAACCCGACTCATTCGGGTCCTCCTTGCCGCCCAGTCCCGAAGATCAAACGAACGGTGTCGCGCCGAATTTCCGCTCGGAGCGCACGACGGAGCGGTAAACGCCCATGACTCCGGCGACGTGGCGCTGTGCGCCGTAGCCGCTCGCGGTCCGTCGCGCGGCGGTCCCGAGCGCGTCGCGAAGGTCCGCATCGTCGAGCAGGCGTTCGATCGCGGCGGCGAGCAGGTCGGGCCGCCGCGGGGTCACGAGCAGGCCGTCGCGCCCGTCGGTGATGATCTCCGCCGGACCCCCGGCCGCCGTGGCCACGACCGGCACCCCCATCGCCATCGCCTCGACGACGACGCGGCCGAACGGCTCCTCCCACGAGGGCGTGAGCGCCACGTCGCACGCCCGCATGACCTCGGGGATGTCCTCCCGCTCGCCCAGGAAGCGGACCGCGTCGCCCAGGCCGACCTCCTCGACGAGTCGGTGCAGCCCGTCGAGATAGGCGCGGTTGTCAAACCGCGTCGCCTTGGCCACGAACTTCGCCTCGCCGACGATGAGCAGTCGCGCCTGCGGATGGCCGGCGCGCAGCTGCGCGAGCGCGCGGATCGCCTCCTCCTGGCCCTTCCACGGCGTGATCTGGCCGACGAGCCCGAGGACGGGCGCGCCCGCCGGCAGCCCGAGGCGCTCGCGCGCCGCCGCGCGCGTCAGGCGCGAGGGGTCCAGCCGCGTCAGGTCGAAGGGGTTGGGCAGGACGGTGAGGCGGGACGCGACGCCGTCGGGGTCGAAGGTGGCGGCGACGTGGCGGGAGATCGCGATCACCGCCGCCGCGTTGGCGGCGAGCCCGCGCTGCAGACGCTCGGTCAGCGGCGACGGCGGCAGGCAGTCGCGGACGTGCAGGACGAGCGGGAGACGCAGGGCTCGGGCCACCGGCGCGGCGATGAGCCCCGCCCGGATGGAGTTGGCGTGCAGCACGTCGGCGGGCCAGCCGCGCGCGGCGCGCAGCACGCCGGTGGCGGCCGCGGCCATCGCGCCGAGCGCGAGCGGGGTGTGCACGGGGTGCAGGCGCAGGCTTCCCGAGGACTCGGCGATCGTCCAGGCGCAAACGCCACGCTCGCGGGCGCGGTCCTGGAGGGGACCCGCGGGCGCGGCGAGGCGCGCCCGCGCCTGTGCCGGGAGGGCCTCGAGGAGCGCCAGCAGCGAGCGCTCGCCCCCGCCGACGAGGCCGGTGTGGTCGACGTAGAGGACGTTCAGGGGCCGCTGCGCCGCCGAGCTCGCCGGGTCGCCCACGAGGCGCAGCGTACGCCGGCGCGCCGGCGCGTCCGGCGTCGGCGGGATGGGTGGACCGGGCATGGCCGGCACGGCGCGCAGCACGACCCCCGGCGGCCCGGCGCGCGCGCGGCGGCTCATCCGCGCCCCGCCGATTCGGTGATCAGCTCCTGGAGGCGGTCGGCGATGCGCGGCCAGGCGAACTCGCGGGCGTGCTCGCGCCCCGCCTCCCCCATCCGCGCCGCCGCCGCCGGCTCGGTGAGCAGGTCGCTGATCGCGCCCGCGACTGCGACGTGGTCGCTGGGGTCGACGAGCCGCCCGGTGCGCCCGTCGAGCACCGCGTCCAGTGCCCCGCCGCCGGCGCCGGCGACGACCGGCAGCCCGTGCACGCCGGCCTCGAGGTAGACGATCCCGAACCCCTCCCCCGCGCGGTCGCCCGCGGGCACGCGACTGGGCATCGCGAACACATGCGCGGTGTCGAGCCAGCGGTCGCGCTCGGCGTCGTCCACCGCGCCGCGCATCAGCACCGCGTCGGCGACGCCGTTGGCCTCCGCGAGACGCTGCAGCGAGCCGCGTAGCGCGCCGTCGCCGACGACCGCCCACTGCACGTCGGGCACGTGCGTGCGGATGAGCGGCAGCGCGCGGATCATGACGTCGTGGCCCTTGTAGCGCTCGGTCATCCGGCTGACCGTCAGCACCGTGGGCCGCTGCAGGCGCTGAGTCGACCCCGACGTCGCTGGCTCGGCATCGACGCCCGGGGTGATCAGGCTCACGCGGCGCGCGCCGAGGTCCTCGGCGATCCGCGCGGTGTAGCGGCTGATCGCGACCACGCGGTCGGAGATTCGCACCGAGAGCTCGGCCAGGCGGCGGCTCGCCGCCACCTCGCGCGCGTACATGTAGGTCAGCACCGGCACGCGGAACGCCTGACGGATCGCGGTCGCGGCCGGCGCGACGCAGATGTGCATGCAGAGCACGACGTCGGGCCCGAAGCGGCGAGCCTCGCGCAGCGCGGCGGCGTTCAGACGCGCGACGTCGGCGCGATGCGAGCCCTCCCCCGCGACCCGGACGACGTCGAGGCCCTCTCGGCGATCCCACGGCCCGGCCTCGGCGTGGCCGAGCGTCAGCACCCGGACGGTGCTCTCGCGCAGGTGGGCGGCGATCCGGTGGGCGAGCAGCTGGATCCCGCCCCGCTGCGGGGGGAAGTCCGGCGTGATCATCAGCACCCGGGGAGCACTCACTCCTGCGCCTCCCACCAGCATCCGAGCGAGAACAGCGGCCACAGCACCGCGGAATGGTCGGCCTCGCCGCGCCGGTGGGCGGCGAGCAGGCGCCCGACCGGCTCGGCGGCGAACCAGCCGTCGCGGTACAGCGCGCTGCCGGCGACCTGCTCGCCGAGCGTCGCGCCGAGCGACCCGCGCAGCCAGTCGCCGACCGGGACCGCGAACGGGCGCTTGGCCCGCTTGGCGAACTCGGGGCCGATGCGGCGGCGCACGAGCGCCCGCACGATCGCCTTGCCGTCGTCGGCGAGATGGGTCTCGGCGGGCAGCGAGGCGGCGAACTCGCCGAGCTCGCGATGCAGGAACGGCGTGCGCATCTCGAGCGAGGTCAGCATCGTCGCGCGGTCGGCCTTGGCCAGGACGTCGTCGGGCAGCCAGCGCGTCTGGTCCAGCCGCATGAGGTCGGCGGCGGCGTGGCGGCCGGGGACCTGCTCCACCCCCCAGCCGCGCGCGAGATCGGAGTCGGCGAGCGGCGCCAGCGCGGGCCCGTAGACGCTCGCCCGCGTCCCGGGCCGCCCGGCGGTCACGCAGCCGAGATGGCGCTCGGCGAGCGAGCGGGTCGCGAGCATCTGCGCGAAACGTCCGGCGCGGCCGCCGGCCGGCAGCCTCCGCGAGGCGGCGCCGACGCTGCGCAGCGCCGAATCGGGCAGGCGCCGGGCCATCCGCCCGGCGAGGTCCATCCAGCGCACCCGCGGGTAGCCGCCGAAGAGCTCGTCCGAGCCCTCGCCCCCGACCACGACGGTGACCTCCCGGCGCGCCTGGGCGGCCAGCAGGTGCAGCGGCACGAAGGCCTGGTCGGCGAGCGGCTGATCGAGCCGGGCGAGCGTCGCCGGTGCCCGGACCGCCATCTCTGACCCGGTGAGGACGAGCTCGTGGTGATCGGAGTGCAGCGCCGCGGCGAGCGCTCGCGCGGGGACCGCCTCGCTCGTGCCGCCGACGTCGTAACCGACGGTGAACGTCTTCAGCGTGCCCGAGATCTGATCGGCGGCGAAGGCCCCGACGAGCGCGGAGTCGACGCCGCCGGACAGGAACAGGCCGACCGGGACGTCGGCGTGCAGGCGTCCCCGCATCGAGCGCGCGAGCAGCTCCTCGGCCTCGTCGACGAGCTCGGCGAACGGCTCCTCGGTCGGCTCGCCGCTCGGCGCCGGGGGCGACCAGTAGCGCGTCACCGAGGGATGCGGGCGCTCCTGGCTCCAGGTCAGCAGGTGCGCGGGCGGCAGCTGGCGGATCTCGGCGAAGATGCTCCGCGGCGCCTGGACGTAGCCGAGTACGAAGTACTCGTCGAGCGCCGCCGCCGACACCGCCGATGACGCCTGGCCGGTGCGGGTCAGCGCGGTCGCCTCGGAGGCGAGGACGAGCTCGCGCCCGCGGGCGACGTAGAACAGCGGCTTCTCGCCGAACCGGTCGCGGGCGGCGAGCAGGCGGCGCCGCTGCGCGTCCCAGATGACGAACGCGTACATGCCCTCGAGCGCGTGGACCATGTCGGGCCCGTGCTCCTCGTAGAGATGGACGAGCACCTCGGTGTCGCAGCGGCTGCGCAGCCGGTGGCCGGCGCGCAGCAGCTCCTCGCGCAGGCTCTCGAAGTTGTAGATCTCGCCGTTCAGCGCGCCGGCGACCGTCCCGGTCTCGTTGATCACCGGCTGGTGGCCGTCGGCGAGGTCGATGATGCTCAGCCGTCGCGCCCCGAGCGCGACCCCGGACCCCGGGTCGACGTGGACCCCGGCGTCGTCGGGGCCCCGGTGGACGATCTCGGCGTTCATGCGCGCGACGGCGTCGCCCGCGGGGTCACAGGTATGAGCGCAGATGCCGCACATCACCGATAACAACGAGGGCCGCGAGCGCCCGCTTGTGAGCCCTGAAAGGTTCCAGGAACGGACGGGAGTTTTCCCAGCCGCGGGGCGTTGCTCCTACAGACCGACCCGATCGGGTCATCATCGCCATGGACCTCGCCGCCACGCCTTCACCGCACCCGCTCGCCGGCGCGTCGACCCCGGCGTCGGACCCGTCCTCGGGGCCGCGGGTCGCCTACGTCGCCACCCAGGGCGACGGCAGCTCCGACGAGGCGCGCATCGCG
This sequence comes from Solirubrobacterales bacterium, assembly GCA_019240115.1. GTDB lineage: Bacteria > Actinomycetota > Thermoleophilia > Solirubrobacterales > Solirubrobacteraceae > Palsa-465. Next base: position 12,051 of record JAFAYV010000044.1, on the reverse strand, counting down.
ACCCTGCTCGCGCCGCTGCACCCGACGCGGCTGCCCTTCGATCGCGCCGGAGGCAAGGCCCGCGCGGGCGTGCAGCTGTTCCGGCGCCTGCTGCGCGAGCGCCCCGACGTCGTCGTCATGGAGGGCACCGGCATCGCCGGCGGCGCCGCCGTGATCGCCGCGCGCGCTCTTGCCGGACAGGCCTACGTCGTCTCCAGCGGGGACGCGGTCGGCCCCTACCTCGCGCTGCAGCGCCGCTGGCTGGCACCCCCCGGCCGCCTCTACGAGCGCCTCCTCTGCCGCCTGTCGGCCGGCTTCATCGGCTGGACCCCGTACCTCGTGGGCCGCGCGATCACGCTCGGCGCCCCGACCGGCATGACCGCCGCGCACTGGGCGGCCCAGCCGACCCCCGAGCGCCGGCGCGAGCTGCGCCGGGCGTTCCGCCGCGAGTGGAGCATCCCCGAGGAGGCCATCGTCGTCGGACTCGTCGGCTCGCTGAACTGGAGCCACCGGCGTCGCTACAGCTACGGGCTCGAGCTCGTCCAGGCCGCGCGGCTGACCGGCCGGCGCGACCTGCGCTTCGTGATCGTCGGCGACGGCGACGGCCTGCCCCGGCTGCGCGAGCTCGCCGGCGAGGACGACCGGATCCTGCTCTGCGGCCGCCTCGAGTCCGAGCGGGCGCTCGCCGCGATGTGCGCCATGGACGCGGCCAGCCTCCCCCAGAGCCTCGACGAGGTCGGCGCGCTGCGCTACTCGACGAAGCTCAGCGAGTATCTCGGCGCCTCGCTGCCGGTACTCACCGGGCGGCTGCCGTTCGCCTACGACCTCGACGAGGGCTGGCTGTGGCGGATCGAGGGCAGCTCGCCGTGGGATCCCGCCTACGTCCGCGGGCTCGCCCGACTGCTCTCAGCGCTCGACCGCGACGAGATCGCGCTCCGGCAACGTTGTATCCCCGAGGCATCCCCCAGTTTCGACCTTCGCCGCCAGCAACGTGGCGTCTTTAACTTCGTGAGCGAGGTCGGCTCCGCCGCCCGGGCTCGCCTACACCGTGCCAGCGACTGAATACGAGGTACCGATGGAGACCGAGAATCGCGACGTCCGGCAGAAGCTCGAGCCGTACAAGCGCCACTGGAAGCTGATCGTCCTGATCGTCGCCGTCATCACGGCCGGCACCTATGTGTACTACAAGCACCAGAAGCCGACCTACACGGCGAGCGCCGAGGTGTTCGTGCGCGCCGCCGGATCCGGGTCGACCACGGTGTCGGGCATCGATCCGGAGACCGACCCGGCCCGGGCGCTGGCCAACGAGGCGACGCTGCTGCAGACCAAGGGCGTGGCCGAGACGGTCAAGTCGCAGATCCACTACCCCGGTGACGCCGCGGCGCTGCTCGGCACGATCACCGTCACCCCCTCGCAGGTCTCGGACTTCGTCACGATCGCCGCCAAGGCCGGCAACCCAAACACCGCCGCGCGGGTCGCCAACGGCTTCGCGTCCGCGTTCACCCAGCTCGACCAGACCCAGACCAAGCAGTACCTGGAGGCCGAGGAGGCGACGGTGAGCTCGCAGCTGGCCGCGCTGCCCCACACGCTGTCCAATCAGACCGCGCGGGCCAACCTGCAGAGTCAGCTGCAGAGCCTGCAGCTGAGCGCCGCGGCGCCGCCGAACATCCAGGTGACAAGCGCGGCGTCGGCTCCGACGACCGCCGGCGCGACCTCGAGCCCTGCTCGCAACGCGCTGTTCGCGGCCGTCCTCGGGCTCGTACTCGCGTGGGTGCTCATCCAGGCGATGGAGGCGTTTGACCGGCGGCTGCGCGACCCTGTGGTCGAGATGGAGTACGGCCTTCCGGTGCTGGCGGCGATCCCGCAGACCTCTCAGCGGGCGCTCGCCCCGCGCGCCGACGCCCGCCTGCCGGTCGGCGTCATGGAGGGCGCGCGCGGCCTGCGCACCGCGCTGGATCACGGCGCCAGCCTCGGCGACAGCCCCAAGACGCTGCTGGTCACGAGCGCGATGTCGGGCGAGGGCAAGAGCACCGTGGTCAAGAGCCTCGCCCTCGGCTACTTCGAGAGCGCCCGCCGGGTGCTCATCATCGACGCCGACCTGCGCCGGCCGATGGTCCACCAGCTGTTCTCGGCAACGCTCGCACCGGGCCTGTCCGACGTGCTGCGCTCGGCCATCCCGCTGTCCGAGGCCGTCCAGGACTACGAGCCCGGCGGCGGGCTGCAGCCGGCCTTCGACCCCGAGATCAACGCCTCCGGCGACGCTGTCGCCTTCCTCGATCCGCCGCGAAGCGGTCGTGGCGGCAGTGGCCGTCCCCCGGCCGGCGACGGCGACCGCGGCCCCTGCCTGCAGGTGCTGACCGCGGGCAGCGGCACCTCGGATCCGGGCGCGCTGCTGGGCTCGGAGAAGTTCGGCGCGCTGCTCGCCGAGGCCGCCGAGGCCTACGACGTCGTGCTCATCGACTCGCCGCCGATCCTCGCCGTCTCGGACGCGATCCCGGTCGCGCGCATGGCCGACGCCGTCGTCGTCGTCGCCCGTTCGCAGTTCACCACCCGGGACGCGGCCCAGCGCTGCCGCCAGGCGCTCGAGCGCGTGCCGAGCGTCACGGTGCTCGGCGTCGTGGCCAACGGCGTACGCGAGGACCTCGAGGTCGGCCGCCAGTACTACCTGTCGGCGACCTCCTGAGCCAGTGGCCGCTCGACCACTAGTGGCCGCGGTCAGCAGAGGCGCGTCCTACCACCAGGGGCGATCCCTGATCGCGCGCGGCCTCCACGATCCGGGGACGTGGAGGTCGCGGCGGGCGATCGCCACCGCCGCGGGGGCCGTCCTGACGGTCCTCGCGGGCCTGTGGCTGGCGTTCAAGGCCCCGGGGTACGGCGTTCCGCTCCCGCTCGTCGGGGTGGTGGCGGTGGTCCCGGGATGGCTGGCGGTCACGCGACGCACGGGCGTCGCGCTCGCCGTCGTCCTGCTCTACCTCGGGCTCCTCGATGGCGCGCTCAAGCTGCAGAGCGGCTCGACGGTCATCTCCCTCGGTCGCGACGTGGTCCTCTACGCCGCCGCGATCGGCGCGCTCCTGCACTCGCGCGCGCCCCGGCGCCGCCCGGCGATGACCGGCTGGATCGTCGCCTGGGGCCTCGTCGTGGTCGTCCAGCTCGCCAACCCCGCCGACCGCTCGCTGGCCCACTCGATCGCGGCGCTGCGCCAGCACCTCGAGTTCGTCCCGCTGTTCTTCCTCGGCTACGCGGTGCTCCGCGACCGCCGCTCCCTGCATGCGCTGTTCGCGCTGCTGCTCGCGGTGGCGGCGATCAACGGGGCGGTGGCGGCCTACCAGAGCACGCTGAGCCCCGCCCAGCTCGCCGGCTGGGGACCGGGCTATCAGCAGCTCGCCGAGGGCATGGACGCCCGGACGTTCACCGCGGCCAACGGCAAGACCGAGCTGCGTCCCCCGGGCCTCGGCTCCGACATGGGCTTCGGCGGCATCCTCGGGGCGGTCGCGTTGCCCGGCGGGGTCGTCCTGCTCTTGACCTACTGGCGGCGGCGGTGGCTGATGGCGCTCATCGTGCTCGGCCTGATCGGCGCCTCGGCCGGCGTGCTGACCTCGGAGTCGCGCAGCTCGGTGATCACCGCGGTCGTCACCCTCGTGGCCATGCTCGCGCTGACCGGCGCCGGCGGCCAGGCCAAGCGCGCGGTCGTCGGACTCGCGCTGATCATCGCGTTCGTCGGGGTCACCGTGGTGGTGGTCGGCTCCTTCCAGAGCACCGCCTTCGATCGCTACAGCTCGATCGCGCCCGGCCGAGCCGCGTCGACGACCGTGCAATCGCGCGCCTCGACGTGGGGCGAGACGTTCACCTACATCAACGACATCCCGCTCGGCGCGGGCCTGGGCACCGTCGGGCCGGCCGCCTCCAAGGTCGGCGGGCAGAACTCGGCGGTCTACAACGCCGAGAGCCAGTTCACGTTCCTCGTCGTCGAGCTCGGGATCCCGGGGCTCGTGCTCTTCCTCGCCTTCCAGGCGGCGCTCTGCCGCACGCTCCTGCGCGGGCTGCGGCGAGAACCCGATCGCCGGGTCGTGCTGCTGATGGCGGGGGTGGCGGCGCCGCTGTTCGGCTTCGCGGTCAACTGGCTGGTCGGCGTCAACACCACGTCCCCGCCGAACGCCCCGTACCTGTGGCTGGCCGCGGGCATCATCGCCTGGTGGCTCGTCGATCGCCCGCGCCGTGCCGCCGCCGGCGCCGGCGCCGCGCCGACCGCGATCCGGTCCACGCGCCGGTCGCGCCTCGAGCTGGCCCATGCCTGAGACCCTCGACGAAGTGGCGCCCGGGCTGATCGGTGGCGCAGCGCTCGGCGCGCCGGGGACGCGGGGTGGACCCGTCGCGCGGACGCGGCGCATCGGGCTGATCGTCGCCCGCTCGGACAGCCAGGCCGACGGCATCCGGGACTACACGCACCGGCTCGGGCGCTCGCTGCGCGAGCTCGGCGTCGCCGCCGAGATCTGGGAGTGGACCGATGGTCGACCCGTCGCGCCCGCGAGCGAGTGCAGGCTTGACGCGTTGGATGCGGTGGTGCTCCAGTACAACCCGTTCTCGTTCGGACGCTGGGGCTTCGCCCCCGGGCTCCCGAGGTTCCTCGCCGGCCTGCGACGCCGGCCCGGCCGACCCCGGATCGCGGTCATGTTCCACGAGACCTACGTCGACATGAACAGTCCCTCATGGGTCCTGATGGGGGGCTGGCAGCGCGGCCAGCTGCGCGCCGTGCAGGCGTGCGCCGACGTCTGCCTGTGCTCGATCCAGCCCTGGACCGAGCGGCTGCGCCGGAGCGGGCGAGGCGGGCGGGGCGGGCGAGCACCGGTCCACCACCTGCCGGTCGCCTCCAACCTGCCCGACGCGCGGACGGCTCGCGTTCCCGCGCGCGAGCGACTCGGAGCCGACGAGGACACGATCGTGCTCAGCTGCATGGGGCTGCGCCACCCGGGACGGCTCGCCGAGCACGTGCTCGGGGCGGCGCAGGCGATCGGCGCGCGGCGGCGCGTGCTGCTGTTCGACCTCGGGCCCGGTGAGCCCGGCCGCCGGCCGCTGGGCGGCGACGTCGAGCTGTGCGCCACCGGCTTCCTCGACGAGCGCGAGGTCGCCGAGCACATCGCCGCCTCCGACATCTTCCTCGCCCCGTATCGCGACGGCGTCTCGACCCGGCGCACGACGGTCATGGCGGCGCTGCAGAACGGCGTCCCGGTGCTCGGGACCGCGGGGCACCTCTCCGACGACGTCCTGACGAGGGCGCCCGAGCTGACGCTGACCGGGCCCGACGCGCCGGAGGACTTCGCCGACGCCGCCGCGGCGCTCGCCGACGACCCGGAGCGGCGCGCGCGACTCGGCGCCGCCGGACGGGCGCTCTACGAGCGGTGCTTCGACTGGCCGGTGCTCGCCGAGCGCCTGCTCGGGGTGCTCGATGCCTGAGCCGCTGCGCGTGTTCGTGTGCGTGCCGTGGTCGCAGCGGCTCGGCGGCGCCGAGCAGATGCTGTGGCTGGCGGTGACCCGCGGCGATCGCACGCGGGTGCGCTACAGCGTCGCCTGCCTGGAGCCCGGGCCGTTCGAGCATGAGCTGCGCGGCTCGGGGGTGACGACGTACGCGGTGCCGTGCGGTCGCCTGCGCGACGCGCGCGCCACCGGACGCACGATCCGGGCGCTGCGGACGCTGATCGCCGCCGAGCAGCCCGACCTCGTCCTCAACTGGCATCCCAAGGCCCAGCTCTACGGCGCCCCCGCGGCGGCCGGCGCGCGCCGCGGCGATCGGATCGTGTGGTGGCAGCACGGCGTCCCGGAGTCGCACTGGATGGACCGCCTCGCCACCGCGCTGCCGTCGCGCGCGGTCGGCTGCTCGTCGGGCCTGGCGGCCCGCGCCCAGGGCGCGCTGCGCCCCCACCGGCGGACGTTCGTCGTGCATCCAGGGGTGCGGACCGAGCGGGTGGAGCCGGTCGGGCTCGGGATCCCGGCGGGCCGCCGCGTGATCGGGATCGTCGGCCGCCTGCAGCCGTGGAAGGGCCAGCATCGCTTCCTGCGGGCGCTGCGCCGCCTGCTCGACGACGGCCACGACGTCCACGGGCTGATCGTGGGCGGCACCGCGCATGGCTTCAGCGCCGGCTTTGCGGACGAGCTCGAGGCGCTCGCGGGCGAGCTGGGGGTGCGCGACCGGGTGACGATGACCGGCCAGGTCGACGACGCCCGTCCCTACATCGGCGCGATGGACGTCATGGTCTCGGCCTCCGACGTCGAGCCGTTCGGGATCGTCGTGCTCGAGGCCATGGCCCAGGGCGTGCCCGTTGTCGCGACCGCGAGCGGGGGGCCGCTGGAGATCATCGACCCCGAGGTCGACGGCCTGCTCGTCGACCGTCCCGAGCCGGCGCCGCTCGCCGCCGCCGTCGCCCGCCTGCTCGGCGACGCGCCGCTGCGGGCGCGGATCGCCGCCGCGGGTCGACGGCTCGCCGTCGAGCGCTTCGACGCCGCCGCGATGACGCGCGCGCTCGAGGACGAGCTGCACGCGCTGACCGCGGAAGCGCACTGATGGCGCCCGCCGCCCACCGCTCCGACGTGCCGCTGATCGCGCTCGTGCACGACAACTTCGCCGGCCCGACGGGCATGGGTGCCGTCGTGAACAGCTTCTCGCACTTCGTGCTCGACGCCGGCTGGCGGCTTGCCATCATCGGCGACAACGTGCCCGACGACTTGCGCGCGGGCGCCGAGCAGGTGATCGAGGTGCGCAATCCCTCCGGGCTGTCCAAGCTCCCCGAGCACCTCGAATGGTCGCGGCGGGCTCGGCGCGCGCTGCGCGCGGTCCGCGCCGACCTGATCCACGTCCACGCGCCGACCCTCGCCGACGTCGCCGACCTGCACACCTCGCACATGATCGCCCGCGCCGCCCACGAGCGAGGCGGCGAGCCGCCGGCACGGGGGGCCGAGGCGCGCCTGCGCGCCGTCCAGGCGCGCGCGACGCTCCTGCTCGACGATCGCCTCCATCGCCGGATCGTCCGGCGCACCCATCTGTCGTTCGTCTCCGAGCTGCTGCGCGACGAGTTCCGCCGGCTCTACGGCGAGCCGCGCGGCGGCTGGGTCGTCTCGCCGTCGGCGCCGCCGTGGCAGCCGCCGACCGACGCCCGGCGCCGCGAGGCGCGCGCCCGGTTCGTCGTCGATGCCGACCGCCTGACGGTCGGCTTTCTCGGTGGCGTCGACGAGCGCAAGGGTTTCCGCGAGGCGCTCGCGCTCGCCGGCGAGCCCGAGCTCGACCTCCTCTTCGCCGGACCCGGATCCGAGCAGGTCACCGCGGGCGACCGCCCCGGGCTCGGCTTCGTGGAGCCCGAGGGGCTGCTGGCGGCCTGCGACGTGCTCGTCGCCCCGACGACCTTCGATCCGGCCCCGGTCGCGGTCCTCGAGGGGCTGTCGCGGGGCGTGCCGGTCGTGACCACGCGCGCCTCGGGCTGGGCGGGTGTGATCGAGCGCACCGGCGCCGGCGCGATCTGGAGCGCCGGCTCGTCGCTCGCTGACGCCTGCCGCCGGGCGGCGCGGGTCGATCCCCGCGCCTGCCGGCGCTTCGTCGAGGAGGCGGGCTCGGCCCGCCAGAGCGAGCGGCTGCTGACGATCTACCGAGAGCTCCTCGGACGGCCCGACGGCGCTGCCTCGGCACGCGCGCAGGCGACGATCCGATCATGAGCTTCACCGCGGTCAAGTCCGACGGCGAGGCCGGCGCCTCCGATGCGCCGCCGCGCGAGGCCGAGGGCGGCACGGCCAAGCCGCCGCGGCTCGCCTCGGTCATCAGCAAGCTGACCGCCGCCAACTTCGCGCTCGTCGCCGCCGGGATCGTCACCGCGCCGCTCCAGGCGCGCGCGCTGGGCCCGACGGGTCGCGGCGAGCTGGCGGCGATCACCGCGCCGCTGAGCCTCGCTCCGATCATGCTGACCCTGGGCCTCAGCATGTACACCTTCCGCGCCGTGGCCACCGGCCGGCGACCGGGCACCGTGGTCGGCACGATCGGCGCCGTCTACCTTTTCCTCGGCGCGGTGGCGATCGGCATCGGCCCCCTCGTCGGCCATCTTGTCGGCGGCTCGCATCACGTTGTCTCGAGGTGGGTGTTCATCGGCTTCGCGATCCTCCCGCTCGCCTTCGTCAACCAGGTCATCACCGACACCTGCGTCGGCGAGAACCGCTGGGGCCCGGTCATCGCCTATCGGCTCTGCTCGCCGATCGTGCTCATCGTCGGCGTCGTCGTGCTCTTCCTCATCGGCCATCTGACCGTCGCCTCGGCGGCGATCCTGTCGATCGGCGGCGGGACGCTGCCGATCGTCTTCCTCGTCCCGTTCGCGCGCCGCTACCGGCCGCTGCGCTTCGATCGCCAGGTGGTGCGCGAGGGCGTGCCGTTCGGGCTGCGCGCGTGGGCGGCGGGCATCGGGCAACTCGTCAACGTCCGCTTCGACCAGCTGCTCATGACCCGGCTGGTCAACCCGGCCGAGCTCGGGCTCTACGCGATCGCGGTCACCGCCTCGGGCGTGCTCGTCAATCCCTTCGCGACCGCGCTGACCTCGGGAACGATGCCGCGCTTCGCCACCGGAAGCACCGACCTGATCGAGAAGGTCGTGCGCACCGTGCTCCTCGGCGTGCTCGTCGTCAGCATCGGGGTCGCGGTCGCGAGCCCGGTGGTGGTCCCGCTCGTGTTCGGCTCCTCGTTCAAGGGCGCGGTCCCGATGATCTGGATCCTGCTCGGCGCCGGCATCCCGCTGACCGCCTCTGCGGTGCTCTCCAGCGCGGTGACGAGCACCGGGCACCCGGGGTGGGCGGCCCTGGCCGAGATCGCCGCGATCTGCATCACGATCCCCGGCCTCATCCTGCTGCTGCCGTCGATGGGCGGCGAAGGGGCGGCGCTCGTCAGCCTCGTCGCCTACTCGACGAGCTTCTCGGTGCTCGCCTTCGCCTCGCGGCGCAAGCTCGGGGTCTCGCTGCGGGGCCTGCTCGTGCTGCGGCCGAGCGACGGACGGCTGCTCGTCGAGCAGCTCGGACGGGTGTTCGGCCCCAAGCTGGCCAAGCTGCGCCGTCGGCTCCCCGGAGGCCGCTCGCGGGGTCCCGAGGGAGGGCCGCAGTGAGGATCGCGTGGCTCGGGCCGACGCCGACCGAGGACGGCGGCGCGCCGTACGTCGGAACCCAGCTGCTGCGCGAGCTCGCGCGCGCGGGCGCCGAGATCGACTGCTTCCTCGACGTCGGCCCCGATCAGGTCCCGCGTGCCCTGCAGGGCATCGAGGGACTGCGGTTCGTGCTGCGCCCGACCAAGTGGCGGTGGGGCCGCTGGTATAACCGGGTACCGATGATGGCCTTTCTCAGCGGCTACATGTTCCGCCTGCGCGCCCAGTGGGGGCTGGCCCGGTCGATCGCCGAGCACCACGCGCGCGAGCCCTACGACGTCGTCTACCAGTTCTCGCAGTCCGAGCTCGGCGGCCTGCGCGGGCTGCGCGACGTGCTGCCCCCGATCGTCGTGCACCCCTCCACCCACGCCGCCGGCGAGCTGCGCTGGCATCGGCGCGAGGCGCACTTCGCGCGGGCGCTCGAGCCCCCGCTGCGCCGCGCGCTCGTCGCCGCGGTGCTGGCGCTGCGCGCCGCCATCCAGCGGCGCGACCTGCCCCAGGCGGCGCGGGTGCTCGGCGTCAGCCGGCGCTTCTCCGAGCATCTGGCGACCGACTACCGGATCTCGCCCGAGCGCCTCGGCGTTGTCGTCAACCCGATCGATCTCGACCGCTTCGAGCTCGCGCGCCCGCGTCGCACCCAGCGGCCGCTGCAGCTGCTCTACGTCTCGCGGATCGCGGTGCGCAAGGGGGTCGAGATGGTCGTCGACCTCTCGCACCGGCTCGCCGACCTCGAGGGCCAGGTCGAGATCGTGGTCATCGGCGGGCGCACGACCTGGTCGGACTACACCGGGCTGCTGGCGGGACTGCATCCGGGCGTGGCCAGCTACCTCGGCGGCGTCGAGCCCGAGCGGCTGACCGAGATGTACCGCGAGGCGGCGGCGGTGCTGCAGCCGAGTCGCTACGAGCCGTTCGCGCTCACCGTCGGCGAGGCGCTCGCCTGCGGGACGCCGGTCGTGGCCAGCGACGAGGTGGGCGCCGTGGACGGGCTCGACCCCCGCGTCTGCACGGTGTTCGCCAACGGCGACGCCGACGCCTTCGAGCACGCCGTCCGCGACGTGCTCGCGATCGCCGACGAGCGCCGCGACGAGCTGGCCGGGATCGCGCGCGCCGAGGCCGAGCGCCTGTTCGCGCCGCCCGCGGTCGCGGCCACCCTGCTGGCGGAGCTGGAGCTGGCCGGTGCGCGGGGCTGAGGTGCGGGAGCTGGTGCGACGCACCGACCCGCGCGAGTGGCTGCGCGACGGGCGCGTGCAGGGCGTCGCCACGGTCCTCGCGCTCGCCGTGCTCGCGGTCATCGTCCTCGCGGTGACCGCATCCTCGACGCCGGCGCACCCGCGGGCCGCGCGGGCGGGCGCCGCGGCCACCCGCGCGCACGCCCGGACCGCCCCGGCGGGACCGGCGTTCCCGCTGAAGATGTCGGCGAACCGCCGCTATCTCGTCGACCAGCGCGGGCGACCGTTTCTCATCGTGGGCGACTCGCCGCACTCGCTGATCGTCAACCTCTCGGTCGCCGATGCCGATGGCTTCCTCGCCGAGCGCGAGCGCCAGGGGTTCAACGCCGCCTGGATCGAGCTGCTCGACGACAGCTACACCGGGGGGCGGGCAAACGGCGCGACCTACGACGGCATCGTGCCCTTCCGCACGCCCGGAGACCTCTCGACGCCGAACCCCGCGTACTTCGATCGCGCGGCGCAGATCCTCACCGCGGCCGCGCGTGATCACATCGCGGTGTTCCTCGACCCGATCGAGACGGGCGGCTGGCTGAACGTCCTGCGCGCCAACGGCCGAGCCGCCGACTACCGCTACGGTCGCTACGTCGCGACTCGCTTCCGCCGCTTCACGAACATCGTGTGGCTAAGCGGCAACGACTTCGCCAACGCGACCGATCCCACCGACGACGAGGCGGCGCTCGCGGTCGCCCGCGGCATCCGCAGCGTCAGCCCTCAGGCGCCCCAGACGGTCGAGCTGTCCCCGCCCAACCTCGTCGGCTCGCTGTCGGACCCGCGCTGGCGCCCGCTCATCTCGCTCGACGCCGCCTATCCGTTCGAGTTTGAGACCACCTACGCGGCGGTGCTGGGCGAGTACGAGCGCCGCGACCACCTGCCGGTGTTCATGGTCGAGGCCAGCTACGACGGCGAGTACCAGTACACGGGACCCGAGACGCTGCGCCGCGAGGAGTACTGGACGCTGCTCTCCGGCGCCACCGGACAGCTCTACGGCAACCACTGGATCTGGCCGTTCGCGCAGGGCTGGCAACAGCACGTCGTGACCGCGGGAACGCGCCAGCTCGCGCTCGCCACGCGGCTGTTCGCCGGGCGTCCGTGGTATCGACTCGTGCCCGACATCCGCCATGGCCTCGTCGTCGGCGGCTACGGCGCCTTCGACCCCACCGCGAACACGAACGCCAGCACGTACGTCACCGCCGCACGCACGCCCGACGGGCGTCTGGCGATCGCCTACGTCCCCTCGGGGGCGCCGATCATCGTCGACATGTCGCGCATGGCCGGGCCGACCCGCGCCCAGTGGTATGACCCGACCGACGGCCGCTACCGGCCGAGCGCCGACCGCCTGCGCAACGCCGGCCGGCGCCAGTTCGTCCCGCCCGGCCAGAACGCCGGGCACGGGACCGACTGGGTGCTCGTGCTGACCGCCGGCTGACCGCTCGAGGGCGCCGACGATGCGCCTGGCTCGGCGCGACGGCTCGTGAAAACGGCGGAGCGTCCGGCGTTGTGTGTGGTGATGGGCGTGACGAACGACACCCAGGGGCACGTCGACGAGCGAACCGCAGGGCACCAGGTGCAGTCGCCGCCGGCCGCGGTGCCACTGGCCGCGGTGCCGCCGCCGGTCGCGGTGCCGCCGTCGGCCGCGGTGCCGCCGCCGGTCGCGGTGCCGCCGCCGGTCGCGGTGCCGCCGCCGG
>JAFAYV010000097.1 GCA_019240115.1 Solirubrobacterales bacterium | reverse complement strand
GCCGGCCCGGGCGCGCGCGTACAGGCCCTTGGGGTCGCGCCGCTCGCACTCCTGCACCGGCGTGTCGACGAACACCTCCAGGAAGGAGAGGCCGGCCTCGGCGTGGGCGCGGCGCATGTCGGCGCGGTCGGACTCCATCGGCGAGATCAGCGACAACACGGCCACCGTGCCCGAGTCCGCGAACAGGCGTGCCACCTGCCCCACGCGGCGGATGTGCTCGGCCCGGTCGCCGGGCGAGAAGCCGAGGTCGTCGGACAGGCCATGGCGGATGTTGTCGCCGTCGAGCAGGTAGGCGGCGCGTCCGGCGTCGACGAGCTGGCGCTCGAGCGCGACGGCGATCGTCGACTTGCCCGACGCCGGCAGGCCGGTCAGCCACACCGTCGCACCGCGCTGGGCGATCCCCCGCCAGCGATCCTCGCGATCGAGCGCCGAGGGATGCCACGTGACGTCGCGGCGTCCCTCCCGGACCGGCGTGGCCGCCCGCGCCTCACGAATGATGCCCGCGCCGACCGTGTCGTTGGAGTGCTCGTCGATGAGGATGAAGGCGCCGGTGACGCCGTTGCGCCGATAGGGGTCGGCCAGCACGGGCGAGCTCGTGCGCAGGCTGACCCGGCCGATGTCGTTGAGCGCGAGCGCGCTCGGGTCGGCGAACACCTCGAGCGTCTCGGGATCCCAGCGGTCCCGGATCGCCTGCACCGTCGTGCGCACGGTGCGCGTCGTGTGCTTGAGCGCGTAGCGGCGGCCGGGGGCGAGCCGCTCCTCGCTCATCCAGCAGATCGTCGTGTCGAGCTCCCGGGACGCGGGCGGTGGGTCGACCGGCGACGCGAGCAGATCGCCGCGGCCGATGTCGACGTCGTCGGCGATCGTGACGCCGACCGACATCGGCGGGATCGCGACGTCGCGCTCCGGATCGAGCGTGCGCACCGAGGTGACCGTCGTCCGGACTCCCGAGGGCATGACCACGACCTCGTCCCCGGCGCGCAGCCGGCCCGTGGCGAGCTGCCCGGTGTACACGCGCCGTCCGCGGTCAGCTGGGCGCGCCACCCACTGGATGGGGAGCCGCAGGCGTCCGGGATCGGTGTCGCGGTCGGCGACGAGGTCGACCGTCTCGAGGATCTCGATCAGCGGCGGCCCGTCGTACCACGAGGTCCGGGGCGAGCGGTCGACGACGTTGTCGCCGTCAAGCGCGCTGATCGGCACCAGCTGCGGATCGGGGAGGCCGATGCCGGCGCACAGCGCGAGCATCTCGCCGGCGACCTCGTCGAAGCGAGCGTGCGAGAAGTCGACGAGATCCATCTTGTTGACGACGACGACGACGTGGGGCACCCGCAGCAGCGCCGCGATCTGGGCGTGACGGCGCGTCTGGGTCACGACGCCGGCACGGGCGTCGACGAGCACGAGCACGAGATCGGCCGTCGACGCCCCGGTGAACATGTTGCGCGTGTAGCGCTCGTGGCCCGGCGTGTCGGCGAGGATGAAGGTCCGGCGCGCGGTCGCGAAGTACCGGTAGGCGACGTCGATCGTGATCCCCTGTTCGCGCTCGGCGCGCAGGCCGTCGGTGAGCGCGGAGAGATCGGGCGCGCCGTCGCGGCCGCGGGAGAGCGCCTCGAGCTGATCGGTCGCCAGCAGCTGCGTGTCGAGCAACAGGCGCCCGATCAGCGTCGACTTGCCGTCGTCGACCGAGCCGGCGGTGGCCAGGCGCAGCAGCTCGCGCCGGTCGCCGGCGGCGAGCGTCGCGCTCAAAAGTATCCCTCGCGCTTGCGATCCTCCATCGCCGCCTCCGACGTGCGGTCGTCGGCGCGGGTCCCGCCGCGCTCGGAGAGCGTCGAGGCCTGCACCTCGGCGACGACCGCGGCGACGTCGGCCGCCGACGAGCGCACGGCGCCGGTGACGGTGAGATCGCCGACGGTGCGGTAGCGCACGGTCGCGCGCTCGACGGCCTCGCCGTCGCGCGGCCGGACGTGGGGCGAGACCGCGAGCAGGAGCCCGTCGCGCGAGACGACCTCGCGCTCGTGGGCGAAGTAGATCGAGGGCAGCTCGAGCTCCTCGAGCGCGATGTAGTGCCACACGTCGAGCTCGGTGAAGTTCGAGATCGGGAACACGCGGATCTGCTCGCCGCGCCGGATGCGCCCGTTGTACAGCGTCCACGGTTCGGCGCGCTGGGCGCGCGGCTCCCACTGACCGAACTCGTCGCGGAAGGAGAACACCCGCTCCTTGGCCCGGGCCCGCTCCTCGTCGCGACGCCCTCCGCCGAACGCGGCGTCGTAGCGGCCGTCCTCCATCGCGTCGAGCAGCGTCCGGGTCTGCAGCTGGTTGCGCGAGGCGTGCGGGTCGTCCTCGTGCACGCGGCCGCGATCGATCGACTCCTGCACCGAGGCCACGACGAGGTCGTGACCGGCGTCGGCGATCCGCCGGTCGCGGAACTCGAGCACCTCCTCGAAGTTGTGGCCGGTGTCGACGTGCAGGACCCCGAACGGCAGCGGCATCGGATCGAATGCCTTCTCGGCCAGGCGCAGCAGCACGATCGAGTCCTTGCCGCCGCTGAACAGCAGCACCGGACGCTCGAGCTCGGCGACGACCTCGCGCATGATGTGCACCGCCTCGGCCTCGAGCACGCGCAGGTGATCGAGGCCAGTCCGCTGCGCCGTCGTCATCGCGACGCGGGCCCCCGCCGATCCGCACGTCGCCCCGGTGTCATGCCCGGACTCTACCTAACCGGACTAGCTCAATCGAAATAGGCGACGACCGACTCGGCGACGCAGGCGGGCTTGGCATGGCCGTCGATCTCGAAGGTCTCGAGGATGCGGGCGCGGACGCCGCCCTCGACGTCGTCGACGGCGGTCAGCTGCGCGCGCATCCGCACCCGCGACTCGACGGGCACCGGGGAGACGAAACGGACGCGGTCGAAGCCGTAGTTGAGCCACAACGAAAGGCCGCGCATCTCGTAGATCTCGTACATGAACTTCGGGCCGAGCGAGAGCGTGAACAGCCCGTGGGCGATCGTCACGCCCCACGGCGTGGAGGCGGCGCGCTCGGGGCTGAGGTGCAGCTCCTCGTAGTCGTCGGTCGCCGCCGCGAACGCGGCGATCCGCTCCTGGGTGATCTCGTGCCAGCTTGAGACGCCGAGCTCGGTGCCGACGCGTCGGCGCAGCTCGTCGATGCCGTTGATGATGAGCATGGCGCCCGAATGTACGGGGCGGCGGGCCGCGAGGCGCTCCCGGCCCGGATTGCGGCATGCTGGGCGCCGATGGCCGATCCGATGCTCGACGGACGCGCGCGGTCTCGGGCGCCGGTGGCTGGAACGTGCCGGCGCGTCTGAGGCGATGGGCGCCCCGCCTCACGGCCATGGTGGTCACGGTCGCGGCAGCCGCCGGGGCGCTGCATCTCCTGCACTTCGATCCCGCCGACCGCGCGGGGACCGTCGCCGGGTCCGGCGCCACCGGCGACGGGCGTCAACGAGCGCGCCCGCCGCTGCGAGCGTCGGTCACGGTCCCCGTGCGAGGGCCGTCGGTGGCGATCCCGCAGTCCTTCCTCGGGTTCTCGACGGAGTACTGGAGCCTGCCCGACGAGGCGGGTCACGCGGCACTGTTCGCGCGCATCGTCTCGCTCGTGCGAGCGCCCGGCGGCGGGCCGTTTCTGCTGCGCATCGGCGGCGTCTCCTCGGACCACGCGATCTGGGACCCGACCGGGCGGCGGCTGGCGCGATGGGCGTTCCCGCTGACCCGCGGCTGGCTGCAAGGCACCGCGGCGCTCGACCGCCGAGCCGGCCTGCGCGTGATCGCCGACCTGAACCTCATCACCGCGATGCCGCGCCAGGACGCCGCGTTCGCGCGCAGCCTGCGGCGCACGCTCCCGCCCCACAGCCTGATCGGCCTGGAGATCGGCAACGAGCCCGACGTCTACCTCGCCTCGGCGTGGGGGCTGCGCCTGCTCGGGCTGCCGGCGATCCGGCGGCTGCCGGCCACGCTCACCGCCGCCGGATACGTGCGTTCCTACGATGCCGACGCGCGCGCGCTCGCCACCGCCGCTCCGGGGATCCCGTTGCTCGGTCCCGCGCTCGCCGAGCCGCGCGTCAACCGGCGATGGGCGACGACGCTGCTCGACGGCGCGACGGCGCGGCCGGCGGCGATCACCGTGCACGACTACCCGTACACGGCGTGCACGCCGCGGCGCGCCGGCAACTATCCGACGATCGAGCGGCTGCTGTCCAACCGCACGATCCCCGTGCAACGCGCGCTGATCGACGTCGTCCGGCTCGCCGCCGTCGATGCGGTTCCGGTGCGCGTCACCGAGTTCAACTCGATCAGCTGCGGCGGCGTGGCGGGGGTCAGCAACACCTTCGCCACCGCCCTGTGGGCGCCGTCGGCGCTCTTTGCGATGGTGCGTGCCGGCGTGCGCTCGGCGGACCTGCACGTGCGCGCGTTCTCGATCAACGCCCCGTTTCGGTTCAGCGCCCGGGGCGTCTGGCCCCGCCCGCTGCTCTACGGGTTGATCGCGTTCACGCGGATGCTCGGCCCCGGCGCGCGTCTGCTCGACGCCCGCGTGCGGGCCCGCCCGGTCGCCCGGCTCAGCGCCTGGGTGGTGCAGCGAGACGGCGGGGGCTTCGCGGTGCTGCTCATCGATCGTGGGCAGCGCCCGATTCGCGTCCGCCTGCGCATCGCCGGCGGACGGCGGGCGATCGCGATGCGCCTGCTCGCCCGCTCGGCGCAGTCGACGGGCGGCGTGACGCTCGGCGGCCTGCACCTGGATCCTCAAGCTCGCTGGGTTGGACGGCCGGCCCGGCAGATCCTGGTCCCCCGTCGCGGTGTCTTCGAGCTGACCCTGCGGGGCGCGAGCGCCGCGCTCGTGATGGCCACGCGCGGGGGCTGAGCGCGCGCTGCGCCGCAGTACAGTCGAGGAGACCCATCGATCGAGGAGTTGACCCATGGCCGCGACCGAACCGCTCATCTTCGACGCTATCCGCACGCCGCGCGGCAAGGGCAAGTCCTCGGGCGCGCTGTACACGACCAAGCCCGTCGATCTCGTCGTCGGGCTCATGCACGAGATGCTGAGCCGCAATCCCGACTTCGACCCCGGTCGCGTCGACGACGTCGTGCTCGGATGCGTCTCGCCGATCGGCGACCAGGGCGGCGACATCGCCAAGACGGCCGCGATCAAGGCGGGGTTGCCGAACACGGTCGCCGGCGTGCAGCTCAACCGCTTCTGCGCCTCGGGGCTGGAGGCGGTCAACATCGCCGCCCAGAAGGTCGCCTCGGGCTGGGAGGACCTCGTGCTCGCCGGGGGCGTGGAGTCGATGTCGCGCGTGCCGATCGGCTCCGACGGCGGCCCGTGGATCATGGACCCAGAGACCAACCTGGAGACCGATTTCATCCCCCAGGGAGTGAGCGCCGACCTGATCGCGACCGTCGAGGACTTCAGCCGCGACGAGGTCGACGCCTACGCCGCGCGCTCGCAGGAGCGCGCAGCCGCGGCGCGCTCGGAGGGCCGCTTCGCCCCCTCGCTGGTGCCGGTGCTCGACATCAACGACCACGTCGTCCTCGACACCGACGAGTTCATCCGTCCCGACACGACGGCGGAGGGCCTCGCGCAGCTCAAGCCGTCGTTCGCGACGATGGGCGAGATGGGCGGCTTCGACGCCGTGGCGCTGCAGAAGTACCACTGGATCGAGAAGATCAACCACGTCCACACCCCCGGCAACTCGTCGGGGATCGTCGACGGCGCGGCGCTCGTGGCCGTCGGCAACGAGCGGACGGGCGCCGACCTCGGCCTCCGCGCCCGGGCGCGGATCCTGTCCACCGCGGTCGCGGGCATCGACCCGACGATCATGCTCACCGGGCCGGCGCCGGCGAGCCGCAAGGCGCTGGCCAAGGCGGGGCTGACGATCGACGACATCGACCTCGTCGAGATGAACGAGGCGTTCGCGGCCGTCGTCCTGCGCTTCGTGCGCGACATGGAGCTCGACCTGGACAAGGTCAACGTCAACGGCGGCGCGATCGCCATGGGCCATCCGCTCGGGGCGACCGGAGCGATGATCCTCGGCACGCTCGTCGACGAGCTCGAGCGCCAGGACAAGCGCTACGGGCTGGCCACGCTGTGCGTCGGCGGCGGGATGGGCATCGCGACCGTCGTCGAGCGCGTCTGACGCCGGCTCGCGAGAGGAGCCCGAGATGAGCGACAACGGCACGATCCGCTGGGACCGCGACGACGACGGGGTCGTCATCCTGACCTTGGACGACCCCAACCAGTCGGCGAACACGATGAACGCCGCCTACGGCGAGTCGATGCGGGGCGCCGTCGAGCGCCTCGAGGCCGAGCGCGACGACATCTCCGGCGTCGTCGTCGCCTCGGCGAAGAAGACGTTCTTCGCCGGCGGCGACCTGCACGAGCTGAAGTCCGTCGACGAGCACAACGCCGCCGAGTTCACCGGCTGGGTGCGCGACAACAAGGCGCTCCTGCGTCGCCTGGAGACCCTCGGGCGGCCGGTCGTGGCAGCGATCAACGGCGCGGCGCTCGGCGGCGGGCTCGAGATCGCGCTCGCCTGCCATCACCGCATCGCGGTCGACGATCCCCGGCTCCAGCTCGGGCTGCCCGAGGTCACGCTCGGGCTCCTGCCCGGCGCCGGCGGGGTGACGCGCACCGTGCGGATGCTCGGCATCACCGACGCGCTCATGCAGGTGCTGCTCCAGGGCCAGCGCATGGACCCGCGCCGGGCGCTCGAGCTCGGGCTGATCGACGAGCTCGTGCCGACGCGCGACGAGCTCCTGGCGGCGGCGAAGCGGTGGATCGCGTCCACGGCGGGCGAGGACGAGATCCAGCAGCCCTGGGACGTCAAGGGCTACCGGATCCCCGGCGGGACCCCGTCGACGCCGTCGCTGGCCGCCAACCTCCCGGCCTACCCGGCCAACCTGCGCAAGCAGATCAAGGGCGCCAACTACCCCGCGCCCAAGCACATCATGGCCGCGGCGGTCGAGGGATCGCAGGTCGACTTCGACTCGGCGCTCGAGATCGAGGGCCGGTACTTCATCGACCTGGTCACCGGCCAGGTGGCCAAGAACATGATCCAGGCCTTCTTCTTCGACCTCCAGCGGGCCACCGGCTCGCGCGGGCGTCCGGAGGAGATCGAGACCTTCAAGCCGACCAAGATGGTCGTGCTCGGCGCCGGGATGATGGGCGCCGCGATCGCCTATGTGTCGGCCAAGGCCGGGATCGAGGTGGTCCTCAAGGACGTCTCGCAGGAGGCGGCCGACAAGGGCAAGCAGTACTCCGAGAAGCTGGT
>JAFAYV010000040.1 GCA_019240115.1 Solirubrobacterales bacterium | reverse complement strand
CGCGACGGCGCCGGCGGGCGCGACGGCGCCGGCGGGCGCGACGGCGCCGGTGGGCGCGGCGGACGACGTGGGCTCGCGCCCGGGCCGGCCCCGGATCCGGCCCTCGAGCCGGCGCCAGACCCGGTCGCCGAGCTCCCCGCGGAGCTGCGGACCGCGCTGCGCGCCTGACAGTGACTCAACTGACACGCCGCGTCACTCACGGGTGACACCTTTCCTGCCACGCTCGCGGAATGGGAGAGGCGGGGCGAGAAACCGACGCTGAGCGTCGGTTGGATGCCCAGCTTGCCGTGGTGGCCGCGTGCCAGCATGGGATCCTGACGCTGGCGGATCTCACCGCGCTCGGGTGCAGTGAGCGGGCGGTGCACCGACGCGCCGCCGTCGGCCGCCTGCATCGGCTCCACCGGGGCGTATACGCGCTCGTGCCGGCGTCGCTGGTCAGCGCTCGGGGCCGGGACCTGGCGGCCGTCCTGGCCTGCGGACCGAGCGCGGCGCTTTCGCACCGCTCCGCCGCCGAGCTGCACGGGCTGCGATCGAGCACCCGGGCGACGGTCGAGGTGATCGTGCCCGGTCGCAGCACCCATGGTCACCTCGGGATCGAGGTCCATCGCTCGGTGAATCTGACGGCGCAGGACATCACCCGCGTCGACGGCATCCCCGTCACCACGGTCTCCCGCACGCTGGTCGACCTCGCGGCGGGGGTGCCCGGCCGCCAGCTCGAGCGCGCCCTCGATCAGGCCGAGGTGCTGCGCATCTTCGACCTCGACGCCCTGCTCGACCAGATCGAGCGCAACCGCACCACCCGAGCCGCACATCGGCTCGCCGCGACGCTCGAGCGCCACGTCGCGGGATCGACCGTCACCCGGTCAGAGCTCGAGGAGTGGTTCCTCGCGCTGTGCCGGGACGCCGGCCTGCCGGCGCCCGAGGTCAACGCCTACGTCGACCCCGGCGACGGCGCGCCGGGTCTGCGCCCGGACTTCGTCTGGCGCCAGGCGGCGGTCGCGGTCGAGGTCGACGGCGCGGCGACCCACCTCACCCGCGCGGCGTTCGAGGCCGACCGGGCCCGAGACCTCCGCCTCGTCGGCGCCGGGTGGCGGGTGCTGCGCGTGACCTGGCGTCAGCTGCACGAGCGCCCGCGCGAGATCGCGGCGACGCTCCGCGCACTGCTGACCCCGGCTCAGGCGGCGGGCTGAAGCGGGGCTCAGGCGGCGGGCTCGAGGCGGTGGGCTGGAGGCGGGGCTCAGGCGGCGGCTGGGGGCGGGGCTCAGGCGGCGGGCTCGAGGCGGGGCTCGCCGGCGGGCGCCTCCGCGGGCTCGGGGTCGGCGTCGGGGAGCGCGGCCCCGCGGGTCGGGTCCTTATCGGTCCCGGCGATGAGCTCGTCGGAGGCCTGGCGGTCGGTACGGGGCAGGGTCCCCGAGCGCATGCCGAAGTAGACCGCCTGGGGGTGGTGGGCGACGATCGCAAGCGTCGACTGCTCGGGCTCGACGGCGTAGCCGCCGGAGAGGCGCAGGCCGATGTCGGGCGCGTCGAGCAGGCGGAAGACCTTCTCGAGCTCGGACTGCTCGGGGCAGGACGGATAGCCCCAGGAGTAGCGTCGGCCCTGGGCGGGCGCGATCCCGAAGTCGGCGCGCACCCGCGCGTGCAGCCACTCGGCCATTCCCTCGGCGGTCTGGACGCCGAGGCCGTGGACGAACAGCTGCTCGGCGAACTCGCCGTCGGACTCGAGCGAGGCCAGCAGCTCGGTGACCTCGTCGCCGGCGGTGACCGCCTGCAAAGCCACCACGTCCGGGCTGCTGCCGATCGGTCGGTAGAAGTCGGACAGGCAGATGCGGTCGTGGCGTGGCTGGCGCGGGAACACGAGGCGCTCGAGCTCGCGAGGGTGGGCGGGGTCGAAGTCCTCGGGGTCCCAGACGATCAGCTCGTTGCCGTCGGCGTTGCACGGGAAGTAGCCGAGCAGCGCGCGCGGGTGGAGATAGTCCTGCTCGCGCCACATCCGCTCAAGGCGGGGCTGGAAGTCCTCGGCCAGCAGCCGGGACCACTCCTCGCCCTTGACGCCGCGCCCGCCCCAGTGCAGCTTGAACAGGACGTGGGTGTCGAGATGGGGGTAGACCTCGTCGAGTTCGACCTCGAGCTCGCGCACGCCCCAGAACGGCGGCTCGGGGACCGGGACGTCGACCGCGGCGGCGCTGCGCACGCTGGCGTCGGTGACATCGGGCGCATCATCGGGCTCGGCGTCGGGTTGCTCGCGCAGGCGCCGGGCGGCGTCCCGGGTCTTGGCCACGAGCGCCTCGCGGGCCTCGTCGTCGATCAGCTGGTCCATCTTGGACAGGCCGTCGAAGGCGTCCTTGCAGTAGAAGACGCCGGGCTCGTAGATCTCGTCGGACTCGGTGCCGTTGGGGTAGAGGATGCGCAGGCCGAAGTTGCGGTTGATCGCCGCCCCGCCGATGAGCACCGGGAACTCGAGCTGGCGCTCGTGCAGCTCCTGGACTGCGGCCGGCATCTGCTTCGAGGTGGAGACGAGCAGCGCGCTCAGCCCGATCGCGGTCGCGTGGTGCGCCACCGCGGCCTCGAGGATCGTCGAGATCGGCACCTGCTTGCCGAGGTCGACGACCGTGTAGCCGTTGTTGGTCAGGATCGTGTTGACCAGCGACTTGCCGATGTCGTGCACGTCGCCGAACACGGTGGCGATGACGACCGTCCCCTTCGTGTAGCCCTCGAGCTTGTCGAGGTAGCGCTCGAGCCGGGCGACCGCCTTCTTCATCACCTCGGCCGACTGCAGGACGAACGGCAGGATGAGCTCGCCGGCGCCGAACTTGTCGCCGACCTCCTTCATCGCCGGGAGCAGCACCGTGTTCAGGGTCGGAACGGCGCCGATCTTCTCCACGCTCGAGTCGATCCACGCCTCGACGCCGTCCTTCTTGCGCCGCAGGATGTGGAAGTGCAGCGCCTCCTCGGGCTCCATGCCCTCGGTCGGGTCCGCCTTGTCGTTGCCGAGGTCGGCCTCGGGTCCCTTGGCCTCGAAGTGCGCGATGAAGCGCTCGAGCGCAACGTCTGAGCGATCGAAGACGAGGTCGTCGGCGAGCTCGCGCTCGTTCTGCGGGATCTCCGAGTAGGGCGTGATGTGGTTCGGGTTGACCATCGCCAGGTCCAGGCCCGCCTCGACGCAGTGGTGCAGGAACACGCTGTTGAGCACCGAGCGAGCCGCCAGGCCGACGCCGAAGCTGACGTTGGAGACCCCGAGCGAGGTCTGCACGCCCGGCAGCTCGCGCTTGACCGCCCGGATGCCCTCGATCGTCGCGATCGCGCTCGGGCGCCACTCGGCGTCGCCGGTGGTCAGCGTGAACGTCAGGCAGTCGAAGATGAGCGCGTCGCGGTGCAGGCCGTGCTCGTCGCAGCAGTACTCGGTGATCCGCCGGGCGATCTCGAGCTTGCGCTCGGCGGTCTTGGCCATCCCGACCTCATCGATCGTCAGCGCGATCACCGCCGCGCCGTGAGCCCTGGCGAGCGGAACGACGCGGTCGAGCTTGTCGCGGCCGGCCTCGAGGTTGATCGAGTTGACGATCGCGCGGCCGGGGATCCGCTGCAGCGCCGCGTCGATCACCTCGGGCTCGGTGGAGTCGACCTGGATCGGCGCCGGCTGGGAGAGCGAGATCCGCTTGACGACCTCGGCCATCTGGTCGGCCTCGTCCGGGCGCTCGGTCAGCGCCACGCAGATGTCGAGCACGTGGGCGCCGCCCGCGACCTGGTCCTCGGCGACGAGCAGCAGGCCATCGTAGTCGTCGGCGAGCAGCATCTCCTTGGCCTTGCGCGAGCCCTGCGAGTTGACCCGCTCGCCGACGAGCGTCGGGCGCGGGTCCTGGACGAGCGGCGTGGCGGCGATCATCGAGCTGACGTGCGCCGGACGGCGCCGCGGGCGCGGCGGCGGCTCGTGGCCGCCGACGCGGTCGACGATCGCCTCGATGTGGGCGGGGGTGGTGCCGCAGCAGCCGCCGACGATCGAGATGCCGTAGCGCTCGACGAACTCGCCGAGCACCTCGGCGAGGGGCCCGGGCTCCTCGGGGAAGATCGTCTCGCCGTTCGGTCCCTGGAGCGGGAGGCCGGCGTTGGGGATGCAGTGGACGGGGACCGGGGCCAGCTCGCCGAGGAAGCGGATCGCGTCGCGCATGTCCTCGGGGCCGGTCGAGCAGTTGAGCCCGAGCGCATCGACCCCAAGCGCCTCGAGCGTGGCCAGGACGGCGGCGATGTCGGTCCCGAGCAGCATCTTGCCGCCCTGGGGCAGCAGCGACACGCTGCACTGGATCGGGACGCTGCGCCCGACCTCGGTAAACGCCTCGCGTACCCCGAAGATCGCCGCCTTGCATTCGAGGATGTCCTGGACGGTCTCGATCGTCACGAGGTCGACGCCGCCCTGCAGCAGGCCGGTCGCCTGCTCGGCGAACACCGTGACCAGTTCGCCGAAGCTGATCTGACCGAGCGTCGCGTCGTCGGAGGCGGGGAGGAAGCCCGTCGGGCCGATCGCGCCCGAGACGAACCGCGCCTCGCCCGCGGCCGCCCGCGCGATCTGGGCGGCGCGGAGGTTGATCTCGTGGGTGTGGTCCTGCAGGCCCCACTCGGAGAGCTTGATCCGCGAGGCCTGGAAGGTGTCGGTCTCCAGGACGTCGGCGCCCGCGTCGAGCATCGAGGCATGGACGCCCTCGATGACGTCGGGCCGGTTGAGCACCAGCGCCTCGTGGCAGCGTCCCGGGAGGCGATAGTCGCGCTCGAGGCTGAGGTCGAACTGCTCGAGGGTGGCGCCCATGCCCCCGTCGAAGACGATCGTGCGCTCGCGCGCGGCGGTGAGGAAGTCTCGCATCGCCGGGATGCTAACAAACCTTGACACGACCGTGGCAAGGTTGGACGAACGAACGGCGCCTCGGTCGAACGGAAGGACCGCTTGCTAAGTTGCGGCGGGCCTGCTAACGTGCAAGCAGTCAGCCGAACGAACCACACATCCAGGAGCATCGCAATGGCTACCAGCACCCAGTCCAAGAACGCCCCCGGCACCCTCGACGGCCTCTTCGAGCGCACGACCGATGCGCAGGAGCAGTTCGCCGCCGCTTACCGCAAGGCCGGCCACGCCTACCTCGATTCGTACGAGAAGGTCGTCGACCGCGCGATCGAGCTCGAGCTCAAGCTCGCCGACTCGACCGGCCAGGATTGGCTCAAGGGCATCGTCGAGACCCAGACCAACTTCGCGCGCGAGGTGGCGGACACCTACGCCAGCACCGCGCGCACGCTGTTGAAGTAAGCTGCACGCCACATTTTCCGCTTAGTGGGCGGTCCCGTGGGTATTTCCGGCGGGGCCGCCCGTTTCTTTGCAGGAGGATCTTGATGACCTGCAGGAGGATTTGATGACCAGCTCAGCGACATGCCCCCCCACCATCGCCCCCGCGCACGGCGGGCTGCTCGGCGTCTGGCTGGAGGGCTGGTCGGCCGCGATCGAAGGCGGCGCCGAGGTCTTCGACGCCGCGATGGCGCAGTTTCCGCGGCCGCTCGACGTCCAGCGGTGGCTGAGCGTCACGGGTGACCGTCGGCCCCCGCGCTGGGCCACCAAGCACGAACTGGTGTTCCAGACCCCGGTGGCGCGCCTGCGTGACTACTCGCTCTCCGGCGGTCCGCGCGGGCTCGTGCCGACGCTCGTGCTCCCGCCCCAGGCCGGCCACGACTCCTGCATCGTCGACTTCTCGCCCGAGCAGAGCCAGATGGGCGCGATCCGCGAAGCGGGCCTCACGCGCGCGTTCACGCTCGACTGGGTGGGCGCGACCCGCGAGACCGCCAACGTGACGATCGACGATTACCTCGACGTGATCGACCGTGCCATCGAGCACTGCGGCGGGCGAGTCAACCTGATCGGCGACTGTCAGGGCGGCTGGCTGGCCGCGATCTACGCCGCGCAGGCGCCCGAGCGGATCAACACGCTCAGCATCGCCGGAGCTCCGATCGACTTCACCGTCGGACAGCCGGTCATCGGCGACATGCTGAACTGCATCTCCCCGGGCGGCGACCTCGCCTTCTACGAGTCGCTCGTCCGCTCGGCCGGCGGCGTGCTCGAGGGCAAGCACATGCTCTCGGGATTCATCGCCATCGGCCCGGGCGCCGAGGTCCATCGTCAGCTCGACTTGCTCGCCCACATCGACGATCCCGAGCACGTCGACCGTTATCGGATCTTCGAGGACTGGTTCAAGCACACCCAGGACATCCCGGGCGGCTTCTATCTGTGGGTGGTTCGCCACCTGTTCATGGGCAACGAGCTCGTGCGCGGCGAGCTCGAGGTGCGCGGTCGGCACATCGACCTGGCCAAGCTCGACATGCCGCTGAACCTCCTCGCCGGGCGCAGCGATCACATCACCCCGCCCGACCAGGTGTTCGCGCTCGCCGACTACGCGTCGACGCCGAGCCGCGAGATCGTCAGGCGGATCAGCCCCGGCGGCCACCTCGGCCTGTTCATGGGCCACGACGCGCTGACCAACCACTGGCCGCCGCTGCTGCGGGGCGTGCTGCGCCACTCCAAGCCGCGGCCCCGCCCGCGGTCGCGCGCAGCCGCGAAATCGGCCGGCTGAGGATCGGTCCCGTCAGTACGCTCGCACGCGAGCGTGCCTGCGGGGACGGGCGAGCCGAGCGCGCGTCTAGCGCGCGGTCCAGCCCTGGTCCATCGTCACCGGCACCCCGGTGAACGTGCGCCCCGCCGGGCCGGCGAGGAAGGCGACGACGTCGGCGACCTCGGAGGGCTCGATCAGCTGCTTGACCGCTTGGGGGGCGAGGATGACCTGCTCGAGGACCTCCTCCTCGGGCAGCCCGTGAACGCGCGCCTGATCGGCGATCTGCTTCTCCACGAGCGGGGTCCGCACGTAGGCGGGGCAGACCGCGGTGACCGTGATGCCGTGCTCGGCGCCCTCGAGCGCGAGCGTCTTGACGAGCCCGAGCACGCCGTGCTTGGCCGACACGTAGGCGGACTTGTACGGCGAGGCGGCGAGCGCATGCGCCGAGGCGATGACGACGATCCGCCCGGCGCCGGATTCCAGCAGCGCCGGCCAGGCCGCTCGGGCGAGCAGGAAGGGGCTCGTCAGCAGCAGCGCGACGATCGTATCCCAGCGCTCGACCGGGAACTCGCCGATCGGCGCGACGTGCTGGATGCCGGCGTTGGGCACGACGAGGTCGAGCCGGCCGAAGTGGTCAAGCGCCGCCCGCACCGCGGCCGCATTGGCCTCCGCCTCGGTGAGATCGGCCTGGAACGGCACGCCGGGCCCATCGGGGTCGGGCTTCAGATCGACCGCGAGAACGTCGTAGCCGTCGGCGATCAGCCGTTGGCTCACCGCGCGGCCGATGCCGCCGGCGGCGCCGGTGACCAGGGCCGCCCGCTCGCTCACGCGCCCGCCCCCGGCCGCTCGCCGCCACCGATCTCGAGCCCTCTGACCTCCGCGGCCGCGACCGCCTCCGCGGCCGCAACCGCCTCCGCGGCCGCGACGGCCTCGTCGGCCGCCTCATCGTCGTCGCCTCCGCGCCGGCGTCCGGAGCCCCGCGGCGAGACGGCGGCGAACGCGGCGTAGACCTCCCGCAGCGCGGCGCGCTGGCGCGCGGTCAGCAGCGGATCGGCGGCGATCGCCTCGAGCACCGCGCTGTCGTCGGCGCCCGAGCCCGGCCGCGCCAGCCCCGCCTGCTCGTACAGGGTGTCGGTCGAGACCTTCAGCGTCCGAGCGATCGCTCCCAGCACCGTCTCGGAGGGGGCCCGAAGGCCCCGCTCGATCTGTGACAGGTACGGGTTCGAGATCCCGGCCAGCTGCGCGAACTGACGCATCGACAGCTCGGCCAGCTCGCGTTGCTGACGGATGATCTCGCCGAGGGTGGTGGGGGGACGATCGGGCACCGCGGCGCGAGCCTACATGTCCTGGCCGCCGTTGACCCCCCAGACCGCGCCCGTGATGTAGCTCGACTGCTCGGCGGCGAGGAAGTGCACGACCCGGGCGACCTCGTCGGGCCGCGCCAAGCGGCCGAGTGGGATCTCGCCCTTGATCTTGTCGAGCACCTTGTCGGGGATGTGCTCGAGCATCTCGGTGGCGACGAAGCCCGGTGCGACCGTGTTGACGGTCACGCCGACCCCGTAATCGGTCAGCTTCCCCTCCTTGGTCAGCTGGTAGGCCGCCTCGCGGGCAAGCGTCTTGGTCAGGCCGAACAGCCCGGACTTCGACGCCGCGTAGTTGGCCTGGCCGATGTTGCCGATCTCGCCGATGATCGACGAGATGTTGATGATCCGGCCCGAGCCGCGCTCGATCATGTGCGGCAGCGCGGCCTGGGACATGAAGAAGGCGCCGGAGAGGTTGACGTCGATGACCTTGCGCCAGTCGTCGTCGTCCATCTTCAGGACGGTCTTGTCGATCGTGATGCCGGCGTTGTTGACGAGCACGTCGAGCCGGCCATGCTGCTCGATGACCTCGGAGATCGTCCGGCGACAGTCGTCGCCCGAGGCGATATTGCCCTGGTGCAGGGTCGCCTTGACGTCGCGACCCTCCAGCTCGGAGAGGAACTTGCGGGCTTGCTCCTCGTTGCGGCTGTAGCCGGCGGCGATCACCGCCCCGTGCTGCGCGAAGCTGTGCGAGATCGCGGCGCCGATGCCGCGCGTGCCGCCGGTGACGAACACCACGCGTCCGTCCATCTGGGGGCGGCGCCCGCCCTCGTAGCTGATCGTCTCATGGGTTTCCGTCGTCATGCCTGCTCTCCTCTGGTTGTCGGCGGGCTCTCGTTGTCGGCGGGGTCATCGCTCCGAGCGTTCGCGCAGCCAGTCCGAGATCTCGGGCCATATCTCGTTGCGCGCGGCCGACCCCGCGATCAGCCCGATGTGCCCGCCGGGCCGATCGATGTGGGTGACGTCCTCGCTGGAGACGAGGTCGAAGATCGGCATCGTGGTCGGGCGAGGCGCGATGTGATCGGCGGCCGCGGTGACGATCAGCAGGTTCTGGTCGATGCGCGCGAGGTCGACGCGCCGGCCGCGCAGGCGGACTCGGCCGGAGACGAGGTCGCCGTCGCGGTACATCATCTTGATCCACTGAGCGAAGGCGCGGCCCGGAAAGTTCGGGTTGTCGGCGACCCACTTGGCCATCGGCTGATAGGCCTCGCGCCGCGACTTGCCGTCGAGCACGCCCTGCCACAGGCGGCGATAGGTGGTCCAGAAGTTCGTCACCGGCTTGAGCATCTTGTTGGCGAAGTCGACGGAGCGGCCGGGCAGGACGCCGTAGTGCTCGGCGACGCCGTCGACGTCGAACGCGGGATCGCCGACCCAGCGGGCGTAGGTCGAATCGCGCGGGTCGACCGGCATCGTCAGCAGCGCCAGGTTGCGGACCCGGTCGCGATCGCCGTCACGGGGCAGGCCGCAGTACATGGCGGACAGCGTCGCCCCGATGCACCAGCCGAGCAGCGTCAGGTCCTCGGCCCCGCTCGCCCGCAGCGTCTCGCGGATGCCCCAGTGCAGCTCGTCGCAGACGTACTCGTCCAGGCCCATGTCGGCGTCCTCCTCCTCGGGATGGCCCCAGTCGAGGAGGAAGACGTCGAAGCCCTCCTGCAGCAGATGCTCGACGAACGAGTTTCCGGGACGCAGGTCGAAGATCGCCGGCCGGTTGATGAGCGCGAAGACGAGCAGCACCGGCACCGGGTAGGTGCGCTGCGATGAGCGATACCGCCACAGGGTGATGCCGCGATGCGTCCACACCGCCTCGCGCTCGGAGGCACCGAGGGTGGCATCGTCGGTGGTCAACAGGATGTTGGCGAACTCGAACGCCGCCGCCGGCGTTCGGACCAGCCGCTCGATCGAGCTCATGACGTCTCCGAGGAGCTGCGTCGGCCGGTGCTGGGCTCGCCCCCGTTGGCCGACCGCCCGCCGCTCCGGCCGGCGGCGACCTCGTCGCGGAGCAGCTCGACCTCCTGCAGGATGCGCTCGAGCTTGTCCTCGGTGCGATGCAGCTGGCGGGCGAGATGGGTGATGTCGGAGCGTCCGGCGATGCGCATGTTGCGAATGACGAGATCGGCGACGTCGGAGCCGATCCGCGCCAGCGCGGCGGCGTTCTCGGCGCTGCGGGCGAGCAGGGCGCCGAAGCTGGGCTTGCCGACCGCCTCCTCGAACGCCTTGGCGGCGGCCGATTCGGCCTCCTCGTAGAGCGCTCGTACCTGCTCCGAAGGCGAGCGGTCGGTCTGTTGGCTGCGATCCGGCATGCTGGCTCCTGTCGTTTAAAGCGCGCGTCCACGGCACGCCGCGATTGCATCCGCGAGGCTATCGGGTCGCCGCCGAGAACCGCAAGAGGCGCGGGCGCCGGCCGGGGCGGGTAGCCTCGAGGGGCAAGGGCCGGGGCGAGTAGCCGCGAGGGCAAGGGGGTATCACGGGGGCATGCCGGGCAAGAGCGAGAATCTGAGCATCACCTATGAGGCCCGCGCCGAGTCCATCGGCGCGGCCCGGGCCGCGGTCGCCGACTTCGCCGGCGCGATGGGGGCCAGCGCCGACCAGCTCGAGGCGATCCGCCTTGTCGTGTCCGAGGCGGTGACCAACGCGGTCCTGCATGCCTATCGCGGCGGGCCGGGAGTGATCGAAGTGACCGCGGCGCGGACCGGCCACGAGCTGTGGATCCGCATTTCCGACGAGGGCGGCGGGCTGCATCCGGCGGCCGATCGCCGCGGCCTCGGGCTCGGCCTCGGGCTCATCGCCCGGCTCGCGGACCATCTCTCGGTCCTGCCTCGCTCCTGCGGCGGCATCGAGGTCCGGATCGGGCTCGAGCTTGATGGCGGCGAGCCCGGCAGCGGCGCGCGCCGCCCGGCGCTGGCCGGCAGCGGCGCGGCCCCGGCGCGCTGACGCGGCCACCTACTCGAGCGCCCGCGGCTGGGCGTCCGCGGCGTCGAGCGCCCGCGCCTGGGCGCCCGCGGCTGTCGATTCGGGTCAGACGGCGTCGACCGCGACTACCTCATGTCGTGCATCCCCCGCCGCTCGACCTGTGGATCGTCGCTCATGGCCCGCTTGAGATCGTGCATGCCGCGGCCGATCGACCGGGCGGCCTCGGGGAGTCGCTGGGGCCCGAGGACGACGAGCGCGACGACGAGGATCAACAGCAGGTGCGTGGGCTGGAGAATGTCGGAGACGATCACGACGAGGAGGGTACCGCGTGCCTGACAGCGCCACCGCGTTCGCGCCCGGGCGGGTGAACCTGATCGGCGAGCACACCGATTACAACGAGGGGCTGGCGCTGCCGTTCGCGATCCGTCAGGGCATCACCGTTCGGGCGAGCCGCTGCGACGAGCCTCGCGTCAGCGTCCACGCGGCCGATCTTCGGGGCCACGACCGCTTCGAGCTCGCGGCGCCGGCGCCGGCGGGGGGCTGGCGGGCCTTCGCGCGCGGAGCGGTGGCCGAGCTGGCGGCGGCGGGCGCGGAGCTGGTGGGCGTGCGCCTGCACATCCACGGCACCGTGCCGGCGGGCTCGGGCCTGTCCTCCTCGGCCGCGCTCGAGGTCGCGCTGTGCCTGGCTCTGCTCAAGGTCAGCGACGCCGCGGAGCCGGATCGGATCGAGCTCGCGCGCCTGTGCTCGCGCGTGGAGAACGAGTGGGTGGGCGCGCAGACCGGCCTGCTCGACCAGATCGCGTCGCTGTGCGGCGAGGCCGACCGAGCGCTCGAGATCGACTTTCGCACGCTGAAGGTCACCCCGGTCGCGCTCGAGCTTGCCGGCCACACGCTCGTCATCCTGGACTCCGGGCAACGTCACGCCAATGCCGGCCGTCTCCCCGGCGAGGCCGAGCCCGGTTACAACGAGCGGCGCCGCGAGTGCCGGGACGCATGCGAGCGCCTCGGGATCGAGAGCCTGCGCGACGCGACGCCGGACATGGTGTCAACGCTGCCCCACCCGTTGCGCGAGCGCGCCGAGCACGTCGCCTCCGAGAACGAGCGCGTGCGCGAGGCCGCCGCGGCGCTCGCGGCCGGGGACCTAGCGCGGGTCGGCGGGCTGCTCGACGCCTCGCACGCGAGCCTGCGCGATCTGTTCGAGGTCTCGACCCCGGCCGTCGAGGCGACCGTGCGCCGGTTGCGCGACGCCGGGGCGATCGGGGCGCGGATCATCGGCGGTGGCTTCGGCGGGCACGTCCTCGGCCTGTTCGAGCCCGATCGGGCTCCGCCCCCCGACGCGGTCGCAGTGGCGCCCGGGCCGGGGGCGCACCTGCTGTCGCCGGCCTAGCTGGTTAGCGCTAACATGCCCGCCGCCGCCGGCCGGTCGGCCGGCGATGCCCCCGCTGCCGGCGGTGCCGGTGCCTCAGGAGAGGAGAGGGATGGACGCCGACGAGCTCGAGCCGACGGTGCGGCCCCGCCGCCAGCCGGTGATGTCCGACGTCGGTCGGCTCGCGGGGGTCTCGCACCAGACCGTCTCGCGCGTGATCAACGGCAGCCGGCACGTCAGCCCGACGACGCGGGAGCGCGTGCTGGCCGCGATGCGCGAGCTCGACTACCGGCCCAATCCGATCGCCCGCGCGCTCGTCACCGGTCGCACCCGAACGATCGGAGTGGTGAGCTTCGACACGACGCTGTACGGGCCGGCGTCGACGCTGTTCGGCATCGAGCGCGCGGCGCACGAGGCGGGCTACTTCATCGTCATCGCCAGCCTTCGCGCGCTCGACTCCGACTCGGTCGTCGAGGCGGTGCAGCGCCTGCGGGTCACCGGCGTCGACGGGGTGCTCGTCATCGTCTTTGACCGCGCCGCCGCCCAGGCGGTGCTCGAGGTCCAGGCCGACGTGCCGATGGTCGCGGTCGAGGCCGGTCCCGAGCACGGGGTCCCGGTCGTCGCGGTCGACCAGCGCCGGGGCGCGATCCTGGCCACGCGTCACCTGCTCGACCTCGGCCACGCCACCGTGCACCACATCGCCGGGCCGGCCGACTCGCTCGAGGCCGAGCTGCGCGTGCAGGGATGGGCCGACACGCTGCGCGCGGCGGCGGTCAGGCCGTCCGAGCCGCTGATCGGGGACTGGAGCGCGGGCACCGGGCATCGGCTCGGGGCGCGGCTGGCTCGCGACGGCTCGGTGACCGCGGTGTTCGTCGGCAACGACCAGATGGCGCTCGGGCTGCTGCGGGCGTTGCACGAGGCGGGGCGGCGCGTGCCCGAGGACATCAGCGTCGTCGGCTTCGACGACATTCCCGAGGCGCCGTTCTTCACCCCGCCGCTGACGACCGTGAGTCAGGACTTCGGGCAGGTCGGCAGCCGCAGCCTCCGCGTCCTCGTCGAGGCGATCGAGAGCTTCGCGCAGGGGACCCAAGCGCCGGCCGGCGCGCTCATCCCGCCCGAGCTGATCGTGCGCTCGAGCTCGGCGCGCGCGGCGCACTGAGGACCGGTGTCGAGCGTTTTGACAGGCGTTTGATGTGATCGCTAACATGCCGCCCTCGCATTCGGCAACCGAGGAGAGACGGCTTCAGTGGACAAGCGGCCCTGCGTCTGAGACGGTGTGCGCGGTTCGCGAGTCCGAGGAGAGGAGAGAGATGGCACTAGAGGATCCGATTTACGACGCCGTCGAGCGGCTCGAGTGGGATGAGCGCAAGCAGGAGGACACTCCGCACAAGCGCCTGCGCCAGTTCACCCGCCGCACCGCGTTGAGCGGCGGCGCGGCCGGCATCGCAACGATGATGCTGGAGGCCTGCGGCTCGAGCTCGAAGTCGAGCAGCGCCTCGGCGTCCTCCGGCGGCGGCAGCGCCGCCTCGAGCATCTTCGGCTTCTCCAAGAAGCTGAAGTTCACGATGGTCAACCACGTGACCACGAACACCTTCTTCACCCCGACCCAGAACGGCGCCGCTGACGCCTGCAAGCTGCTCGGCTGCACCTACCAGTGGACGGGCTCGCAGTCCAGCAACATCTCCGAGATGGTCAACGCGTTCAACAGCGCGAAGGCCGCGGGGGTCGACGGGCTCGCCATCTCCCTGATCGACCTCCACGCGTTCAACGCGCCGGTTGCCTCGGCGATCAGCGCCGGAATCCCGGTCGTGTCCTACAACGCCGACGTCCCGACCAACGCGCGACTGGCCTACATCGGCCAGGACCTGCTCCTGTCGGGCCAGAAGGTCGGCGAGCACATCGCCGCGCTCGTCCCGTCGGGCGACGTCGCGCTGTTCATCGCCACCCCCGGCTCGCTGAACCTGCAGCCGCGGATCGACGGCATCATGGACACGCTGAAGGCGCATCCGTCGATCAAGCCCCACACGGTGGCCACGGGTGCAGCGGTCCCGGCCGAGCTGAGCGCGATCCAGGCTTATGTGACCGGCCATCCGAACGCCAAGGGCCTGTTCGCCGTCGACGGCGGCTCGACCCAGGGCGTCGCCGAGACCATGCACAAGCAGAGCCTGACCGCCAAGGGCGTCAAGGGGGGCGGCTATGACCTGCAGCCGGCGACCGAGACGCTGCTTCAGGCGGGGGTCATCTCCTTCGCGGTCGACCAGCAGCCCTACCTGCAGGGCTTCTTCCCGATCCTCGAGCTCTACCTGTACAACGCGTCGCAGAAGCTCACGGGCATCGCCGACGTCGACACCGGCCTGAAGTTCCTCGACAAGACGACGATCAAGCCGTACGCCAGCACGAAGAGCCGCTACGAGGGCACCGGCAGCTCGATCGGCGTCCAGAAGGCCTAGCGGGCGCTCGAGGCATGGCGGTCACCTCCGACACGTCTCCGAGGGGAGCTCCCGCCCGGGGCGCGGCGGACAGCCGCGCCCGCCGAGAGGCCGGACTCAGCGGGGTGCGGCGCTTTTTGACGCTGCGCGAGGGCTCGATCGTCGTCGTCACGGTGATCGCGATCATCTACTTCGCGACGAGCAACAGCCGCTTCTTCACGGGCACGAACTTCAAGACGCTGCTGCCGTACTTCGCGCCCTACGCGATCATGGCGGCGGGGCAGGTGTTCGTGATGATCACCGGCGAGATCGACCTCTCGATCGGCGCCATGTACCTGTTCTGCCCGTTCATCTGGGAGAAGTTCCACGGGCTGGGGACGATCCCGGGGATGATCCTGGCGATCCTCGTCTGCTGCCTGATCGGCGCCTTCAACGGCTTCGCCGTGGCGGTGGTCGGGATCTCCTCGTTCGTCACCACGCTCGGCGTGCTGTTCGCGATCGACGGGTTGACGCTCGTCATCTCGCACTCCACGCCGATCAACACCCCCGGGGTCACCGTGCTGGGCAACAGCACGTTCGAGCGGATCTTCGGCGGCGGCACCTATTCGGAGCTGATCTGGGCGATCGGGATCGTGATAATCCTCCAGCTGCTGCTGTCGTTCACCCGCTGGGGCATCTACACGGTGTCGGTCGGCGGCAACCGGCTGGGCGCGTCGGAGGCCGGTATCCGCACCCGCCTGGTGCTGATCCGCAACTTCGTCATGTGCGCCGGCCTGGCGGCGTTCGTCGGCGTGCTCGAAGCGGTGCGCACGACGACCGCGACACCCGACCCCTCGGGATCCAACGACATCCTCTTCCAGGTGATCTCGGCGGCGGTGATCGGAGGGACGCTGCTGCAGGGCGGCTCGGGCACCGTGGTGGGGGCGCTGATCGGCGCGCTGTTCCTCGGCATCCTGCACGACGGCCTGATCATCAACAGCGTCAACGCCAACTATCTCGATCTGTACCTCGGCATCGCGATCCTCATCGCGATGGCGATCAACACCTACGTGTCCCGCGTGCGGACGGGGTCCGGCCGTGGCTGACGACACGACGCCCCAGCCCCA
Source organism: Solirubrobacterales bacterium (assembly GCA_019240115.1). Classification (GTDB taxonomy): domain Bacteria; phylum Actinomycetota; class Thermoleophilia; order Solirubrobacterales; family Solirubrobacteraceae; genus Palsa-465. The sequence goes on along the minus strand of JAFAYV010000040.1, from coordinate 25,493 downwards.
GCCCCACGCCTCGGCGCAGACGATCGTCGCCCCGGCGACCGCCGACGACGACGTCGTGCGGGTCGAGCACGTCGGCAAGCGGTTCGGTCCGACGATCGCGCTGCGCGACATCAGCATGCACCTGCGCAAGGGCGAGGTGCTCGGCCTGCTCGGCGACAACGGGGCGGGCAAGTCGACCCTGATCAAGATCCTCGCCGGCTTCCAGAAGCCCGACACCGGCACCCTGTGGTGCAAGGGCCAGAGCTACAGCCCCTCGAGCGTCGACGAGGCGCGCCGGCTCGGCGTCGACTGCGTATTCCAGGACCTGGCGCTGATCAACGAGCTGACCGTCTACCAGAACCTGTTCCTTCAGCGCGAGCGCCATCACAGACCGATTCCGTTCCTGTCCAACGCGCTGATGAAGCGCGAGTCACGCAAGGCGCTCGACGAGATCGGGATCAACATCCCGAGCATCGACGTCCCGGTCGCGCGGTTGTCGGGCGGGCAGCGCCAGGCGATCGCCGTGGCCCGCACGATCTCGGGCGACGCCGACATCATCCTCCTCGACGAGCCGCTCGCCGCGATGGGCGCCAAGGAGGGGGCGATGATCCTCGACGTGATCGGCCGCCTCAAGGCCGAGGGCAACGTCTCGATCATCATGATCCTGCACAACTACGTGCACGTGCTCGCGGCCTGCGATCGCGTCAACCTCATCCAGGAGGGGGTCATCGGCCTCGACAAGCCGACCGCCGAGACCTCGGTGGAGGAGCTGACCGAGATCGTCGTCGAGGAGTACCGGCGCGCGCGGCTCGAGGCCCAGGAGGAGGAGCGGCGGCACGCGGCGGGCAACGGCTCGGACGTGACGAGCGCCGGAGCGGGCTCGGCTCCCTCGCCTGACGTCCGGCGATGAGTGAGCCGGCCTACTGCATCGGCGTCGACTTCGGCACCGAGTCGGGGCGCGCCCTGCTGCTCGACGCGCGCACCGGCGAGGAGCGGGCGGTCAGCGTCGTGCCCTACCCGAGCGCGGTCATCGACGCGACGCTTCCGGACACCGGCGAGGAGCTCGATGCCGACTGGGCGCTGCAGGATCCCGATGACTGGATGCACGTTCTCGAGGAGGGCCTACCCGACGTGCTGCGGCGCGCCGGGGTCGACGCCGCCGCGGTGCGCGGCCTGGGGGTCGACTTCACGTCGTGCACCGTGCTGCCCGTCGACGCCGAGGGCGAGCCGCTGTGCCGCGACGAGCGCTACCGCGGGCGCCCGCACGCCTGGCCGAAGCTGTGGAAGCACCACGCCGCGCAGGCGGTCGCCGACCGCCTCACCGAGGTCGCGGGGGAACGCGAGGAGGCGTTCCTGGCTCGCTACGGCGGCCGGATCTCCTCGGAGTGGTACTTCCCCAAGGTCATCGACGTCTGGAACGAGGACCGCGAGATCTACGACGCCGCCAGCGCGTTCGTGGAGGCCACCGATTGGATCATCTGGCAACTGACCGGCGAGCTGCGGCGCTGCAGCTGCGCAGCCGGCTACAAGGCCTTCTGGTCAGACGAGGAGGGGCTGCCGTCGACGGAGTACTTCAAGGCCGCCTATCCGGGATTCGATGACCCGAGCGCCAAGCTCGGGACCGAGTTTCACCCCCTCGGCACGAACGCGGGGACGGTGACCGCGGACGCCGCCGAGCGCTTCGGTCTCGGCACCGAGGTGTCCGTCGCGGTCGGCAACGTGGACTCCTTCGTTTCGGTCCCCGGCGCCGGAGTCGCCGAGCCGGGCGTCATCGTGATGGCTGTCGGCACCTCCATCTGTCAGATGGTCGTCGACGAGGAGGAGGTTCGGCTGCCGGGCATCACCGGCGTCACGCGCGACGGCATCGTCCCGGGGCGCTTCGGCTACGAGGCCGGCCAGACTGCGGTCGGCGACATGCTGGCGTGGTTCGTGCGGCTGCTCGGCGATGACGCCGACTACGACGAGCTTGAGGCTGAGGCCGAGAAGTACGCCCCCGGGGAGACCGGGCTCGTCGTCCTCGACTGGTTCAACGGCAACCGGTCGATCCTCGGCGACGCCGACCTCTCGGGTGCGATCCTTGGGCTCTCCCTGCGCACCCGGCGTTCCGAGATCTACCGGGCGATGCTGGAATCAATCGCCTTCGGCAACCGCCGGATTGTCGACAACTTCGCCGAGCATGGGGTGGAGGTGAAGCGCATCGTGGCCTGTGGTGGGATCGCCGACAAGAGCCCGCTCACCATGCAGCTGCTCGCCGATGTGAGCGGCCGCCCCGTCCACGTACCTGACGCCGGCGAGGTCGCCGGCCGTGGCGCCGCGCTGTTCGGCGCGGTGGCTGCGGGCGTCTACGACGACATCGGCGCCGCCATCGGAGCCACCCGCCCCGACGACGCCCGCGTGTACGAGCCCGACGCCGAGGCCGGCAAGGCGTATGACCGGGTGTACGCGATCTACTCCAGCCTCTATGACCTGCTCGGACGCACCGAGGTCGGCCTCATGCACGATCTCAAGCGCATCCGCGGCGGCAAGGACGACGCGTGACCGACGGGTTGCCGCGGATCGGCCTGCTCGGGATCATGCAGGAGCTCTACGACGCGATGATCCCCGGCATCACCGAGCGCCAGGCGCGCTACGCCGCCGAGGTCGCCCAGCGCCTGGGCGAGGTCGCCGAGGTCAGCTTCACCGGCCCCGCGCGCAACCGGGCCGACATCGAGCAGCGGGTCGCCGAGCTCGTCGCGCAGGACGTCGACGGGATCATGATCGTGATGCTGACCTACGGGCCGGCGCTGCGCTCGGTGCGCGCGCTGACCGGGGCGCCGGTGCCGCTGCTGCTCGCCAACATCCAGCCCGAGCGCACGATCACCGCCGAGTGGACCATGGACGACCTCACCTACAACCAGGGGATCCACGGTGCCCAGGACCAGGCCAACGCGCTGCTGCGCGCGGGGGTGCCGTGCTCGATCGTCACCGCCGACTGGCGCTCGGAGGGCTTCGCCGCCGCGGTCGGCGACTGGGCGTGCGCCGCGCGCGCGATCACCGCGCTGCGCCGGGCGCGGGTCGCCCTGCTCGGCTATCCGATGAACGGCATGGGCGACATCCTCTACGACCCGCCGGCGATGCTGCGGCGGATCGGCCCGACGATCGTCGCCGAGGACCTCGGACGACTGCACGCGCGCGTAGCGGGGGTCAGCGACGCCGCCGCGCAGGCGCTCGTCGCCGAGCACGCGCAGCGCTTCGACGTCGACCCGGCGTTGCCCGCGCAGCGCCACGCCTACGCCGCGCGCCTCGAGATCGCCATCCGCCAGCTGCTGCAGGAGGGCGGCTACGCGGGCTGGTCGTTTCACTTCGACGCGTTCGGTGGTGACGGGCGCTTCGCGCAGCTGCCGATCCTCGCCGCCTGCGACCTGATGGCCGACGGCTACGGCTTCGCCGCCGAGGGCGACACGAACACCGCGGCGCTGATGTGCGCCGGCCAGTCGATGATCGGCGACGCGCACTTCTCGGAGATGTACGCGATGGACTGGGAGCGCGGCTCGGTGCTCATCAGCCACATGGGGGAGGGCAACTGGAAGGTCGCGCGCGCCGACCGCCGAGTGCGGCTGATCGACCGCCCCTTGCCCATCGGGGGCCTCGAGAATCCGCCGACGCCGGTGTTCGCCGCCGAGCCCGGGCCGGCGACGATGGCCGCGCTCGTCCCGATCGAGGGCGAGTACTACCGGCTGCTCGTCGGCCGGGGCGAGATCCTCGACACTCCGGACCTGCCGCACGTCGAGATGCACGCGTTCCACGTCCGCCCCGCGGCCGGCATGGAGCCGTTCATCACGCGCTGGCTCAGGCTCGGCGGCCCCCACCACTTCGTCACCAACCTCGGCGACCACGCCGAGCGGTGGCGCCGCTTCGCCGAGCTGCTCGAGCTCGAGTACGAGGAGATCTCGTAGCGGATGCTCGAGGAGCTGCGCGACGCGGTGCTGGCCGCCAACCGGGCGCTGCCCGCCCACGGCCTGGTCAAGCTGACCTCGGGCAACGTCAGCGGACTGGACCGCGACGCCGGGATCATGGCGATCAAGGCCAGCGGCGTGGCCTACGCGACGATGACCGCCGACGACATGATCCTCGTCGACCTTGAGCGCGAGCAGGTCGTCGCCGGCGAGCGGCGGCCCTCGACCGACACGCCGACCCACGCCGCGCTCTATCGCGAGTTCGGCGAGACGATCGGCGGCATCGTCCACACCCACTCGACGTACGCCACCGCCTGGGCTCAGGCCGGCCGCCCGATCCCGCTGCTCGGTACCACCCACGCCGACTTCTGCGCCGAGCCGGTGCCGGTGACCCGGGCGCTGACCCCGGAGGAGATCGACGCCGGCTATGAGGCGAACACCGGCCGGGTGCTGATCGAGGCGGCCGGCGGCCACCCCGATCGCGTGCCCGCGGTGCTCGCGCGCGGCCACGCCCCGTTCTGCTGGGCCGCCGACGCCGACCGGGCGGTACAGGCCGCGGTCACCCTGGAGGAGGTCGCCGAGCTCGCGCTGTACGCGACGCTGCTGGCGCCGGGGATCGCGCCGCTCGATCCCGCCGTGCGCGACAAGCACTTCGAGCGCAAGTGGGGGCCGGACGCTTACTACGGCCAGGGGTAGCTCGGGCGGCGGCTACCAGCGGTCGTGGACGTGCTCGGCGATCAGGCGCTCGTAGACGTCGACGACGCCGCGGCGCTGGGCCTCGGAGAGCGGCGGCAGCGCGTCGGCGGCGATGTTGGCGCGCACCTGCTCGGGGCTGCGCGCGCCCGGGATGACCGTGCTGACCCCGGGCTGGTCGAGCACCCAGCGCAGCGCGAAGTGGGCGAGCGTCGTCGGATGGTTCGGGTCGTGGGCGATCAGCCCCGAGAGCTCGCGGGCGGCGAGGACCCCGACCTCGAAGGGCACGCCGGCGAACGTCTCGCCGACGTCGAACGCCTCGCCGGCGCGGTTGAAGCTGCGGTGGTCGGAGGCGGCGAAGGTCGTCGTCTCGTCGTAGCGCCCCGAGAGCAGGCCCGAGGCGAGCGGGACGCGGACGATGATCCCGACCCCGGCGTCGCGAGCGGCCGGGAGCACCTGCTCGAGCGGCTTGAGCCGAAAGCAGTTGAGGATGATCTGCACGGTGGCGACATGCGGGCGGGCGATCGCCGCCAGCGCCTGGTCACAGGTCTCGACCGACACGCCGTAGGCGCGCATGCGGCCCGCGGCGACCATCGCGTCAAGCGCCTCGAACGCGACGTCTGACGCGTAGACGCCGTCGGGCGGGCAGTGCAGCTGGACGAGATCGATCGTCTCGAGGCCCAGGTTGCGCCGCGAGCGGTCGTTCCATGCGCGGAAGCTCTCGGGCGAGTAGTTGGCCGCGGTCTGCTCGACGCGGCGGCCCATCTTGGTGGCGACGATCGCGTCGGGGTGGCGCTCGTGCAGCTCGGCGCAGAACTGCTCGCTGCGCCCGTCGCCGTAGACGTCGGCGGTGTCGAAGAACGTCACCCCGCCGTCCCAGGCGGCCGCGAGCACCTCGCGCGCCGCGGCGTCGTCGACGTCGCCCCAGTCGGCCCCCAGCTGCCACGTCCCAAGGCCGATCGCCGACACCTCGCGGTCGAGCCGGGGGATGCGTCGCCGCTCCATCGCGCGCGCCATCTTCGCAGGTGGGCGACCATCTCGTCGGCGCCGCTGCGGCGCGCCGCGCGCCACAATGCCGGTATGAGCAACGAAGGTCGGCGGGCCGCCGCCGAGAAGATGCGCGAGGCCGACGCGCATCCGGAGGCGATCCGCGCATTTGAAAGCGCCTATGACCGGTTGCGCAGCGGCCAGGAGGCGATGTTGCCCAGCTCGGAGCTCGAGCCCGCCGGCGACGTCTCCGAGCTCGACGAGCTGCCCGACGTCGATCCCGGCGACATCCTCGGCGAGGTCGCCCTCATCAAGCTCAACGGCGGGCTGGCCACGACGATGGGGCTGCAGGAGCCCAAGTCGCTGATCGAGGCGCGCGACGGGCGGTCGTTCCTGGACATCATCGTCGGCCAGACGCTCGCGCTGCGTCGCCGCTACGCCGTCGAGCTGCCGCTCATCCTCATGGACAGCCGGGCGACGCAGGAGCCGACCCTGCGGGCGCTCGCCGCCCACGCCGAGCTCCGCGAGGACGGGGTCGCGCCCGACTTCCTGCAGAGCGTCGTCCCCAAGCTCGACGCCGAGACGCTCGAGCCGGTCAGCTGGCCGCCGGCGCCGGCGAACGAGTGGGTACCGCCCGGCCACGGCGACGTATACGGCTCGCTGCGCCGCTCGGGGATGCTCGACGAGCTGCGGTCGCGGGGCATCCGCTACGCGATGATCTCCAACGCCGACAACCTCGGCGCTGCGCTCGAGCCGCGCGTGGCGGGGCACATGCGCGCCCAGGGGATCCCGTTCCTGATGGAGGTCGTCCTGGGCACCGAGGCCGATCGCAAGGGTGGCCACGTCGCCCGACGGCGCTCCGACGGCCAGCTCGTCCTGCGCGAGACCGCGCATACCCCGCCCGAGGACGAGGACTCGTTCCGCGACTACCGGCGCTGGCGCTACTACAACACCAACAACCTGTGGGTCGACCTCGACGTTCTGCACGAGGCGCTGCAGCGGGCCGGCGGCGTGCTCGAGCTGCCGCTGATCGTCAACCGCAAGACCGTCGACCCCCGCGACGCCGAGTCCACGCCGGTCATCCAGCTCGAGAGCGCGATGGGCGCGGCGATCGAGAGCTTTCCGGGCGCCGGCCTCCTGCTCGTCCCGCGGACGCGCTTCGCGCCGGTCAAGACGACCGACGACCTGCTCGTGCTGCGCTCCGACGTCTACGAGGTCGGCGAGGACATGGCGGTCGTGCCGGCCGACGACCGGGCCGACCACCTGCCCTACGTCGAGCTGGACAAGCGCTACTACCGGATGATCGACGAGTTCGAGCGCCGCTTCCCGGACGGTCCGCCGTCGCTGCGCGAGGCCGAGCGGTTCGTCGTCCACGGCGACGTGACGTTCGCCGACGGGGTGGTCGTCCGCGGCGCGGTGTCGGTCGACGAGCCCGAGCCGACGACGGTGCCGGCGGGGACGGTGCTCGAGGGGGACGCTTGATCACGATCGTGCTCGCCGACGACCACCGGGTGGTCCGCGCCGGGCTGCGCCTGTTGCTCGAGGCGCAGGACGGGCTGCAGGTCGTCTCCGAGGCCGACGATCTGCACAGCACCGAGCGGCGCGTCGCCGCCTACCGCCCCTCGGTGCTCGTCCTCGACATCAACCTCCGCGACGGCTCGAGCCTGCCGGCGATACCCCGCCTGCGCCAGGCGGTGCCCGACACGCGGATCGTCGTTCTGACGATGCGGACCGACCTGCGGGCCGCGCGCGAGGCGCTGCGCGCGGGCGCGACCGGCTTCGTGCTCAAGGAGGCCGCCGAGGACGAGCTGCTGCAGGCCGTCCGGCTCGCCGCGCAGGACCGGACCTATCTCAGCCCCGAGCTCGGCGCGCGCCTCGCCGCGCAGGAGCCCGAGGATCTCGGTCCGCCCGACGATCTGTCCGCGCGCGAGATCGAGGTCCTGCGCCTGATCGCGCTCGGCCACACCAATTCCGAGATCGCGGGGCGGCTCTTCCTCAGCGTCCGCACCGTCGAGTCCCACCGGGCGCACATCCAGCAGAAGACCCAGCGCAGCACGCGGGCCGACCTCGTCGCCTACGCTCGCGAGCACGAGCTCGTCTGAGCTCGTTATCCGCGACCCCGAGGAGCCACGATGTCCGACACCCTGCGATCCCTCAGCGGCCTGCCCGCCACGCCCGCCAGCCTCAGCGACTCGACGCTGATCATGATCGACTGCCAGAACACCTACACCGAGGGCGTGATGGAGCTCGACGGGGTGCAGGCGGCACTCGACGAGGCGGCGAAGCTGCTCGAGCGCGCTCGCGCGGCGGGGATCCCGATCATCCACTTCCAGCACGACGCCGGCGAGGGCTCGCCCTACGACGTCCGCGCCGAGATCGGGGCGATCGTCGACCGGGTGGCACCCCAGGGCGACGAGGTGGTCATCCACAAGCAGTTCCCGAACGGCTTCGTGCAGACCGAGCTCGACGAGCGCCTGAAGGCGGCGTCGGCGAGCAACCTCGTGCTGGCCGGCTTCATGACCCACATGTGCGTCAACTCGACGGCGCGCGGCGCGTTCAACCTCGGCTACGCGCCGACCGTCGTCGCCTCGACGACCGCGACCCGGGCGCTGCCGGGGGCGACCGGGTCGGTCTCCTCCGACGCGGTGCAGGCGGCGAGCCTGGCGGCGATCGGCGACCTGTTCGGGATCGTCGTGCCCGGGGTGTCCGACATTCCGGACTGACCCGGGCAGCGGCACTGGCGATCAGCGGGACCGGCGGGCAGCGGGACCGGCGGGCAGCGGGACCGGCGATCAGCGGGGGTGCCCGGCGCTGGGCGCTCCGGCGCCGGGCGACCCGGCGAGCTCGTCGCGCTGTGCCGGAGCGCCTGCGGACGCCGGCGGGGGCAGCGCCAGCACGCGAGCGGCTCGGGCGCCCGCTCGGGCGCCCGCCGCCACCGCCGGCCGCGGGTTGCCGTCGCCCCAGATGACCCGCACGGGGGCGTAGCGCAGCAGCGCCGCCCAGGTCTCGGGGCCGATCACCCCGTCGGCGGTCAGCCCGTGGGCGGCCTGGAAGGCGAGCACCGCCTGCCACGTCAGGCGCCAGAAGCGGCCGTCGACCGCGATGTCGTAGCCGGCCGAGACGAGGTGCTCCTGGGCCCAGACGACGAGGTCGCCGACCGCGCGGCGCCGGATCGTCGCCAGCGCCTCGTAGGGCACGTAGCCGGAGAGGACGCCCGCGGGGCGCGAGACCGCGAGCCACGCACGGTGCGAGGCCTCCTGCCAGTCCCACCAGCTGACCCCGGAGGCGCCGTAGGCGCGGGCGAGCTCGCGGAAGCGGACGATCTGGCGCGCCGGGGGATGGCTGTAGACCTGGCCGAGCGGATAGATCGGGCGCCCGTAGATGAGGTTGTAGGCGTAGGTGTGCGCGAACACCCGGTCGACGGTCACGCCGATGTCCTTCCAGTACATCTGCGGCATGTTGTCCTGCGCTCCGTCAGGCCCGAGGAAGACCGAGTAGGGGAAGGCCGGGTGGTAGTCGACGTAGGGGAGCCCCGCGAGCGCGAGGGGATATCCGGCGCCGATCTGCGACCGCAGCCGCTCGAGGTAGCGCTGGGCGGAGACGTACTTGCCCTGATACTCGCTCTCGGCGTCGATGACCAGGCAGTCGGCGCCCAGCCGGACTGCGCCGGCTCCGAGGTCGGCCTCGCGCAGGGGATGGTTGCCGTACACGTACTGCCAGGCGCAGACGCGCAGGCCGACGGCGTGCAATGCCTCCACGAGCGGGCGCGAGAACTGCGACCAGCCGCGCGTGCCGTCACTGGACTTGACGATCACGGTGGCGATCCCGTAGAGCCGCGCGGTACGGGCGATGGTCCGCGGATCGCCGTGGCCGGCGAACGCCAGCTCCCAGATCCACATCGCGCGCCCCGACAACGGGTCGCCGCTGGCGAGGGCGGGGTGGACCGAGCGTGGGGCCGAGTCGCCGCCGCCAGGCGAGGGGCGCACCCCGACGCCGCCCGACGCGCCGGGCGGGCGTCTGGGTCCCGCGGCGGTGGCGACGCGCGGTCTCGATCCCGCGGTGGCGACGCACGGCCCGACGAGCACGAGCACGAGAGCGGCGAGGACCACGCCGATGAGAGCGGGACGCGCGCCGCGCGTTCTGACCGGCATACGGCGGGGCACCGTAGCCTAGGACCCGGCGAACTCCCGCAAGTTGCGCTGCGGCGGCTCGCGGTGCGACGAATCCGCGGCGGCGGTCGAGAGCTCGACGAGATCAAACTCGGGTTCGATGCCGAAATCGCGCAGGAGAACCGCTCGGAAAGCCGCGAACCGGCGGGCGGCCTCGCTCCGCCGGCCGGAGGCGATGCAGAGGCTGATCACGCGTCGCTGGACGTCGGTGTCGCACGGCTCCATGGCCGCGTGCCGGCGCGCGTAGTCGAGCGCTCGGGAGCGCTGGCCAGCCGCGCGCAGAGCTCGACCGCGTTCGCCAACGCCTCGGCGGCCAGGGTGCGAAGTCGCTCGCGTTTCGGTATCAAGGCTCGACAACGAGGATGAGACCTACCCCCGCGATCCGTCGACGCTGTCAACCGGCGCTGCTCCCGGTCGCCGCATGACCGGCGGCTCCGCTCGCGAGCAGCGGCCCGGCAGCCGCGCCGGCACCACGGACGCGAGTCCGATCCCGTTCGTCGCCCTGGATCGGCACCACGCTCCGCTCATGGCCGAGCTCCGCGGCGCGTTCGATCGCGTCGTCGGGGCGAGCTCGTTCATCCTCGGCGAGGAGGTCGAGCGCTTCGAGCAGGAGTTCGCGACCTACTGCGGCGCGCCCGACTGCATCGGGGTCGCCTCGGGCACGGCGGCGCTGACGCTGGCGCTGCTGGCCGCCGGGATCGGGCGGGGCGACGAGGTGATCGTGCCCGCGCACACGTTCATCGCGAGCGCCCTCGGGATCCTGCACGCCGGCGCCACGCCCGTGTTCTGCGACGTCGAGGCCGCCACCGGGCTGATCGACCCGGCATCGGCGGCATCGGTCGTGACCGATCGTACGGCCGCGGTCATCCCGGTTCACCTGTACGGGCAGGTGTGCGACATGGACGCGATCGGCAGCCTCGCCGACCGCCATGATCTGCTGATCCTCGAGGACGCCGCCCAGGCTCACGGAGCCACCTGGCGCGGGTCCCGAGCCGGTTCCCTCGGCGCGGTGGCGGCCTTCAGCTTCTACCCGAGCAAGAATCTCGGCGCCCTCGGCGACGGCGGCGCGATCTGCACCCGGGACCCCGAGCTGGCGGCTCGCGCCCGGCAGTTGCGTCACCTCGGTCAACGCGGCAAGGGCGAGCACGTGCTCGCCGGCTTCAACGAGCGGCTCGACGCTCTGCAGGCAGCGCTGCTGCGGGTCAAGCTGCCCCATCTCGACGGCTTCAACGCGCGCCGGAGGCAGGCCGCGAGCGTCTATCGAGGGGCGCTGGAGGGCGAGGTCGGGCTGCTCCACGAACGCTCGGAGAGCCCGTGCATCTACCACCTGTTCCCGATCCGGGTGGCGGATCGACGGCGGCTGATGGATGATCTGGCTGCCGAGGGGGTCGCCTGCCAGGTGCACTACTCCCCGGCCGTGCACGAGCAGCCGCCGTTCGCCGGCCGGCGCCGCGACTCGGCGGACCTCGAGCAGGCGACGCGGTGGGCCCGTGAGGAGCTCTCGCTACCGATCTTCCCCGAGCTCGAGCTCGCTGAGGCGCAGCGCGTTGCCGCCGCCTGTCGTGCCGCGGTGCGCGCCCGGTCGTCCTCGTTGACGGTGTAGCACCAGTCGGGTCACGTGCGGATCGGACGAGCGTCAGGCGCCATCGCCCCATGCCGAGCGGCCGCTCGGCCGCAATGTGCGCAGCGGCTCGGTCCGGCGGGGCCGTATTACACTTAGGTTTCTTGGGCGGCCGGTCGGTTCTGTCTCCGCCGTCACGCCGATGAGTGTGGGTGCCATGACCGACATCGGGCCGATCGCGTGGCTGGAACACCGTGACGGCGAGGTGGCGATCGAGGAGCGCCCCGATGGCCGGCGCGACGTCACGGTTCATCCCGCACCCGAGGTCTTCGTTTCGCGGTCGCGGGCCACGACCGCGTATCCGGTGGCGCTGATCGCGGAGATCCTGCGCCTGAAGGGCGTGAGCTACCTGTGTGACGAGATCGCCCGTGACGAGGATCCCGACTACGTGGAGCGGTTTCTGCGCTTCAGCCTGCTGGGCTACGTGCCCGAGGAGGCGTTCCGCGGAGAGCGGCTCCTGGACTTCGGCTCGGGCAGCGGCGCCTCGACCGTCCGGCTGGCGACGATGCTGCCGGACACCGAGATCGTTGGCGTCGAGCTCGAAGCAGCGCTTATCGGCGTCGCGCGGATGCGTGCGGACTTCTACGGGATGGCGAAGCTCCGCTTCCAGCAGTCGCCGAGCGCACACGAGGTCTCACCCGCCCTGGGGAGTTTTCGGTTCGTCAACCTGGGAGCGGTGTACGAGCATCTGCTCCCCGACGAACGTCGCTCCGTGCTCCGTCAGCTCTGGGCGAGACTGGAGCGCGGAGGGGTCATGTTCGTCAATCAGCTTCCGTACCGGTATTCGCCGATCGAGACGCACACGACCGGCCTTCCACTCATTAACTACGTTCCGGAACGCTGGGCGCAGGTCGCGGCGACCCGGTATTCGCGGAGGGTCAGCGCGGACGCGCAGTGGCCACAGCTCCTCCGGGCCGGAATCCGCGGGGGCACGGCACGGTCGGTCCTCTTCGACCTGCTGCGCGACGGCGGCGAGGCTCGGCTGTTGCAGCCGACGCAGATGGATCTGCGTGACCACGCGGACCTCTGGTTCGCGTGCGCGTCGGCGGATGACCTGCGGTCATCGCGCTCACGGCGGGTGACCCATGAGATCAGCAGGGCGCTGAGTCGCGTGGCGCGCCGGCCGCTCGCTCCCACCTTGAACCTCGCGTTCCAGAAGCTCGCCTGATCTCTGCTGCGGGACGCTCGCGCCGCGTCCCAGCATCGATGGCCCCAGAGCGGGCCGCTATGGCGGCCACGCCACGTTGCGCGGCCGCCATCGTCGGCCGGCTGTTACTTGATGAACAGGATCTCCGAGTACTTGGGAAGCGGCCACAGGTCGTCGGCGACGACGTTCTCGAGCGCGTCGGCGGCCACGCGGACCGCGTCCATCGCCGGCACGACCGTCTCGCGCAGGTACCTGGCGTGCTTCATCATGTCGTCGTGCGGCTGGTTCTCCTCGAGGTTGGCCGACACGAGGCCCTTGATCGCCGTCGCCAGCTGGCCGATCATCGGCTCGACGTCGGCGGCCAGGTCGCCCAGCTCGGCGGCCTTCAGCATCGTCAGGTGACGCACCGCGGCGGGCAGCAGCATCGTCTTGGCCATCGCTGACGCGGTCTCGGCCTCGATGTTCAGCCTCGTGACGTACTGCTCGAGGAGGACCTCGTAGCGCGACTCCAGCTCGCGCTGTGAGAGCACGCCGTAGTTGGAGAACACCGTCTTGGTGTCGTCGGTGAGCAGGTAGGGCAGGGCGTCGGGCGTCGTCAGCAGGTTGAGCAGCCCGCGGGACTCGGCCTCGGCGTGCCAGTCGGGGGAGTAGTTGTCGCCGGCGAAGACGATCTGCTTGTTGGCCGCGTAGCTGCGCTGGAGGATCGGCCGCAGCGCGTCCTCGAGCGCGGTGCCGGCCTCGAGGGCGTCCTCGAGCTCCTCGGCGAGGTAGTCGATCGACTCGGCGACGATCGTGTTCAGCACCGTGTTGGGCAGCGACAGCGATTGGCTGGAGCCGAGCGCGCGGAACTCGAACTTGTTGCCGGTGAACGCGAACGGGCTCGTGCGGTTGCGGTCGCCGCCGTGCATCGGCAGCGGCGGCAGCACCGGCGTGCCGAGGCCGAGGAAGGACTCGGGCGTGGACTCACCGACCTCGCCCTGCTCGATCGCGTTAAACACCTTCTCCAGCTCGGCGCCGAGGAAGATCGAGATGATCGCCGGTGGCGCCTCGTTCGCGCCGAGCCGGACGTCCTGGCCCAGGTAGGCGATCGAGGCGCGCAGCAGCCCCTGATGCTTGTTGACCGCGGCGATCACCGCGGCGCAGAAGAACAGGAACTGGAGGTTCTCGTGCGGCGTGTCGCCGGGGTCGAGGAGGTTCTCGCCCTCGTCGGTGCCCATCGACCAGTTGCAGTGCTTGCCCGAGCCGTTGACGCCCGCGAACGGCTTCTCGTGCAGCAGGCAGACGAGCCCGTAGCGCCTGGCGACGTTCTGCATCATCTGCATCGTCAGCTGCTGGTGGTCGGCGCCGGTGTTCGAGTTCTCGAAGATCGGCGCGACCTCGTACTGGGCGGGAGCGACCTCGTTGTGGCGGGTCTTGATCGGGACGCCGAGTCGGGCGAGCTCGCGCTCGGTCTCCAGCATGCACGCGAGCACCCGCTCGGGGATCGACCCGAAGTAGTGGTCGTCGAGTTCGTGGCCCTTGGGCGGCTTGGCCCCGAACAGCGTCCGGCCGGTGGTGACGAGGTCGAGGCGCTCGAAGTAGTACTGCTCGTCGATCAGGAAGTACTCCTGCTCGGGCCCGACGGTCGTGAATACGCGGGCCGCGGTCGGATTGCCGAACAGCTTCAGGGCGCGGATCGCCGACTTGGACAGCGCATCCATGGAGCGCAGCAGCGGGATCTTGTTGTCCAGGGCCTCGCCGGTCCAGGACGCAAACGCGGTCGGGATGCACAGCAGCGCCCCGTTGGGGTTCTCCATCATGAACGCCGGGCTCGTCGGATCCCAGGCGGTATAGCCGCGGGCCTCGAACGTGGCGCGGACGCCGCCGGTGGGGAACGAGGAGGCGTCGGGCTCACCCTGGATGAGCTCCTTGCCGCCGAACTCGGCCAGCGCGGTGCCCTCGCCGGTCGGGGCGTAGAAGCTGTCGTGCTTCTCGGCGGTCAGGCCGGTCAGCGGCTGGAAGACGTGGGTGAAGTGGGTGGCGCCCTTCTCCAGCGCCCACTCCTTCATCGCCAGCGCCACCGAGTCGGCGAGCGAGGTGTCCAGCGCCTCGCCGCGGGCGAGCGTCAACGACAGCTTGCGGTAGACGTCCCGGGGCAGGCGCTGGCGCTGGACCGCGGAGCTGAAGACGTTCTCGCCGAAGATCTGGTTGTCGGAGACGGTGAGGTCGGGGGCTCCCATCCCGTCGCCGTTCGCGCTCCACTTCGCGGCATGGACATTCTGCTGGCGGATCGGCATTGCTCTCTGCTGTTCCTTCCTGTTGACGGACGCATGGACCGGATGCGATCACGTGCGCAGGTGACCGGCCTCGTGCAGGACGTGACCGGCTCAATCTAGGCCACGGTCGCTGACCGGTCACTATCCCGATGGCCAAACCCATCCCCACCGCGTCGGCCACACGGCGCAGCCGCCCGGCTGGGACAATTCGCGCGTGCCCGCGGGACCGCTCCCAGACTACCGTCCGGCGGACGATCGCTACGAGCGCCTGCGCTATCGCCGCTGCGGGCGCAGCGGGCTGCAGCTGCCGCCGATCTCGCTCGGGCTGTGGCAGAACTTCGGTGACGATCGGCCGCTTCAGACGTCGCGGGACATCCTGCGGCGAGCCTTCGACCGCGGGATCACCCACTTCGATCTGGCCAACAACTACGGGCCGCCGTACGGCAGCGCCGAGATCAACTTCGGCCGCGTGCTCGCCGAGGACCTCGCCCGCTGGCGCGACGAGCTGATCATCTCGACCAAGGCCGGCTACGACATGTGGCCCGGCCCCTACGGAGACCACGGCTCGCGTCAGTACCTGCTCGCCAGCCTCGACCAGAGCCTGCGCCGGATGCGCCTCGAGCACGTCGACATCTTCTACTCGCACCGGTTCGATCCCGAGACGCCGCTCGAGGAGACGATGGGCGCGCTGCACGCGGCCGTGCACGCGGGCAAGGCGCGCTACGCCGGGATCTCCTCCTACGGCCCGCGCCACACCGAGGAGGCGGTCGCGATCCTGCGTCAGCTCGGCACCCCGCTGCTCATCCATCAGCCGTCCTACTCGATGCTGAACCGCTGGATCGAGACCGAGCTGCTCGACGTGCTCGAGCGTGAGGGCGTCGGCGCGATCGCGTTCTCGCCGCTGGCCCAGGGGCTGTTGACCGACAAGTACCTCGACGGCATCCCCGACGACTCGCGCGTGCGGCGCGGCAGCGCCTTCTCCGAGGACCTGCTGACCGAGGAGAACGTCGCGCGTGCACGAGCGCTGAACGAGATCGCCGCCCGACGCGGGCAGTCGCTCGCCCAGCTGGCGATCGCCTGGGCGCTGCGCGACCCGCGGGTCACCTCGGTGCTCCTCGGGGCCTCGAGCGTCGGCCAGCTCGAGTCCAACGTGGCCGCCCTCGACGACCTCGATCTCGACGAGGGAGAGCTCGCCGAGATCGACCGCCACGCGGTCGAGGGTCAGGTCAACATCTGGGCGGCCTCGAGCGAGGCCTGAGCGGGGCGGGACGCGTCGAAAGCGTCGGCCACGTCCCGGCCGCGCCGGGGCGGCGGGCTAGGCGACGAGCTCGATCTCGCCGACCTCCGAGGACTGCAGCGAGCCGGCGAGCAGCTGGCGCTGGCGATCGGTGAGCGTGCCGACCTGCTTGGTCTCGACGATGCTGCTGCGAGACAGGAACTTGCGGCAGCGCTTGGTGCCCCAACGCCGCTGGCTCATCAGCAGCTCGCCCACCGACCAGCTCTTGGCGGCCGCGGGGCATTCGAGGATGACCTCCGCGGCCGAGACCTCGCCGAGCGCGATCCGTCGCTTGATCTGAGCGCGCGCGAGCCGGATCTCGTTGGCTCGCTCAAGCGCGCGCAGTGGCTGCGGCTCAGAGATCTTGGCGGCGGTCTGCGTCATGTCGTGGCTCACTTTAGGTTGTAATCGAACACGGACAGGGGGCACTGCGGGGCCGGGGCTGCCTGCGAGCAGCGTCACGCGGCCCTCCGGCTTGGACATGAGAAAGCCGGCTCCGGCTCTGGTGTTGACGGCGATCGCGGAGTCCCCCGGAGTCCGAGTCAGTGGCTCTGACGCCGCTGACCAACCTCCTTCCTGCGACCGCTCAGAACCTAGAACAACGGCCAGGTCACAGCAATGTCACATGGCGGCGCCATGCGCTTAGAGCGCCCTTTTTCTGTTCGTAGTTGCTCGTGGCGTTCCGGACAATCACGCCGTCGGGAGGGGTCCGTGCTCGGACTCGAAGGCCCGCTTGACCGAGGCAAACGTCTGCAGGGCCTCGTCGAGCGTCGTCCGGTCGTGGGTCGCCATCACGCTGCAGCGCAGCAGCGCGCCGGCCGGCGGGACCGCCGGATGCAGCGCGACGTTGACGAACACGCCCGCCTCGTAGAGCGCCTTCCAGAGGAACGCCGCCTTCCAGTCGTCGCCGACGACGACGGGCACGACGGTGGTCACGATCTCCGCGCCGTCTGCCAGGCGCGTCGGCGCGACGACCTGGAAGCCGAGCTCGCGCAGACCCGCGTGGAGATAGCGCGCATTGTCCAGCGCTCGGGCGAACAGCTCGCGCCCCTCCGGCGAGCGGCAGATCCGCACCGCGGCCAGCGCGGCCCCGACGGCCGCGGGCACTCCGGCGGCGGTGAACATGAACGGTCGCGACTCGATCCGCAGGAACTCGACGACGTCGGCCGGGCCGGCGATGACGCCGCCGCACGACGCCAGCGACTTCGAGAACGTCGCCATCCGCAGATCGACGCGGTCCTCGACGCCGAGCAGCTCGCTGCACCCGGCGCCTCGTGCGCCCAGCACGCCGAGGGCGTGGGCCTCGTCGACCATCAGGCGGGCGCCGTAGCGGCCGCACAGGTCGGCGATCTCGGGCAGCGGGGCGACGTCGCCCTCCATCGAGAAGACGCCGTCGACGACGACGAGGATGCCGCCCCCGTCCTCGCCGGCGCGCTGCAGCGCGTGCTCGAGGCGGTCGAGGCGGTTGTGGCGGAAGGCGCGGATCTTGGCCCTGGAGAGCAGGCACCCGTCGAGGATCGAGGCGTGGTCGCCCTTGTCGGCGATGACCGTGTCGGCCGGGCCGAGCAGCGTCCCGAGCGCGCCGAGGTTGGCCTGCGCGCCGGTCGTGAAGACGATCGCCGCCTCGGTGCACATCCACTCGGCGAGCTCGCGCTCGAGCTCGAGATGCAGATCGATCGTACCGTTGAGAAAGCGCGAGCCGGTCAGGCCGGTGCCGTATTTGGCGACCGCGTCGAGCGCGGCCCGGCGGACGCGCTCGTCGCCGGTGAGACCGAGATAGTTGTTGGAGCCGAGCATGATCCGGCGCTTGCCCTCCATCTGGACGACGGGCAGAGTCGGACCCTCGAGCACGCGGAAGAACGGGACCGCGTCGATCTCGCGCGCGGCCCGGAGCTGCCCGAGGCGCTCGTGCTCGCGCGCCTTGGCGAAGACGTCGGTGACCGTGACCATGCGGACACTCTAGTGCTCGCGCCCGCGGCCGAGATTTTGCCGCCGCGGCCTTGGACATGACCGCTGGGGATGTCACCATGGGGAAGCAGATGAGCGCGAGGTCTGACCCGCAGGAGATCCAGGACGCCGAGGTGATCGAGGAGCCGACTCCCGAGTCGGCGGCCGACGTCCCGGTTCTCGCCGAGGTCCGCGCGGTCGCCGCGCCGTCCCCGAGCTCGCTGCCCGCCGTCCAGGCCGCCGCCGCCGCGGCCACCGGCTTCCTCGCCGGCGCCGCGACGCTGGCGCTCGTGCGCCGCCGCAGCGCGCGCAAGCTATCGCGCGCGACCCGGGGGCGCCGCGGCATGGAGGCGCTGCCGATCGTCGGCTCGCGCAGCTTCCTCGTCGACGTCCACCTGTTGGCCAAGCCCGGCGAGTGAGCGCTTCGCGGGCGGTGCCCGCCGTCGCCCGCGGGTGGGGTGTCGAGGTTCGCCGCGAGATCCGCCCGGCGTGGGTGTTCAGCCTCTCGCGCCGGCGTTCGCTCGACGGCCTGACCCAGGTGCGGCGCGGCGTGCTGCACCGTCTCCTGCACCAGGGCGCCGAGCCGGTGACGATCCGGGTCGCCCAGCCCGCCGCCGACCGCGTCGTCATCGGGGCGCGCGCCGCCTCGCGCGAGCTCGCCGACTGGGGGATCGAGCAGGTGGGCCGCTCGCTCGGCGTCGATCAGGATCTCGGGCCGTTCTACGAGCGCTTCGCGCACGACCGGCTCATCGGCGCCGCGGTCCGGGCAAACCCGGGACTGCGCGCGTCGGGCCGCCCCGACCCGTTCGAGGCGCTCGTCTGGTCGGTGTGCGAGCAGCTGATCGAGTACGAGCGCGCGGCCGCCATCGAGCGGCGGCTGATCGCCCGCCTCGGCCGCCGCTGCCCGCGCACCGGCCTGCGCGACAGCCCGCCGGCGGCGGTCCTCGCCACGCAGGCGCCCGCCGTGCTGGCGTCGCTGGGGTTGACCGAGACCCGCGCGATGGCGCTCGTCCGCGTCGGCCGCGAGGTCGCCTCCGGGCGCGTCGACCTGCACGGGGTCGACCACGAGTCGGGCTGGCGGCGGCTGCGCCGGATTCACGGGATCGGCGCCTGGACGCTGCAGATGCTCGCTCTGACCGGGCAGGGCCGCCTCGATCAGCTCCCCGCGGCCGACGTCGGCTACCTGAAGCTCGTCGGCCGCCTGACCGGCGGCGGCGATCCCGACGCGCGCGCGACCGTCGAGGAGGTCGAGCGCTTCTTCGCGCCCTACGCGCCATGGTGCGGGCTGGCGGGGCTGCACGCGCTGCGCGGCGCGGGCGCCGGCGCCGGCCTGCGGCTCGCCGCCTGAGCCTAGTCGTGGGCCGCCGGCTCGGGCGAGCTGCTCGACACGCTCGCGCGGCCCGGCGTCAGCGTCACCGCGAACGTCTCCCACGGCGCCACCGCGAGCGCCTCGGCGAGTTCGGGGTCGCTCGCGCAGCCGCCGGTCAGCCGACGACCCTCACAGTGCACGCGCACGCGGTCGGAGGCGAACGGCCACGGATCCAGCCGGACCGCCTCGCCGTCGGCGCGGACCTCGACGTCGAGCGACTCGACGGCAAGCGAGTCGGCGGCGGCCGGGACCTCGCGCAGCGTCAGCGGCGACCAGTCGAGCAGCACCGCGAGCGACAGCGTGTCCCACGTCCAGACGAGCTGGCTGTTGCGCGCGAGCAGCGCGGGATCGGCGCCGAGCCCGTCGGCGAGGACCGCCTCGAGCGCATGCGACTCGGCGAGGAACGTCTCCACGAGCGCGGCCTCGCCGGCCTCGAGCGCGGCGAGGTCGCGGCGCTCGTACAGGCGGCGGCCGTGCCGGGCCGCGAGGAGCGCCGCATACCGGCTCTGGGTGATCAGGCGCCGCGGGCCGGCGCGCCACAGCGCGACGCCGTCGGTCAGCGGCAGCTGCGCGAAGGAATAGGGCAGCCCGGTGCGGGGGTCGCGCGTGGGCCGCAGATCCCACTCCGCCATGCCGACGTCGTGCTGCTCGGCGCCGAGCGCCACCGCCTCGAGCGGCACCACCTCGCCGAAGCGCTCGTTGCCCCAGGCGCGGGCCAACTGCCCGCACAGCCAGGCGTGAGCGGGCTGGCCGACCGCCAGCACGCCGCGGGCGTCGCGCCGCAGGACCACGTCACGGGCCCTGGCCGGCCAGCAGCGCGTTGTCGGAGGCGTCGACGACCGCGCCCGGGTTGCGGATCAGGTGGTGGGCCAGCATCCAGCTGCCGTAGCGCGTCCACTGCCCCGGCGTCATCCATCCCCAGGGGTGGTCGCCGGCAGGGAAGTAGGAGCTCAGCGTCGCCTGGACGCTGGCCAGCTGCAGCTTTCCTGACAGCGACGGGTTGGCATCGGTCAGGGCACGGACGCCGGCCTGCGGATCGGCGCGCACCGCCCCGTAGCCGCGTCCGAGCGCCTGCACGAATCGCCGCAGCTCGGCGTTGTGCTGGGCGAAGAAGGTCTCGGTGGTGACGAGCACGAGCTCGTCGTAGTCGGGCACGCCGGCGTTCTCGACGTGGATGACGTTGGCCAGCCGTCCCATCTGACGCAGCTCGATCGCCTCGTAGTTCCAGTAGGCGCCGAGGGTCGCGTCGACGCGGTGCGAGAGCATCGCGCCGACGAGGTTGTCGCCGACGTTGATCTCCTTGACCGAGCTCGCCGGAACATGCGCGCCGTCCAGGATCGTCTCCAGGTAGGCGTGCTGATAGGGGATCCCGGCGTCGCCGACGCGCTTGCCCTTCAGCTGCGCGGGCGAGGTGATGTGGACCGACCCGAGCGAGACGATCGAGGTCAGCGGCCGCTGGACGAGCGCCGCGATCGCGATCAGCGGGGCGCCCTGGTCGCGGGCGAGCAGAACCTCGGGCTCATACGAGATCGCCAGGTCGACCTTGCCGGCCTGCAGCAGGCCGAGCGGAGAGGCGGGATCCGACGGCGTGCGGATCGCGACCTTCAGCCCGGCGGCGCGGAAGGCGCCATCGGCCTGGGCCTCGTAGATCCCGACGTGGTCGGCGTTGGGCAGCCAGTCGAGCATCAGGCTCAGGTTCTGGGACCGCGCGGCCGACGGCTGCAGCTGGTCGTGCTTGGCGCCGCAGGCGGCAAGCGCCAGGGCCGCGATCACGGCGCCGGCGAGCGGGACGATTCGTCGTCTCATGAGCCAGTCTCCTTCGGTTGGTGGGCCCAGGGCGTGGCCAGTCGCTCGGCGGCGGTCAGCGCCGCGAACAGCAGGATCGCGAACGCCGACAGCAGCACGACCGTCGCGTAGGCGCGCGCGGTCTGCAGCTGGGCGATCGATTCGGAGAAGAGGAAGCCCAGGCCGGAGTTGGCGCCGGCCTGCTCGGCGAAGACGGCGCCGATGACCGCGACGATGACCGTGATCTTGGCGCCGGTGAAGACCCCCGGCAGCGCCGTCGGCAGCTCGATCGACCAGAACACCCGACGGCGGGGCGCGTCGAAGGTGCGCATCAGCTTGAGCAGGTCGGGGTCCACCGAGGCGAACCCGGCGAGCGTCGTGACGACGATCGAGAAGAACGAGACGACCGCGATGACGACGAGCTTGGGCAGGATCCCGAAGCCGAGCCACAGGACGAGCACGGGCGCCAGCATCGGGATGGGGAGGGTCTGCGAGGCGATCAGCAGCGGGTACAGCGACTGGCGCACGACCGCGAAGAAGTGCATCGCGCAGGCGAGCGCGACCGCCGCCGCCGCCGCGACGAGGATGCCGAGCACGACCTCCTGCGCGGTGACCAGGAAGTTCGACCACAGCAGCGAGCGGTCGTCGTACAGCGACTGGGCGACCGTGCGGGGGGCGGGGAGGATGAGCGTCGAGGCGCCGCCGAGGTCGACGTAGAGCTCCCAGGCGCCGAGCAGCGCCACCACCACCGCCACCGGCCGCCAGCCGGCGCGCGCCGTCGCCGCCAGGCGCATCACGCCGCCCCCAGCGTCTCGAGCACGCGCTCGCGCAGCGCGACGATCTCGGGCTCGCTCCGCCGCCGCGGCCGCGACGCGGCGACCGGCAGCTCGGCTGCGACCCGGCCGGGGCGCGCGGTCAGCACGACGACACGATCGGCGAGCAGCACCGCCTCCTCGACGTCGTGGGTGACGAGCACGACGGTCCGCGGCTCGGCATCGAGCACGCGCGCCAGCCAGCCCTGCATCTCGGCGCGCGTGATCGCATCGAGCGACGCGAAGGGTTCGTCGAGCGCGAGCACCGGCTTGCCCGCGAGCAGCGAGCGCAGGAACGAGATCCGCTGGCGCATCCCTCCCGAGAGCTCCGCCGGGCGCGCCCGCTCGAACGCGGCGAGCCCGAACCGCTGCAGCCACGGTCGCGCCTGCTCACGCGCCCGGTCGCGCGCCACGCCCCGCGCCCGCAGCGCGAGCGCCGCGTTGTCGAGCGCCGAGGCCCACGGCAGCAGCAGGTCGCGCTGGGGCATGAGCGCCGCGGGAGCGCTCCGCACACGGCCGGAGTCCGGACGCTGGAGGCCGCAGATGAGCTCGAGCAGCGTCGTCTTGCCGCAGCCGCTCGGGCCGACGACGGCGACGATCTCGCCGGGCGCCGCGCTCAGCGAGACCTCCGCGAGCGCCGGGATGTCGCCGCGTCGCTGACGGAACGTCCGGCTCACGCACTCGACGCGGATCGCGAGGTCGCCGGCGTCCGGTTCGTGAAGCTCTCCGGACTGCGAGGGTCGCGCCTCGATCGCCACTGCATCTCCCTCCGCGGGCATTACCCCACAGGTTCGAAGGGTCCGCGTCGGGTCGCCGGGGCGAGGGGCGCGATCTCAGCCGGCGTGCCCGCCAGCTCCCCTGGTTGCTCGTCGCGGTACAGCCTACCGGGTGGAGGCGATCAGCGGGGTCCTCCGGGGCCTTGCTTCATCAGGGCATCGACGAACGCACTGAGTCCATCGGTGTTCCAGCACTCGAACGCCGTGCAATGCTCGGCGTAGGCGGCGATCACCGAGTCGCCGTAGTTCCAGTACAGCCGGGGCTCGGGGTTGAGCCAGAACGTCCGTCCGGCGCGCGCGGTGATCGCCGCGAACACATCGTCGCGGGGCGGGCGGCCGTTGGTGCGCGCGTCGCCGAGCACGATCACCGTCGCCCGAGGGTGCAGCTCGTCCTCGATCTCGGCCAGGAACTCGGTCCACACCCGCCCGTAGTCGGTGTAGCCCGAGATGTCGGCGACCCCGGCGTCACGGGAGACCGCCTCCGACGCGGTGCGGAAGTCGCGCTCGCGCTCAAAGACCTCGGTGACCTCGGAGATCCGCTCGATGAACACGAACGAGCGCAGCTTGCGAAAGGCGTCGTGGAGCGCGTGCAGCACGCTGAGAAAGAAGGTGCTCGCGCTCGTGACGCTCGTCGAGACGTCGCAGAGGACGAAGATCTCCGGGCGCCGCGGCCGCCGCGGGCGGTAGCGCAGCTCGACCGGCACCCCGCCGGTCTGCAGCGAGGCCCGCATCGTGCGCCGGACGTCGACGTGTGCGTGCGGGGTCCGCCCCTTGCGCTCGCGGCCCTGGGTGGCCAGGCGGCGCTTGAGCTGGGCGACCACGCGGTGCACGGCCGCCAGGTCCTGGATCGGCCCGGTGGGCAGAGCCCTGTCCAGCTCGGACAGCGGGCGCTTGGGCGGCAGGCTGGCGGTGCGCTCGATCAGGTCGCGCTCGAGCTCGTGGCGCAGCTGCTGCTCGAAGCGCCGCAGCTGCTCGCGCGGCACGCCATGACGGCGGGGATCGTCGTGCGGGAGATCGGCCTGCGGCTCGGTGCGCAGCCCGAGCGCGCGCCGGATCCGCTGCACGTCGACCCCGAGCACGCCGGAGCCCTCGCCCTGGGAGAAGGCGGCGATCGCCAGCCGGGCGAGATCGCCGAGCTGCGCCTCCGAGCCCTCGGCGAGCGCGGCGGCGATCTGGCGACGCAGCTCCTCGAGGTCGAGCTCGAGCTCGTCGGCCGCCTGCCCGCGCGCCGACCCCTCGCCGACCCCCTGACGCGAGGCCTCGGCCTCAGCGGCACGGAAGAAGAAGCGCTCGAAGACGAGGTCGAAGACGCGGCGGTCCTCGGGCGACTTGGCCACGGTCGCCGCGAGCGCCTCGCGGAAGTCCGCCTGACGACTCCAGCCGACGTGGCGCAGCGCGGCGAACGCGTCGAGCAGCTCCGAGGTCCCGACCGCCATTCCCTCCTCGCGCAGGTCGCCGGCGAACTCGAGCAGCTGCCCATCGAGGCCGGTCAGCGCGCGGTCGGGGATCCGGGCGTAGACCCTGCCGTCGGCCCGGCGGGGCGACGGGCCCCCGCTAGCTCCCGGGGCCGGCACCGGCGGGGGCCGCGGCGTGCAGCGTGACGCCGACCCGCGCCGCGACCGTGTCGAGGTCGGTGCGGTGCTTGACGATCACGCTCATCGTCTCGCGGAACGTGTCGGGATCGAGGTCCTGGGCGCCGAGCAGCAGCAGCGCCCGCGCCCAGTCGATCGACTCCGCGATGCTCGGCGGCTTCTTGAGGTCGAGCCCGCGCACCTGGTTGACGATCTCGACGAGCTTGCGCGCCACGGTCTCGTCGAGCCCCGGCGAGTGCAGGCGCACAATCGCCAGCTCGTGCTCGAGCTCGGGGTAGTCGAGCCACAGGTACAGGCAGCGGCGCTTGAGCGCCTCGGTCAGCTCGCGGGTGTTGTTCGAGGTCAGCAGGACGACCGGCCGGGTGCGCGCCGCGATGCGGCCGAGCTCGGGGATCGAGATCTGAAAGTCGGAGAGCAGCTCGAGCAGCATCGCCTCGAACTCCTGGTCGGTCTTGTCGATCTCGTCGATCAGCAGCACGACGGGCTCCGCGGAGGCGATCGCGGTCATGAGCGGGCGGGGGAGGAGGAAGTCCTCGCCGAAGATGTCGTCTTGAACGTCGCCCCAGGCGGTCCCGTCGTCCTCGGCTTGGATGCGCAGCAGCTGCTTGCGGTAGTTCCACTCGTACAGCGCCTTGGCCTCGTCGAGCCCCTCGTAACACTGCAGGCGCACGAGGGTCCGGTCCAGGTAGCGGGCCAGGGCATTTGCCAGCTCGGTCTTGCCCACGCCCGCCGGGCCCTCGACGAGCACGGGCTTGCCGAGCTTGATGGCCAGGAAGGTGACGAGCGCGGTCGCCTCGCCGGGCAGATAGCCGACGCCGCGCAGGCCGTCGGCCAGCTCGGCCGCGGAGCTCGGTCGCTGGCTGGCGTCGGCGGTCATCGCACAGCTCAATATAGGGTCCGTCTCCGGCCGCGAGCCAATCCAGGGCGTCGTCGGGCGAGCGGAGCGGTGGATCGGCCCGGCTGCGCGGGAGCGCGCTTTTCAGTCGGGGCGGGGCAGCCGTCGGGTGACCGCCTCGTCGAGCGCGGGGTCGGCGGGCGGCGCGCGCTGAGGCGCGGTGTCGGCCGCGGCGTCCGGCGCGCGCTGGGGCGCGGTGTCGGCCGCGGCGTCCGGCGCGCGCTGGGGCGCGGTGTCGGCCGCGGCGTCCGGCGC
>JAFAYV010000067.1 GCA_019240115.1 Solirubrobacterales bacterium | reverse complement strand
CATCTCGATCACGTCGCGTCCTCCCCGCCCCCGCGCATCTCGATCACGTCGCGTCCCCCCCGCCCCCGCGCATCTCGATCACGTCGCGCCCCCCCGCCCCCGCGCGTCTCGATCACGTCGCGTCCTCCCGCCCCCGCGCGTCTCGATCACGTCGCGTCCTCCCGTCCCCGCGCGTCTCGATCTCACCCCGCCAGGCCGTGCCGGCGCGCCGCCGCGACGATCGCTCTCTCCTCGTGCTCGCGCAGTGGCAGCTCGCGGACGCGCCGCGCGTCGCTGATCCACGGATCGACGACCCCGGTGCGCACCTCGGCGAGCTGTTCGACGATCGCCAGCCCACAGTAGGGCACGTAGGTCGTCGAGTAGCCGCCCTCCTGGCAGAGGACGAGGCGCCCGTCGCAGACGGCGCCGGCGACGCGCTGCAGGCGCTCGGTCATCAGCGCGAAGCACTCGCTCGTCAGGTTCATGCGCCCGAGCGGGTCGTTGAGGCTTGCGTCGAGCCCGCAGGCGACGAGGACGAACGCGGGCGCGAAGCGCTCGAGCGCGGGCAGCACGACCCGGTCCAGCGCCGCGAGATAGGCGGCGCGGCCCGAGCCGGCGGGCAGCTCGACGTTGATGGTCGCTCCCTCGCCGGCGCCGCCACCGACCTCGCCCACCAGCCCGCTGCCCGGCGGGAACAGGTCCTCTTGATGCATGGAGATCGTCAGCACGCTGGGATCGGTCCAGAACGCCGCCTGCGTGCCGTTGCCGTGATGGACGTCCCAGTCGACGATCGCCACCCGCGGCAGGCCCCGCTCCGCGCGCAGGTGCAGCGCCGCGAGCGCGACGTTGGAGAACAGGCAGTAGCCGTAGCCGCCCTCGGGCCCGGCGTGGTGACCGGGCGGACGCACGAGCGCGTAGGCGTGGTCGACGCGGCGGTCCATCACCGCCTCGGCCGCCTCGCGGCAGCCGCCGGCGGCCAGGGTCGCGATCTCGTAGCTGAACCGGCCGAACGGCGTCCCGCCGCCGGCGTCGCCGCCCGCCCCGGCGCTCGCGGCGCGCACCGCGGCGATGTAGTCGCGGTCGTGCAGGCGGCCCAGCTCGTCATCGGTCAGGGGTGAGGGCGGGATCTCGGTCAGGTGCGCGAGCAGGCCACTGGCGTCGACGAGGTTGCGCAGACGGCGCTTGGACGCCGGGTGGTCGAGGCTCGGCTGGGGCTCGAACAGGCACTCGGGACCGAGCGAGTCGCTCAGGCCGCGGCTGTCGTACCAGGCGTAGCGCTCGTGCCAGACCCAGCCGGTGCGGGCCATCTAGTGCCCCCTCACGCGAGCGACCACTAGCGCCCCCTCACGTGAGCGAGCACTAGTGCAACCCGAGCACCGCCGCGAGCTCTGACCACTCCCCGGCGGGCACGCCCCGGACCCCCACCGTCTGCACGCAGACGTGGTCGGCGCCGGCGTCGAGGTGAGCCCCGACCGCCGCGGCGAGACGCTCGGCGCTGCCCTGGGGCACGACGGCGTCGATGAGGCGGTCCGAGCCGCCGTGCTGCAGATCGGACTCGTCAAAGCCGAAGCGCAGGAGGTTGGAGGTGTAGTTGCTCAGCCCGAGATAGCGCCGGGCGTACTCGCGGGCGGTCTCCCGCGCGCGCGTGGCGTCGGTGTCCAGCACGCAGGCGAGCTCGGGCGCGACGAGCGCCGCGCCGACCCGCTGGCGGGCGAAGCGGGTGTGCTCGGGCGGGGTGAAGTACGGATGGGTGCCGAGCGAGCGCTCGGCACTGAGGTCGAGCATCTTCGGCCCGAGCGCCGCCAGGCAGCGGCGATCGGCGGGAACCGGACGCGGCGCGCCGTCGAGGCCGTCGAGATAGCGGCGCATCGCGGTCAGCGGGCGGGCGTAGTCGCTCGTCGCCTCGGGGTGGCCGATGCCGACCCCGAGCAGGAAACGGTCCCCGAAGGCATCGGCGAGCTCGGCGGTCTCGGCCGCCACCCGCTCGGGATCGTCGGCCCACACGTTGGTGATGCCGGTGGCGACGATGAGCCGCTCGGTGGCGGCGAGCAGCGGCCGTACCGCCGACGGCGGGGGCGAGCCACCGAGCCAGAGCGTGCCGTAGCCGAGCTCCTCGGCGAGCTGCGCGGCCTCCGCGGCGTTGCCCTCCCCGATGGCGCGGTCCGTCGTCCACAGCCCGATCGATCCGAGCTCCATGGTCATCCGTCCTCCTTGGTGACGATGTTGTGCAGGGGCTCTCCGTCGCACCACCGGGCGACCTGGTCGCCGGCGAACTCGGCGGCGCGCTGCTCGCCGAGGGGCGAGTCGCCCGCCATGTGGGGCGTGATCGAGAGCACGCCGGGGGCCGTCCACAGCGGATGGTCGTCGGGCAGCGGCTCGGGATCGGTCACGTCGAGCACCGCGCGCAGGCGCGGCCCGGAGACCTCGGCGAGCAGCGCGTCGCTGTCGACGACCGGTCCCCGCCCGGCGTTGACGAGCAGCGCCCCGTCGCGCATCGCCGCCAGCTCGGATGCGCCGATGAGACCGCGGGTGGTGTCGCTGAGCGGCGTCAGCACCACGACCGCGTCGGCGGTCGGCAGCAGGCGATCGAGCTCATCGACGCCGTGCACGCCGTCGCGGGCGCGGGAGGCCACCCCGAGGACCTCGGTCCCGAACGGGCGCAGCCGGTCGCGCACCGCCGCGCCGATCGAGCCCATCCCGAGCACCATGACCGTCCGTCCGTCGAGGTCGTCGAGGCGGCGGTCGGGGTCCCAGCGCCGCTCGTGCGCGGAGCGCAACAGTCCGGTCGTCCACCCGAGCAGCGCGCCCACCACCCACTCGGCGACCGGGCCGTCGCGCGCGCCGCGCGCGCTGCACAGCGTCACCCCCTCCGGCACGATGTCCTGGAGCTGATCGGTGCCCGCCGACAGGGTCTGCAGCACTGACAGGCCGGTGAGGCTCGGCACCTCGTCGGCGACGTCGACGCCGCCGTCGGACGGGATGAGGAAGTCGACCGACCGCAGGTCGACCCCGTCCTCGAGCGTCAGCAGCCGCACCCGGCCGGGGGCGCGCTCGGCCACCGCCTCGATCGCGTCCCGCGTGACGGCGATCCGGAACTGTCGGTTGGAGGTCACGTCCTCATCCTAGGCGCCGCCCGGTGGCACACTCCGGCGGATGGTCGAGGGACCCGACGAAGCGGTGGTCGAGCTCGCCACCCGGCTGTTTGACCTCGCTCGCCACGGCGAGACGCAGCGCCTGGCCGCCTACGTCGACGCCGGGGTCAGCGCCAACCTGTCCAACCATCGCGGCGACAGCCTCGTGATGCTGGCCGCCTATCACGGTCACGCCGACACGGTGCGCGCCCTGCTGCAGCGCGGCGCCGCCCCCGACCAGCCCAACGATCGCGGGCAAACGCCGCTGGCCGGCGCGGTGTTCAAGGACGAGCCCGCGGTCATCGAGGCGCTCGTCGCCGCCGGGGCCGATCCGGGCGCCGGCCACCCCTTGGCGGTCGCCACCGCGCGGATGTTCGAGCGTCCCGACCTGGCCCAGCTACTGGGCGCCGACTGACTGCAGGATCCCGAGCGCGGCGTTCAACGTCTCGGACGGACGCATCGCCGCCCGGACCCGCTCGGGGTCGGGGCGGTAGTAGCCCCCCAGCTGCACCGGCGTGCCCTGGACGGCGGCGAGCTCTGAGACGATCCGCGCCTCGTCGTCGGCCAGCCGGCGGGCGACCGGCGCGAGGCGCTCGGCGAGCTCGGCATCCTGGGTCTGGGCGGCGAGCTCCTGCGCCCAGTACAGCGCCAGGTAGTAGTGGCTGCCGCGATTGTCGAGCTCGCCGACGGCGCGGGACGGCGAGCGGCCCGCCTCGAGCAGCGACCCCGTCGCGCGGTCGAGCGCTTCGCCCAGTATCCGTGCCCGCCCATTGTCGGTCTTCTCGGCGAGCATCTCGAGCGACACCGCGAGCGCGAGGAACTCGCCGAGCGAGTCCCAGCGCAGGTGGTTCTCGCGCTCGAACTGCTGCACGTGCTTGGGCGCCGATCCGCCGGCGCCGGTCTCGAACAGACCGCCGCCCTGCATCAGCGGCACGATCGAGAGCATCTTGGCGCTCGTCCCGAGCTCGAGGATCGGGAACAGGTCGGTGAGGTAGTCGCGCAGGACGTTGCCGGTGACCGAGATCGTGTCCTGGCCGGCCCGGGCGCGCCCGAGCGTGAACCGGGTCGCGTCGGCGACGTCGCGGATCTCGATCTGGAGGCCGTCGGTGGGCAGCTCGGCGAGCGCCGGGCGCACCTTGGCCAGCAGCTGCGCGTCGTGCGCCCGCGTCTCGTCGAGCCAGAACACCGCCGGCGCGCCGGTGTCCCGGGCGCGCGCCACGGCGAGGCGGACCCAGTCCTTCACCGCGGCGTCCTTGGTCTGGCAGGCGCGCCAGATGTCCCCGGGGGCGACGTCGTGCTCGAGCAGCGTCGTCCCGTCGCCGTCGACGACCCGGACGCGGCCGGCGGCGGCGATCTCGAACGTCTTGTCGTGCGAGCCGTACTCCTCCGCCTTCTGGGCCATCAGCCCGACGTTTGGCGTCGTGCCCATCGTCGCCGGATCGAAGGCGCCGTGGCGCCGGCAGTCCTCGACGGTCTCGGCGTACAGGGCGGCGTAGGAGTGGTCGGGGATAACGAACTTCGCGTCCCGCAGCTCGCCGTCAGGGCCGTACAGGCGCCCCGACGAGCGGATCGCGGCGGGCATCGAGGCATCGATGATGACGTCGGAGGGGACGTGCAGGTTGGTGATCCCGCGATCGGAGTCGACCATCGCCAGGGCCGGTCCGTCGCGGTAGGCGGAGTCGATCGCGGCGGTGATCGCGTCGCGCTCGGCCTCGGGCAGGCGCTGCACCGCGGTCAGCAGTGCGGCCATCCCGTCGTTGGCGTTGACGCCGGCGCCGGCGAGCGCCTCCCGGTGGTGGCCGAAGACGAACGGGAAGTAGGCGCGGACGGCGTGGCCGAAGATGATCGGATCCGAGACCTTCATCATCGTCGCCTTCAGGTGGATCGAGAAGAGGACGCCCTGGCGCCGGGCGTCGGCCACCTCGGCGGCCAGGAACGCCTCGAGCGCCGCCCGGCGCATGACCGCGGCGTCGATCACCTCGCCGCCGAGGACCGGGATGGGCGCCCGCAGGACGGTGACCGTGCCGTCGCCGGCGACGTGCTCGATCCGCACCGCGCCGTCGCGGTCGATCGTCACCGAGCGCTCGGTGCTGCGAAAGTCGCCGTTCTCCATCGTCGCCACGTGCGAGCGCGAGTCCGACGACCAAGCGCCCATCGCGTGCGGGTGGTGGCGCGCGAACCGCTTGACCGAGGCGGGCGCGCGACGGTCGGAGTTGCCTTCGCGCAGCACCGGGTTGACCGCCGACCCCTTGACGCGGTCGTAGCGCTCGCGGATCTCGCGTTCGGCGGCGTCGGCGGGGTCGCCCGGATAGTCGGGGACGTCATAGCCTTGGCGCTGCAGCTCGGCGATCGCCGCTCGCAGCTGGGGTACCGATGCGGAGATGTTCGGCAGCTTGATGATGTTTGCCTCGGGCTCGGTGGCGAGCTCGCCGAGCTCGGCGAGGGCGTCGGCGATCCGCTGCTCGTCGGTCAGGCGCTCGGGGAACTGGGCGAGGATGCGCCCCGCCAGGGAGATGTCGCGCAGCTCGAGCTCGACCCCGGCGACCCCGGCGAAGGCCCGCACGATCGGCAGCAGGGACTCGGTGGCCAGCGCGGGAGCCTCGTCGGTGTGGGTGTAGACGATCCGCATGGCGCACGACCCTAGCGAGCGCGCGCGCCCGTCGATGCGTGTGCTTGCATGCCCGCGGTGCGCGGCGCCGGAGGAGCCCGACACAACGGCGGCCTGTCGTTCTGGCACCGCGAGCTCGGGATCCGCCCACCGGCCCGCCGCTGATCGGGGATCGGTCGGCCGACGTCTGCATCGTCGGCGGCGGGCTGACCGGCCTGTGGTCGGCGTCCTACCTCAAGCGCAGCCGGCCGGCGTCAGACATCATCGTGCTCGAGCGTGAGTTCTGCGGTTTCGGGGCCTCGGGGCGCAACGGCGGCTGGGTGTCGTCGCGGTTCGCCGGCTCCCGGCACGCGATGACGCGCAGCCACGGGCGCGAGGCCGTGCTGGCGCTGCAGCGCGCGTTGGTCGCGACCGTCGACGAGGTGATCGGGGTCTGCCGCGCCGAGGGCATCGACGCCGACCTCGTCAAGCCCGGCGTGCTGCGGGTCGCTCGTGGCGCCGCCCAGCGAGCGCGTCTGCGCGCCGCTCGAGGAGGACCGCCGCTGGGGCCTGGGCGAGGCCGACATCGTCGAGCTCGATGCCGACGGCGTCGCCGAGCGCGTCCGGGTCGCCGGAGGCACGGGCGGTCCTTCAGCCCGCATTGCGCGCGCGTGCAGCCGGCCAAGCTGATCCGCGGTCTCGCCGCAGCGGTGCGCGCGCTCGGGGTGACCATCCACGAGTCCACGCGCGTCCTCGACGTCGGGCCCGGCCGCGCGCGAACCGACCGGGGCTCGGTGCGGGCCGAGGCCGTGCTCGGCTGCCTCGAGGGGTTCACGCCGAGCCTGCGCTCGGACCGCCGGTCGATGCTGACGCTCAACTCCGCGATGGTGGTCACCGACCCGCTCTCGTCCGAACTGTGGCGCGCCGTCGGCTGGGACCGCGGCGAGCTGCTCGGCGACGGCGCGCACGCCTACACGTACGCTCAGCGCACCGCCGACGGCGGATCGCGCTCGGCGGGCGCGGCGTTGCCCTACCGCCTGGGCTCGCGCACCGACCGCTGGGG
Organism: Solirubrobacterales bacterium; assembly: GCA_019240115.1. Taxonomy (GTDB): domain Bacteria; phylum Actinomycetota; class Thermoleophilia; order Solirubrobacterales; family Solirubrobacteraceae; genus Palsa-465. Next base: position 10,194 of record JAFAYV010000067.1, on the reverse strand, counting down.
GTGACCCAGGAGCGCACGATCGACCAGCTCGTGGCGATCCTGCACGCGATGTTCCCGGCCACGCGCGCGGTCGGCATCGAGCAGGCGTGGTGCGGGGTGCTCGGCGTGCGCCGCGACTGGATCCCCGTCGTGCGTTTTGACCGTCAGCGAGGACTCGGCGAAGCGGGGGGCTATGTCGGCAACGGGGTCGCGGCCGCGAACCTGGCGGCGCGGATCCTCCACGACCTCGTCCTCGGCCGCGACAGCGAGCTGACCCGCCTGCCGTGGGTGCGGTCGCCCGGACGTCGCCGGGAGCCCGAGCCGCTGCGCTGGCTGGGTACCCGGCTCGTCTACGGCCTGTACCGCTCGGCCGACCGGCGCGAGGCGGCGCGCGACGCGCCCGCTCCTCGCCCCTGGCTCGGGCGGCCGATCTGCTGTCGGGACGGCGAACATGACACCGCGGCGGGCGCACGGGATAGGTTCCAAGAGTGGAGCCTGACCGACGGCATCCGCCTCGAGCTCGCCTCCCAGGGCACGCTCGTCGCCGGCCGGCACGTCGGCGCCGTGGACACCGACATGATGGCCGACTACCGCGACCCCAAGCGCGATCCCGCCGCCGTCGTCGCCGCCGGGCTGACGGCCTCGACGCGGAACGGTTCGAGATCCTCGCCGACGAGGCTGCCGTCCGGGTCAAGCGAGCCTCGCCCGCGACCCGAGCGAGCGCTACTCGCGGCTGTTGGCCCTGGCCTGAGCCCGGTTAGAGCGGATACTGCCGGGGCTGCTCGGAGACCGTGATCCAGCGGGTCGTCGTGAACTCCCGGACGACCTCTCCTGAGCCGAACCGCCCCCAACCCGAGCTCTTGACGCCGCCGAAGGGCGCGGTCGCCTCGTCGTGGACGGTGGCGCCGTTGACGTGGCAGATGCCCGAGCGGATCCGCGACGCGACCGCGAGCGCGCGATCGACGTCGGCCCCGAAGACCGCGGCGGCGAGCCCGTAGTCGGTGTCGTTGGCGATGCGGACCGCATCATCGACGCCGTCGGCGGTGACCACGGCGACGACCGGTCCGAATGACTCCTCGCCGTACAGGCGCATCGCCGGCGTGACCCCATCGACGATCGTCGGGCGGTGCACCGGGCCGTCCCCGCCCTCGCGCTCGTCCTCGCCCTCGCCCTCGCCCTCGCCCTCGCCGGACACGATCCTCGCGCCCTTGGCGCGCGCGTCGGCGACCAGCTCGCGGAGGCGACGGCTCGCGCCCGCGGTGACGACCGGGCCGACCATCGTCGTGTCCTCGAACGGGCTTCCGGTCGTCAACGCCTCGGCGCGAGCGGCCAGCTGCGAGACGAAGGCGTCGTGGACCGTGCGGTCGACGACGATGCGCTCCGTCGACATGCAGATCTGCCCGGAGTTCATGAACGCCCCGAAGCTGGCGGCCGCCGCCGCAGCCTCGAGGTCGGCGTCGTCGAGCACGAGCAGCGGAGCCTTGCCGCCGAGCTCGAGGAGCGTGCGCTTGAACAGGGGAGCGGCCTGAGCGGCGATCATCGCGCCGACCCGGGTCGAGCCGGTGAAGTTGATGTGCGCGGTCTCGGGGTGCTCGATCAGCGCCCCCACGACCTCGGCGGCGTCGGCGGGATCGTTGGTGATCAGGTTGATCGCACCGTCGGGCAGGCCCGCAGAGAGCAGCGCCTCGGCGATCGCGGCGTGCACGCGGGGACTCTGCTCGGAGGCCTTGAGCACGACCGTGTTTCCCAGCGCCAGCGCCCACACCACCGCCCGGGCGGCGAGGATCACGGGCGCGTTCCACGGCGCGATCCCGACGCAGACGCCGAGCGGCACCCGCATCGCGGTCGAGCGCAGGCCGGGCACGTCGGAGGCCACCATCTCGCCGGTCGGCTCAGAGGCGAGGGCGCCGGCGGCCCGGAACATGGACGCCGCGAGAGCGACGTTGAACATGCCCCACCCGAACGTGCCGGCGGTCTCCTCGGACACGATGTGGGCGATCTCCGCAGCGTGGTCCTGCAGTGCGTCCCCGGCGGCGACGAGCACGTCGCGGCGGATCGCCGGCGACGTCACCGACCAGTCCGCGAACGCCTCGGCGGCCGCGACGACGGCGGCCTCGGCATCCGCGCGACCGGCGGCCGCCTGCACGGTGGCGACCTCGCCCGTGTAGGCGTTGCGCACCTCGTGGGTCGCGCCGGAGGCGGCGGCGCGCCAGGCGCCGGCGATCAGGAGTTGCTGCTCAGCGGGCATCTGCGGTTCCTTTCGGATGGGGGCGAACCATGCGGCTCGACGAACTGCAGCGCAACGACCCGCGCAGGGGCCGGGAGGGTCTGCGGTCCGCGGTCACGCGCCACGAGACTCGGCGACGCGTCGCATCCAGTAGCGAAACCACTCGCCGCCGAACGGGACATAGACGCGGGTCGGCACGCCGCGGTCGCGCAGCTGGTCCACGACGTCGGGGCGTACCCCGAGCAGCTGCTCGACGTCGATCTCGCCGTGGGCGAGCAGCAGCGCCTCGCGCATCCGGCCGTCGTGGGTGGCCGCCGACCACGGGCCCCCGCGCTCGGCGAGCCCGAAGCCGAGGCGCAGGAACGACATGTCGGTCGCCTCGCCGTGGGGATGGGAGCCGGCCGACTCGAGATAGGCGCCCTTGACGAGGCGCACGTGGACCCCCGCGTCGCCGAACGCCTCGGCGTCGGCGCTCGCCCGCCACAGGTTGGCCTGCACGGTGGCGCCGAGACGATCGGCGAGCCCGCGTGCGGCGACGTCGAGCACGCATGCCCGCACGACCTCCGCGTGGGCCGCGTCCTCGGCGCCGACCTGGATCCGGCGACCCGGAGGCAGGCTCTCGGCGATCACCGCCAGCCGGTCGGCGGCCGCCGCCGCGCCGGCGGTCACCGCCAGATGCGAGAGATCGACCGACAGCCACGCCTCCTCGGGCTGGGCCGGCAGCCGGGCCGCGAGCTCGCGGTAGCCGGCGAGCACGCCGTCGGCTCGGGCCGGGTCGGTGACCCGCTCTCCGAACAGGTCGACGCTGACGCGATGCCCGTCGGCCTGCAGGCCCCCGATCGTCTGCAGCGCGGCGTCGAGCGTCCGCCCGCCGACGTAGCGCGAGGCCGCCCGCCACGCGGCGCGCGCACCCCCCGGCGTGCGGCGCACCGCGCGCTCGAAGTCGTCGCTCGTGGCCAGGTGCAGGAGCACGGATCGAGAGACCCCCATCGGTCCATCGTGACAGGCGCGCTCAGCGACGATCGTGAGGCAGCCGGCCGGGCCAGGGGTCGGCCTGCTTGCGCACCGCCAGCGCCCATTCGCACATGACGGTCACCCGGCGGCGGACGGGATCATCCTCGTCGCGAGCCGCCAGCTCGGGAGCGAGCATGTAGCCGGTGGTGCCCAGCACCCCCGCGAAGCCGCCGCCGTAGCGCACCACGAGCACGCCGTCGAATCGAGAATCCGTTCTCGCCATCCGGGTAACCAACGTGTCGGCGCGCCGGTTTCCCGCGCGTGCCGCCCCCCGGTACCCCGCCCCACGACCGCCGGACCCGAGAGGACACGATCGCCATGCCCGAGGATCGCCCGCCGCTGCCGCCGTTCACCGGCGAGACGGCCGCCACGAAGGTCCAGACCGCCGAGGACGCCTGGAACACCCGCGATCCCGAGCGCGTCTCGCTCGCCTACACCGAGGACTCGGTGTGGCGCAACCGCTCGACGTTCATCACCGGGCGAGCGCAGATCGTCGAGTTCCTCACCCAGAAGTGGGAGCGCGAGCTCGAGTACGCCCTGCGCAAGAGCCTGTGGGCGTTCGCCGGCAATCGGATCGCGGTGCGCTTCCAGTACGAGTGCCACGACGCCGACGGCCGGTGGTGGCGCTGCTACGGCAACGAGAACTGGGAGTTCGACGAGCACGGGCTGATGCACCGCCGCGAGGCGAGCATCAACGACCTGGCGATCGAGGAGTCCGACCGGAGGATCTTCGGACCGCGCGGCGACGGGGAGCGCGGCGGGGAGATCCCGCTGCGGTGATCGGTGCGCGCCGGGGCTGCTCCATTCGGCGAGCACGCGGTCCTTCCCGCCACGTGCTGGCGCGCCCGCCGCTGACGCGTACGATGGTGGGATGGAACGGCGCATCGTCTACCTTGAGAGGCTGACCCGGCTGCCGCTTCTGGGCGCCGACGGGGCCGAGATCGGACGGGTGGTCGACGCGGTGGTCGACCTCGGGTCCAAGCCGCCGCGCGTCAACGGGGTCGTCGTCGCGGTGCAGCGGCGCCGCGTGTTCATCGGCATCAACCGGATCGGCGAGATCGGCGGCGATGGCGCGCGCATGCGCCGCGGATCGGTCAACCTGCGCCAGTTCGTCCTGCGCGAGGGCGAGCGCCTGCTCGCCGCGGAGCTGATCGGCAAGCGCTTCAAGGGCTCGCGGGTCGCCGACATCGGCCTGACTCCCGGCCCCGACCACCAGAGCTGGGAGGTGGCGACCGTCGCGCTCGCCGCGCGTCGGGTGCCGGGGTTACGCCGAGCGCCCGAGGTGCTCGACTGGTCCGAGGCCGGCGAGCTGTTCGCCTCCGAGCGGACCGTCGACCGCCAGGCCGCCGAGCTCGGGGGCATGCATCCCGCCGAGATGGCCGCATCGATCCGCCGGCTGCCGCTCAGCCGCCGCCGAGGGCTCGCCTCCGAGCTCGAGGACGAGCGCTTCGCCGATCTGCTCGAGGAGCTCTCCGAGGACGAACAGGTGCGAATCGTCGAGGGGCTCGACCTCGATCGCCTGGCGCGCGTGCTCGACGAGATGGAGGCCGATGACGCCGCCGACCTGATCGGCGAGTTCCCCGCCCGCCGCCAGGACGAGATGCTGAGCGCCATGGATCCCGAGGAGGCCGAGCCGGTCCGGCGGCTGCTCACCTACCAGCCCGACACCGCCGGCGGGCTGATGACCCCCGAGCCGGTGATCCTCTCCCCCACCACGACGGTCGCCGAGGCGCTGGCCCGGGTCCGCGAGGCCTGGCTGCCGGTCCCGCTCGCCGCCGCCGTGTTCGTCTGCCGGCCGCCGCTCGAGACCCCCACCGGGCGCTATCTGGGCAACGTCGGGATCCAGCGGCTGCTGCGCGAGGCGCCCTCCAAGCAGCTGAGCCGCTGCATCGACGAGGATGTCGAGCCGGTCGCCGTGACGGCGACCGATCGCGAGGTCGCGATCCGCCTCGCCGCCTACGACGTCGTCTCGCTCGCCGTCTGCGACGAGGCGGGCCGGCTCGTCGGCGCGGTGACGATCGACGACGTGCTCGACCGGACGCTGCCCGACAACTGGCGCGTGTCGCTGTCGGAGGCGCGCTGATGGCCCGCGAGGACGAGCTCGGCCGGCCCCGGGGCACGGGCGGCGGCGGCGGTCGCCTCTATGACCCGGAAACGTTCGGCAAGACCGCCGAGGGGGTCGCGCGGTTCTTCGGCACCCCGCGGTATCTCATCGTGCAGACGATCATCGTGGCCGCATGGATCGCCTTCAACGTCGTCGAGACGCTCCATTACGGCAAGACTCACGCGTTCGACCCGTACCCGTTCATCCTGCTCAACCTGGTGTTCTCGACCCAGGCCGCCTATGCGGCGCCGCTGATCCTGCTCGCCCAGAACCGCCAGGCCGACCGCGACAAGAACGAGGTCGAGCGCGATCGGGAGGTCAACGCCCGCTCGCTGGCCGAGACCGAGTACCTGGCACGGGAGATCGCCGCGGTCCGCTTCGCGGTCGAGCAGAAGGCCGACCGCGAGGACATCATCGAGGCGCTCGAGCGCCTCACCCAGTCGATCGAGAGCCTGCGCGCGCTCGAGCCCGACTGATTCGCTTCAGGTCCACGCCGAAGTTGTCGACAAGGGAGGTGTCGATGGCTTCCGCGACCGCCACCCCCCTGTCCTCCGAGGACCGCGCGATCCTCGACCTCGAGCGCGCGACGGTCGCCGGTCATACCTGCAAGGTCGTCCGCCTCGCCGCCGGCGGACCGACGTGCGAGCAGCTCCGGGCCCGGATCGCGCAGCGGATCGCCGCGGTGCCGATGCTGAGGCGGCGCCTGGACCGTTCCGCCGGAGGCGAGCCCGTCTGGATGGACGCCCGGGACTTCGCGGTCGCCGATCATGTCGTGCCCTATGACCAGGGCGGCCCGCTCGGACCCGTTGAGCTCCGCCGAGTGGTCGCCGACCTGTTCGAGCAGCGGCTCGATCGCGACCGGCCGCTGTGGCGGATGGACATCATCGAGCTGCACGACGGCGAGCGCGCGATCGTGTGGCGCCTGCACCGTGCGCTCGCCGACGCAGCGGCCGCGGTGCGGTATGCGCGAGCGCTGCTATGGGACGACGGCGCGGGCATCCGGGCTGCGCCCCGACGCGCCCGCGCCGACGACGAGGCGCGCCGACGTGCGCAGCTTGCGGGCTATCTGCGACGCGAGTTCGGCCGCCCCCACGCCGGCTCGCCGCTCGACGGCCCGACCGGCACGCGGCGCGACGTCGGCTTCTGCACGGTCTCGCTCTCGGGCCTGCGCCGCGCCGCCCGCGACGTGCAGGGGGCGACGCTGAACGACGCGGTGCTCGCCGTCGTCAGCGGCGCGCTGCGCGACTGGCTGCAGGCCCGCCACGGCCCGTTGGGCGTGATCCGCATCCAGGTGCCGGTCAGCCTCCAGCCCGACGAGGACGCGGAGGTCGACGGCGACTCGCCGTTCACGCTCGCGCTGCCGCTCGGCGAGGCCGATCCGATGGCCCGGCTGCGCGCCATCCGTGCCGACACCGACGCCCGCATCTCCGCTCACGACGCCGGGTCGCGCGCCCTCGGGCTCACGCAGGTGCGCGACGCGTTCCCGCGCCTGCGGCGCTTCGCGGCCACGCGTCAGCGCAGCCCGTTGGGCTTCGCGCTCAGCGTCTCCACGGTGGCCGGGCCCGAGCTGCGCGCGCGGGTGTTCGGCACCGCGGTCACCGAGCTGTACGCGCTCGCCGAGGTCGGGGCACGTCACGCGCTGCGGATCTCGATCATCTCGATGGGCGGCACCCTCGGGTTCGGCCTCTGCGCCGACGCCGACCTGCTCCCCGACGTCCAGACGATGGCCGCTGCGATCCCGGCCCAGGCCCAGGCCCTGGCGCAGCGCGTCGCCGCGGCCTGAGACGCAGCGCCTCGCCGCGGCCTGAGACGCAGCGCGTCGTCGCGGCCTGAGACGCAGCGCGTCGTCGCGGCCTGAGACGACGACGGGGCCCGAGCGCTCGCGCCCGGGCCCGGCTCGCCGGCGAACTGCAGCCGCGGTCGGTCAGACCCCGACGGGCTGGCGCACCGCCTGCTCGATGCGCTCGCCGATCTCCTTGTCGATGTTCTTCCAGTACTCGAACGCGCGCGCGAGGACCTTGTCCGAGACGCCGTCGCTGAGATGACCGGCGACGTTGGACACCAGCCGCTCGCGCATGTCGTCGTCGAGCACCTCGCGCACCATCGTGCCCGGCTGGCCCCAGTCGTCGTCCTCGGCGCGCAGGACGTAGGCCTGGCGGACCATCTCGCCGTCGGCGTAGAACGTGCCCGCCTGGTCGGTCGCCGACGGATCGGCCGCCGGCCCCCCGTAGGAGTTGGGCGCGTACACGGGGTCGCTGACGTTGACCGTCCGCCCCACTCCGTCCTTGCTGTAGCTGTGCACCGGCACCTTCGGGGCGTTGACCGGGATCTGCTTGTAGTTGACCCCGAGCCGGGCGCGGTGGGCGTCGGCGTAGGAGAAGCCGCGGGCGAGCAGCATCTTGTCGGGGCTCAGACCGGTCCCGGGCACGAGGTTGTTGGGCTCGAACGACGCCTGCTCCATCTCGGTGTGGAAGTCGGTGACGTTGCGATCGAGCGTCATCTTGCCGACCTCGATGAGCGGATAGTCGCTGTGCGGCCAGACCTTGGTCAGATCGAACGGGTTGAACCGGTAGGTCTTGGCGTCCTCGTAGGGCATGATCTGCATGTACAGCGTCCAGCTGGGGAAGTTGCCGTCGCGGATCGCCTCCCACAGGTCCCGGCGGTGGTAGTCGGCGTCCTCGCCGGCCATCCGGTCGGCCTCCTCCTGGGTGAGGAAGTCGATGCCCTGGTCGGTCTTGAAGTGGTACTTGACCCAGAACTTGTCGCCGCCGGCGTTGACCCAGCTGTAGGTGTGGCTGGAGTAGCCGTTCATGTGCCGCCAGGTCTTGGGGATGCCGCGGTCGCCCATCAGCCAGGTGACCTGGTGGGCGGACTCGGGCGACAGCGTCCAGAAGTCCCACTGCATGTCGTTGTCGCGCAGTCCGTTCTCGGCGCGACGCTTCTGGCTGCGGATGAAGTGCTGGAACTTCATCGGGTCGCGGACGAAGAAGACCGGCGTGTTGTTGCCGACCATGTCGAAGTTGCCCTCCGACGTGTAGAACTTCAGCGAGAAGCCGCGCGGGTCGCGCCACGTGTCGGGGCTGCCGCGCTCGCCGGCCACGGTGGAGAAGCGGGCCACCATCTCGGTCTTGACTCCCGGCTGGAACAGCGCCGCGCGCGTGTACGCGCTGACGTCGTGAGTCGTCTCGAAGTGGCCGAAGGCGCCGGCGCCCTTGGCGTGGGGCTGACGCTCGGGGATCCGCTCGCGGTTGAAGTTTGCCATCTGCTCGATCAGGTACTGGTCCTGGAGCAGGATCGGCCCGTCGGGCCCGACGGTCAGCGAGTGCTCGTCGCTCGCGACGGGAATGCCGGCGTCGGTTGTCGTACGGGGAACGTCACTCATCCTGGAAGAGCTCCTTGTCGCGGTGTCTCGAGCGCGCGCGTGCTCGCGCAGACCAGTCTTATCAGGTCTCCTCGGGGCGTCAACTTCCCCGGCGTTCTCCGGCCCGAGTCGACGGTCCCGCGGCGCTGGGACCCGCCGAACCGGATAGCGTGTGCGCCGTGCTCGGGCTGCCCGACCGGATCACCGCCTGCCTGTTCGATCTCGACGGCGTCCTCACCCAGACCGCCAAGGTCCACGCCGAGGCGTGGAAGCGGACCTTCGACGAGTACCTGAGGCAGCGCGCGCAGCGCACCGGCGAGCCCTTCGCGGAGTTCGACAAGGGCCACGACTACAACGAGTACGTCGACGGGATGCCTCGCTACGACGGCGTCCGGACCTTCCTGAAGTCGCGCGGGATCGAGCTGCCCGAGGGCACCCCCGGCGATCCGCCGTCCGCCGAGACGATCTGCGGGATCGGCAACCGCAAGAATGAGCTCGTGCTGGCGCTCATCCGGACGGAGGGCGTCGAGGCCTACGACGGCTCGGTGAAGTACCTGCACGCGGCGCGCGACGCCGGCCTGCGCCGAGCGGTCGTCTCGGCCTCGGCCAACTGCCGCGACGTGCTGAGGGCCGCCGGGATCGAGGACCTGCTCGAGGTCCGGATCGACGGCATCGTCGCCGATCGTGAGCACCTGAAGGGCAAGCCCGCGCCCGACACGTTCCTGGCCGGGGCCCGGGCGCTCGGGGTGGCGCCGGACGCGGCGGTCGTGTTCGAGGACGCGACCGCCGGCGTGCAGGCCGGGCACGACGGGCACTTCGGCTATGTCGTCGGCGTCGATCGCGTCGGTCACGCCGACGACCTGCGCCAGCACGGCGCGAGCGTCGTCGTCGACGATCTCGCGGACCTCCTGACGTGATCGACGAGCCGGCCTTCCCCGTCGAGCCGTGGTCGGTGCGCGAGGACGAGCTCGACCTCTCAAAGCTCGCGCAGTCCGAGTCGGTGTTCGCGCTGGCCAACGGCCACATCGGGCTGCGCGGCAACCTCGACGAGGGCGAGCCCTACGGGCTGCCGGGCACCTATCTGGGCGGGTTCTACGAGGTCCGGCCGCTCCCCTACGCCGAGGCCGGCTACGGCTACCCCGAGGACGGCCAGAGCGTCGTCAACGTCACCAACGGCAAGATCATGCGCCTGCTCGTCGAGGACGAGCCGTTCGACGTCCGCTATGGGCAGCTCATAAGCCACGAGCGGGTGCTCGATCTCCGCGCGGGGTTGCTGCATCGCAGTGCCGAGTGGTGCTCCCCGGCGCGCGCCCGTGTGCGCGTGTCCTCGACTCGGCTGGTGTCGTTCGTCCAGCGCGCGGTGGGCGCGATCCTCTACGAGGTCGAGCCGCTCGAGGCGGCTCTCCCGGTGGTCGTGCAGTCCGAGCTGGTGGCCAACGAAGCGCTGCCGACCTCGGGGAGCGATCCGCGGGCGGCCGCGTCGCTCGCTTGCCCGCTGTCCGCCGTTGA
>JAFAYV010000049.1 GCA_019240115.1 Solirubrobacterales bacterium | reverse complement strand
GGGCCAGGTCGGCGATGCGGATGTTGTGCTGACGAGCATGGGACCTCAGCAGGCGGAACGCCTCGTCCACGTCCGCCCCGAGCCGTTCGGCGAGGATTCCCTTGGCCTGCTCGAGCGTCACGCGGCTGACGAGCGCCTCCTGCAGCTGCTCGGCGACCGTCTCGCTGCGGCGCAGCGCCCGGTCCTGCAGCAGTGCGACCGCCGCCAGGTCGGCGAGCCCCTGCGCCAGCCCGCGGTCGCTGTCGGCGGCGGCGCCCGACCGCGCGTAGAAGAGGTTCAACGTCCCGATGACCTCGGTGCGCACGCGCATCGGGAGCGTGTACACCGAGCCGAACCCTTGCCGCAGGGCGGCCGCAGCGAACCGAGGCCAGCGACGCCGATCGATGTCGAGGTCGTCGCTGCAGACGGGGCGGTCTTCGGAGATGCAGTCGACGCACGGCCCCTCGCTGTGGTGCGTCTGCAGCAGCTCCAGCGCTTCGGTGGTCTCGCTCGAGCAGCCCATGACGTGCAGTCGCCCGACGCTGTCGACGACGAGGACGCCGGCCTCGTCACAGGTCAGCAGCGCCACGCAGCGCTCGCACAGCTGGTGCAGGTAGTCGATCGGGTCCAGGCGACCGACCATCGCGCCCGCGAGACCGACGAACGTGTCGATGATCTCGCTCTCGCGACTCACGGCGTCAGAGCGGGCGTCGGGGCCGCGTGACGTCATCGCCGATCCTCGCGGCCTCCGCGCGGGACTGGTGGGAAGCCGGGACGCTCGCTGCCGGCACCACGCTGGTCATCTTCACGCCATTCTTTCACCGCGACCCGCGGATGTCATCCGCCCCCGACGTGCTCCGGCCCGAGCTGTGGTCGCCGAGCGCGCTGACGAGCAGCTGTCGATCCTCAGCCCCTTCCGAGCTGCGATACGCGATCGAGCCGGCACGCAAGGCTACTGTCGCCGCCCCACGCCCGTGAGCAGTTCGCGGATGCGGCCCGGGCCGCTCGTCGCGCGCGCCAGCGGGGGCGTGCGGTCGTCGGCGCCGTCACGCATGCCGGCGACGAGCTCCTGGAGCGCCTCCACCGACGTGCGCGTCGGGACCCAGCCCAGCTCGTGGCGCGCCCGCGTGGTAGCCATCAACGGTACGCCGAGGGCCAGGTCGAGCCATCCGGGCTCGACCGGCGTCAGACGCAGGGCATATGCGGCCGCGGCGCCGGCGCGCAGGAGCCGCGGCGGGAGGGCCACGGGCCGCGCGTCGAGCATCGCCGCAAGCTCAGGGGTGCCGATCGCGGGCTCGGCCGCGATGTTGAACGGTCCCGCGACATCGCCGAGCACGGCGCGGCGATAGGCGTCGCCGACATCGTCGGCATGCACGGCCTGGAAGCGCAGTCCGGCGACGTCGGGAGCGATCGGCGCCAGGCGGGCGCGCAGCAGTGAGGTGGGGAGGAATGGACCGGCGAACAGGCGGCGGATCTCGGCGGCGGCGCCGCGCTGGAAGATCAGGCCGGGCCGCAGCCGCACGACCCGGAGCCGTGGCTGCTCGCGCGCCAGCTCGTCCAGCATCCCCTCCACCGCGGACTTGTGACGCGAGTAGAACGAGCTCGGGATCCCGTTGGTGGGCCAGCTCTCGTCGACCGCGCGGTCCTTGGGGCCAGGCGAATAGGCGCCGACCGACGACGCGTAGACGAGGGCGGGCACGCGCGCGGCGACCACCGCCTCGAACACGCGCCGGCTGCCGGTGAGGTTGACGCGGGCCGTCACCGACTCGTCTCGACCGGGCTGGATCAGCCAGGCAAGATGAACGACGGCCGCGGCGCCGGTGAAGACGCTGGTCAGGTCCCCCGCCGCGACGTCGACCGCGTGAAACCGGGCCCGCTCGAGGGTCCGCTGCGGCGGGCGCCGCGCGAGCGCGACGATCTCCCCCACGTCCGGGTCCGCCGACAGCGCGCGGATCACGCTCGTGCCGACGTTCCCGGTCGCCCCGGTGACGATCACCTTCACCCGGTGACGCTCACGGGTGAAAGACGACCTTGATCATCCCGTCTTCCTTCTTCTGGAACTGCTCGTAGGCCCGCGGCGCCTCGCTGAGCGGCAGGTGATGGGTGGCGAAGCCGTCGACGCCCAACGGATCGCCGTCCGAGAGCAGGGGCATGATGTCGTCGACCCACTGCTTGACGTTGGCCTGACCCTGGCGCACCTGGATCTGCTTGTCGAACAGCTGCAGCGTCGGCAGCGGGTCGGCGGAGCCGCCGTAGACGCCGCTGAGCGAGATCGTGCCGCCGCGCCGGACGATGTCGATCGCCGAGTACAGCGCGGCGAGCTTGGAGACGCCGGCGTTCTGCATCAGCGGGGCCGCGACCCGGTCGGGCAGCAGGCCCGTGAGCTTGTGGGCGATGCCGGCGGCCGGCGAGCCATGCGCCTCCATGCCGACGGCGTCGACCACGGCATCGGGTCCGCGGCCGCCGGTCATCTCGCGGATGACGCCGGACAGGTCGTCGTGCTCGGTGAGGTCGAGCGTCTCGATCCCGAGCGCCCGGACGCGGGTCAGCCGCTCGGGGACGAGATCGACCCCGATCACGCGCTGCCCGCGATGATGTGCGATGCGCGCGGCCATGTCCCCGATCGGACCCAGACCGAGGACCACGAGCGAACCCCCGTCGGGGACGTCGGCGTACTCGACGGCCTGCCACGCGGTCGGCAGGACGTCGGAGAGGAACACGAAACGATCGTCGGGCGGCCCCTCCGGCACCTTGATCGGCAGGAAGTTGCCGAACGGGACGCGCAGGAACTCGGCTTGGCCGCCGGGCACCTGCCCGTAGAGCTTGGTGTAGCCGAACAGCGACGCGCCGGTCCCGTACTCGTGGACCTGCGTGGTCTCGCACTGCGAGTGCAGCCCGTGGCCGCACATCCAGCAGTCGCCGCAGGCGACGTTGAAGGGGATCACGACGCGGTCGCCGACCGACACCTCGGTCACCGCGGGGCCGACGGCCTCGACGATCCCCATCGGCTCGTGACCGAGCACGTCGCCGGGATCGAGGAATGGCGCCAGCACCGTGTACAGGTGCAGATCGGACCCGCACAGGCCCGTGGTCGTGATGCGGACGATGATGTCGGTGGGATCCACGATCGATGGATCCGGGACGTCATCGACCGCAACGTCGCTGACGCCCTGCCAAGTGAGAGCTTTCATGAGGATCGCGCTACCCCGGGCTTGGCCGGCGAACCGTTTCCTGGTCGCAGCACGAGAGCCGGCGCGCGCGTCGTCACCGGCGCCGGGCCTCGCCTCAGAAGCGCAGCCGGGCGCCCGTCTGACTGCCGTCGATCGTGAACGTCGCGGTCGCGGGGTTCAGCGCGAAGCCGACGACCCGGCCGTCGTCGGTCATGACCTCGACGCGGCGCGCCGCCAGGTCGACGGCGCGCACGACCCCGCCCTCGGTCAGGCCGAGGTGCTCGATCCGGACCGGCCCCCCGACCCGCGGCATCGCGCGCAGCGCCACGCCGCCATGATGGCAGCGGCGGTCCCTGATCGGAGCCCGGTGGCCGGGGCCCTGGTGTCGGGAGCGCTGGTAGTCGGGAGCGCTGGTGGTCCGGGAGCCGCTGCTAGACGCCGAGCTCCTGCGAGGCCTGGGCGGCGCCCTCCAGACGGGCCGAGATCTTCTGCATCGCGACGTCGCGGGCGAAGTCCGGCGAGCCGTGCTGAGGCTTGACGTCGCGGCTGAACGGCGAGAAGCCGCAGTCGTCGGTCGCGCCGAGCCGCTGCACCGGGATGTGCTTCGCCGCCGTCAGCAGCTCGTCGCGCACATGCTCGGCGGTCTCGACCTCGGGCGACAGAGGGTTGATGACGCCCATGAAGCACACCTGGCCGACCCCGTTGGCGTCTTCGCGGCTGTACTTGCCGCACATCTCGTAGATCGTCTCGCGGTCGTCCTCGGACGCGCACTGGATGAGGAAGTAGCCCGCGTTCATGTCGAACATGTGCTCGAGCAGGAGCTCGTAGGGGACCTCCTTGGAGTGCACCGAGTCGCAGTCCCCGCCCGGACACGTGTGAATCCCGATGTTCCGGCGCTCCTCGGCCGTGAACCGCTCGAACAGGCGGTTGTTGAGGTCGATGAACTCCTGCAGCATGTTCTTGCCCGTCCACGGATTGCGGGCGTCGTTCTTGTTGGCGAGCCGGCCCTCGGTGAAGTCGACCGACACGCGCACCGCCCCGGCGTCGAAGCACTGCCGGATGTCCTTCTCGGCCTCGTTGACGCAGTCCTCGAGGAACTGGTCGCGCGAGTAGCCGTCGATCTCGCCCTCGAGCGGATACAGCAGCATCATCATCGAGGGCGAGATCACAGCCTGCTTGACGGGGTGAGAGGCGAGGGCCCGGTTCTTGGCCACGAACTCCGACGCATAGGTCTTGTAGCGGAACGGGCCCTTTGTGATCCGCGGCAACTGCCGGTGGTGGCCGTCGTCGAAGATCGCGAAGAACTGACCGTCACCGGCGAGGCCATCGGCCAGGCCGGTGCCGGCCAGAGTGTCGGTCAGGTTGTACGTGGCGAAGCTCGATTCCCGCTGCTCGCCGTCGGTGACGATCGGCTCGCCGGTCGCCTCCAGGCGCTTGATCGAGTCAGCGGCGGCTTCGTCCTGAGCCCCCTGCAAGTCTTCGAAGGAGATCTTCCCCTCGTCGTAGTCGGCGTAGGCCTCCTGCAGCTTCATCGGTCGCGGCAGCGACCCCACGAGCTCGGTGGGGATGGGCATGTGCAGTCCTCTCCGGGGTTGTGATGAACGCGTGCAGCCGACGCGACTCGGCGGCAGCGAAGGCGCCGCGTCGACCATCCTCCCGGGGGCGAACATACTACGGTCCGCGTCGGCCGGTCAAGCGGTCCGCGTCGGCCCGTCAAGCGCGACTGAGCGCCATCGCCCCTCGGTGTCGTAACCTGCCCGCGGTGAGCATCACCGTCGTGGGTTCGATCGCCTTCGATGCGGTGCGGACGCCCTTCGGCAGCCGCGACCGCATGCTCGGCGGTGCCGCCTCGCATTTCGCTCTCGCCGCCTCGATGCTGCATCCGGTCCGGATCGTCGGCCCGGTCGGCGACGACTTCGGCGAGGCTGAGATGGCGGTGCTGCGCACCCGCAACACCAACGTCGACGACGTCGAGCAGGTGCCCGGCGGCAAGACCTTCTTCTGGGCCGGCGTCTACGGCGACGACCTGAACACGCGCGAGACGCTCGAGACCGCGTTGAACGTGTTCGAGCACTTCGAGCCCAAGCTCTCGCCGGAGTCGCAGTCCGCCGACACGCTGTTCCTCGCCAACATCCAGCCGTCGCTGCAGCTCGAGGTCCGCCGGCAGTGCCGCGCCGCCCGGTTCGTCGCCATGGACTCGATGAACCTGTGGATCGACATCGCCCGCGACGAGCTCGTGCAGATGATCGGCGAGGTCGACTGCCTGATGCTCAACGACGAGGAGCTGCGCCAGCTCACCGGCAAGCCGACCCTGCTCGCCGCCGCCCGTGAGGTCCTGAGCTGGGGCCCGGCCGGCCCGTCGATGATCGTCGGCAAGCAGGGCGAGCACGGCTCGGCGCTGATCACCGCCGACGACTACTTCTCGATCCCGGCCTTCCCGCTCGAGCGGGTCGTGGACCCCACGGGCGCCGGCGACGTGTTCGCCGGGGGCTTCATGGGCTTGATCGCCAGCCAGCGCGAGCGCGGCCTCGACGGCGACGTACTGCGCAACGCGATGGCCTACGGGACCGCCCTGGCCTCGTTCAACGTCGAGCAGTTCGGCACCGAGGCGCTGCAGTCGGCGACGCCCGAGGCCGTCGCCGAGCGCGTCGGGGCGCTGTGGCGGATGGGCCGCTTCGAGCGGCTCGACGTCGACCTCATCCGCTGAGGTGGGGGTCACGGTGCGGACCGTCCGCGCCGGGGAGGGCCCGCCGCTGCGCGAGCTTCGCCTCCGCGCGCTCGGGGACGCGCCGCGCGCGTTCGCGAGCACGGTCGCCGACGAGGCCGCGTTTGCGGAGTCGCACTGGGCGGAGCTCGCCGGCGCCGGCGTCGTGCAGATCGCGGTCGCCGACGCGGCGTGGATCGGTATGGCATGCGCGCGCTGGTTCGATCAGGAGCGGGCGATCGTGCAGCTGTGGGGGATGTGGGTCGATCCCGAGTGGCGCGGCCGCCGGGTCGGCGAGCGCCTCGTCGGCGCGGTGCGCGGCTGGGCGGTCGCTCACGGCGGCCGGGTCGTGCGCCTCGGCGTCATCGACGACGGCCCGCACGCAGCGCCGTTCTACGAGCGGCTCGGGTTTGCGTGCACCGGCGAGACGCGCTCGCTCGTGCGCGACCCCTCGCTCGGCTGCTTCTTCCTGGCTCGCCCGGCCTGAGCCGACGCGAGCTCGCGGGCTCGGCGGGCTAGACGAGACCGACCGGCGCGCCGACCGCGGTGATCCGCCACGGCTGGCGCTCGTCGGCGGTCAGGCTCATCGTCCAGCGCTCGGTGAAGCTCATCTGCCGGGTGCGGCTGCCGGCGAGCACGGCGGTGGTGTCGCGGTGCTCGAGGTAGCGGCGGCCGGTGAGGTCGACCTCGACGGTCATCGTCGGCGGCTGCGACCCGGCGTCGAGGTTGACGATCCGGATCCGCTTGACCTGCGGCCCGCGGACGACGAGGCGGGTCCGCTCGCTCGTGTCGCCGGCGTAGAGGAGCTCGCGGACCGCCTGGGGGGTGGCCAGTCGCTTCAGCGCGGCGTCGGAGCCGTCGACCGCCTGAGCCCAGGCGTCGATCGCGCGTCGCGCCGCGACCTCGAGCACGTCGGGGGCGAAGCGCCCGTCGGCGACGCTCAGGTCCATCGCCGCGGCGTGGGCGTCGCCGTCGTAGTCCAGATCGGCGACCTCGGCGATCCGGGTGCCGTCGGGCACCGCGTCGGCGACCGCACCCTCGACCAGCGCGGCGTCGCGCATCGACCGCTCGTCGGCCCACGGGGTGGCGACGACCTGCTCGTCGAGGGCGTGCTTGCCCTCGGCGCCCTGCTCGATCGAGGCGAGCACCCAGTGGTCGCCGCGGCGCACGAGCGTCCAGAACTCGCGGATCCGCGTCGTCTCCCCGAGGCGGCCGGTGCGCTTCAGATGGCGGCCGAAGCGGTCGACGACGTAGTCCTTGAGCCGGGCGTCGACCCTGACCACGACGTGGTCGGTGTCCGCGTTGCCCTGGTGGGTGAGGCCGACGTACTCGATCGTCGGCGTGCCGAGCGGCTCCACGCGGTTGCGCCAGCCGCGGCGCTCGAAGTCGTCCAGGCGCCGCTCCCACTCGACGAGCAGGTCGGGCGCGACGAGGCTGCGCAGGGCGATGCGATCGTCGGCGTCCCAGGCGTGCTGGATGTCGATGAACAGCCGGCGGGCCGCGGCGTCGACCCGGTCGGGGGCGAACGCCGGTTCCTCCTCGGACGCCTCGGCCGCGGCGAGCTGGACTCGCCGCTCCCGCTTGGAGGTCCGCCGCTTGCCGCCGGCGCGCCGGGCGCGCCACTCCTGCACTTTGGGACCGCCGCGGGTCAGGAGGTAGTAGGCCGCGGCCAGGGCGACCAGGACGATCGCGCCGAGCCCGTGGCCGAGCACCGCGATGTGGATGAGCAGGTCGATGACGATGTACAGCGCGAAGCCGCTGCCGCCGCCGCCGCCTCCGCCGCCGCCGCCTCCGCCTCCGCCGTAGCCGGCCGAGCCGCCGCCGGCGGCGGCGAACGCCGCGGGAGCGACGATCAGCGCGACGAGCAGCGCGCCGGCGAGGATGAGCAGGACGCGGCGCCGGGGGCTCACCCTGATCGCCTCCGCTCGGGACCCGGACCCACCCGGCTCGCTCGTATGTCGGCGGCGTGGGTCATCCGGCTGCGGAAACCTTGAGTGGGCCGACGCCCGGCTGGCGCTGGGCGACGTGCTGGTCGGCGTGGTAGCTGGAGCGCACGAGCGGACCCGCCGCGACGTGGGTGAAGCCGAGGTCGTAGGCGGCGCGCTCGAGGTCTGCGAACTCGTCGGGGTGCCAGTAGCGGACGATCGGCAGATGGCGCTCGGTGGGGCGCAGGTACTGGCCGACGGTCAGCACCTCGACGTGGTGACCCCTGAGCTGCCCGAGCGCGTCGACCATCTCCTCCATGGTCTCACCGAGGCCGACCATGAGCCCAGATTTCGTGGTGACCTCGTCACCCGCGTAGTCCTTGGCGTTTCTGAGCACCCGGAGCGACCGCTCCCACGTCGATCCACGCCGGGCGACCGGGTAGAGGCGAGGGACGACCTCGACGTTGTGGTTGAACACGTCGGGGCGCTCGGCGATCACCTTGGCCAGCGGCATCTCGGCGCCGCGGAAGTCGGGGGTGAGGACCTCAATCTGGGTCTGCGGCGACTGGCGGCGGATCTGGCGGATGACGCCGACGAAGGCGCCGGCGCCGTAGTCGGGCAGGTCGTCGCGGTCGACGGAGGTGATGACGGCGTGGCGAAGGCCCATCTTCGCCACGGAGCGCGCGACCCGGGCGGGCTCGAGCGGGTCGTTCCACGTCGGCTTGCCCGTCCTGACGTTGCAAAAGCCGCAGCGGCGGGTGCACGTGTCGCCGAGGATCATGAACGTCGCCGTGCCGCGCTGCCAGCACTCGCCGATGTTCGGGCACGCGGCCTCCTGGCAGACGGTGTGGAGGTGCTCTTGCGCGATCAGAGCCTGGAGCGCGCGATAACGGGGTCCGCCGGGGGCGGGGACCTTGAACCACGGCGGCTTGCGGCCCTTGTAGGGCTCCGTGGTCGAGCCCAGAACGGTGAGGACGTCCATGCCTCCGGGGTTGGCCCTTCCGCGGGTTGAATGTCGCCGGTCCGTCATCGTTTTAAGACTACCTCGTCGCTCCGGTCACCCACGCGTCACACCTTTCCCGCGACCCCGGACGAATGCCCCGACAACACGGTCGCGACGCCGGGCGGACCCCCGGACCACGTGGTCAACGCGAACCATCGTTCGTGGCGCAGGCCTGAGAACCATCGTTTGTGGCGCAGGCCAGGGAGGTCGGCCGCGGAGCGATGGGCGCGGCGCCGGGGCCGCAGGCGAGGACCGCGGCCATGTAGCGCGCCTTGGCCGAGCGCACCGGGATCGACGTCGAGGGCGACACGCGGGCGCACAGCAACCTTGACGCGAGCTTTTCCTTCGCAGAGAATCGCGGTGTGCCGGAGGGCGAGCACGTTCGGAGGGAGAGGCTGTGAGGAGGCTTCTGGGGCTCCTCGTCTTGCTCGGCGCGCTGGGCGCGGCGGCGGCAGCGTCCTCCGCCGGTAACGCCTCCCCGTCCCCGAGTGCCACGCTGATCACGGCCCTGAACCGCCTGCCGCAAACCGACTTCCCGACGCCCGTCAGCCAGGCGCAACCGCGCGACCGAGGAAACATCACCTTCAGCATGTCGTTCGACGGCCTTCCGGTCGTTCTGCGCACCACGGCGGAGAGCGTCGACGTCGGCAAGGTCGGAACGCTTAGCAGGTCGGCGAGCGCCTACGTGGTGCGCTTCACGCGGATTCTCGATCGGGTCGCTCCGATCAGGTTGCCGAACGGGCTCACCATCGCAGCGCAGACGATCACGCTCGACCCTGCGCGGCCGAGCACGATACGCATCGATCGCCACACCGGCGTGGTCACCGCCGATGCGCATTGGGTGATCGATGCCCCGAACACGCTGTATAACGGCAGCCACACGATCACCCTGCCCGACAAGGGCCCGCGCCGGCTGGTGTCCTTCAAGCATCCAGCACCGCGCCTGTACATCTTGGCCATTCGGACGGGGTGGCATGCCACCGTGAGACTCGTGCACTGGAGCGTCGCGGGACATGCACAGCCGGGCGGGGTGGTCCGGCTGGCCGCGACTTGGGACAACTATTTCGTGGGGAGCTTCAAGCGCTAGCCCGCCGCGCTAGCTCAAGCTAGCTTCGACTGACTCCGGCTCGTCGAGCTCGCCAGCTCCGTTCTCTCTTTGAACCTCGAAGGCGCAGCAGGAAGAACGGCGCAGCCAGGCTGCGGTGATCCGCTCGACGCCAATTCGCCGGCGCCATCTGCGTGCTGATCGGCGCCCTCAGCCCAGAGGCATGATCAGATCATCACCTCCCGGGGCTCTTTCGTCTTCTTGGGTCTGCCGCTCGGACGACCAGCCAATGCCGCACCCTGCCCGATCTTCACCAATCGCCGCAAACCAATCAGACAAGATCGCGGGCACGAGCGATTCCGGGGTGATCGTCGTCGCGCTGATCTACGTGGCGGTAGGCCGCCTCGGCGCCGGCCAGATCATCGTGGGTCTCCAGCAGAACACCGAGCTTGAGAGCGATGTTCGCGTCCCCGCGCTCGTCCGCACGGCGATAGGCCGCCTCGGCGCCGGCGAGATCGTCCTGGGTCTCGAGCAGCCGCCCGAGATTGAACGCCCCGAGCACGTTGCCGCGCTCGTCCGCGCGGCGATAGGCCCCCTCCGCGCCCGCCAGATCACCCTGGGTCTCGAGCAGCCGCCCGAGACTGAAGGCCCCGATCGCGTCCCCGCGCTCGTCCGCGCGGCGATAGGCCGCCTCGGCGCCGGCTAGATCGTCCTGGGTCTCGAGCAGCCGCCCGAGATTGAACGCCCCGAGCACGTCCCCGCGCTCGTCCGCGCGGCGATAGGCCGCCTCCGCGCCCGCTAGATCATGAGTCTCAAGCAAGACACCGAGATTGAGGGCCGCGTTCGCATCCCCGCGGTCATCCGCGCGGCGATAGGCCGCCTCCGCGCCCGCCAGATCACCCTGCTCACTGAGCAGGACACCGAGATTGAACGCCGCAAGCGCGTCCCCGCGCTCGTCCGCGCGGCGATAGGCCCCCTCCGCGCCGGCCAGATCACCCTGGGTCTCGAGCAGCCGCCCGAGACTGAAGGCCCCGATCGCGTCCCCGCGCTCGTCCGCGCGCCGGTAGGCCGCCTCCGCGCCGGCCAGATCATCGTGGGTCTCGAGCAGGACACCGAGGTTGAGGGCCGCAAGCGCGTCCCCGCGCTCGTCCGCGCGGCGATAGGCCGCCTCGGCGCCGGCGAGATCATCGTGGGTCTCGAGCAGCCGCCCGAGATTGAACGCCCCGATCGCGTCCCCGCGGTCGTCCGCGCGGCGATAGGCCGCCTCGGCGCCGGCCAGATCACCCTGGGTCTCGAGCAGCCGCCCGAGACTGAACGCCCCGAGCACGTCCCCGCGGTCGTCCGCGCGGCGATAGGCCCCCTCCGCGCCGGCCAGATCACCCTGCTCACTGAGCAGGACACCGAGAATGAAGGCCGCGAGCACGTTGCCGCGGTGGTCCGCGCGCCGGTAGGCCGCCTCCGCGCCGGCCAGATCACCCTGCTCACTGAGCAGGACACCGAGATTGAGGGCCGCGTTCGCATCGCCGCCGTCGTCCGCGCGCCGATAGGCCCTCTCCGCGCCGGCCAGATCACCCTGGGTCTCGAGCAAGACACCGAGATTGAACGCCGCGAGCACGTTGCCGCGCTCGTCCGCGCGCCGATAGGCCGCCTCCGCGCCGGCCAGATCACCCTGCTCACTGAGCAGGACACCGAGATTGAGGGCCGCGTTTGCATCTCCGCGGTCGTCCGCGCGCCGATAGGCCGCCTCCGCGCCCGCCAGATCACCCTGCTCACTGAGCAGGACACCGAGATAGAGGACCGCGTTCGCGTCCCCCCGGTCGTCCGCGCGCCGATAGGCCGCCTCGGCATCGTCCTGGTCGCTCTCGGCCTCGGAGCCGGGGTCATGATCGCTGTGCTGCTCCAGCGCTGGGTCCTGGGCATGGCTTGCGGTCCCGGCGCGGGCAAACGATCGCTGGTTGCGAGAAGCTCGCCGTTGGCGCGTATAGAACGCGGCGATGAGCAAGAGCCCGAGCACGACGATCCCGAGGATCACCCGCCAGCCTGACGACGGCGAGCCGCCCGGGTGGGCTCGAGCGAGATCCTTCGCCGGCACGCGTGCCGGCGGCCGTGGAGCAACATTCGGCCGTGCGGTCCTCGGATGTGAGAGCGTCGGCTGGGGCGGACGAGTCGATGCGCGAGGACGCGGAGTGATGCTCTGCGACGCTCGGCGAGAGATTGCCCGACGACGTAGATAGGAGACCGTCCGCGGCCCGGCGATCCCATCGACCTGCAGGTGATGGGCGGCCTGGAAGCGTTCGACGGCCCCCTTGGTGAGCGGCCCGTAGCGACCATCGATCGGACCAGGGGTGTCACCCGCCCGCTGAAGGCCTCGCTGCAATGCGCGCACCGACGCCGAGCCGCGCGCGTCATACAGGCCCTCACCCGGTGTCGTCGCCACGATGGCGGCACTTCGAGGCCGGGATAGGCGGACCGGATGCGAAAGCGAGCTTTGCTTGCTACGGGCGCTCGGCCGGGCTGCGCGCGAGCTGCCTGCGGCCGCCAGCGCTCCGGTCGGCTCAAGCGCCAACCCCAGCAGCGCTGTCAACGCCCATGCCGCCAGTAGCAAACTGAGACCTCGTCTCATGGATACGTCCTTTCATCATTCGTGTGCTGGTTTGGCCGGAGGGGTCAAAGGGCCCTCCGGCGAGAGAGCTCTGGAGTCCTGACCGGGGGTGGTCAGCCAGGAAGCTCAGCGAGCAACACGAACGGCGCCGGCGGGACTCGATCCCCGCCGGCCAGCAGGCGACAGCCGCCCAACACCGACGCCACGATGAAAAACAAGAACAACGCGCCGGGACCCACGCCCCCGCCCCCCGACCCCGCCCCGGCAGCCGCCGAGGAGCCAGGCGCACCGGTCGCCGGCGGCGACCCCGGGGTCGACGCGCCAGCCAGAAGCCGATGGGTCACGACCACGTGTCGAGAACCGCTCAACGCCAACGGGGCAACCAGAGCAAACGCGTCAGTCGCGGCCGGCCTCGACACCGACAAGGCGGACGGCACAACCACGCTCAAGACCGACCGCACCACCGGATCGCCCGTCGCGGAAACGACCCGCAGGCTGCCCCGACGCACCACCTCAGAGGCGGCCGGCGGCGTCACCGTTATCCTGACGACCGGAGCACCGCCCCGGGGCAGGACGGGGCGGGCCGGAACGATCCCTGCGTTGACCGGCGCGACCGGCGCGGTGACGGTCTTGACGACCGGCACGACCGGCGCGGCGACCGTCTTGACGACCGGCACGACCGGCGCGGCGACGGTCTTGACGACCGGCACGACCGGCGCCGTGACCGTCTTGACGACCGGCGCGATCGGCGCGGTGACCGTCTTGACGACCGGCGCGATCGGCGCGGTGACGGTCCTGACGACCGGCGCGACCGGCGCGATGATGGTCTTGACGACCGGCACGACCGGCGCGGTGACGGTCCTGACGACCGGCGCGACCGGCGCGGTGACCGTCGGCACGGCGGGGGCAACGGGAGTCGTCACGACCGCGACCGGCGCGGTGATGGTCTTGACGACCGGCACGACCGGCGCCGTGACGGTCCTGACGACCGGCGCGACCGGCGCGACCGGCGCGGTGACCGTTTTGACGACCGGCACGACCGGCGCCGTGACCGTCTTGACGACCGGCACGGCGGGGGCAACGGGAGTCGTCACGACCGGCGCGACCGGCGTGGTCACGGTCGGCGTGACCGGCGCCGCGGGAGTGGTCACGGTCGGCGCGACGGGCGCCGCCGGAGCAGCGGGAGTCGTCACGGCCGAAGCGGGCGCCTTGACCGAAGCACTGGCGGCAGGCGTGCTCAGCGGCGTTACGGGCACAGGCCCGCCCGGGAGGACTGAACCCGGAAGTCCCGCCGCCGAGGCGCTCGCAACCAAGCAGCACATCCACGCAACAGCCGTTAGAACCAACGCCGTGAACAAGGATGCAGAGCGGCTCACACCACTATTCGTTTTTTCTCATTTTCGGCGATCTAAACCTCACTTAGTTCCATAAATGGATGGTTCTCTCCTCACCCCCGATCCGCCTCGACCCGTCGCTTGAGACCAACCTGTGCCGCAAGGGGGGTTTGGCACGTCGGTCCCGCTGCAGCTTGCGTTGCCTTCGAGGGGTCAGACACCCTTGGCCTCTTGCGAGTCTCCGGACCGCCGCTGTCCCGAGGTCAACGCCTGGATCGACCCCGGTGACGGCGAGCCGCCGCTCCGGGTCGACTTGGTCTGGCGCGCCGCCGGAGTGGTCCTCGAGGCCGACGACCGCGCGCTGGTCAGGCCGCGGTGGGCTGCGCCGCGGCCTCGAGCGCCGCGCGCAGCCGCGCGGGTGACACGAGACGCTGCCGGCGTCCGAGCGCCGAGGCCACCGCGAACGCGACCCGCCTGGCAAAGCACGCCATCAGCGGGCCCGGCCGGCCGGTCTCGGCGGCCACCGAGGTCATGTGCACGCCGGCCAGTCCGCAGGGGACGATCCACCGAAACGGCTCGAGATCGTTGTCCACGTTGACCGCGAACCCGTGCGCGGCCACGCCGCGGCGGACATGGACTCCGATCGAGGCGATCTTGCGCTCGGCCACCCACACGCCGGTGTAGTCGGGGCCGTCCTGCGGCCGCGACCGTGCCGCGCTGAGGCCCTCCGCGTGCAGGGCCGCCACGAGGCCGTTCTCGAGCGTGCGTACGTACGCGAGCACGTCGTCGACCCCCACGATCGGATAGCCGACGAGCTGGCCGGGTCCGTGGTAGGTCACCTTGCCGCCACGCCGGACGTCGACGATCTCGATCCCCCGGTCGCGGTACCAGTCCTCGCCGAGCGGCAGTTCGCCGTCTCCCGCGCGCCGACCCCGCGTATAGGTGGGCGGATGTTCGAGCAGCAGCATGACGTCGGGGATGGCTCCGGCCTGGCGGGCCTCGCGGGTCCGCTCCTGCAGGTCGAGCGCGTCGCGGTAGTCGACGACGCCCATCCGGCACACCCATAACTCCATCCCGAGCACGTTACTCGACGTCATCGGCGATTCCGTCCGCCCGCGGCGAGGCTGTCCAGCGCGCACGGGCGTTGGCGCGCGCTGACTTGCGGGATCGACGGGCAGCTCAGCGTTTAGCCTGTTCGCAACGATGGACGCTGCCTGGCTGGCCCGTGCGCGCTGGCGGTCCCGGGGCGCCTGGATGTGGCCGATGTTCGTGGTCACCGCGCTTGCCGATGGCGTCATCGGGCACGCCCTGCCGGTGTCGGGCGATCAGCAGAGCGTGACCGGCGGAGTCGTCGTGGGGCTCGTCCTCAACCTCCTCGTCGTGCTGCTCCTCTCCCGGCCGTTCGGGGTGCTCGTCCGCCGCGTACGGTCCGACATGCCGGTCGGGGTGGCGCGCAACTACGCGGGCACCTTCGCGATCCTGCTCGTCTGCCTCGGCTTCGTCGGGGTCGGACTCGCCAACCGCTCCAACATCGAGGACAACCACCGCGCGCTGCGCGACGCACTTGTCCGCGCCCAGGCGTACATCGGCGCCCGCGCGCCCGACCCGTTCCGCCGCAACGTCGGTCATCCGGACACGTTCACGATCGAGGCCGGCAGCGTCTACCGGACCTGCGTGCCCAACGACGCGCACACGCGCTACTGGTGCGTGATCGTTCGGCGTGATCTGCCGTTCGCGCGCAGCGTCAGCTTTGACGGGTACGAATCGAACCAGGTGTTCTCCACCGGCGCGGACTAGAGAGCCGTGGCACGCCTCATCTGGTGGCTCGCGGCGTCAGGCGCCTCCAACGCGAGTCGCCAGCGACCAGTACTAGCGGTCGTCGCCAGCGACCAGTACTAGCGGTCGTCGCGGGCGATCTCGTCGAAGACGGCGCGGAGGCTGTCGAGCACGGCGGCGGCGGCCCGCAACTCCTCGTCGGAGTACGCCGACAGGGCGGCGTTCCAGAGCGGCGCCATGCGGTCGCGGCGCTCGAGGACCCGCCCGTGGCCGCGCTCGGTCAGCGCGGTGAGCACGACCCGGCGGTCGCTCGCCGAGCGCTCGCGGCGGACGAGCCCCGCCGCCTCGAGGCCGTCGAGCATCTCGGTGGCCGAGGCGGGCGAGAGGTCGGCGAGCGCGGCCAGCTCTCCGGTCGAGAGCTGGTCGTGCTCGCAGAGGCCGAACAGCAGCCCGTACTGGGCGTCGGACAGCTCGCCCGGATGGCGGGTCTCGCGGCTGCGCAGACGCCGGACGGCGGCCATCAGCGCCTTCAGCGACGCCCCGAGATCGCGCGCGGGGGCGCGTTCGGCGACCTCGGCCAGCCGCTGCACCGTGGTCATGCGACCGCCTCGGCGATCGCCTCCTCGCGCTCGGCCTCCAGGGTCGGCGCGACCTTGCGCCGGGCGGCCCGCTCGGCGCGCAGGAGCACCATGCAGGGCACGATGGCCAGCGCGCTGAGGCCGGCCGCCGCCCAGAACGCCGTGCCGTAGCCGGCGGCGGCGGCGTCGAGCGTGTGGGCCCCGGCGAGCGCGCGCTGCAGCACGACGGCGAGGATCGCGGTCCCGACCGAGCCGCCGACGCGCTGGAGCACGTTGAGCTGGGGGGTCGCGTCCGAGAGCTCGGACCGCTGCAGGGAGGCGAACGCCGCCGACATCGCCGGCATGAACGAGAAGCCGATGCCCGCCCCGCGGACGAGCATGACGATCGCCAGCCACAGGATGGAGGTGTGGGCGCCCACGAACGCAAACGGGATCGTCGCCGCCGCGAGCAGGACGACGCCGAACAGCGCCAGCGGACCACCTCCGTAGCGGTCGGTGAGCTTGCCGCTGAGCGGCATCACCAACGCGGCCCCGAGTCCCTGGGGCGCGGTCAGGAGGCCGGTCAGGATCACGGACTCGTGGCGGACCGTCTGCCAGTACAGGGGGAGCAGGATCATCCCGCCGAACAGCGCGGCGCCGACGAAGAACATCGCGATCGCCGCCGAGGAGAACGTCGGCCGGTTGAACAGGCGGAGGTTGAGCAGCGGGCGCCCGACGCGGAGCGCGTGACGCGCGAACAGCGCGACCAACGAGAGTCCGGCGAGGATCGGCACGATCACCTTGGCGCTCGTCAGCCCGCCGGTGACGCCGATCTCGGCGAGGCCGTAGACGACGAGCGGCAGCCCACTGGCCATCAGCGCCAGGCCGAGGAAGTCGAGGTTCTCGGTGCGCTGGCGCTCGACCCGCGGCAGGATGCGCAGGGCGGCGATGACCGCGATGATGCCGATCGGCAGGTTGACGTAGAAGATCCAGCGCCAGGTGGTGTTCTGAAGGATGAGCCCGCCGAGCATCGGGCCGAAGATCGGCGCCAGCATCGCCGGGACGGCGACGATGCTCATGACCCGGCCCATCCGCTGCGGACCTGCGGCCTCGGCCATGATCAGCTGGCCGACCGGGAGGATCATCCCGCCCCCGACGCCCTGCAGCACGCGGAAGACGATGAGCTCGGTGCTCGAGGTCGCCAGTCCACACAGCGCCGAGCCCAGGACGAAGAGGATCATCGAGAGCAGGAAGACCGGCTTGGCGCCGAAGCGACGGGCCGCCCAGCCGGTGACCGGAATGACCGCGGCGAGAGCCAGCATGTAGCCGGTCACCACCCATTGGATGTTCGAGATCGACGAGTGCAACTCGCGCCCGAGGGTGTCGAGCGCGACGTTGACGATCGTCGTGTCGAGGATCGACATGATCGAGCCGAGCACGACGACGGCGCTGATGCGCCACACGTAGGCGTCGATGCGACCGCCCACGCTCATGCGGCGCCGTCCAAGTTTCGGAACCGAATCATTCGGCTCCTAAACGTAGCAGCTCAACGTCGCACGCGGCCGTCTATCGTCCAGCGGTATGACGCCGTTCGCCGAGCTCGGTCTGGCTCCGGAGCTGCTGCAAGCGCTCCGGGACGTCGGCTACGACGCCCCGAGCCCGATTCAGGAGCAGGCGATCCCGCCGCTGCTCGCGGGCTTCGACGTCATCGGCCAGGCGCAGACGGGCTCGGGCAAGACCGCCGCCTTCGGGCTGCCGATGCTCCAGTACGTCGATCCCGACGAGGGCGACGTCCAGGGCCTGGTGCTCACTCCGACCCGCGAGCTGTGCATCCAGGTCACCCAGGCGCTGCGCGCGTACGGCCAGCGCAAGGGCGTCGACGTCGTCGCGGTGTTCGGGGGCGCGCCGATCCGCAGCCAGCAGTCCCAGCTGCGCGCCGGCGGGCAGGTCGTCGTCGGGACGGTGGGGCGGGTCAAGGACCTGATCAGCCGCCACTCGCTGATGCTGCACGCGTGCCGGTTCGTCGTTCTCGACGAGGCCGACGAGATGCTCGATCTGGGCTTCCTCGAGGACGTCGAGCGGATCCTCGCCCTCACCCCCTCGAGCCGGCAGACGGCGCTGTTCTCGGCAACGATGCCGCCGGAGATCCGGCGTCTCGCCGACCAGTACCTGTACGACCCGGTGACGGTCGCGGTCGCCGCCGACACCCTGACCGTCGACACAGTCGAGCAGTTCGCGCTCGAGGTCGCGCCGCGCGACAAGACCGACAAGCTGATCGAGGTGCTCGAGGCCGAGCGCCCCGACCAGGCGCTCATGTTCGTGCGCACGAAGATCCGCTGCGATCAGCTCTACCGCAAGCTGCGTGACCGCGGGATGAACGTCCGCGCGCTGCACGGCGACATGAGCCAAGGCGCTCGCGACGGCGTCATGATCGCCTTCAAGGGGGGCCGCGTGCCGCTGCTCGTCGCCACCGACGTGGCCGCTCGGGGCCTCGACATCTCGGGGATCTCGCACGTCATCAACTTCGACGTGCCGACCTCGCCCGATGTGTACGTCCACCGCGTCGGGCGCACCGGCCGGGTCGGGCGCAGCGGTCGCGCGATCACCTTCTATGAGCCGCGGCAGCGCCGCGACATCCAGGCGATCGAGAACCACGCCGGAGTCAAGCTCTCCCCGTGGGTCAAGGACGCCCACGTGGCGCCGACCGCGCCGATGCCCAAGCCGCGGCGCCACTCCAAGCCGCACGCCGCGACCAACGGTGGCGGGCCGGCCCGCACGGTGATCATCTCGGGCGGACGCGCCGCCGGACTGGAGCCGTCGGACATCATCCACGCGATCACCGCCGCGACCGCGCTCGACGGCGAGGCGGTGCGCAACGTCCGCATGCTCGAGCGCTTCGCCTTCGCCGAGGTGCCCGGGTCAGAGGCCGAGCGGGTCGTCTCGCAGACCGCCGGAACCCAGGTTCACGGGCACGTGCTCGCGCTCGAGCTCGCGCGCAACTGACGCATCGCGGACCGCCTCACGGACCCGATCCCGCGTTGGTGCGCGTCAGCCGGCTGACCGAGCCGCGCGACTTTGACCGGCGTCGTGGTTTGCGCACGGTGGACCCCCGGCACCCTGCCCGGCCAATCGATCGTGGAGGTACCCGCATGCGCTTGCGTTCCCCAGTTCGCCGACGTCCCTCGCCGGCGCTCGTCATCGCCCTGGTCGCGCTGTTCATCTCGCTCGGCGGGGCCAGCTACGCCGCCGTCACCATCCCGGACAACAGCGTCGGCCAGAGCCAGCTGAAGAACGACGCGGTCTCCTATCAGAAGATCGTGCCCAACGCGGTCGGCGCTGTGCGGCTCGCGAACGGCGGCGTGGTGAACAGCAAGCTGGCCTCAGGCTCGGTCTCCTACACGAAGATCCAGGCGGGAGCGGTCGGCACGGTGCGCGCCAACCTCAGCCAGCTGCAGGCGCGCATCGGCACCACCTGCGGCAATGGCAGCGCGATCGGAGCGGTCGACAACAAGGGCAAGGTGACCTGCAACGCGGCGCTGCCCTCCGAGCTGGGCACGACGAGCAACACGGCCACCATCGGCGGGAGCGCGACTGCGGTCACCAGCATCAGCCTGCCGGCCGGCTCGTCCTATCTCGCGTTTGCGAATCCGACGGCGACGGTGACCAGTTCGGCCACCGCCCAGCGCGTCACCATCAGCTGCGTGCTGACGGTCGGGTCGAGTACCCAGACCCGCACGGCCACCGCCGTGACCCCGGGCACCGCCGGCATCACCACGGTCGTCCCGATCCCGCTGCAGGTGGCCGGCGCGGCGGGCACCTCCTCGGTGGCGTGCTCTGCGGCGACGACCACCGGCGCGCTGCCGACGACGAGCGTGACGGCAGCGATCAACGCGCTGCAGACCGCCGGCAACGGCTGAGCTCACGGGCGCGGTTCGAGGGACTCCGAGCGGCCAGGGGGCGGCCGCTCGGAGCGCGGGCCACTAACGTCAGCCCGATGAGCACAGCCACCATGAACACCACGCTGGGCACGATCGGCCTCGAGTTCTTCGACGACGACGCGCCCAAGACCGTCTCCAACTTCCGCAAGCTGGCCTCCGACGGCTTCTACGACGGCCTCATCTTCCACCGGGTCATCCCCGACTTCATGATCCAGGGCGGGTGCCCGCGCGGCACCGGCACCGGCGGCCCGGGCTATCAGTTCGAGGACGAGATCAACGACCATAAGATCGTTCGGGGAGCGCTGGCGATGGCCAACGCCGGCCCGAACACCAACGGCTCGCAGTTCTTCATCGTCACCACGCAGAGCGCGCCGTGGCTCGATGGCAAGCACACCGTGTTCGGCCACGTGACCGCCGGCATGGACGCCGTCGACGCCATCGAGGCGACGCCGACCCGCGCTCAGGATCGCCCCGCTGATCCCCCGAAGATCGAGTCGATCGAGCTCGATCCCGCCTGATCGGCCGCGGCCGAGAGCCGCACCGGGCGGGTGAGTGTCGTGTCCGATCAGCCCTTGCTGACGATGGTCAACGGCACGGTGGTCAGCTTCAGGCGCTCCGTGCAGGCGAAGTGGGCGGCGTCCGGGCTCGAGCACGACAGCGTCCCGGCGCCGACCGCCCGGCGCAGCAATCCGCTGCCGCCGGTGACCGAGATCTTCCCGGTGTAGCTGATCGCGGCGAAGCTCGTCGGCGAGGGCGGGCCGGTGCTCTGCGGGGTCAGCGCGTACGTTCCGGAAACCGTGCCGGCCTTGAACCACTGCGAGTAGGTGCCGGCGAGGTCGCCCGCGGTATTCGCCGTGAACGAGTTGGTCTCAACGCCGCGCAACAGCGGCGCGCCGCAGCTGGCCGCGCCCGACTGGTGACCCGAGGCCGCGCCCTGGGGGACGGTGACGTCGCCGGCCGGGATGTCGGTGGCCAGCGAGAGGTGGCAGCTCAGCTTCGTGGTGATCGCGACGACCTTCGACTTCGTCTTCGGCGGCTTGTGGGCCGTCGTGGACGCCGACGCCGGGATGGTGACCAACCCGGCCGTCAGCAGACCGGTCGCGGCGATGGCCGCGAGATGGATGCGCCTCACGCTAGCTCCTGATCTGAAGGGACTGATGCAGGCGGGGAAGTCTCTCCGCAGCGGCGCCGCGCGACGTGAACATTCCGTGTTCCACGTGCTAAGCGGATGTGACGCTCAACCGCGGGGGCCGGCGTTGAAGATCGCCGCGTCGAGCACCGGAAGGGCGGTGTCGCGCGCGTAGCCGAGGGGCTGCAGCGAGAACAGATCCTCGATCGACTTCAGCAGCGAGAAGTGGTTGAAGGCGTCGACCGCGTCGACCGTCCCCGGCTTGACGTAGCGCGAGATGAGCAGCAGTCCGATCTGGCCGCCGCCCGGATTGGTGCCCGACGGGAGGGTGGTGGTCGAGCCCGTGGTGGTCGAGCCCGTGGTGGTCGAGCCCGTCGGCGTCGAGGTCGCGGTCGTCCCGGGGGTGGTCGACGGCGTGGTGCTCGTACTCGTGGTGGTGGTGGTCGTCGTCGGCGGCAGGTTGGGGAACGCGGGCTGGTCGCAGCAGCTCGTCGGGTCGGCATGGGGGCCGGTCTGGGGCGCCCCGTCGAACGTGATCGCGATCAGACCGTCCGCGCGATAGGCGGCGGAGCGCTCGATCTCGGGCACGACCCGACGCAGGAAGGCGTCCGCCGCCTTCAGCCCGGAGGGCCTGCCGGTCGCGCACGGCTGATCGGCGCCGTCGTCACAGGGGTCGGGGGAGATGTAGGAGAACGCCGGCGTCGAGCTCGCCGACGCGAGGTCGGAGGCCAGCTGCGGCAGGCCGACGTCGTCGGAGGCGCAGTCGCCCGAGCCGAGGATCGAGAGAAAGTAGACGGCCGGATTGCGCCAGGTCACGTAGGCGTCGCTGCCGATGACCGCCCGATGGGTGTCGGCGGCCCCCAGCTGGGGGTGCGCGCAGGGCGCAGGCGGCGCCGGCGCCGGCACCGGCGCCGGGGTCGTCGACGTGGTCGTGGTCGAGGTCGTGGTCGTCGATCCGGAGCTCGTGGATCCGGAGGTCGTCGATCCGGAGGTCGTGGAGCTCGTCTCGGTCAATGTCGCCGGAGCCGTCTCCGTCTGGGAGGTCGAGGAGGTCGAGGTCGTCGACGCGCCGGCTGCCAGGTGAGAGCTCCCGCGTTCGATTCCCTGCACGTAGGCACGCCACGACAGGTTGGCGGCCGTCAGCTGGTCGAACAGCGTCTTTCCGGTCGCGGGGTAGACGCAGCCGGTCCCCTGGACCTGGCCGAGCTGGCCGATGCTGCCCGGCTCGACGCTCTGATACATGGGGCAGTCGGCGATCGTCTGCGGGGTGGGTCCCTGTCCGCTGAGCAGCGCCACCGCGTTGGCCAGCGGCGAGGCGGCGACGCCGTAGTAGTCGTCGATCAGCTCCCCCTGGCGCCGCAGCGTCGTGGACAGGTAGGCGTGGCCATGGCTGGTGGCGAACGACTGGTCGTAGCCCTGCTGTGAGAGCATGATCACGAAGACATGCTTGATCGGCGGCAGCCCGAGCAGGTTCGTCGAGGACGGCGAGGTCGTGGTCGTCGAACCGCCGCCGCCACCCCCACCTTGGCCGCCGCCCCCGCTGGCGCCGGACCCGACCGTGATCGTGCGCTGCGTGGGCGGCCGGGCGCCGGGAGTCGACGCGGGGCCGGTGGCCGGCGCGCCGGCGCTGCCTCCGCCGCCGCCGCCTCCTCCGCCGCCTCCGCCGCCGCCGCCGCCGGGCGCCGGCGTACTGGCGACGGTGGTGGCCGGAGGCGGAGAGACCGCGACGACGAGCGCGTGCGCGAGGCTGCCGACGCCGCCGGGGCTCGTGAACGAGCCGACGACACAGCCGAAGGCGAGCATCAGCAGAATCGCCACGGCGGCGGCTCGAGCGGTTCCGAACAGGTTGGTGTCGGCCGCAGCGGGCTCCGGTGCCTCGAACGCGCCAGCCAGCAGCTCCGCGCCCGAGCCCGGCCGCTCGCGGCCGAGCTCGTGGATCTCGCCGAGCAGGACGCCGATCTGCGCCGGCAGCGGACCGCGACGCGTCCCGCAGCGCAGGCAGTAGCGCTGATCGTGGGCGAGCGGCGCCGAGCACGAGTCACACCGCGTCGTCGAGGAGGCCATGACGAGTCCCGGATTGTCTCCTTGCGGGCCCGCGCCCGTGTGAATATCTCGGGCGGGTCGGTCACGACGTGGTCACAACCGGACCGCGAGGGCCGTCCTACGCTACCCGCGGCACGACCGCGACCGCGCCCCGAGATGACCGACGAGACCCCGCCCAGGAATCCGCCTCCGACGTTCGTCGACGGCGCCGATCGCTGCGTCAACTGCGGGGCCGCGCTGTCGGGCGAGCAGCGCTACTGCGTCAGCTGCGGCGAGCGCCGCGGCAAGCCCCGGTTCACGCTGGCGCCGAGCGAGGCCGCGGCCGAGGCGCCCACGACGGTCACGCCGCCGCCCGCCAAGGTGCCGCGCTCCTCCTCGCCCGCGACGGTGGTCGCCGGCGTCGGTACGCTCCTGCTCGCGATGGGCGTCGGCGTCCTGATCGGCCACAACACGGCGAGCACCCCGAAGCAGCTGGCGGCGGCGTCCCCGACGGTCGTCACGGTCGGTGGCGCCGGCGCGGGTGCCGGCGCGACCACCGCGGCGGCGAGCGCCGGTTCGGGCGCGCGCTCGGGCGCCGGCAGGTCGCCCGGCAAGTCCCGCGGCCATCGGAACGCGCAGAAGAACTCGTCCAAGCCGACCGCCCAGCAGGCGGCCAAGGCATCGTCCGCCGCGAGCAAGGTGCTCGGCTCGAGCCAGAAGAACCTGCCGCCGGCCACGGTGACCGTCGGTCAGAAGGGCCACGGCCCCGGGTTCAACAAGAAGAGCGGCAAGTTCGACGGCTCGTTCTTCGGGCAGTGACGATCCCGGGTCTGCGGCGCAACCGGCGCGACGGCGCGGCGGGCTCCGACGGTTCGTCGCCGCCGCTGACGGCGAGCACGCGGATCGACGACGAACGCACCTTCGACCTGCGACGGCGCCGCGATCAGCTGACCGCGCGCGTGGCCGAGCTGCAATGGGACCTCGGCGGGCTCGTCTACGAGATGGCCATCCGCGACCAGATCCGCGTCAACGTGCTCGTGAGGCGCGTCGCCGTGCTCCAGGAGGCCGACGCCGAACTCGGTGAGGTCGAGCGGATCCTGCGGCTCGAGGAGACCGGCACCGCCGGCGTCTGCCCGTCGTGCGGCTCGCCGCACAGCACCGGCGCGTCGTTCTGCTGGCAGTGCGGCCAGCCACTCCTGCCCCAGGTGTCCTCGGACACGATCGGCGGCTGATCGCCGGGCTATCCGAAGCGGCCGGTCACGTAGTCGCGCGTTCGAGGATCGGCCGGGTTGGTGAAGATCGTGTCGGTGTCGCCGTACTCGACGAGCGTGCCGGTGCGATCGCGCTCGTCGAGCGAGAAGAACGCCGTGCGGTCGGCGACGCGCGCCGCCTGCTGCATGTTGTGGGTGACGATGACGATCGTGTACCGGTGCTTGAGGTTGTGCATCAGGTCCTCGATCGCGGCCGTCGCGACCGGATCGAGCGCTGAGGCCGGCTCGTCGAGGAGCAGCACGTCGGGCTCGACGGCGATCGAGCGGGCGATGCACAGGCGCTGCTGCTGACCGCCCGAGAGGCTGAGCGCCGAGGCGCGAAGCCGATCCTTGACCTCGTCCCAGATCGCGGCGTGGCGCAGCGCGCGCTCGACGCGCTCGTCGAGGCCGGACTTCATCCCGAGGTTGCGCGGGGCCCAGGCGACGTTGTCGTAGATCGACTTCGGGAATGGGTTGGGCTTCTGGAAGACCATCCCGATGCGCCGCCGGACCTCGACGCGATTGGTCTGACGCGCGTACAGGTCGTGGCCGTGGTAGAGGACTTGCCCGCCGATGCGAAATCCGGGGATCGAGTCGTTCATCCGGTTCAGGCTGCGGATGAACGTCGACTTGCCGCACCCCGAGGGCCCGATGACCGCGGTCACGAGGTTGCGGTCGATCCGCAGCGTCGTCCAGTCGAGCGCTCGGTTCTCGCCGTAGTGCACCGACATGTCCCGGATGTCGAACACGGCCGCGCGTCGTGTTCCCCCGTTGTCGTTCCGCTGCGCGGCCGGGACCGGGCGGGAGGCCGACCCGTCCTGGATCCGGACGCGCGGGCGGATGGCGTCGCCGCCGGACGAGCTCACAATCCCATCCTCGCACGGCTGCGGGCCAGCAGCACGCGCGCGCCGACGTTGGCGATCAGGATGAGCGCGAGCAGGACGAGCGCGGCGCCCCAGGCGCGGGCGAAGGCGCTGGGGTCGGCGGACTCGACCGCGGTGAAGATCAGCACCGGGATGTTGGGCACCGCGTGGCCGAACAGCTGCACCGTCGTCCCCGGCGTAAAGGCGCCGTCGATCAACAGCAGCGGCGCGGTCTCTCCGGCGGCGCGCGCCACGGCGAGGATCGTCCCGGTGAGGATCCCGCCGAGGGCCGTGGGCAGGATCACGGTCATGATCGCCCGCCAGCGATCGACGCCGAGCGCGTCGGTCCCGTCGCGCAGCCCGCGGGGCACGGTCAGGAGCACCTCCTGGGAGGACCGGGCGATCAGGGGCAGCATGATGATCGCGAGCGCCAGCGAGCCGGCGAAGCCCGACTCGGCCTGCGCCGGCTTGACCACGAGGCCGAAGATGAACAGGCCCACGACGACCGTCGGCAGGCCCTGCATCAGGTCCAGGGCGAGCCGCATCGCGCGCGCCGGACGCGAGCCCGGGGCCGAGAACTCGACGAGGTAGAGCGCGCACAGCACCCCGACCGGGGTGGCGATGATCGCGGCCATGGCGACGATCAACGACGTGCCGACGATCGCCGAGGCGATCCCGCCGCCCGGGCCGCCGAACTGGGGCGGGTCCTTCACCAGAAAGCTCAAGCTCAGCGCGCCGGCGCCGTGGCGGACGACCGCGACCGTGACGATCACCAGGGCGGCCACCGCGACCAGCGAGGAGGCCGTGGCCAACCCCGAGATCGCGCGGCTCACCGCCTCGCGCCGGCGCAGGTTGCCGCTCGCCACCAGCGGCGAGGTCGGGTCGTAGGCACCCGGTTGCAGCTCAGGCGAAGGTGCGGTGGACGTCATAGCGGGAGGCGATCTGACGGGCGATCAGATTCGTGAGCAGGCCGAACACGAGCAGGATCAGCGCGAGGTAGAACAGCGAGGCGGTGTGCAGGTTGGAGACGATGTAGGCGAAGTCCAGCGCGATCCGCGCCGCCAGGCTGTTGCCGGTCTCAAACGTGCTGACGTGGACGACGTTGCCCGCGCCGATCACCGAGGCGACCGCGATCGCCTCGCCGAGTGCCCGCCCGAGCCCGAGCATGATCGCGGCGCTGACCCCCGACACGGTGGTGGGGAGCACGACGCCGCGGATCACCTCCCACCGCGTCGCGCCCACGGACTCGGCGGCGTCGGTCAGCTCCCGCGGGACGCTGAGGAACAGGTCGCGGCTCAGCGACGCGATGATCGGCACGACCATCACGGTCAGGATCACCCCCGCGGTGAACACGCCCAGCCCGGTCGTCTGCGCCGGGCCGAAGATCGGGATGAAGCCCAGGACGCCGTGCAGCGCCGGCTCGACGTGGCGCTGCATGAACGGGGCGAGCACGATGATCCCCCAGAGGCCCAGGATGACGCTGGGGATCGCGGCGAGCATCTCCACCAGCGGGCCGACCACGATGCGCACCGCCCGCGGCGCCAGCATGCTCAGGTAGATCGCGATCGCGATCGCCACCGGCGTCGAGATCAGCAGCGCGATCGCGGAGCTGACCGCGGTGCCGTAGAGCATCACGGCCGCGCCGAAGTGGCCGAGGTTGGGGGCCCACGCGCTGTGGACGAGGAACGGCAGCCCGAACGTGGAGATCGACAGCCGCGCGCCGCTGATCACCTGGTAGGCGACGGCCAGCAGCGTGCCGCCCGCCAGGAGGCCCGCCGCGATGCACAGCCCGCGGAGGATCCGGTCGCCGAGGCTGCCCTCCATCGCGACGCGCCCGCGCGCCGCCGCCCGTGGATTCAGCGAGGCGCGGACCGACATCGTCGCCCGAGGGTAGACATCTCGCGCTCGCCGGCCTGGGCGTCACAACCTTGACAAAAGTTGATCACGCCGCAGTCACAAGTCGGCCGAGGGTTCGCCGCATGCTAACGCTGCTCTCCGGTCGGCCGGATGAAAGAGCGACCTGTCTCCCAATCGAAAGGCTTCTTCGTTGAAAGGCTTGGCCTTGAATCGGCGGACGATGCTTCCGCTGGCACTTGCGGCCGTCGCGGCCACTGGCGGTTCGGCGGCGCTGGCCTCCAGCGCGTCGGCGGCCACGGGCACGCTGAACGGCGCCGGCTCCACCCTCGTCGCCCCGCTGGAGCAGGAGTGGGCGTCGGCATTCCAGACTCGAACCGGTATCACCGTCAACTACCAGGCAGTCGGCTCCGGGACGGGGATCACCGACGTCTCGCAGCGCCTGGTCGACTTCGGCGCCTCCGACGCGCCGCTGACGCCGACCCAGGCGGCCGGATGTCACAGCTGCGTGCAGATCCCGTGGGCGCTGTCGGCCACCGGCGTCGGCTACAACGTGCCCGGCGTCGGCAATCGGCTGCGGCTCAACGGTCCGACGCTGGCCAAGATCTATCTCGGCCAGATCACGACGTGGAACAACTCCGCGATCCAGAAGCTCAACCCCGGCGTCAGGCTGCCGAACCTGAAGATCACCCCGATCTACCGCAGCGACGGGTCAGGTGACACCTACGCGTTCACCAATTACCTCTCCGACGTCAGCGGCACCTGGAGGAGCAAGGTCAACTTCGCGACCTCGGTGCAGTTTCCCACCGGCGTCGGCCAGAAGGGCAACTCCGGGGTGACCGCCGCGCTGCAGTCCACCAGCGGCGGCATCGCCTACATCGCGGTCTCCTACCTGATCGCCCACAAGATCCCGGCGGTCGCGATCCAGAACCAGGCCGGCAAGTTCGAGTACCCGAACCTCGCCAACATCGAGAATGCCGCGCAGACGGTCAAGCAGGTGCCGGCCGGCAACGCGCTGCACATCGTCGACCCACCCAAGAGCGCGAAGATCGCCTACCCGATCTCGACGTTCACCTACGTGATCGCCCCTCAGGGCGCCAAGCAGGCCGGGTTGCTGCGGCAGTTCATCAACTACGACCTGACCACGGGTCAGCACTTCGGCGCATCGCTGGACTTCGCGCCGATCCCGAAGATCGTGCTCAAGGCTGCCAAGAGCGCGGTCGGCGGTATCTAGCCGCCGCCACCGCCCGTCTCCGGCCCGGTCGGCGTCCCGCCGCCCGGGCCGGGCGCGATCTTCAGGTGGCCTCCTGGCAGGCGGGGAGATGCAACGCGCTCCACGCATCCTGCGCCCGCGCCTCGGCCGGCTCGAGCTGCTGCTGCAGCGATTTGATCGCGGTCACCGCGTCGTCGCCGGCGCGCAGCCCGTGCAGGCTGGAGCGCAGCGCCGCCAGCTCCGCTCCCGAGGCGCTGAGCGCGTCCCGGTAGTCGTCGGCCATGTCCCCGGGAGCGTGCAGGCGGCGCAGCGCAGTCAGCTCGGGGTCGATCGCGGCGATGCCGGCGCTGAGAAACCGCGCGCTGCCCGAGGGCATCGCAGGCGAGGCGATCCGGTCGGTGCGCGCGCTGGCCCGCTTGCAGATCGCGGTGGCGCGGCTGTGCAGCTGGCGGTCGGACAACGCGCCCGAGCCGCATCCCGCGAGCCCGATGGTCGGCGCGGCGCACAGGCACGCGGCCAGCGCCCGCCACAGGGCCCGCCGGCTCATCGCAGCGTCACGCCGAGCAGCTCCTCGAGCTCGGGGATGGTGGTGTCGCTGTCGCGGTGACGGATCGTCGCCATCCCGAGCTCCGCGGCGGGCGGGAGGTTCGGGCGCAGGTCGTCGACGAACACGCACCGCTGCGGGGGCACGCCGACCGCCGCCGCGCCGAGCTCGTAGATCCGCGGATCGGGCTTGCGGACGCCTGCCTCGCCGGAGAGCACGACGCCGTCGAACAGGCGGCCCAGCAGCCGGCGGTCGTAGCGGTGGGTGCCCCAGGAGTTGGAGATCAGGCCGGTGGGCACGCCCCGGGCCCGGGCGCGCGCGACGGCGGCATGCATCGCGGCGTCGTCGGTGTAGCCGGCGAACAGCCGGTCGATGAGCCGGTCGGGTTCGACGCTCATGATCGCGGCGAGCCGCGGCTCGAACTCGGCGTCGCCGATCGTCCCCGACTCGAGGTCGACGACGAGGCGCTCGCACTCGGGGTTCGTGCGCAGCGTCGTGGCCAGCGCCTCGGGCGCGAGGCCCTCGCGCTCGCAGAACGAGGCGAAGGCGGCGAACACGCTCGTGGTCATCACGCCGGTCCAATCGACGAGCAGGGCGCGGCGGGGGCCGTCGCTCTCGGACACTGCGGCCAGCCTAGTCGACCCGGCGCGCGGCGCCGGCGCGTCGGGTCAGGCGACGACGGGCTCCCGGCCGCACAGCTCGCAGTCGAAGCGCCAGCCGAGCAGCTGGTCGCGGTCGCCGGCGGTGCCGACCACGGTCGCGCCGGTCCGGCGCTCCACGAGCGCCATCAGGGCGGCGAGGCGGTCGCGAACGGCTTCGCCGTCGTCGACCCAGCTCGGGTCGACGCCCTCGATCAGGATGGTGACGCGGGTCGGGCGCAGGCGCTCGATCTCCGAGAGCAGGGGGGAGTCCGAGTAGTCGTCGTGGGGTTCGAAGATTGCCAGTAGATCGCTCATGGCGGTGAGTCTCGAACCGGCGCGTAAAGCGAGGCTGAAGGCGCGTGAATGATTGAGTCGTCGCACGCAAGCGGCCGCCCGCGGGGCCCGCTGAGGGATACCCTCAGGGCATGCCCGAGCTGCCCGAGGTGGAGATCGCCGCACGGCTGATCGGCGCCGCCGTCGCGGGCGCGGAGATCGAGTCCGCGCTGACGCCGGGGATCAACGCGCTGCGCACCTTCGATCCGCCGCTGAACACGATCGAGGGCCGGGCGCTGACCGGCATCGAGCGCCGCGGCAAGCTGTTCATCGTCGGGGTGGACGGCGACCTGTCGCTGCTCATCCATCTCATGTCGGCGGGTCGGCTGCAGCTGTTTCACGCCCGCGCGTCGCTGCGCGACAAGACCTCGCGCCTGCTGCTGCGGCTGACCGACGGCCGAGAGCTGCGCCTGCGCGAGTTCGGGACCAAGCAGGCGGCCTGGGTCAAGCTGTACACGCCCGAGGGCCTCGCCGCTGACGAGCAGATCACGACCATGGGTCCCGAGGCCTATCCCGACCCGCCGCCGCTGCGCTCGCGGCTGCACGTCGCCCGGCCGCTGCACGGCCTGCTGCGCGACCAGCGCGTCATCGCCGGCATCGGCCGCTCGTGGGTCGACGAGATCCTGCACGCTGCCAAGCTCTCGCCGTTCAAGCGCGGCTCCGACCTCGCCGACGACGAGCTCGAGCGCCTGCGCTCGGCGATCGTCGCCTGTCTCGGGGCCGCGTTGGAGTACTACGAGCAGCACGTCACGCTTCCGATCCCCGACAAGCTCCCCATGCCCCTGTCGGTGCACCGCCGCAACGGCGAGCCGTGTCCGCGCTGCGGCGACGAGCTCGAGGCGGTCTTCTACGAGGATTACGTGATGTGCTACTGCCCGACCTGCCAGACCGAGGGCAAGCTGCTCAAGGACCGCCGGCTCTCCCGGCTGCTGAAGTAGCCGAACGCCGCCGTCCCTCGAGACGCCGCCGCACTTGGCGGCTGAGCGCTACTGCCCGCCCGGCGAGGTGCCGCCCGACCTGGGCAGGCAGAGCGCCGGACCGTTGTCCTGGGGCGGCAGGTAGATCGTTCCCGCCCGGCACCTGCCGTCGACGGGCCTGCTCGCGCCCGGAGCGATCGGGGTGCCGGTGGGGGCGCAATCGGGGCCGCAGCTGCTGCTCGTCGGCGGCGCCGCCGCCGTGGTCGTGGGCGCGGTCCGGGTGCGGGTGACGGTCGTCGTCGGCGGCGGCGGCGGGGCACTCGAGCTCGTGGCCGTGCCCGATCCGACGGTGCCGGTCACCGTCGAGGCGCCGGTCGTGGTCGCCGTCGAGCTCGTCGCCGTGACCGACCCGGTCGCGGTCCCCGTCGTCGCGTCGGTCCGGGCGTGCGTGCTCGCCGCCGTCGTCGAGTGCTGCGAGCCGCAGGCGACGGCGAGCAGCGCGACGACGAGGACCATCACGGCCACGGCGCCGCGCGCCGCCATGCGGGCGGAGGTCACGGCCGCAGCGTTATTGCAGGCCCTCGCGCGCCTCGCGCACGAGGGCGACCGCCTCGGGGAACACGGTGGCCATCACCGAGCGCAGCTGCTCGGTCTGCTGCTCGGTCGTCCCCTGGATGTTGACGCGGTTGATCGCCGCCATGGTGAGATCGACGGCCAGCTTGATCGCGTTGTCCGCCCAGGCCAGGCGCTGCGCACCCTGCATCTGCTCGGCGAACTCGCCGAGCCGGCGCTGCAGATCGTCGGGATCTCCGAACATGCCGCCGAAGCCGCTTCCTTCCATGTGCCTCATGGTAGCCACGCCGTCGCGCGGGCCTGCGCCCCTCTAGCATCGGGCGCCGATGAGCACCGAGGTCGATCAGCCGGTGGCACCCGAGGAGGTGCTGGCCTACGAGTCGCGCGTGCGGATCCGGCAGGCGATCGTGGCCGGAGCCGCGGGGCTGGCGCTCATCGTCGCCTACGGGCTCGGCGGGGCGGGGCCGCACGCCAAGGTCAACGAGCTGACGCTCGCGCTCATCACCGCGAACGAGCGGTTTCCGCTCGACCTGATCGCGGCGATCCTCAACGGGTTCGCGGCGGCGCTGCTCGCCTGGACGCTCGTCTTCCTGTACCGCGGCGCCCGCGCCCGCAGCACGCAGGTGCGCAGCTACATGCGATGGCTGGCGATCATCGGGGGGGCGTTGACCTTCGTCGCCACCATCGTCTACGGGATCGTGGTGGCGATCAAGGTCCACCAGTTCGCGACGACCGGCGCGCAGACCTATGACGAGGCGCGGCACGTGACGAGCGGCGCCGGGCTTCTCGTGCTGCAGATCGGCGGCGAGCTCGCCGCCCTGATCACCGCGGTCGCGGTCGTGCTCGTCGCGCTGCAGGCGATGCGGGTCGGCCTGCTCACCCGGCCGATGGGCTACGGCGGCGCGGCCGCCGGGGCGCTCATCCTGTTCCAGATCCTGCAGGTGCCGATCGTCCAGCTCGGTTGGCTGATCGCGCTCGCCTTCCTGTTCGCCGGTCGCTGGCCGGGCGGCCTGCCCGCGGCGTGGCGGACCGGGCGGGCCGAGGCGCTGCCCACCCAGACCCAGCTGCGCGAGCAGCGCAGCGCCTCCGTGAGCGGCCGCTCGTCCGCCGGCGCGTCGCGCGCCGGCACGCCCCGCGCCGGCGGGTCGGGCGCCTCCGGCGGGCTGCTCGGCTGGCTGGCCGGGCGCCAGCGACCCGGGTCCGAGCCCGCCGAGGCCGACTCCGCGCCCGCGGCCAATCCCCGGACGCGGTCGGCGACCCCGAAGCGCAAGCGCAAGCGGCGTCGCTGATCGCAGCGCCGGAGTCGGGCTCGGACGCCGACGGCCCGTTAGCCCGTCCGTTCCCTCCGCTCCGTTGAGGAGGTAAGGTTGCGGCGGCAACCGGCAAGCAACAGGAGGGAGAGAGGGATGGAAGCAGGGCGTTTGCCTCGCGAGCAGGAAGTCCTCATCGACCAGGATCCAACCGCCGCACGCGGCGAGGGCTGGACCCCGTCTGATCCCGGCCCACTCGGGCTGGCCGCGTTCGCCACCACGACGTTCGCGCTCAGCCTCGTCAACGCCAATCTGGTCACCGCGAAGGCGCTGCCGATGGTCGCGATGATCGCGCTGGCGTTCGGCGGCATCGCGCAGCTGGTCGCGGGGATCTGGGAGTTCCGCACCGGGAACACGTTCGGAGCGGTGGTGTTCACCGCGTACGGCACGTTCTGGATCTCGTTCTTCTTCGTGGTCCAGCTCGCCTTGCCCAAGATTCCCGTCGCGGACGTCGGCAGCACGCTTGGGCTGTACCTGTGGACGTGGACGATCTTCACGATCTACATCTTCATCTGCTCCCTGCGAACCACGGGAGCGATCGTGATCACGCTGGCGCTGCTCGTGATCACGTTCGTCCTGCTGGCGATCGGCAACTCGGCGCTGGCCGGGACCATGAGCGCCACCAACGGCACGATCAAGCTCGGCGGCTACGTCGGGATCGCCACCGCGATCGCGGCTTGGTACACGTCGTTCGCCGGCATCATCACCGCGACGTTCGGCCGTCCGCTGCTGCCGGTCTTCGCGCTCAACCGGCCGACAGCGGACCGAGACGTGGGCGCTGCCAGCAGATAAGAGGTACAACATGACGTGAAGGCTCGGGCGCCGGGATCGATCCCGGCGCCCGCCTGAGCGCGAGGCGCTCGGCCCTACACCGAAGGAGAGGTTTTTCATGACTGATACCGAAGCCACCCCGGCCGGCGACGAGACGCTCGAGCAGCAGCTCGAGGAGATGCTCGAGATCGAGACGTTCGACCCGCCCGAGTCCTTCGTCGAGCACGCACTGCTTTCGGATTCCGCCGTCTACGAAGAGGCCGACGCCGACTGGAAGGGCTGGTGGGTCAAGCAGGCCAAGGAGCTGCACTGGTTCACCGAGCCGACCAAGG
Source organism: Solirubrobacterales bacterium (assembly GCA_019240115.1). Taxonomy (GTDB): domain Bacteria; phylum Actinomycetota; class Thermoleophilia; order Solirubrobacterales; family Solirubrobacteraceae; genus Palsa-465. The sequence continues at coordinate 10,077 of JAFAYV010000049.1, read as the reverse complement.
ACCTCAACGACTCCGACCCGCCGTTCTACAAGTGGTTCGAGGACGGCAAGATCAACGCCTCCTACAACTGCGTCGACCGGCACGTCGAGGCGGGCAATGGCGACCGGGTCGCCTTCTACTGGCACGGCGAGGAGGGGGAGAGCCGGGAGATCACCTACGCCGACCTGCACCGCGACGTGCAGAAGTTCGCCAACGCGCTCAAGGACCTGGGCATCGAGAAGGGCGACGTCGTCGGGATCTACCTGCCGATGATCCCCGAGGTCGCGGTGGCGATGCTCGCCTGCGCCCGGATCGGCGCGATTCACAACGTCGTCTTCGGCGGGTTCTCGGCGGACTCGGTCAAGGAGCGGATGGAGATCGCCGAGGCCAAGGCGCTGGTCACCGTCGACGGTGCCCGGCGCAAGGGCAAGACGGCGCCGGTCAAGCAGCAGGTCGACAAGGCGGTGAGCGATCTCGACTCGCTGAAGCACATCGTCGTCGTCCAGGCGACGAACGCCGACTGCGAGATGCAGGACGGCCGCGACGTCTGGTATCACGAGATCTGCGACGCCGCCGACGACGAATGCCCGGCGGAGGAGCTCGAGGCCGAGCACCCGCTGTACATCCTCTACAGCAGCGGCTCGACCGCCGCGCCGAAGGGGATCCTGCACACCACCGGTGGCTATCTGACGGGCGTTGCCGCCACGCATCGCTACGTGTTCGACCTCAAGCCCGAGAGCGACGTGTACTGGTGCTCGGCCGACGTCGGGTGGGTCACCGGCCACTCCTACATCGTCTACGGGCCCTTGGCCAACGGCGCCACGAGCGTGATGTTCGAGGGCGCTCCGGACTACCCCCACAAGGGCATCTGGTGGGAGCTGTGCGAGAAGTACAAGGTCACGCTGTTCTACACCGCGCCCACCGCGATCCGCGCCTGCATGAAGTGGGGCGTCGAGCACGTGGAGAAGTTCGACCTCAGCGCCATGCGTCTCCTGGGCTCGGTCGGCGAGCCGATCAACCCGAAGGCGTGGCTCTGGTACTACAAGGTGATCGGCGGCGAGCGGTGCCCGATCGTCGACACGTGGTGGCAGACCGAGACGGGCGCGATCATGATCACGCCGCTGCCGGGGATCGTGTCCACGAAGCCCGGATCGGCGACGCGCCCGTTCCCCGGGATCGAGGCCGACGTCGTCGACGAGAGCGAGGGCAAGCCGATCGACGAGGGCCAGGGTCTGCTCGTGGTCACGCGTCCCTGGCCATCGATGCTGCGCACGCTGTACAAGGACGACGAGCGCTTCATCGAGACCTACTTCTCCAAGTTCGGCAAGGAAACCTACCTCGTCGGTGACGCGGCGCGCAAGGACGAGGACGGGTACTTCTGGATCATCGGCCGCATCGACGACGTCGTCAACGTCTCCGGCCACCGTCTGTCGACCGCCGAGGTCGAGTCGGCGATCGTGTCGCACGGCAAGGTCGCCGAGTCGGCGGTCATCGGGCAGGCCGACGAGGACGTCGGCCAGGCGATCTGCGCCTTCGTCACCCTCGAGGGGGAGACGGAGGGCACCGATGAGCTCGTCGAGGAGATCCGCGCCCGGGTCGGCGACCGGATCGGCAAGTTCGCGCGGCCCAAGCGGATCATCTGGGCCGACGACCTGCCCAAGACGCGCAGCGGCAAGATCATGCGCCGGCTGCTGCGCGACGTCGCCGAGGGCAAGGCGCTCGGCGACGTCACCACGCTCCGGGATCCCGACGTGATGCAGCAGCTCGAGGGCAAGATCAAGGAGGAGCAGGCGTCGGAGCAATGAGTCCGTATCAGTCCTACGAGGAGGCGGTCGCCGGGCACGAGTGGCGCGTGCCCGAGCGCTACAACATCGCCGCCGACGTGTGCGACAAGCACCCGCGCGACAAGCTCGCGATGATCCACGAGGACCCCCAGGGCACCGTCCGGGAGGTGACCTGGGGCGAGCTGCAGGACATGTCCAACCAGTTCGCCAACGTCCTCGTCTCGCTCGGGGTGCAGCGCGGCGACCGCGTGGCGATGCTGCTGCCGCCGACGCCGGAGACCGCGGCCGCGTTCTTCGGTACCTGGAAGATGGGCGGGATCCTGCTGTCGATGTCGATCCTGTACGGCAACGACGGGATCCGCCATCGGCTGACCGACTCCCAGGCCACGGTGCTGCTCACCAACGAGGCGAACGTCGACCGGATGGAGCGCGAGCTCGTCGAGCACGTGCTGATCCTCGACGAGGCGCTGCTGAGCAAGGGCTCGGACAGCTTCGAGACGCTCGACACCGCGGCCGACGATCCCGCGCAGCTGTACTACAGCTCGGGCACGACCGGCTTGGCGAAGGGCATCCTGCACGCCCACCGCTACATCCTCGCCCACGAGGAGTTCATCTACTGCCACGACGTCAAGGACGGGGAGCGCTTTCACGGCATGGGCGAGTGGGCGTGGGCGGCGGGCATCGCCCCGCTGCTCGGGCCCTGGCGCTACGGCGCGGTCCAGGCCGTCTACCAGCGCGAGGGGGGCTTCCAGCCCGACAAGCAGCTGGACTTCCTCTCCCGCCACGAGGTCACCAACGTGTTCGGGACCCCGACGGCGATCCGTTCGATGATGGGGATCAAGGATGCGGGCACGAAGTACCCGCAGAAGTTCCGGATCTTCTGCTCGGCGGGCGAGCCGCTGAACCCGGAGGCGATCCGCTGGTGCAAGCAGCAGTTCGGGGTGACGGTGCTCGACTACTACGGGCTCACCGAGTCCTACCCGCTGTGCGCGAACTTCCCGTTCATGGAGGTGCGCGAGGGCTCGATGGGCAAGGTCATGCCCGGCTGGGAGGTGGAGATCCTCGACGAGGACGAGAAGCCGGTGGCGCAGGGCGAGCGCGGGGAGATCTGCCTGAAGGCGCGGTCCAACCCGCACTACCCGCTCGGGTACTGGAACCGGCCCCAGGAGGACACCGACGAGACGTTCGGCGGCGAGTGGTTCCACAGCAGGGACGCGGCGTCGGCCGACGAGGACGGCTACTTCTGGTACGAGGGCCGCGCCGACGACGTGATCATCTCCGCCGGCTACCGGATCGGCCCCTTCGAGGTCGAGTCGGCGTGCCTCGAGCATCCGGCGGTCGCCGAGGCGGCGGCGGTGGCGGTCGCCGACGAGCGACGCGGCATGGTCGTCAAGGCGTTCGTGGTCCTCTCGTCGGGCTACGACGGCAGCGACGATCTCGGCGAGGAGATCAAGTCCTTCGTCCGCGACCACCTGTCCGCGTACGCCTACCCGCGGCTGATCGAGTTCGTGCCCGACCTGCCCAAGACGCTGACCGGGAAGATCAGGCGCATCGAGCTGCGCCAGCAGGAGGCCGAGAAGGCCAAAGCGGCCCAGGGCTGACCGGGGCAGCCCGGACGCAGCAGTCGCCGCCGCGGCGCTCGGCCTCACGGAGCGCCGCGGTGGCGGCGGCGATCGGCGTGAGCGCAGGCGCTAGCCGGTCGCGCGCGCCTGGATGCGCATCTCGGCGAGGATCCGCTCCAGCCGCGGCTCGGTCTCCTCGTCGACGTGGGTCATCGCGCCGGCGATCGCGGGATGCACGGCCGCGATGCGCGCGTGCATCTCGTGCGCGACCGCGCGATAGGAGGGGTGCCCCTCGCGCCCCGAGCGCAGCTCGATCAGCTGCATCGCCTCCCGCGCGTTGAGATCGAGGACGAAGCGCATCCGGAACCCGAGGCAGAGCGCGTACGACGCCGCGGCGGCGTGGCCGGCGTCGACGAGCCGCTCGTACTCGGCGGCCGAGCGCGCGAGCGCCTCCCGGTAGGCGTCGCCGGCGCCCGCGGCGACGACCTGCTCGGGGACGTCGGCGCCGAGGTCGGGAGTCAGCGCCTGCCACTGCACGGTCAGCATCCGGTGACGCTGCAGATCGCGAAACGCGCCGTAGTCGGCGACGATCTCGAAGCGGTAGCGCAGCGCCTCGAGCCCGCGTCCGGGACGATGGCGGCGGTTGGCCCGCTCGCCGAGGAGATCGGCGAGCATCGCCGCGCGATCGGCGTCGCCGAGCTCGCGCAGCGACCGGCGCGCCTCGTCGTCAGCGGCGGCGCCGGATTCGAACACGAGCGCCGCCAGCAGGTCCTCCTCGTCGCCGTCGACGTGGGTCAGACGGACCGACGGCCCGGTCGCCGGCTCGCCGCCGCGATCGCTGAGGCCCAGCCGGGTCGCCCAGCGCTCGCCGGCCCGCGCGCGCGACTCCAGATAGTCGATCCAGCGGCCGCCGCGGTCGGGCCGCTGCACCCGGGCAACGAAGCTCGGCATCACCGCTCCGACCTCGTCGAGGATCATCGCGCCGTAGCGGCGGGCCTCGGGCAGGGGGTGGGCGAGCAGGTGCAGGATGAGCTGCTCATAGGTCTGGCCGCTGGCGTAGATGCCCATGTGCGAGAGCGAGGCGGCGGGGAGCAGCCCGCGAAGCAGGTCGAGCGTCTTGGCCCGCACCGCGCGCGCGTGCGCCGCCTCCGCCTCCGTCGACATCCGCGGGAAGGCCCGGCGGGCCCAGTCCTGCACGACCGGGATCGACCCCGCGTAGGCGGCGAACAGCCCGTCCATCGCTCGCTCGTACTCGGGGCCGAGCTCGGCGTCGCGGTAGTAGCGGTACCGCGGCGGGTCGCCGGGCAGCGGCGCGTCGTAGGCGATGTAGCGCGTCGACTGTTCGAGGTAGGCGGCCAGCCGCGGGCGCTGCAGGATCTTGGTGAGGATGTTCGAGACCCATTCGCACGCGACGTGGGCGCCGCCGAGCTGGGCGACCGAGTCGTCGCCGTAGCCGAGGAAGATGCGCTCGTAGAGCTGCTCGGCGCGGCCGGGATCGCCGGCGCGGACCGCCGTCGGCGCCGCCGCGCGCAGGTCGTCGGCGAACTCGTCGAGCATGAGCCGCCGCAGCGTTCCCGGATAGCGCGAGTAGCGGGCGAACAGCGCGCCCTTGACCGTCTCGGGGAGGTGCAGGAGCGCGAACACCGGCCGGTCGAGGTTGCTGCAATGGGCGCTCAGGCGCGCGCGCTCGGCGTCGCTGAAGCTCTGCACCGGGTACTCCACGGGCGCAGGATCGTAGCGGCGGACCCGGAGGCCTCGGGTACGCTCGCGGCGTGGAGCACTTCGACGTCCTCATCGTCGGCGCGGGCCTGTCGGGACTCGGCGCGGGCTGCCATCTGCGCCGTTCCTGCCCGGACCGCCGGTTCGCCATCCTCGAGCGCCGCGCCGCGACCGGCGGGACCTGGGACCTGTTCCGCTATCCCGGGATCCGCTCGGACTCCGACATGTACACGCTCGGATACTCGTTTGCGCCGTTGGGCGACTCGCGCTCGATCGCCGAGGGGTCGTCGATCCTGCGCTACGTGCGCGAGACGGCCGCGCGCTACGGCGTCGACCGCGAGGTCCGCCTCGGCCACGAGGTCACCGACGCCGACTGGGACAGCTCCCGCGCCGCCTGGACGGTGCACGTCCGCCTCGCCGACACCGGCGAGCGGCTGTCGCTGCGCTGCTCGTTCCTGCTCATGTGCAGCGGCTACTACCGCTACGACGCCGGCTACACCCCCGAGCTGCCCGGGATCGAGCGCTTCGCCGGCCCGGTGATCCATCCGCAGCGCTGGCCCGACGACCTGCACTACGCGGGGCGCCGGGTGGTCGTCATCGGCTCGGGCGCAACCGCGATCACGCTCGTGCCCGCGCTCGCCAAGACCGCCGGGCACGTGACGATGCTCCAGCGCTCCCCGAGCTACGTCGTCTCGCTGCCGAGCGTCGACGGGCTGGCGCAGCTCGCCCGCGCGCGCCTGCCCGAGACGCTCGCCTATCGCCTCGTCCGCGCCAAGAACGTGCTCGTGATGGTGCTCAGCTATCAGCTGAGCCAGCGCTGGCCGCGCATGATGCGCGCGGTCATCCGCCGTGCGGTGGCCTCCCAGCTGCCGCCCGGCGTCGACGTCGACACCCACTTCGCGCCGCGCTACGGGCCGTGGGACCAGCGGCTGTGCGTCGCCCCCGGCGGCGATCTCTTCCGTGCCCTGCGCGCGGGCGACGCCTCGGTGGTCACCGACCGGATCGCGGGCTTCACCGAGCGCGGCATCGTCTTGGGCTCCGGGGAGACGCTCGCGGCCGACGTGATCATCACCGCCACCGGGCTGACGCTGCAGGTGTTCGGCGGCGCGCGGCTGAGCGTCGACGGCCGCCGCGTCTCACCCGGCGACACGGTCGCCTATCGGGGGATGATGCTCTCCGGCGTGCCGAACCTCGCGCTGGCGATCGGCTACGCCAACGCGTCCTGGACGCTGAAGGCCGACCTCAGCTTCGTCTACCTCTGCCGCCTGCTCAACCACATGCGCGACCGCGGCTACGCCGTGGCGATGCCACCCGCCGACCCCGCCGTGCCGCGCCAGCCGTTGCTGCCGCTGCGCTCGGGCTACGTCCTGCGCGCTCACGACGAGTTGCCCTCGCAGGGCACGCGAGCGCCGTGGCGCGTGCGCCAGAACTACCCGCTCGACCTGCTCGACTTCCGCCGCGCTGCGATGGAGGACGGGGTGATGGAGTTCTCCCGCGCGCCGGTCCCGAGCGAGCCGGCCCCGCCCGAGCTCGGCGCTGCCGCCTGACGCCGGCGCTCAGCCGGCGCTGCCGCCCGAGTTCGGCGCTGCCGCCTGACGCCGGCGCTCAGCCGGCGCTGCCGGGGTCGCCGGTCGACTGCGAGCCCTCGCCGGACTCGCCGCCGGCGCGCTCGTCGCCGCCCGGGGCCTCGTCGTGCGACTTGCGCTCGAAGTCGACGTCCTCGTCGGGCTCGGGCTGCTCCTCGGCGTTCTGATTGGAGACCGAGCCGGGCGGCCCGGGCGGCTCCTCGTCGGCGTCGGACTGCTCTCGATCATCGGACATGCCCATCAGGCTACCCCCGCGTCGGACGCACAACCACCGCCCGCCGAACCACCGTCGCCTGGCGACGGCGCGCTCAGAGGAGCCCGAGCGCCCGGCCGGCGTGCGAGGCCAGGTCGAACAGGGGTGAGGGGAAGATCCCGAACACGATGCTCGCGCCTCCGAACACGACCGCGACGAGCGTGACCTCGGGCGGCGGCGCCGGCAGCGCCGGCCCCGAGCCGTCGCCGTCGGCGAGCGCGTCGGCCTCGGGCGAGCCGCCGGCGATCGGGGCCAGGCCGCCGAGGCCGGGCGCGTCGGCGAGGAAGCCCGGTCCGGGGCTCGGCGTCGCCGAGCGCATCCACAGGGCGGCGATCACCCGCAGGTAGTAGGCCAGCGAGATCATCGACCCGATCACGAGCACGATCGCCAGCCACGTGTAGTCGCCGTCGACGAGGGCGTGGATGAGCTGGAACTTACCGATGAACCCGACGGTGCCCGGGATGCCCGCCAGCGCGAGCATCGCGATCGTCAGCGGCCAGGCAAGCCACGGGCTGCGGCGGCCGAGGCCGGCCAGTCCGGAGAGATCGTCGCCGTCGCGGCGCTCACCCTGCACGCCGACGAGCACGGCGAAGGCGGCGATGTTCATCATCAGATAGACGGCGAGGTAGAGCACGGTCGCCTCCACGCCGAGCCGGGTGCCGACGACGACGCCGGCGAGCATGTACCCCGCCTGGGCGACGCTTGAGTAGCCGAGCAGGCGCTTGACCGAGGATTGGCTGAGCGCTCCGACGTTGCCGACGACGATGGTGATCGCGGCGATCGTCGCCATCGCCGGCGCCCACGTGTCCCGGACGTGGATCGCGGCGACGTCGAAGAAGCGCAGCAGCACGCCGAGCGCGGCCGCCTTGGTGGCGGTCGCCATAAACGCGGTGATCGGCGTCGGGGCGCCCTCGTAGACATCCGGCGTCCACTGGTGAAACGGCGCCACCGACGCCTTGAAAGCGAAGCCGACGAGCACGAGCGCCAGGCCGGTCAACAGCAGCGGGTCGCCGAGCAGTCCTCCGCCCCCCGCGCCCGAGGAGATCTGGCTGGCGATCGTCGCAAACTGGGTCGACCCGGTGGCGCCGTAGACGAGCGCCAGCCCGTAGACGAGCGTCGCCGCGCCGACTGAGCCGATCACGAGGTACTTCAGGCCCGCCTCGAGCGAGCCCTCGCGCCGGTACTCCGACGCGCACAGGATGTAGAGCGGGATCGAGAGCAGCTCGAAGCCGATGAACAGCGTCACCAGATTCTGCGCCGAGACGAGCACCACCATCCCCATGACGCAGAACAGCAGCAGCGAGTGGTACTCGCCGTGGCCGGCGCTGCGGGGGGCGCGGGTGCGCAGCGACAGCAGCACGCAGGCGATCGCCGACACCGCGAAGATGAGGTCGAGCAGGAGCGCCAGGTCGTCGATGGCGAGCGCCCCCGAGATGATCGACGCCGGATGGTGCCACCGGGTGATCGAGACGACGAGGAACGCCGCGAGCGCCAGGAGCGTGACGAGCGGGACGACGCTCGCGCGCAGCGCCGGGTTGCCGAGCAGACCGAGCAACAGCACGATCAGCGCCCCGGTGCCGATGATGACCAGCGGCATGAACGACGCCCAGTCGATGTGCGGCGCCTGCAGGTGGGTGGCGGCGAGCAGCATCGTCATGGCGCCTGGGCCACCGCTCGGGTCGCGCTCGCCTGGATCTGGTGGGTGGCGGCGAGCGAGCGATCGAGGGTCGGCTGCGAGCGCCGCAGCCCGAACTGCGGATAGAACGCGAGCACGACGATGACGAGGACCATCCCGGCCACCGGGACGAGGTCGAGGCGGTCGATCTCGCGGGAGGTGACGTCGGGGTTGACGCGGTTGTGCATTGCCCGGATGTACAGCCGCAGCGCGTACACCGCCGCGCCGACGACGCCGACCGAGGCGAGCAGCGCGATCGGCAGCTTGGCGTTGAACACGCCGAGGAGGATGAGGAACTCGCCGACGAAGTTCGACGACCCCGGCATGGCGAGCGTGGCCAGGGTGACGATCAGCGCCAGCGCGGCGAGGACCGGCGCCCGGAACGCGATGCCGCCCATGTCGGCGAGCTTCTCCGAGCCGCCCGAGCGGGCGGCGAGGGCGGCGACGATGAAGAACAGCGGCGCGGTGACGAGCGCGTGGTTGACCATCTGCAGCAGCGCGCCCTGCCCGCCCGGGGCGCGCAGCGAGAAGATCCCGAGCGTGATGAAGCCGAGCTGGGCGACGCTCGAATAGGCCACGACGAGCCGAGCGTCGGGGGTGCTCAGCGCGACCACGGTCCCCCACAGGATCGAGGCGAGCGCGATGATCAGCATCAGCAGCTGGAAGTGCACCGCCGCATAGGGGAACAGCGGCAGGACGATGCGCAGAAAGCCGTAGGCGGCGACCTTGGAGAGGATCGCCGAGAACACCGCGACCGCGGGGATCGGCATCGCCTTATAGCCGTCGGGCAGCCAGCCGTGGAACGGAACGAGCGGCATCTTGACCAGGAACGCGATCGCGAAGCAGGCAAAGATCCAGATCTGGGAGCTGTGCGACAGCGGCAGCGCCTGCAGCGAGCTGAACGCGAAGCTCAGCGGGGCCCCGTGCTGGCCGGCGGCCTCGACGCCCGTGGCGATCGCGCCCACCAGCATGAAGAACGAGCCGACGAGCGTGTAGACGACGAGCTTGGTCGTCGCCCGCACCCGCTCGCCGCTGCCCCAGATCCCGCTCAAGAAGAAGAACGGGATCAGCATCAGGTCGAAGAAGATGATGAACAGGGCCAGGTCCTGCGCGCAGAAGGCGCCGAGCACGCCCGACTCGGCGAGCGCGAAGTGGAAGAAGAACACCTGGGGGCGGTCCCACTCGCGCTGCGCGGCGTAGATCGTCGCCGCCACGAAGACCACCGCGGTCACCAGCACGAGCGCGACGTTGAGCCCGTCGAGCCCGAGCTTGTAGTGGATACCGAGTGCCGAGATCCACATCCGGTCGGTGACGAACTGCAGGCCGGCGGAGCCCGTGTGGAAGCGCACGACGAACGAGATCGCGACGCCGAGGGTGGCCAGGCTGCCGAGCACCGCCGCCCGCCCGGCGACGCGCGCCGGCAGCTGGGAGGCGACGAGCGCCACCGCGAGCGGCAGCCAGATGAGGATCGTCAGCGTCAGTGGTCGCTCACTAGGTCGCCTGGATCAGGAAGTAGAGC
>JAFAYV010000090.1 GCA_019240115.1 Solirubrobacterales bacterium | reverse complement strand
CGTCGGGCGTGGGCGGGGTCGAAAGGATCGTGGCCACCTGGAATGTGCTGAGCTTGAAACGCTGCGCGGACAGGACGCCGTTGAGCTGCACGACGCCCTGAAGCAGCCCGCTGTACTCCTCACTCCAATGTTGCTCGTCGTGGCCAGCTCCGCGCTCGGGGGTGGTCTGGACAATCAGGATGTGCTTACTGTCCGGCAATGAGCCTCCTCAGGGTATGCGTTGTGATGCACCATCGAGTGGATAGTCGAGTGTACGGGGCTGCCTCAAAGCCTTTCTCGGGCTCGCGCGTATCGGATCCGTCGCGGAAGGTGATGACAGTGACCTCTCCGAGCCCGAGTCATTGCCTTGGCTCGCAAGTGGGGAAAGTTGCTTTTAGCGGCGCAGACGATGCAGGTTCACTCGGCTCAATCTGCTGACGCGAAAGTCAATCAGGCGATCCCGTGTTTGTCAACGCGGAGAGCGTGGCCAGCGCATATCGCGCGCCGAGGGCGCGGGCCCGTGGATGCGAGCAGGTCTGGCACCCGTGGGTTCAGACTGCACAGGTCTGCGCACGCGCAGGCGGCATTGGCGGCAGGGATACGGATTGCCGGAGGCTCCCCAGGGGGCCTGCCTCAGCAGTGCGGCTAGAACGGCAGCCGCGCGCAGAGTTACGCGACTTCTAGCGCGGCCGCTGAGGGCAGGCTCGCGTGCGCGTATTCAAGGCGGATGAAACCCGTGCTGAGAAGATCAAACATGCTCTCGGCGATCTCGCCTGGTGGCACGCGGCTGTTCTCTGCGTGATACCACGATGAAACGCCGTTCGCGGCGGCGATCGCACCGTTCACCGCGAGCCATGGGTCGAGCGGCTTGAGCGCACCCGCCTTGACGCCGGAGTCGTATGCGTCGGTGAACAGGTTCGCGTAGTCCCGGCGCCGCGTACTGGCGTGCGTCCACTTGAGCTTGGCGATCGCAGGCCGCTCGTGTAGCAGCAGCGCGACCAGATCGGGTTGCTCGACCGTCGTCGCGATGTGAGCTTTGAGCATGGCAAGGAATCGTCGATCGTCCGGCTCCTCCGAGACTCTCGCGATGCCGGACTCGAGTCGGGTCATCATCTCGTCGAACAGGGCGCCGAGGATCTCGCCCTTGCTGCGAAAGTGGTAGTACAGCGCCTGACGCGTGACGCCGAGGCGCGATGCAACCGCCTCGAGACTGGTGGACGCGTACCCGTGCTTTGCGAACAGCTTTGCGGCTAGATCGAGAACCTCTCTCCGTGTTACGGTGCCTCGCGCCATCCCATCCTCTCACCATCGGTTTCGGAGCTAATCGCGACCATCTCCCGCATCCGCGTCGTTCCCCGTGGACTTGCTGACCAGAAAGAATGGTAGCGGGGTTGGCGGTCATCTGGAAGCCAACCGGGCGAGATCCCGTGCCGCGCCGGCATCGTTGACGATCGTCTCGATCTCCGATATGAGCCAGATCGGCGTGCCAGATCGACGCGAACGGCATCGCTCCTCCGGGTTCGACGCTGAGGCTGCGTAGGCCCACCGAAGCCGAGATCCTCGCCCGGGGCGCGCTACGCCTCGACGCGGAACGCGCGCTCCACACCGCCGTCGCCAATGTCGACCAGGTAGCCGCGCAGAATCCCCGACTGCGCCTCGCTTCCCGGATTTACACACAGAGTGCGGCCGATCCGCACGTCACCCGGGGATTCGTGGATGTGGCCGTGCACGCCGAGTGTCGGCCCGTAGCGTTGGATCGCGGCGCGGATCGCCGTCGATCCGACCGGACCCCGCATCACGTCCCCGGCCGTGACGCGTGGGCGGAGGTTGGCGTCCAGCAGAGGCGCTTCGTCGAGCCCGGACCCATGGGGTGGGACGTGCAGCATGAAGATCGCCCGCTCGGGCTCCCGGACACCGTCGGCGATCGATGCGAGCCGCTCGCCGAGTTGCTCCTCGGGGAGCTCGCGCGGCGTGTTCCAGGGCGTCGGCTGGCTGTAGGCGAAGCCCATGACGGGCCGACCCGCGAGCTCGTCGATGCGTTCGTTGACGTTGCGGCAGACCTTCCAGCCGTCGAGATGGCGGTCGATCCCGGGCTCGTCGTCGTTGCCCGGCAAGAGGTAGATCGGGATGCCGGCGTCGCCGAGGCGCTCGTCGGCGAGTGTCATCCAGGCGCGCACGCGCTCCTCGATCTTGCGCTCGAACAGCCGCTCGCGGGCGACGTCGTCGGCGTGCAGGTGGTCCGCCTCCTCGGCGTTCACAACTTCGGTGTAGTAGCCGCGGTCGGCCAGCGCCCGCTCGAGCCGCGCCAGCTCGTCGCCATCGCGGACCACCTCGGTGCGGCCCTCGACCTGTGCGCGCAGCGCACCACCGTCGCGCACGATCGGCACGATTGCCTTGCCCGCCAGGTCGCCCGCGTACAGGCCGGCGTCGGCCTCGTAGACGCCAATCCGCAGTGCGTTGAGAAATTTCCGCCACACCACGTCGGCGCCGTGGATGTCGCTGACCACGTACAGCCGCAGCGGCTTGGTGCGGCGCTTGCGCCGGAGCGGCATCAGTCGGGCGGGACTTCCCGGAACATCATCGCGGTGTCGATGCCCTGCTGCCGCGCGCGCAGACGCATGACGATGAAGATCAGGACGGCGAGGACCACGGCGCCGATGGTGAACGTAATGCCGGTGCGGTTGAAGTAGTTCAACGTCGACTCCTTCGCCGAGGACAGCGCGTCGACGATCGGCTTGAACCCGGCGAAGTAGTAGAGCACGCCCGCGAACGCGAGCCAGACGACGGCGATATACGGCAGGATGCGCTTGTAGGGGGCGTTGGCCATCAAGTCACGTCGCGTAAAGCGAGCCAGCAGCCCGTTGATGCCCGGCATGAACCAGGTCAAGAACGCCATCAGGATCGAGAACCACAGCGTCGAGACCAGGTTCAGCTTTCCGTCCGGCGGCGCGATCGAATGCGGCAGCAGCGCGAAGTTCTGGAACAGCGCAAACAGGACGCAGATCGCGAGCGCGACGTACAGCGCGTTCATCGGCTGGTGTCGCTTCTCGTCGACTCTGCCGAGCCATTCCGGCACCTGCCGGTCGAGGCTCCAAGCGAGCATGATCCGGCTGCAGAACATCAGGTAAACCGGGCACAGGAGGAGCGGGAAGAGCGTCACGCCGAGGCTGACCACCGCCCACAGTGGCCACGCGCCGGGCGTGGCGATCGCGGCGACCAGCGGCATCGAGTTCGGCTGGCCGAGCGGCAGGTGAGGGTCTGAGCTCCAGTACATCGCGCCCCAGCCGACCTGTGCGTTGAACCCCCAGTGACGGGCGAGCACGTCGGCGTAGACGGAGTTCATCAGCACCGCAACCACCAGTGCACCGAGCACCGCAATCAGCAGGCTGCGACTGATGTTGCCGCGCACTTCGCCGGCGATGTAGGCGCTGTACTGGAAGCCGATGAAGTTGAGCAGCACGACCGCGAGCATGAACGAGAACACCAGCGGGGCGAAGCTCACCCCTGAGCCGAACGTGCCGTTCGTGTGCGACGCCTTGACCAGCTCGGCGACGGTTGCCCCGCCGTACTTGGGCAGATTGGCGGCAACGTCTGAGCCACTGGTCAGCAGCAGTCCGAAGACGAACATCAGCACCACACAGACGAGTCCCAGCACGGCCAGCGTCGACACGATCCGGTGAAAGCGGCGGGTCGGCTGCACGACGATCACCAGCACGATCGCGAGCATGAGCAACGCGCCGAGGAACCCCCACCCGCCGGTGATGACGCCGCCGCTGGCGAACCAGTGGTTGGCGCGCTCGAAGAACCCGGCGCCGGTGCCGATCCCGATGATTCGCCCGGTGATCTGCAGGTTGCGAAGGAAGATCGGCACCTCGAAGGCGACGATCGAGAGCGACGCGACGACCAGGGTGAACGACTCCACCCAGCCCACGAACGGGCCGATCCTCGGCAGCAGCCGCGTGGTGAACACGTAGTCGCCACCCGAGCGGGGCATGACCGAAACCAGCGAGGCGAAGATGATCGCCAGCAGCACGCAGAACCCGCCGACGATCACGGACGCCCAGCCGTAGGTGGAGAGGCCGGCGAGACCGACCGGCACGAATGCCAGCGCGTAGAACACCGGGACCCAGCCGACGCCACCCCCGACGAACGCCGCCGTGTTGAAGAACAGCGCGTTGCTGATGCTCACTTCGCGCACGAGACCCGACGAGCGCCGCACGAATAGCCGCTGCCCGGCGCCGGGCAACTCGCCCGTCGGCGTGCCGCCTAGGCCTGCGGGCGAGGTCGTCTCGGTCATCTCACTCCTCCTCGATCACTCATTCGGTTCGATGGACGACTCGACCGCCGACGACGGTCAGCGTCACTGGTAGCTCGAGCAGCTCGTCGGCGCCGACCGTGACCGGATCCGCCGCGAATCCGGTCACGTCGGCGCGCATGCCAACCGCGATCCGGCCCGCGTGGGCCTCCTCACCCACCGCGAGCGCCGCGCCGCTCGTGTAGCCGGCGAGGGCCGCGCCCCCGTCGAGCACCTGCTCGGGCTCGAACACGGGCGCGTCCCGATCGCCGGGGCGTCGGCGCAGGCGCGCCCACGCCATGCCCTCCCGTGGGTCGAAGTGGGCGACCGGCCAATCGGAGCCGAGGGCCAGCATCGCTCCGCTCGCGAGCACGTCCCTGGCGCGCCAGGCACGCGCCGCGCGCTCGCCGCCGAGCCGCCGAGTCCACTCGTCGGAGCCGTCGCCGTGGCGCCACTGCATGTGCAGCGGCTGCATCGAGCACACGACGCCCTCAGCGGCGAATCGGCGCAGCTGCTCGTCGGGCAGCGTCTCGGCGTGTTCGACCCGATGGCGCACGCCGGGGGCCGCGCCCGCCGCTGCGTACGCGTCGAGCGCGCACCGGACGGCGCGGTCGCCGATGGCGTGCGTGACGCACTGAAAGCCGGCCGCGGCGAAATCGCGGACGACGCGCGCGTAGCGGGCCGGGTCTGGCCAGAACGGCTCGCCGCCGTCGCCGCGGGCGTCCGGCTCCTCCAGCCATGCGGTGCCGGTCTCGATCACCCCGTCGATGAAGAATTTCGACACGCCGCCACGCCACAGCTGTCCGCGCTCGGAGCGCAGCGCGCGGAGCCCAGCCAGTTCGTCGTCGCCCATCGTCGGCTTGCACCACAGCGATGCCACGAGCTGCGCGGTCAGCCGGCCGGTCGCCTCGAGCTCGCGCAGCCTCTCGAACGACGCCTGCGATCCGTCCATGACGTGGACGCCGGTGACGCCGACAGCGTTCAAACGCGCGAATTGCGCCGCGATCAGGTCGAGATCCTCGGCTGGCGAGGTCGCCGGCAGTGCGCCGCGAATCCGATCGTAGGCGGCCGCCTCGCGCAACTCGCCGGTCGGCGTGCCGTCGCGGCAGACTATCTGGGAGTTGTCGGCGAAGCGCTCGGGCCCGCGCACGCCCGCGCGCTCGAGCACCGCCGGCGTCGCGAGCCAGGTGTGGAGGTCCATGAACGTGAGCACCGCATCGCCTCCGGCCAGCTCCTCGAGGAGCCGGCCGTCGAGGCCGGTGTCCGCGAATACCCCGTAGTCAACGCCCCACCCGCGGACGATCCCCTCAGGCCCAACCACCGTGCGTTCACCCGCGAGCGCGCCGCGCAGCTCTGCGCGCGTGCGACAGGGGTGGCAGTCGACACCGCGCGTGTCGTCTGCTGCCCGGAGCGGGTGGGCGTGAGAGTCGACCAGGCCCGGTACAAGCACCGTGCCGGCCCCGTCGATCAGCTCGGTCCGGTCATCGCACGCCTCGCGAACTTCAGCGTCGTCGCCGACGGCCACGATGGTCCCGGCGCGGAAGGCGACGGCCGTCGCCGAAGGGCGCGCCTCGTCGAGTGTCAGGACCCTGGCGCCGACAATCGCACGATCCGCGCAAGTGCGCTGTGGGTAAATCCGCAGCGACGTAGTGGTTCGCTCCTCCACGTCGCGGAGCACCCTAACCCAAATCGATTTGGGTCGCAACCCTGCGGTCGCAACTAGGATGGCGCACATGCCCGCCCAGCGAGTCACGATCGCCGAGGTCGCGCGCAGCGCCGGCGTCTCGCCCACGACCGTCTCGCACGCCCTGAACGGCAAGGGGGTCGTGCGCGCCGCCACCCGCGCGCACGTACTGCGCACCGCGCAGCGGCTCGGCTACCTACCCAACAGCGCCGCGCGCAACCTGCGCTCCGGCCGGACGGCGACGCTCGGGCTGATGTTGCCCGCCGACGACCTGTCTGGAATCGAGTACTACCTGCAGCTGGCATCGGCGGCCGCGCAGGCGGCATTCGCCCGCGAGCACGGCCTGCTGCTGCTGCCGCCTGTGGGCAGCGCGGACGAACTGCGTCGATTCGCCGTCGACGGCGCGATTGTCTGCGACCCGTTCGCCAGTGACCCGCGACTCGGGGCATTCGAGGCGCTCGGGCTGCCGACCGTGGCGGTCGAGCGCGATCTCGGCCGACCCGAAGAACCCTGGTGGATCGCCGCTGACAACCTAAAGAACACACGTGCGGCGCTCGATCACCTCGAGGTGGCGGGAGCGGAGCGGGTGGCGTTCGTGACCGGCGACGTGTCGTGGAGCTGGCTCGACGACAGCCTGCGCGCCTACCGGCGCTGGGCGCGCGAGCGCGGCGCCAGGCCGCGCATCGCCACCGCTCGCAAGACGATGCTCGAACGTGGCGCCGCCGCGGCAGCGGGGCGCCTGCTCGATGGCCCCGACCCCCCGGACGCGATCTTCACGCCACCTGACCGCTTCGCCATCGGCGTGCTGCGCGCGGCGCAAGAGCGGGGGCTGCGCGTGCCCGACGACCTGATGATCGCGGCCGGCGTCGACTCGAGCCAGGTGCGCCTCGCCGACCCACCGATCACCGCGATCGATCTGTATCCGGGCGCCACCGGAAGAGCGGCCGTCGACATGCTGCTGGCGCGGATTGAGGGCACACCGGTCGCCGCACCGCAGATCCTGGCGGCGGGGCTGCACTTACGAGCGTCGACCGTGGGCACCAGCCCCTTCGTGGCCGCGAGCCCGGCGTAGGTATGCTGGCCGCCGGCATGGCGGGTCTTGTGCACACGCCTCGGGCGGCTAAAGCGCCTTGAGCCGACCGGTCGCTGATCTGCGCCAGGAGGCGCCGCGTGTGCTGGACGAGCTCGAGCGACGCGGCGTCACGGCACGCGCCGTCGGCGGGCTCGCGGTCCACCTTCGCTGCCCTTCGGCGAACCAGCCACCCCTCGCCCGTGCCTACAAGGACCTCGATCTGGCCATCCGGCGCTCGGCCGGCAGGCCGCTTGGCGACGCTCTCGAGGATCTGGGCTACGAGCCCGACAAGGAATTCAACGCGCTGCACGGCCGCGAGCGGATGATGTTCTGGGATGTCGAGAATGAGCGCCAGCTCGACGTATTCGTCGATCGCATGGTGCTCTGCCACACCCTCGAGTTCGCCGACCGCCTCACGCTTGAGCCGCGCACGCTGCCGCTCGCCGATCTGCTGCTAGCCAAGCTCCAGGTCGTGGAGCTCAACGAGCGCGACCTCAAGGACGCCGCCGCGCTGCTCGCCGACCACGAGCTGGGCCCGGACGGGATCGCTGAGGGTCGCGTGGTCGAGCTCCTGGCGAACGACTGGGGATGGTGGCGCACGACCACGGCGACGCTCGAGCGGCTCGCCGATTACGCCACGCGCCTCGACGCCTTCGCAGGCGCGGCCGCCGTCGTGCAGCGCGCAACCGCACTACGCGAGCGCATCGACGCGGCGCCGAAGTCTCGCCGCTGGCGGATGCGGGCCAAGATCGGCGAGCGCAAGCGCTGGTACGAGCTGCCCGAGGAGACGCCGCACCAGTGAGCCGTCACAAGACGGACGGGCTCCACACACGCAGCCTCCCCGACGCCTAGGCGGAAGCGGGCACGAGCTCGCGCAGGGCTCGCGCGACGTGAATCATGACCATCCGTCTGCGGTAGGCCAGCGGCAGGTCGAGCGCGTCCATCGGCTTGGTGGCGGACATCGCCGTCTCGGCGGCCGCGGTGATCGACTCCTCGGTCAGCGCGCCGCCCACCAGGACCTCGGCCGCCTTTGGTACCGGTAGTGGCGCCGTCGCTACAGCTCCGAGCACAAGCCGGGCCTCGGTGCAGGTCCCGTCCGCGTCGGTGTGTACGGCGGCCGCCACGCCGAGCAGCGGAAAGTCGATCGCCCCCCGGCGCCGGAACTTCACATACGTCGACCGGAGGCCGTCCGCGGGTGGGAGCGTGAGCTCCGTCAACACCTCGTCGGTCTGTTTTTGCAGATAGGCGATCCCGTCGTCCATCGTGTACAGCTGCGCGATCGGCAGCGTCCGTTCACCGCGAACGCTCACGAGGCGTACCGAGCCGCCGAGTACGTGCGCCACCGGGGCCAGATCAGTGGACGACACGGCCCAGCAGCGGTCGCCACCCGGAGCCAGGCGACACACGTCGCTCTCGCCGGTCTTGAGGCAGAAGCCGTGTGCGCACCGACGGTCGTAAGGAAGGTCGTAGTAGTTGCAGCGGGTGTCGACGCACAGGTTTCCGCCGACGGTGCCGGCGTTGCGGATCTGCGGGCTGGCGACCAGCGACGCTGCCCGCGCCAGCGCCGGATAGCGCCGGACGATCTCAGGCGCCGACGCGAGCTCGTGCAGCCGCGTCCCCGCCCGGATCGTCGCGCCGCCGTTGACGCGGATTCCGCAGAGCTCGGGGACTCCCCGGAGCCCGATCAGCACCTTCGGCTCGAGCTGGCGCCGCTTCATCTTCGGGAACAGATCCGTACCACCGCCGACCACGTGCGCGCCCGGGTGCTCGGCCAGCAGCTGCGCCGCCTCGACGGTCGTGGAAGCCGGCAGATACGCGAACGCCGGCAGCCGCATCATGGCGCCAACACCTCCCGGAGCGTCAGCTGATCGGGCGGGTCGACCTTGACCGGCTCGCCGTAATCGAACTCCGGCATCGCCTTGGGGCCGACGCGGGGCACCTTGCCCTGCGCCTCCTGCTGGAGCGCCTTGACGATCTTGTCCGGCGAGATCGGTACCTCGTCGACCCGCACCCCGACCGCGTCATAGATCGCGTTGGCCACGGCGGGGATGACGGGGAGCAGCGGCCCCTGACCGACCTCCTTGGCGCCGAACGGGCCTTCGGGATCGTCGGTCTCGACCAGGAACGTCTCGACCTCGGGCATCTCCAGGAACGTGGGACTGCGGTACTCGAGGATCGATGGGTTCTTCAGGTAGCCGCGGCGGAAGACCTGCTCTTCGAACAGCGCCTCTCCGAGCGCCATGTAGACGCTGCCGACGACCTGGCCTTCGACCGACACGCGGTTGATCGCCTTGCCGATGTCGTGCGCGATCCAGACGCGATCGACGTCGACGACGCCGGTCTCCGGGTCGCACTCGAGCTCGACGATCGCCGCCGTGTAGCTATAGGCGGGCGACGGCCCGACGCCCCCACCCTTGTACGGCCCGGCGAGTTTCGGCGTCTTGTACGAGCCCGCGGTGACGAGTGGTGGGTGCAATCCCGACGCGACCGCGACCGCGGCCGGCCAATCCATGCCGATGTTCGGATCGTCGCGGTCAAAGATGCGACCGTCCCGCGCCACCAGCTTCTCGACCGTGACCCCCAGGTCGGCCGAGACCGCGGCGAACACCTTCTCGCG
>JAFAYV010000004.1 GCA_019240115.1 Solirubrobacterales bacterium | reverse complement strand
GGGGTCGAAGCGGGTCGCGCGGGCCGCTTCGCCACCGTGGTCGGCGTCGACCGGCTCGGCCAGGCCGACGCGCTGCGCGCGCGCGGCGCCGACGTGGTCGTGGCCGACCTTGGCGAGCTGCTGGACGCTCCGTGATCCGCCACCCGGGTTTCTCCTCCGAGCCCTGGGCGCTGCGCGAGACCGAGCTCGACATCGACCAGCTCGCGCAGACGGAGTCGCTGTTCGCGCTCTCGAACGGGCACATCGGCCTGCGCGGCAACCTCGACGAGGGCGAGCCGAGCGGCCTCCCGGGGACCTACCTCGCCGGCTTCTACGAGCGCTCACCGCTGCCGTACGCGGAGGCCGCCTACGGCAACCCCGAGGCCGGCGAGAGCGTCGTCAACGTCACCAACGGGAAGCTGATCCGGCTGCTCGTCGAGGACGAGCCGTTCGACGTCCGCTACGGCGTCCTGCGCAGCCACGAGCGCGTGCTCGACCTGCGCGCCGGGGTGCTGCGCCGCGCGGTTCGCTGGACCTCGCCGACCGGGCGCGAGATCACGGTCTCCTCGACCCGGATGGTGTCGTTCACCCAGCGCGCGGTTGCCCTGGTCGAGTACATCGTCGAGCCCGTCGACGGCGAGTTCCCGGTCGTCGTCCAGTCCGAGCTGGTGGCCAACGAGTCGCTGCCCGTGGCGAGCAAGGACCCGCGAGCCGCCGCGGCCCTCGCCGAGCCGCTCGTCGCCGAGATGCACGACGCCAACGGCCTGCGGGCGATCCTCGTGCACAGCACGCGGGCGAGCGAGCTGCGGATGGCGGCGGCGATGGAGCACCTCGTCGAGGGGCCCGACGGCGTGGCCTGCCACACCGAGGCGTTCCCCGATCATGCGCGGCTGGAGGTGACCGCCGACCTGGCCCCGGGCAAGCCGCTGCGGATCCTCAAGCTGATCGCCTACGGGTGGTCGGCCCAGCGCTCGGGCCCGGCGCTGCGCGATCAGGTCAGCGCGGCGGCGGCGGCGGCCGCGCACACCGGCTGGGACGGGCTGCTGCGCGACCAGCGCGCGTATCTCGACCACTTCTGGGAGCACGCCGACGTCGAGCTCGACGGCGACCCCGAGCTCCAGCAGGCGCTGCGCTTCGGGCTCTTCCACACGCTGCAGGCCGGAGCGCGCGGCGAGCGCCGGGCGATCGCCGCCAAGGGGCTGACCGGCCCCGGCTACGACGGCCACACGTTCTGGGACACCGAGATGTTCGTCCTGCCGGTGCTCACCTACACGGTGCCGCACGCCGCCGCCGACGCACTGCGCTGGCGCCTGGAGACGATCGACCTCGCCCGCGAGCGGGCGAGGACGCTCGGCTTGCGCGGCGCGACCTTCCCGTGGCGGACGATCCACGGCGAGGAGTGCTCGAGCTACTGGCCCGCGGGCACGGCGGCGTTTCACATCAACGCCGACATCGCCTCAGCGGTCGCGCGCTACCAGGCCGCCGCCGACGATCCCGAGTTCGAGGCCACGGTCGGCACCGAGCTGCTCGTCGAGACCGCGCGCCTGTGGCGCTCGCTCGGCCATCACGACTCGGCGGGCGCCTTTCGCATCGACGGGGTCACCGGCCCCGACGAGTACAGCGCCGTGGCCGACAACAACATCTACACCAACCTCATGGCCCAGCGCAACCTGGAGGCGGCCGCCGCGGCGGTGCAGCGCCATCCCGAGCGGGCCGCCGAGCTCGGCGTCGACGACGAGGAGGCCGCGAGCTGGCGCGACGCCGCCGCCGGAATGCTGATCGTCTACGACGAGAGCCTCGGGGTGCATCCCCAGTCCGAGGGCTTCACCCGCCACCAGCGGTGGAACTTCGACGAGGGGGCCGCCGATCAATACCCGCTGCTCCTGCACTTCCCCTACTTCGACCTCTACCGCAAGCAGGTCGTCAAGCAGCCCGACCTCGTCCTCGCCCTGCAGTGGTGCGGCGACGCCTTCAGCGCGGAGGAGAAGGCCCGCAACTTCGCCTACTACGAGCAGATGACCGTGCGCGACTCGTCGCTGTCGGCCTGCACCGAGGCGATCATCGCCGCCGAGGTCGGGCACCTCGAGCTCGCCTACGACTACTTCGCCGAGGCGGCGCTGATGGACCTCGACGACCTCGAGCACAACACCCGCGACGGCATCCACATCGCCTCGGTCGCGGGGACCTGGATCACCGCCGTCGCCGGCTTCGGCGGGATGCGCGACTTCGGCGGCCGGCTGAGCTTCCGCCCCCGGCTCCCGGTGGCGCTCAGCCACATGCGGTTCCGGGTCCAGTTCCGCGGGCGCAGCCTCGTCGTCGAGGTCGACTCCCGCCACGCGCGCTATCAGCTGGGCGAGGGCGAGGCGCTCGAGATCGTCCACTACGACGAGCCGGTCACCGTGTCCGACGAGCAGGTCGAGCTCGCGATCCCGGGGATCCGCTCGCAGCCGCCGCCGCGTCAGCCGCCCGGGCGCGAGCCCGTCCGGCGCCGGACCCTTCAGACCTCGGATCGCTCCTAGACGATCCTCGCCGCGTGGTGGGTTCGCCGCCGCCGTCGCCGGGTATCCGCCCGGGCATGGCTCAAGCACTGAACGTCGCGGACCTGAAGCTCTCGAGCTCCGCGTTTGACCACCACAAGCGCATCCCCGACCGCCACTCGGGCGACGGCGAGGATGTCGCCCCGGCCGTCGAGTGGACGGGCGTGCCCGCTGGGACGAAGGCGTTCGCGGTCGTCGTCCACGATCCCGACGCGCCGCTCGTCGACGGCTTCACCCATTGGGTGGCCTACGGCATCCCCGCGGACGCCACCGGCCTGCCCGAGGGGGGTGGCGACGCCGTCAACGGAGTCAACTCCCTCGGCAACGAGGGCTACAACGGCCCGGCGCCGCCGCCCGACCACGGCACCCACCACTACTACTTCTGGGTCTACGCGCTCGATGATGACCTCGACCTGCCGCCGGGCCTCGATCGGCGGGCGCTGCTGGACCGGATCGAGGACCACGTCATCGAGCAGGCGCGTCTCGTCGGCACGTTCTCGCACTAGCGCCCCCGACGACCGCGATCCGAACCACTCAGCCGACGAGGCGGACGATCGCGATGATCCCGCGACTCGGACGACTCAGGCGACGAGGCGGACGATCGCGATGATCCCGACGACGACGATCACGCCGCGCAGCACCCGCGGGGACAGCCGCCGGCCGACGCGTGCGCCGAGCATCCCGCCGAGCAGCGAGCCGCCGGCGATGAGCCCGGCGGCGCCCCAGGCGACGTGGGCGGCGATGACGAAGACGATGCCCGAAACGAGGTTGACCAGGCCGGTCAGCACGACCTTGACCGCGTTGAGGCGCTGCAGCTCGTCCTCGACCGAGAGCGTGAGGACGGCGAGGACGAGGATGCCCTGGGCGGCGCCGAAGTAGCCGCCGTAGATCCCGCCGGCGAAGATGGCGCCGAGCGCGATCGGCCCCGGCTGCTCGCGCTTGGCGCGCCCCCGCGCCTCGAGCCAGGGCGAGATCCTCGGCTGCACGACGATGAGCACGAGCGCGATCGCGATGAACACCGGGACGATCGCCTTGAACGCTGAGGCCGGGAGGCTGAGGAGCAGGACGGCGCCGATGATCCCTCCACTCAGCGACGCGCCGGCAAGCACGAGCGCGCGGCGGCGCTGGCCGGCGAGCTCGGCGCGGTAGCCGATCGCGCCGGTCATCGAGCCCGGGACGAGGCCGACGGTGTTCGATACGTTCGCGACGACCGGCGCATAGCCGAACCCCAGCAGCACCGGGAAGGTGAACAGGGTCCCCGAGCCGACGACGGTGTTGATCGTCCCGGCAACGATGCCGGCGGCGAAGATCGCGATCGCGTGCAGGGGGTTCACGACCGCAGGAGTCTGCCCGACATCCGGCTCATACACGCGTCCAGTCCGCGCCCGGCGCTCAACGGGCGGCGCAGCCGCGCCGATACCGTGGCCCATGCACACCGAAGAACTGACCGTCGAGCGGCGCGCGGACGCGATCGGGCGCCTGCAGCTTCTGGATCGCGCCGGCGACCCCGGCCTCACCTCCCTGACCCGCCTCGTCTCCTATGTCACCGGCGCGCCCGACGCCGCGATCAACGTCATCGACGACCGCCTGCTGCGACCGATCGCCTCGGTCAACGTCCCGATGGAACCGATGCCGCTCGAGCAGACCTACTGCCGCCTGGTGATCGACTCCGGGCAGCGCATCTTCTGCGCCGACGCCGCCGCCGATCCCCGGTTCAGCTTCAGCTCGTTCACCCGCGGCCCCGAGCCGCGGCGCTTCTACATCGGCGTGCCGCTGCGCACCTCCGACGAGGTCGTCGTCGGCACGCTGTGCGCGTTCGACACCGTGGAGCGCTCGATGTCCGACGAGCAGATCGCGCTGATCGAGGGGCTCGCCGCCCAGGTCGTCTCCCAGATCGAGCTGATGAAGATCGTCCGCGACCTCGGGCACGCCGCCTCGCACGATCCGCTCACCGGCGCGATCAACCGGCTGGTGCTCGGCGACCACTTGGCCGAGTCGTTCGCCCGGCAGCTACGCCGAGGCGGCGAGACGCTCGTCGCGCTCTGCGACGTCGACGACTTCAAGCTGATCAACGACCTGCACGGCCATGCCGCCGGCGACGAGGTCCTGGCGGCCGTGGTGGCGCGGCTGCGCTCGGCGGTGCGCGGTCAGGACGCCGTCGCCCGCGTGGGCGGCGACGAGTTCGTCGTGTTCGCCGAGGTCGCCGACTGCAACGGCGCGCTCGCGATGCACCGCCGGGTCGCCCAGCTGCTCGCCGAGCCGATCGAGATCGGCGGCGACCTGCACTCGGTGACCGTCTCGGTCGGCTGGGTGACCGCCGAGATCGGCGAGGACCTGCGCGAGCTGCTCGCGCGCGCCGACGCGGCGCTGTACGCGCGCAAGACGCTCAAGCCGGCGCGCGTCGCCTGAGCACCGGCTACCCGGCCGCGGAGGCGCGCAGCGGCGCGAGCGCGGCCTGCACCCGGAGCAGCTCGTCGAGCATGTCGGCGGCGGCCTGGTTCATGACGTCGTTGGGCTGCAGGACCCGCGTGTCATCGAGCTTCTGGGCGACGAACGGGATGTTGACCGAGGCTGTCACGGCGAACATGCCCAGCGCGCCCACCACCTGCTTGAGCTGCTGGACCGAGCGGGTGCCGGCGGCGACGCCGCCGTAGGAGACGAAGCCGACCGGCTTGGCGCGCCATTCGTGAAGCAGGTAGTCGAGCGCGTTCTTCAGCGCCGCCGGATAGCCGTAGTTGTACTCGGCGGTGAGCAGCACGACGGCGTCGGCGGCGTCGACGGTGGCGCTCCACGCGTGGGTGTGGGCGTGGGTGTACTGGCGCAGCCGCGGGTGGTTGGGCTCGTCGAGCAGCGGCAGGTCGAGCTCGTAGAGGTCGACGAGGTGCAGCTCGAAGCCGCCGTGCTCGACGACCCGCCCGGCGAACCAGTCGGCGACGGGAACGGCGACGCGGCCGGGGCGCGTGCTCGCGATGATCGTCAGCAGCCGCGGCACGGCTAGCCGGCCCCCAGGGCGAGCGGGAGCCCGAATGCCTCGAACAGCTCGGTGTTCAGGTAATTGTGGATCGCGGTGATGCGGTCGTCGTTGATCGACAGCACCTGGATCGACCAGGCGCGATGTCCGCCGGCCCCATCGGGCT
This sequence comes from Solirubrobacterales bacterium, assembly GCA_019240115.1. GTDB lineage: Bacteria > Actinomycetota > Thermoleophilia > Solirubrobacterales > Solirubrobacteraceae > Palsa-465. Next base: position 27,955 of record JAFAYV010000004.1, on the reverse strand, counting down.
TGTAGGAGGCGAAAGCCGGGCAGCCGTTGGCGCGGGTGGCCACCAGGCGGCTGTCGCGACAGGCCGCCCCGGGCCCGAGCATCCAGCGGCCGACCTCGAGCGGGCCGCGCAGCCAGAGGTTGTGCGGGGGCATCGAGAACGTGACGTCGTCACGCAGCAGCGTCACCAGCCGGTCGATGTCGTAGCTCGTGAAGGCGCTGACGTACTGGGCGAGCAGCGCCGCGGCGTCGGGATCGAGATCGGGCTCGTCGCCGGCGACCTCGGGCCGGGGCTCGTGCAGCGTGGCGCGGGCGCGCTGCAGCGCGCTGTTGACCGAGGCGGCGGTGCAGCCGAGCAGGTCGGCGACCTCGCTCGCCTGCCAGTGCAGCACGTCGCGGAGGATCAGGACCGCGCGCTGACGCGCGGGAAGACGCTGCAGCGCGGCGATGAAGGCGAGGCGGATCGTCTCGCGCTGTGCCGCGAGCTCGGCGGGATCCTCGCCGCCGAGCACCCGCCCGTCGGCGATCGGCTGCACCCAGCGGTGCTCGGGCTGCTCGGCGAGCACCGCGGTGGCGGTCGTGGCCGGCCCGGCGAGGTCCATCGGCCGCGCCCGCCGCTGGGGCCGCTGGGGCATGTCGAGGCAGACGTTGGTGGCGATCCGGTACAGCCACGAGCGCAGGCTCGCCCGACCCTCGAACCCGTCGCGCGAGCGCCAGGCGCGGAGGAACGTCTCCTGGACGGCGTCCTCGGCCTCGGAGCCGGCGCCGAGCATGCGATAGCAGTAGCCGGTCAGCTCGCGGCGGTGCCCCTCCATCTCGGCGGTGAAGCGGTCGGGACCGGGCAGCGGGACGGCGGCCTGGGTGGCACGAGCCTCCATGGCGCGAGATGGTAACCCGGCGCCCGTTATCGTGGTCGGTGTGATCGCCGCCGACCTCCGCCGGCGCCTGACCGGCCGCCGCGTGGTGGTCGAGCCGCTGCGCTCCGACCACGAGCCGGGGCTGCTCGAAGCCGCCGCCGATCCGCAGGTGTTCGCCTGGATGCCCGTCGACATGACCTCGGCGCGGGCGCTGCGGGCCTGGACGACGGCCGCCCTGCACGCCGCCGAGGAGGAGCGCGAGGTCCCCTTCGCCATCCTCTCCATCGACGACGGCGCGGTGCTCGGCTCGACCCGGTTCCTCGAGCTGCGCCTCGAGCACCTCCGGGCCGAGATCGGCTGGACGTGGGTGACGCGCTCGGCCTGGGGAACCGGGGTCAACGTCGAGACCAAGCTCCTGCTCCTCGGCCACGCCTTCGAGCGGGTCGGCCTGCGCCGGGTCGAGTTCAAGACCGACGCGCGCAACGAGCGCTCGCGGGGCGCGCTGCAGGCCCTCGGCGCGCAACCGGAGGGTATCTTCCGCAAGCACATGGTCCTCCCCGACGGCAGCGCGCGCGACTCCGCGTACTACGCGGTGACCGACGACGACTGGCCGCGGGTCAGGCGCGGGCTCGAGGCCCGGCTGGGGATCCCGGTCGCCTGATGGCCGATCGCTTCGACGTCGCGGTCCTCGGCGCCGGGCCGGGCGGCGAGCACGCCGTCAACGGCCTGCTCGCGCGCTCCATGAACGTCCTGCTCGTCGAGCGCGAGCTGATCGGCGGCGAGTGCTCCAACTGGGCGTGCATCCCGACCAAGACGCTGCTGCGCCCCACCGAGCTCCGCGGCGCGTCCGGACGCGCCGCGGGCACGCGCGCCGCCGAGCTCGACTGGCCCGCGCTGGACCGCTACCGCGATTACATGACCTCGGCGGGCGACGACTCGGCGCGCGTGCGCGGCTACGAGGAACGCGGGGTCACGGTGGTCAAGGGCGACGGTCGCCTGGCGGGGCCGGGCCGCCTCGAGGTCGGCGGCGAAACCTACGAGGCCGACCGGATCCTCATCTCGACCGGCTCCGAGGCGGTCGTACCGCCGATCGAGGGACTCGCCGAGGCCGGGTACTGGACCAACCGGGAAGCGACCGCGCTGCATGAGATCCCGGCGAGCGCCGTGATCGTCGGCGGCGGACCCGTCGGCATCGAGCTCGCCCAGTTCCTGCGCCGGTTCGGGTCCGAGGTCTCGCTCGTCCAGGGCGCCGACCGACTCGACCCGCGCGAGGACGCGCGCGTGTCCGAGCTGCTGACGGCCTCGCTGCAGGCCGACGGGATCACGCTCCGCTGCGGCGTCCACGCGCAGTTCGTCGAGCTCGACGGCGGCGACCGGGTCGTTCGCCTGAACGACACCTCGACGGTCCGCGGCGAGCGGCTGATCGTCGCCGTCGGCCGCCGCCCCCGAGGTCACGACATCGGCCTGGAGACGATCGGGGCTCAGGCCGGCGAGCACGGCGAGGTGCCGATCGACGACCACTGCCGGGTGACCGAGGGCGTCTGGGCGGCGGGCGACTGCACGGGCACGATGCTCTTCACCCACATGGCCAAGTACCAGGCGCGGATCGCGATGGCCGACATGGCGGGCCATCCGGTGACCGCCAACTACGCGGCGATCCCGCGGGTCGTGTTCACCGATCCCGAGGTGGCCTCGGTCGGCCTCACCGAGGCCCAGGCGCGCGAGGCGGGCTACGACGTCGTCGCGACGACGCTTGACCTGCCCACCGGCGGGGTGGCCCGCGCCTACACCTACGAGCAGGACCCGCGCGGCGAGCTCGGCGTCGTCGTCGACCGCCGGCGGCGGGTGATGCTCGGCGCCTGGGCGGTGGCGCCGCTGGCCTCGGAGTGGATCCACCAGGCGGTGCTCGCGGTGCGCGCCCAGGTACCGCTCGAGGTCCTGACCGACACCGTCGCGCAGTTCCCCTCCTACTCCGAGGCCTACCTGCTCGCGCTCCAGCAGCTCGAGCTGTAGTGCCTCCCTCCGCACCTGGGGTTGGGGGTGGCCGTTGGCGCGCCCCCCGAGTTCGGATGAAATGGCGGTGCTCGTGATGGCCACGAGCACGCTCCCCGGTTCGCGTGCATCCTCCGGCGTCACGTCAGCGGCATGAAGCCAGCTCCCGCTCCGGACTCGGCCGTGGGCAGCCGCAGCGGCTTGATCCTCAGGCAGGTCACGGCCCGAGTCGATTTTCAACCCGGCTCCCCGACCGCGCGGGCGAGCCGGCAGCGGGTGCGAACCGGCATCGTCAGCCGCCCGCCGCAGCCCTCGATTGCCGCGGCCACCGCGTCGAGCAGCGGCTCGCGCGCCCCGGGGTCGAGCATGACGATCTCCGAGTGGGTCGAGATCAGGTCGGCGTACTCCCGCGCGCCGTAGTGCAGCTCCCACGCGTCGGTCCGATCCGGCAGCGGCTCCAGGCCCGCCGCGGCGGCGGCGTCGTCGTCCCAGGTCGCGTAGCGCCGGCCGTCGCGGCTGTCGGGATGGGACGGGTTCTCGCGGTCCAGGCTCGGCGCGTGCGCGCGGTAGGCGCGCGAGATCGCCCGGCGCACCGGCGAGTCGGTCCACCCCGGACGGTTCCAGAACACCGCGAGCAGGCCTCCGTCGACGAGCGCCGCCCGCGCCCGCTCATAGCCGACCCTCTGGTCGACCCAATGCCACGACTGCGCGGCGTAGACGAGCCCGAAGCGCTCGCCCCCGGGATCGAAGGACTCGAAATCGGACTCGACGATCTCGGTCCCGGGCCGCGCCGCCCGCCGGTTGATCGCGGCCATCTCGGGACTCGGCTCGATCGCCAGCACCGACACGCCGCGCGCCGCCAGCAGCCGGGTCGCCTTGCCGGTGCCGGCCCCGACCTCGAGCGCCCGCACGCCGGGCGTCAGCGGTGCCCGGCGGAGCAGATCGTCGATCAGCGCGTCGGGGTACGTGGGCCGGCTGCGGTCATAGCGCTCGGCGACCTCGCCGAAGACCAGGCGTTGCGGGCTGCGCACCCGCTCCAGTCAAGCAGCCGGACGCAGCGCCGCCGGGATCGCGCTGCCAAGGTCCCCGGCCGCGTCAGACGGCTGCCGGCCTCGCGAAGGCGATGCCCTCCCCGGGCTCCTCGTCACAGACCGCCGTGGGCAGGCCGTGCGGCGTCTTCTCCCAGTAGAACGGGTTGCGGATCAGCTGGATCAGCGCCCGCCACGAGGCCCACGAGTGCAGGACCCAGTAGAAGGGGTTGAGCACCGCAAACGGCGCCCACCGCCAGCCGCGATCGTGGACGGCGGCGATCATGTTCAGCCCGATCATGATCACGTTGCCGGCGATCAGGTCGATCATCGCGATCATCCAGAAGATGCCGTTGTTGACGAGGGGCAGGTGCGGTTCGCCGAAGGCGTACCAGCTCGCCGTGCCGGCCCACAGCAGGGGGGCGAGCAGGAAGGTCAGGGGCGTGCCCGCGATCAGCAGCAGGAAGCCGAGGGCGTCGAGCGGACCGACGTCGCGCAGCAGCTGGACGGGATGACGCGTGTGGACGAGCGCGGTCTGCATGTAGCCCTTGATCCAGCGGGTGCGCTGGCGGATCCAGGCGCGCAGCTCGCCGCACGCTTCCTCGTCGGTGCTGGAGTCGATGACGCCGACGCGGTAGCCCTCGACGGCGGCGCGCAGGCCGAGGTCGGCGTCCTCGGTGACATTGTGCGGATCCCAGCCGCCGAGCTCGCGCAGCGCCCCGATGCGGAAGTGGTTCGAGGTGCCGCCGAGCGGGATCGGCATGCGCAGCCGGTCGAGGCCCGGAAGCATCGCACCGAACCAGTAGCCGTACTCGAGGCCGAACATGCGGGTCAGGAGGTTGGCCGAGGCGTTCCAGTAGCGCAGGCGCGCCTGGACGCAGACGGTCCTGGGGCCGGCCTCGCGGAAGGCGGCGACCGCCTTGCGCAGCTGATCGGGGTCGGGGCGGTCCTCGGCGTCATAGATGACGAGCAGCTCGCCGCGTGCGAGCGTCAGGCCGACGTTGCAGGCTTTGGGCTTGGTCTTCGGCGCGGCGTCGGGCACGATCACGAGGCGCACGCTGGACGGGGGCCTGGCGGCGCGCGCGGCGGCGATCGTTTCGTGATCGTCGGCCTCGAGCAGCACGAGCACCTCGAGCTTCTCCTCGGGGTAGTCGAGCGCGCCGAGGTTGGCGATCAGGTCGGCGACGACGTTGGCCTCGCGATAGACGGGAACGAGCACCGTGTAGACGGGCAGGTCGCGATCGTTGCGCTCGACCGCGGACGCCTTCAGCGTCATGCGCGAGCCGATGCCGGCGAGCACGCAGGTCAGCTTGAAGACGATCGCGCCGAAGAAGACGATGTTGGCGAACAGGATCAGCCCGGAGAGCCAGAACCTCCAGTCGACGATCCCGCCGACGATCGCGACCACGGCGAACAGGCCGAAGGTGATCTTCTGAAATCTCGAGAGTCCGGTGGCCGCCGACTGCTCGGGGCGCCGGGTCTTCAGCCCGGCGGTCGAGCGCTGCACCAGCTCGTCGCGGTAGGCGTTGGTGACCGCGCGCTCGATGTCCATCGGCGTCGTGGTGCGCAGCTCGATCGTCAGCTCGTCTCCGAGCTGGCGGTGGATCGCCTCGTGGAGGGCGGGCGACGGCGGCTCGGAGGTGGCGACGACGAGCCGGTCGCCGATCTGCTGGAGCGGGAACCATCCCTCCGCGAGAAGCGTGTCGGGAGTGCAGCGACCGGTCAGCTCCGCGTCGTGGTCGTAGTCGAAGAGGTCGACGAACGGCAGGCCCCAGGTCTCGCCGAGCACTCTCTGCAGGTCGAGGCGATGCACGGCCTCGACGTTGACGAGGATCCGCCCGAGGCGCTCGCCGGTGCGCTGCTGGCGCGCGAGCCCCCATTCGAGCTGCTGCTCGTCGATCAGACCGGCGGCGACCAGCGCCTGGCCGAGGGGAAGCGGGGTTGCCGCATCGAGGGGGGCAATGCTCATGCTCGGCTTTTCGGGTCTGGCCCGGTGCATGACGCGCGTCGGTGCCGCGACTGGACGGATGTCTGAACGCCGCCGCGTCCAGCGGGATCGCGTCGGGGTCATTGGTCCGGGCGGCGCCCGGCGGACCCCACCCGGCCGCGGTAGTACGCTGCCCGCGCTGATGTCGCGACGCTCGCGCACCGCGGCATGGATCACCACCGCCTTCGTCGTGATCGGGCCGCCGCTGTTCGCGCCGATGGCCGGCGCCGCCCGCGTGGCGCCCCGGACGCGCGTCCACCTGCAGGTGGCGCTGCGCCCCCGCGACCCCGCCGCGCTGCGCGCGTACGCTGCGGCGGTCTCGGATCCGGGCAGCCCCGACTACCGCCGGTATCTGACCCCGCACCAGTTCGCCGCGCGCTTCGGCGCGCCGGCGAGCGAGATCCGCCGCGTCCGCGCCCGGCTGCGCGCCCGCGGGCTGCGCCCGGGCCCGACGGCCGCCGGCGGGCTGTCGATCCCGGTGATCGCGACCGCGGCCCGGCTGCAGTCGGCACTCGCGATCGACCTGATCGGCCACGCCCACGGTACGATCTCCGCCGGCGCACCACCCCGGCTCGACGTCGGCGTGCAATCGATCGTCGGGCTGAGCGCCACGGCGGCGCCCCGGCCCCTGCTCGACCGCCTCGCGCGCGGCGCGGCCTGGACGGCGCCGGCGATCGCGGCGGCACCGGCGATCGCGGCGGCACCCGCGACCGGGGCGGCACCGGCGATCGCGGCCGCACCGGCGACCGGGGCGGCACCGGCGACCGGGGCGGCACCGGCGATTGCGGCGGCACCGGCGACCGCGGCGGCCCGGGCGCGGCCCGACGTCGACACCGACGGGCCGCAGCCCTGCGCGCAGGCGCGGGCGGCGGCTCCCACCCAATCGGCGTACACCGCCGACCAGATCGCTTCCGCCTACGGCTTCTCGGGTCTGTATCGCAGCGGCGACCGCGGGGCGGGCATCACGATCGCGCTGTACGAGCTCGAACCCGACGACCCCGACGACATCGCCGCCTTCCAGGCCTGTTATGGCACTGACGCCGCGGTGTCCTATGTCCCGGTCGACGGCGGCGCCGGCCACGGCCCGGGCGGCGGCGAAGCGGCGCTCGACATCGAGAACACGATCGCGATGGCGCCCGACGCCCGGGTGCTCGTCTACCAGGGCCCGAACTCGAACCTGGGCGCGCCCGGCTCGGGTCCCTACGACATCTTCTCGTCGATCATCAACCAGGATCGGGCACGCGTGATCAGCGTGTCGTGGGGAGAGTGCGAGTCGGCACTCGGCCGCTCCGATGCCCGAGCCGAGAGCACGCTGTTCGCGCAGGCGACGATCCAGGGACAGACGATCGTCGCCGCCGCCGGCGACAGCGGCGCGCAGGACTGCGACATCCCCGGCTCGGCGCCGAATACGCGGCTCGCGGTCGATGACCCGGCGAGCCAGCCCTACGCGACGGGCGTCGGTGGTACGACGCTGCGCGCCACCGGCCCGCCCCCGACCGAGGCGGTCTGGAACAACGCGGGCTCGCCCGCGGCGGGGCTGCCGACGGCCGGCGCCGGCGGGGGCGGCGTCTCGGCGCTGTGGACGATGCCGCCCGCGCAGTCCGAGGCGCCCGACCGGCTGCACGTCCGCCAGCCGGCGGACGCCGGAGGGCACTGCGGCAGGACGCGCGGATATTGTCGAGCCGTGCCCGATGTCGCGATGGACGCCGATCCGACGACCGGCTATCTCCTCTACTTCAACGGATCCGGCGCCGATGACGGCCTCCCGCGGGGCTGGCAGGGCGTCGGCGGTACGAGCGGCGCGGCTCCCGTGTGGGCGGCGCTGATGGCGCTCGTCGACGACTCGCCGGGCTGTCGCCATGCCTCGGTCGGCTACGCCGATCCCGCGCTGTACCGCGCCGCCGCGACCTCCTACGGCGCCGACTTCCACGACGTCAGGGTCGGCGACAACGACTTCACCGCCACCAACGGCGGCCAGTTCCGCGCCGCCCCGGGCTACGACCTGGCCAGCGGGCTCGGCTCGCCCGACGCGGCCGCGCTCGCCCGATCGCTGTGCGCCTCGACCATCCGCCTGCCGCGCATCGCCGACCATCGCGCGACCGTCGGCCACGTGGTCACGGTGCGCGTGCACGCGAGCGACGCCTCGGGGCAGCGGATCACCTACGCGGCCCGCGGGCTGCCGATCGGCCTGAGGATCGATGCCCGGACCGGCGAGATCTCGGGACGGCCCCGTCGGCAGGGACGATTCCTCGTCCACGTCTCGGCCTTCGACGGCGAGCGCTCGACCGCGACGCGCAGCTTCCACTGGACGGTGTCGGCGACGAGGCGACGACGATGACGATGCTCACCGGCGAGTCCACCGCCGAGATCGACGCCGGCGTCGAGCGCTGCTGGGCGGTGCTCCAGGACGTCGCGCGCTGGCCGCGGTGGCAGCAGGGACTCGAGAGCGTCGAGGTCGTGGAGACCGACGCCGAGGGCCGCGTACTCGTGTGCGACACGGTGTCCGACGCCCGCGTCAAGAAGGTCGCCTGCCGCGTGGGGCTCAGCTACGACGCGCCGTACCGCGTCAGCTTCACGCGCGTGGAGTCCGAGGACGTGGACGCGATGGACGGCTCGTGGGAGCTCGAGGAGCTCGCCGGCGACCGGACGCGCGCGACGTTCCGGCTCGCGCTCGACGCCGGGCCGGTCAACTTCATGGCCCGAGCGCTCGAGCGCGCCCTGCGCCCGCTCGTCGTCGGCCGGCGGGCGCAGGAGCTCGCCGCCGAGGTCACGGCGCTCGACTGAGGGGTTACGCGACCGCGGGATGAGTCGACTGCCGGTCAGTCGACCGCGGGATGAGCCGACTGCCCGATCACTCGACCGCGGGATGAGTCGACTGCCGGTCGGTCGACCGCGGGACGAGCCGACTGCCCGGTCAGTCGACGGCGGGATCGGTCGATCGCGCCCGCTCCCGGTGACGAGCGGCGACGTCGGAGAGCACCTGGATCATCGATCGCGCCGCCGGCGCGACGCCCGCCCCGGGCAGCGTGGCGACGGTCACCCGCCGGCTCGGGCTGCTCGGCGTCAGCGAGCGCACGACGACCCCCGAGTGCAGCCGGCTGAGCGCCAGCTGGGGGATGAGCGCGACGCCGACGCCCGCCGCCACGAGACCCTGCACGGTGTCGTAGTCGTCTGACTCGAACGCCACGTCGGGCGCGAAGCCGGAGTCCAGGCAGGTGCGGACGACGTGGCGCGCGCACGGGCTCGTCGAGGACGTCTGCACCCATTGCTCGTGGCACAGGTCGGCGAGGCGCAGCCGGGACACGCCGACGAGGGGGTGCTCGGCGGGCAGCGCCACGTGCATCGGGTCGTCGAGCAGCCGCCGTGCCCGCAGGCCGACCGACGGACGCAGTCCGGCGCGGTGCGCGCCGGGGAACTCGTACAGGAGGCCGAGGTCGACGTCGCCGGAGCGGATCCGGGGGCCGATCTCCTCGGGCTCGCCCTCGACGAGGGTCAGCGCCACCTCGGGGTGCGCGCGACGGAAACGGGCGACCGCCGGAGGCATCAGGGTCTCGCCGCCCGACGGGAAGGACGCGACGCGCAACCGGCCCGCGCGCAGGCCGAGGATCGCGTCGAGCTCGGCCTCGGCCGCCCGAGCCTGGGTGAGGATGAGCTCGGCGTGGCGCAGCAGCGTCGCCCCCGCCTCGGTGGGTCGCACGCCCTTGCGGTCGCGGACGACGAGCGCCGCGCCCGTCTCGGCCTCCAGGCGCGCGACCGACTGCGACACCGCCGACTGCGTGTAGGACAGTGCATCGGCCGCGGCCGAAAACGAGCCGCACGTGACGACCTCGCGAAACACCTGCAGACGAGCGAGGTTGAGCATCAGCAACGCTAATGTAGTTGATGACGACCTTCACTGGAACTGATATGACGCGACTGGCACAGTCCCGGGCCGAAACCACACCTTTCACCAGGGGCGGCAGCGATGCGAACGAACGCGATCATCTCCTACGACGACAGCCAGAACGACCACGACGCGCTCATGCTCGGCCGGGTCCTCCGCGACGCCGGCGCGGAGCTGACCCTCGCCTATGTGCGCCATGCCGCGCAGGGACGGCTCGAGCGCGAGGAGGAGGCGGCCCGCGCGGCGAGCGCGCTGCTGCACCGCGGCGCCGCCTGGCTCGATGACTCCTACGTCGAGCGTCACGTCGTCATGAGCGCCTCGACGAGCGCTGGGCTGTCGTGGCTGGCCGGCGACATCGGCGCCGATCTCGTCGTCTTCGGCTCCGAGTACCGCACCCGCGCCGGGCACGTCGCGATCGGCCGCTCGGCGCAGCCGCTGCTCGAGAACGGACCGGTCGCCGTCGGCTTCGCGCCGGCCTGCTACGCGGTCGGACCCGAGCCCGAGATCGCGACCATCGGGATCCTGCGCGGCACCGCCGACGAGGCCGCGATCGAAACCGCCTACACGCTCGCCGACCGCCTCGAGGCCACCGTCGTCGACCGCCATTCGGGCGTCGACCTGATCGTCGCCGGCTCCCGGCCGGAGGCGCGTCACGGCCGCGCGATGCTCACCTCCAGTGCCCAGAACGCGATCGAGGAGGCGACCGCCCCGGTGCTCGTCGTCGCCCGCGGTCTGCCGCTGACCTTCCAGTCGCTGGTCACCGTCTAGCGTCGCCGCGCCGCGCCGGAGATGTGACCGCCGCGGCGGGGGGTGGCCGCCGCCGCGGGGGGTGGCCGCCGCCACGGGGGTGGCCGCGGGGGGTGGCCGCCGCCGCGGGGGGTGGCCGCCAATAAGCGCCCTCCGCACGCCATTCCGGCTGCCACCCCCGAGCCCGGGTGGCTCGCCGGGGTCGATCCGCGGGGAAAAACGACCACACCACGGCATGCGGGGCGGGGGTCGGTGGAAAGGATCCCCGGGGTGAGCCAAATCGACCACGGCCCGCCACGTCGCACGAGGTGCGGTGGAAACGATCCGCCGCCACGGGGCCCGTGGCGGATGAAATCCACCGCACGACGGCGCGCCGCCCCAAGTCGGCAGAACGGGGCACTCGCCGAAACGTCGCGCTCGTCCGGCTAACGTCCGCGCCTCGTGCGCACGCTGGTCATCTCCGACCTGCATCTCGGCAACCGCGCGCGGCACGACGTGCTCCGCCTGGCCGAGCCGCGGGCGCGGCTGCTCGACGCGGCCGCCGGCGTCGACCGGCTCGTTCTGCTCGGCGACACGGTCGAGCTCATGACGCGCCGGCCGCGGCGCTCGATGGCGATCGCGGAGCCGCTGCTGCGCGAGCTCGGCCGTCGCCTGGGCGCCGGGCGCGAGGTGGTGGTCGTCCCCGGCAACCACGATGCGAGCCTCATACGCCCATGGGCACTGCAGCGCGGCGAGCTCCTCGGGCTCGACGAGCAGGTCCCGACGACGGCGACCCCGTTGCTGCGCGAGATGACCGGTTGGCTGGCACCGGCTCAGGTCACCGTCCGCTACCCCGGCGTCTGGCTCGCCGATCGCGTCTGGGCGACGCACGGTCACTACCTCGATCGACACCTGCTGCCCGAATCGGCGCTCGGCCTGCCGCGCGGCCGCCTGCGCGGCGGGCGGGCGAGCCCGGAGCTGCCCAACGGCTACGAGCTCGCGCGGTGGCGCAGTCGGCGGCGGCGGGCGCGACGGCGCAGCGAATCGCTGCTCCCTCGCCTCAGCGAGCGCCCGATCGCGACGGTGCTGGAGACGACCGCGGAGGCGCTGCGCCGCACGGCCCTGCCGCGGCTGCCCCGGCTGCTCATGGACGCCGACCTCGCGCCGGTCACGGCCGCCCTGATCGATGCCCAGATGCGTCACGGGAGCCTGAGCGCGATGGGCCAGGTCGTGCGGCGGCTCGGCGTGCAGGCCGACTGGGTCGTGTTCGGGCACGTCCATCGGGCCGGCCCGCTGAACGGCGAGCGCTGGCCGGAGGCTCCAGACGGGACGCGACTGCTGAACACCGGCTCGTGGCTGTTCGAGCCGGTGCTCCTCGATCGCGCCACGCCGCCGCATCCGTACTGGCCGGGCAGCGCGGCGCTGCTCGAGCCCGCTCGCGACCCGCGGGTCGTCGGCCTGCTCGACGGCCTCGACTCGGGGCAGCTGCGCGGGCGCTGATCGTCAGTCGCGCAGGATCAGGTGACTGTCGCCGAACTCGTGCCAGAGGTAGCCGCCGCGCAGCGCGGCGGCGTAGCTGCGGCGAAGCAGATCGTCGCCGGCGACCGCCTCGAGCATGAGCAGGTGTGACGCCTCGGGCTCGTGCCAGCCGGTGATCAGCCCGTCGACCGCGCGCACGCCGCGCTCGGGGTCGATGACCAGGTTCGTCCATCCCTCGCCGGGGCGAACGTCGGCACGGCCATCGGCGGCCGGCTCGCCCGCGACGGTCTCGAGCGCGCGGACGACGGTGGTGCCGACGGCCACGACCCGCCCACCCGCCGCCCGCGTGGCGTTGACCGCCCGCGCCGTGGCCGGCGGCACCGCGAACGGCTCGGGCACCGGTCCCTCGTGGCGCTCGGGCGAGCTGAGCCCGGCGTGCAGCGTGATCGGCGCCACCCCGATGCCGTGGGCGACGAGCGCGGTCACGAGCTCGGGCGTGAACGGGCGTCCGGCGCTCGGCATCTCCGCGCTGCCGGGGGTCGTCGCGTACACGTTCTGGTAGGCCTCCAGCGGCCACGCGCGCGGCACGTAGCCGTACCGGATCGGGCGTCCGGCGCGAGCGAGCAGCTCCGGCACCGACTCGCCATCGCCGTCGAGGCGAGCGAGCCACAGACGGTCGGCGGCGGCATACGGGGCGACGAGCTCGAGCGTCGCGCCGGGCAGCGCGATCGCCTCCCCCGGACCGCCCCGCGCGGGTCGCGAGCCGTCGGCGCTGCGCAGCTCGACGACGCGCCACCGCTCGTCGAGGTTTCGCGCCGCGGTGGCGAAGTGCACCCGGACCGGCGCCCCGTCCCCGCGCCGCCCGTCGACCGCGGCCGGCAGCGTCGCCGACACGTTGACGACGATCAGGCCGCCGGGCTCCAGCAGCGACGGCAGCTCGTTGAAGCGGGCGTGCACGAGTCCATCCTGGCGCTGATCGGCGACCATCAGCCGAACGCCGTCGCGGCTCGCACCCCGCTCCTCGGGCGGCTCGGTGGCCTCCAGCCCCGTCGGCAGCTCGAAGGAGAGCGCGCTCATGACCGACTCCCCGCCGCGATGAGGTCGCCAGCCAGATAGCGGCCGCTCGGCCGCGCGGACCCGATCAGCTCGAGCAGGCCGGGCACGACGAGCTCGGGCGGCGGCCGGTCGGAGATGTCCTCGTCGGGGAACGCCGCCTGCTGCATCTCGGTGCGCATGTCGCCGGGGTCGACGGCGTAGACCCGCAGCTCGGGGTGCTCGGCGCCGAGGATCGCGGTCAGCTGATCCAGCGCGGCCTTCGAGGACCCGTAGCCACCCCACTCGACGTAGGGCGCCACCGCCGCGTCGGAGGTGATATTGACGATGGCCGCGCGGGCGGACATCGCGGGGAGGGCGAGCTGGATGAGCGCCGCCGGCGCGAGCACGTTGACGTCATAGACGCGCCGCAGCTCCGGGAGCGGATAGTCCTCGAGCCGGGGCTGCGGGCTCGGCCCGAGCGCCGACGCGTTATTGACGAGGAGGTCGATCGAGCCGCCGGCGAGCTCGACGAGCGCGCCGCGGTGCCACTCGTCGGTCACGTCGCCGGGCAGCGCCCGCACCTCGGTGGTGGCGCTCAGCTCGGCCGCCGTCCGCGCGAGCGCGTCGGCTCCGCGGGCGTCGATCACGAGGGTCCAGTCGCGGGTGGCGAGGCCCCTGGCGAGCGCCAGTCCGAGGCCTCGGGATGCTCCGGTGATGATTGCGGTTGACATGACCGGCACGCTAGGCGCGGTCAGGTCCCGCTTGACAGCGGTCTTTGGTCCTAGGACCTGGGCCCGCCCGCCCGCGGCCGTCCTGCGCCTGGCGACGAGACGAGGCCGCGACGGACCGCGATCACCGCCGCCTGGGTGCGGTCGGTGACCCCGAGCTTGGCCAGCAGATGGCCGACGTGGGTCTTCACCGTCTTCTCGGCGATGCCGAGCTCGCGGGCGATGCGCTTGTTCGAGCGTCCGGCGGCGACGAGCTCGAGCACCTCGCGCTCGCGGGCCGTCAGCGACTCGCCGTCGCCGGTCGCCGCGAGCCCCGGCCCGGGCTCGGACAGCGTCCGCAGCAGGCGGGCGGCGACGCTCGGATCGATCGTCGAGCGCTCCTCGCCGACCGAGCGCACGGCGCGCGCCAGCTCTGAGGGCTCGATGTCCTTGAGCAGGTAGCCGTCGGCGCCGGCGCGCAGCGCCGGCATCAGCCGCTCGTCGTCGAGGAAGCTCGTCAGCACGATCACCCGGCTCGCCGGCGCGCGCTCGCGCAGGCGTCGCATCGCCGCCACCCCGTCCATCCGCGGCATGACGAGGTCCATGAGGATGACGTCGGGATGCAGCGCGGCGGCGCGATCGAGCGCCTGCGCGCCGTCGCCCGCCTCACCGACGACCTCGATCCCCGGCTGCAGCGCCAGGAACGTCCGCAGCCCCTCGCGGACGACCGGCTGGTCGTCGACGATCAGCACCCGGACCGGATCAGTCGCCATCGCGCGGCAGCTCGAGGCGGACGGTGGTGCCGATCCCCGGCGCCGAGCTGATCCGCAGCGAGCCCCCGAGCTCCGCCGCCCGCGCCTCCATCGAGGTCAGGCCGAGATGGCGGGAGCGCAGCTCGGGGTCGTCGGGATCGAAGCCGCTGCCGTCGTCGGCGACCTCGACCGTCAGGAGCGGGCCGTCGCCGCCGCGCAGCGCCACCGACACGTGCCCGGCGGCCGCGTGACGAACCGCGTTGTGGATCGCCTCGTTGGCGATCCGCAGCACCGCCGCGTCACGCGCCGCATCGGGCTCGGGCACCGCCTCGGCGCGCAGCGCGACGTCGACGCCGTGCACGCGCGAGACCATCGCCGCCTCCTTGCGCAGCGCGCCCGCGAGCCCGTCGTGCTCGAGATCGGCCGGGCGCAGGTTCAGGATCAGGCCGCGCAGCTCGGCGAGCGTCTCGCGCGAGAGCGCGCGCAGGCGCTGCAGCTGCGTCCGCGCCGCCGCGACATCCTGGTCGATGAGCGTCGCCGCGGACTCGGCGACGAGGTTGAGGCTGAACAGCTTCTGCGACACGGCGTCGTGCAGCTCGAGCGCGAGCCGGTTGCGCTCCGAGAGCGTCGAGAGCTCGCGGCTGCGTTCGTTCAGCCGCGCGTTGGTGATCGCGATCGCGGCGTGGGCGGCGAGCAGCTCGATCAGCTCGCGGTCGGACTCGTCGAACGTCGCCGCGCTCTCCTTCTCGGTCAGGTAGAAGGCGCCGATGACCTCGTCGGCAGCCACGATCGGCACCCCGAGGAACGAGCGCATGTCGGGATGCTGCCGCGGCCACCAGCCGCGAAAGCGCGGGTCGGCGTGCAGGTCATCGGTCAGGTACGCGCCGCGCCCGTCGAGCATCGCGCCGAGCATCCCGTGCGTGCGCGGCAGCGGTCCCAGGGCCGCGATCAGCTCATCGCTCATCCCGGCGACGAGGAAGCGGCGAAAGCCGCCGGCGTCATCGGGGATCCCGAGGGCCGCGTACCGCGCCCCGGCGAGCTCTCGCGCCGACTCGACGAGGCGCTGCAGCACCTCGTCGACCGACCGCTGGGCCGCGACCGCCAGCACCGCGTCGGAGACCGCTCGCAGCGCAGGGCTCACCGGCTCCGGCATGGGCGAGACGATAGCTTTGCTCAAGATGGGAATGCCGCGGCTGTGGTTCTGGACGCAGGTGCTGATCTTCGTGTTCGTGCTCGCGGGGATCGTGATCGCGATCACGAAGCTGGCCTGACCCGGCTTGGGCTCCGCGGTTGCATCGATCCTCGTCGGGACCGACGGCTCGGACACCGCCCAGGTCGCCGTGGCCCGCGCGATCGAACTCGCGGCGGCGCTCGGCGCCCGGCTGCAGATCGTCTCCGCCTACGAGCCGGTGCCCGAGCAGCGGCTGCGACCCCAGGCGGTCCGCGCCCCCGACGAAGCCTCGCAATGGACGGTCAACGCGCGCGAGGCGGTGCTCGCGCTGCTCTCGGGCGCGCAGCGCGAGGCGCAGGCCGCGGGCCTCGCCGCCGTCGAGACCTTCGCCCGCGTCGGCGACGCCGCCGACGCGATCCTCGACGTCGCCGAGGAGCAGCGCTGCGACCTGATCGTCGTCGGGCACCGGGGGATGACCGGCGCGACCCGCTTCCTGCTCGGCACGGTGCCCAACCGCGTCTCGCATCACGCTCCCTGCTCGGTGCTGATCGTCCGGACCAGCTAGTGCCGGCTATGGCGTCGGCGAGGTGACGGGGCCGCCCTGGAGGAGGTCGGCGGTCGCCTGGCCCGCGTTGAGCAGACCCCAGCCGTAGGTGTCGTTGGGCTGGCTGCCGCCGAGCGGGGTTGCGGTCTGCTCGAGCCGGGCGGCCACCTGATCGGGAGTGGGATGGGGACCGAGGACCTGGCTCGCGATGACCATCGCCGCCGTCGCGGCCACCAGCGGGGAGGCCATCGAGGTGCCGATGTAGTCGCCGGGGAAGCCGAACCGGCTCCAGTTGGGCGGGTCGGTGAGCGTCATCTGGTAGATCGGCGGCAGGCGACGCTCGGGGTGGCAGTCCTCGTCGCCGGTGACGATCGCGTCCGAGCCACCGCCCGGAGCGACGATGCTCAGGGTGTCACCGCCGTTGGAGTAGTTGGCGAGGCACCGGTCGCGCGTCGTGGCGCCGACCGAGATCACGCCGGGCGCGCGCGCCGGATAGGCGATCTGGTCGGTCTCGTCGTTGCCCGCGGCGGCCACGACCACGACCCCGCGGCGGTGCGCGTAGTCCAGCGCGCTGACGATCTGGGGGATCTGCGACGAGGAGTACACCTGGCTGGGCAGGAACTCGAGGCTGAGGTTGATGACCTTGGCTCCGTGTGCGACCGCGTAGCGGATGCCGCGGGCGATCGTCACCTGGTCGCCGTCGCCCTGGGCATCGAGCACCCGGACCGGCATGATCGACGCGCCGTAGGCGAGGCCGGTGAGGCCGATCCGGTTGTTCGTCGACTCGGCCACCACCCCGGCGACGAACGTGCCGTGCCCGAGCCGGTCGAGCGGATACCGGTCGTGGTCGACGAAGTCGTACGGGGAGACGAACCGCGTCTGGGAGAAGTCCGGCGAGGGCATGAAGTGCCGCCACGTCCGATAGGCCACGCCGGTATCGATCACGGCCACCGTCACCCCCGAGCCACCGGCGCGATGATCGGCGCGCAGGTTGAACCACGCCCGTGGCGCGTCGACCCCCGCCCCCGGCAGCATGTTCCACTGCGCCTTCTCCCAGCCCTGGTAGACGTTGGCGATTCCGGCATCGTTCGGGATGAAGCTCCCGGCGGCGTGCGCGATGTAGTTCGGCACCGCGTAGGCGACGCCCGGCTGGCGGCGCAGGCGCGCCAGCGCCGTCGTCACGCGCTCGCCCGCCGGGAGGCGCAGGACCCGCACCCGCGCGCTCGGGGCGGCCTGCGCCGGGCGCATCCCGCCGATCGCGTCGATCGCCGCACCGACGTCGCCGCCCAGCCCTGCGCGGTAGCCGACGATGACCTCGCCGGGGACGTACGCCGCGGGGGCCGCCGCGCTGGCCGTGGTCGCCGCGGAGGCGGCGAGCACGAGCCCCAGCGCCCCGCAGAGGATCGCGATGCGCGACCGGCAGAGGAGGCGATGTGCGGACATTGGCAAGTTCGAGAGACCCAGCGATGACGCGGGCCGCCGTACGTCGTTAGAACATGTTGAGCACGCGAAAGTCTCTCTCGTATCCGAAAGGTAGCTACATCGGTGGCTGCTCCGTCGACGTTGCCCTTTTCCGCAGCAGATGAGGGCCTCATGCGCATGGCTCTCGAGGAGGCCGAGCGAGCCGCCGCGCACGATGACATCCCGATCGGTGCCCTCGTCGTCCACGACGGCGTGGTGCTGGCCCGCGGGCACAACGAGCGCGAGCGGCGCGCCGACCCCACCGCGCACGCCGAGGTCCTCGCGCTCCGCGCCGCCGCCCGCGCGCTCGGAAGCTGGCGGGTCCTGCACGCGACGCTCTACGTGACCCTCGAGCCGTGCGCGATGTGCGCCGGCGCGATCGTCCTCGCGCGCGTCCCCCGCGTCGTCTACGGCGCCTCCGACCCCAAGGCGGGCGCCGCCGGAAGCGTCCTCGACGTCCTCGCCCAGCCCCAGCTCAACCATCGCCCCCGCGTCGAGTCCGGGCTGCTCGCCGACGAGTGCGCCACGCTCCTGCGCGGCTTCTTCGCGGCCCGTCGGTGAGCGATCCGACGGCCGCCGGGGGTTCGCTAACTTGTCTGATCGCTCCCGGAGAGGTGGCAGAGCGGTTGAATGCGCCGGTCTCGAAAACCGGTATGGGCGTATCCGTCCATCGGGGGTTCGAATCCCCCCCTCTCCGTTAGATCAGCAGAAGCCTCGGAACTTGCGCAGCAATCCCCGGACGAAGACGCGCAATTGGACGGCGGCGCTGCTGGCGTTCAAGATCGCCTTTGCTGACCGCGTCCCGGCCGCTCAAGCTGACATCCACCATCTACCACCCTCAAACCCAAGGCTTAGAACCTAGGACAAGCTCACCGGTACAGATTTCCTGACGCCCCCAACGAGCTGGACGCCGATGACCACCGAGCCGGCCGGGTGGTCAAGCGTCAAGCGTGGGCGTCGGCGAGGCGTTGGTGGCGGTGGTCGCTGGATCCGGGGGGTATGAGGACGTTGAGCAGCGAGCCGACGTCGATCTCGCGTTGGTTGGGCAGAGCGATCGAGAGCTCGGTCCGGACGGTGTAGTGGTTGCGGCGCCCGTTGCGGGTGCGCTCGACGTAGTGGGCTTCGACGAGGTCGGCGACGATCCGTTGGGCGGCGCGCTCGGTGATCTCGAGGGCGGCGGCGATGTCGCGCATCCGCGAGTGCGGGTCGGCGGCGATGCACAGAAGCACAAGCCCGTGGTTAGACAGGAACGAGAACGGCGCCACGCTGGTCACCCTACAGCCGGGGGCGGATCTGACCGGCTAATCCCACGATAAGTTTTTCACGATCTAGGTCACGCGAAATCTTTGTCAGGTAACCTCGGCCAAGGAAGTTTGTTCGCGCTTGCGCTGCCTCCAGACGGTGATGCGAGGGCCTGACCCCGAAACACCGCGGCCGAGGCCAGAGTGAGGCTCGGCCTCATGAGCGCCGCGGGTGACGAGCCGGCCGGGGATGCCTGCTGCCAGGCCAGCGACAGCCACTGCAGGCAACCGGGGCGCTTGGAGGAGAGCCCGGCCGGCTCGTCACCCGCGGACGCCGGTCGCTGCAATTCTCGCAAGCTCACGGGGAGAAGGCCCCGATCGCTACACCAAACATCAAGGAGCAGATATGCCCGCCGCCACCCAGCCCACCACCTCCACCGCCAGAGATGGTCGAGCAGACCGCCATGACCGGTCCACAAGCATCGACAGCATGGCCAAGAGCGTCAGCCAGGCGCAGCAGCCGCTCATCGCCGGCGCCCGCGAGGCTGGCAACGCCTACCTTGATAGCTACGAGAAAATCGTCAAACGGGCTACCGAGGCGCAGCTCAAGCTCGTCAGCGCGACCGTCGAGCGGGCTGCCGAGGCGCAACTCAAGCTCGTCAGCGCGACCGTCGAGCGGGCTGCCGAGGCGCAGCTCAAGCTGGCCGGCGCCACCCAGGGCGAGTTGATCAAGAACATCACCGAGTCCCAGGCCGACCTCGCGCGGGAGCTCACCAGCGCCTATATGCCGTGGCGGTAGGTCTCCCCTGTAATGACCCGTCGGGCCGCCGCCTGGCCGCTCTGTGTCGTGGGTTGGAGCGGGGGTAGTCGATTGAAGGCGCCTGTGCCACAGGCCGTCGCCCGGCGGGGCGCGAGCGAGGCAGCGGCCTCCTCGGCTCATCCAGTGGGGCGGCGCCGGCACCGTTGATCACGCGTCTGAGGGATGCATCTTCCTCCTCCCTCTGGCTCGCATCTGACCTGAGAGGAAGCAAAGGATGGCCTGTCATGGCTACTGAGGAATCCGTCGAGCGCAACAGTTCGCTGCTCGAGGCCGTATCCAGCGCGCTGGTGCGCCTGCATAAGGAGCAGTTCGGTCGGGGTCCGACCCGCTCTCGCAGCCACTTCACAAGCGACGACGGCTTGGTCTGCGTCTTGCGGGACGCGCTGTTGCCCGCGGAGCGCAAGATGGTGAAGCTGGGTCAGCAGGAGCGCGTGCGAGAGACCCGAGGCGCGTTTCAAGCGGCCGCCAGGGAGGAGTTCGTCGCCGCGACCGAGGCGATCGTTGATCGCGAGGTGATCGCGTTTGCCAGCGCCGTGGATCCCGACCGCGGCATCGTGTTCGAGAACTTCCTTTTCGCACCCCGCGACAGCGGCTCGTCCTAACCGCCGAGCGAGGGTTTGGCCGGACGCTGCGACGTTTCCCGGAACGCGCGGCGCCCACCTCGGTTCGCCATCGGTAGGATCCGCGGTGCGGTTGTGCGTTCTCTTACGAGGGTGCTTGGCTGCGTGTTCGTTTGATGGGTCGGCAGCGTCTCGCTGACGGAATGCTGCGGTGCCTCGCTAGTGCCGAAGCCTGCTCGAGGAGCCGATGACCTACCTGAACTGTCCGCGCTGCGGCCTCAAAATCCACGTTCGCACCAGCAACCTGACGCTCGAGCGCTGCCCACGCTGCCTGGGACGCGCCGGCATCAGCATCCCGATGTTCCAGACCAGCTCGGCAGCCCGTCGTCGCGGTGTCGTCAGCACCGGCTCATCAGCAGACGAGCCGGTGCTGACGACTGAGCAACGGCTCCCGTGACCATCTCCCACGACGGCCGTCGCATTGACGGGGAGCGCGCTCGCAGCACGGAGCAGGTCGGGTGCTCGATCTCGATCCTGACCTCGGCTCCGCCTGGCGGCTTGCTCGCGCTCTTGATCGCTCAGGCCCGTGCGGGGGGCGGCTGCTGCGCGACGAGGGGCCGATGAGCCCCGCGCGGACGGTAGAGGTGCCGAGGACCCGTCAGTGACGAGTCCGTCGGCACCGGTCGCAGGAGGTCGAGACCCTGAAACTCATGGCCGCCGACGCGGGTGGCGAAGACGAAGCCTCCCAACAGCCTCGGCTGCGCGCCGTGCTCCTCGAGCTGCTCGAGCGTCGCGGGCCCGGCAAGACGATCTGCCCTTCTGACCCGGACGGATCCGTCTGGTCGACAACGCTCCACCGACTCCTGGCCGCCAGCGACGCGTCGCGCGCCCCATGATGATGCTCACGGCACCCGAGCGCCGGGGTTCCTGCTCGCCCGTGGGACATCCCGCGACGTCGTGGCCGCCTCGGCCGGCCATGGGATCACGAGATGCGGCAATCGCCACGCCCGTCCCGCCCCGTGTAGCCTTCGGCCTCGGTTCTCGACGACAGCAAGGGAGACGGCATGGCGGAGGTGGAGCGGTCAAAGCGCTTCGACGTGACGGCGCAACAAATGTGGGGACGGATCGGGGACTTTCAGGGCGTCGCCGCGTGGCACCCGGGCATCGCCCGGTGCACGCCCCAGGAGGACGGCGAGGTTCGCGAGCTGGCGCTGCCCGACGGCGCCAAGGTCGTCGAGCGTCGCGTGGCTCAGACCGACAGCTCCTACACGTACCGCATCCTGGATCCGGGGCCGCTGCCGGTCTCAGACTATGAGGCCACGATCGCGGTCCGCGACGGCGAAGGCGGGGGCTCGGTGGTTGACTGGCGGGCGACCTTCACGCCGGCCGGAGCATCCGAGGCCGACGCCATCGAGGTCATCGAAGGCGTCTTCGACGGCGGCTTGGACGCCCTCTGACGACGCCCGCCACCTGGCTGATTCCCGACCCCCGACGTCACTACGGCGCACCGGTGGCGTCTGCCCGAGTGCACAGGTACAGGCTGCCGCCCGCCCGGCCGCGCGTCGTGCTGGCGCCGCCGCCACCGGTCGAGCCGGCGCCGGCCGACGCGCTCGGCGACGTCGAGTAGCCGGGAACCGTGACGGCCTGGCAGCTTGACCTCACCCATGCCGTCAGCGCCGTCGTCGCGCTCGATCTCGCGCCGCCGGCGAACCCGCCGCCGTCGTGGTCGGGCGAGCCGAACAGCTCGCTCAGACCCAGACTCGCCCCGCTGGACCCACCGCTCGGACGGCCGCCGACATCGCCGCCGGACCCGCCAGGGCCCGCCGAGCCTTGACCGAACCCGCCGAAGCCACCGAACCCTCCGCCGACGATCACGTAGCGAAGCTCGCCCTTGGCGATGAACGCCCGGAGCTGGGGCACGGTCGGCGCCGGAGTGGAGCCCATGAAGCCGCCCATGGTGATCACCGGGTCGCCGGTCGCCAGCGCGATCGGCGCGGCCGTCTGTGAGCCGGTCGCGGCGACCAGGTACCTCGCCCCGTCGCGGTGGGCCACGAGATAGTCAACGAGGGCTCTGCTCGTCACGTCACCGGCCGCACCGCCGCGTGCGGCGGCAGAGCTCGGTGCGAGGTCGCCGGCGGTCTGAGAGGCGCGACCGAAGCCGCCCGCCGCGACGGCGCTCGCCGGGCCGGCGGCCGGATTGCTCCCGGTCTGCCCGTGCCCGAGCGTGGCGATCGAGTAGGCGGTGGGACCGGCGAGCAGTGCCACCAGGCTGCCGCCGAGCGCCAGCGCGAACACCGCTCGGCGCGAGCGGCGCCCACCGGATGAGCTCGAGCGGTGAAGGCCCGCCCCGAGCAGGAGGACGGCGAGCACCGAGAGCGCGCCCGCGGCGAGCACCGCCCAGCGCAACCACGGGATGAACGACGGCGTATCGCCCAGGAGCAGGAAGCTCACGACCGCCGTCGCGGCCACGGCTGCGGCGAGCGCCGCCGCCCAGCCCCAGCCGGTGCGGGCGCGATCGAACAGCAGGACCGCGCCGCCGCCGGCCAGCACCGCGACGGCGGGCGCCATCGCGCTCGTGTAATAGGGATGGAACGTGCCCTGCGCGAAGCTGAACACGACAAAGCCCGCCAGCGCCCACAGGCCCGACATGACATACGCGGCCCGTGCCCGGTCCTCGCGCGCCGCCCGCCGCGTCGCCCACAGGCCGGCGATCAGCCCGGCGAGCGCAAACAAGAGCAGCCAGCCGATCTGACCGCCGACATCGGCGCCGGTGAACAGGCGGGTCAGTCCGGTCGAGCTTCGCAACCCCCCGAACCCGCCCGCGCCGAAGTGCCGGCCGCCGAACAGCTCCTGCGCCCCGCCGCTGAGCCGTCGACCCGCTCCCGCGCCGCCGAACCCGCCCCGGCCGCCCCCGGTCAGGCGCGACAGCCCGTTGTAGCCAAAGATAAGCGAGAACCACGAGTCGTTCGTCGTGCTGTCGACGAACGGCCGGCTCGCCGCCGGGATCAGCATCATCGTCCCGAACCACGCGAAGCTCACGACGATCATGACCACGCCGCCGGCGAGCAGATGGCCGATGCGCCGCCGCAGGCCACCCCGGCTCGCGATCAGGAACGCGACGGCAAGACCCGGCACGATGATGTAGGCCTCGAGCATCTTCGTGTTGAACGCCAAACCGACGAACGCACCGCACAGCAGGATGTGGCGCAGGCGCCCCGACTCGATCGCGCGGACGAGCGCCCAGGCGGCGGCGACGAGCAGCAGGGCGAGCAGCGCGTCGGGATTGTTGTAGCGGGCCATCACGACGCTCACCGGCGACAGCGCGAGCGTCAGCGCGGCGAGCAGCGCCGCCCGGTGCCCGAGGGTCCGGCGCACGACGTTGTGCAAGAGCACCACGGAAGCGACCCCGCACAGCGCATCGGGCAACAGCATGCTGAACGAGCTGAACCCGAGGATCCGCCCGGACAGGCCCATCATCCAGTCCGACAACGGTCCCTTGTCGAGCGTGACCACGCCGCTGAGATCCGCCGCGTTGTCAAAGAACGCCTTCCAGCTCCGGCTCGCCGCGAGCGCGGCATCGGCATACCAGGAGTTGGCGTAGCCGCTCACCGTCAGCGCCCAGAAGACGAGCCCACCGGCGAGCGCCCCCACCGCGATGAGCCCGGGGCGCGACCACCACGGGTCCTCCGGACGCCCGGTGACGAGCGACCTCAAACGTGCGCGAGTGACGACGGCAGGCCCCGTACGGACGGAAGGTTTCGACGTCGTGGCCATCGTTGCTACCTCCAGGGTCGCCGGCGGGCCTGAGCAGTCACCTCTCCCGCTCACGAGTCTGCCCCCGCTCGCATCGGACAGCTAACGACTTGGTGAACGAACCGTAAGTCAGCGTAGTCGAGCTCGGCGCCGCGTCCGCCCGCCCCCAGCTGCTGGCCGGCCCTCTTCGGTTGTTCTCACCTGACGCTCAGGAAACTCCCAGGCGACGGCGACACCATGACAACGTGGAGCCGGGCGGCGAGATGCCCCGGGTGCTGGTCGTCGACGACGAGCCGAGCATCGTCGATGTCGTCTCGATGGCGCTGCGCCACCACGGCTACGACGTTCTGAGCGCCGAAACGGGTGCCGTCGCGCTGGCGCGGGTTCGTGACTGGCACCCGCACGCGATGGTGTTGGACGTGATGCTGCCCGACATGGAGGGGTTCGACGTCGCGCGTGCGATCGCGACCGAGGGCGCCAGCGTGCCGATCCTCTATCTCAGCGCGCGGGGGACGACGGCCGACAAGGTGCGCGGGCTGACGACCGGCGGCGACGACTACGTGACCAAGCCGTTCAGTCTCGAGGAGCTGATCGCGCGGGTGCGCAACATGCTCCGACGCGGGAACAGCGGCGTCGCGGCGCCGAGCGTGCTGACGTTCGCCGACATCGTTCTGGACGATGACGCGCGAGAGGTGACCCGGGCGGGCCAGCCGCTGCATCTCACGCCGACCGAGTACCGGCTGCTGCGCTACATGATGAGCAACCCGCGCCGTGCGCTCACGCGCGCCCAGCTGCTTGACCATGTGTGGAGCTATGACTTCGGCGGCGACGCGCGGGTGCTGGAGACCTACATCAGCTATCTGCGACGCAAGCTGGCCGTCGGGCCGGGGCCCCCGCTGCTCCACACCGTGCGCGGCGTCGGCTATGCGCTGAAGCTGCCGCCGCGATGACGATGCCGGCCCTCTCGCTCCGGGCGCGGCTGCTCGTGGGGATGGTCGCGCTCGTCGCCGCCGGCCTGGCCGCGGCGGCGACGGTCACCTACCTGGAGCAGCGGTCGTTCCTGCTTCATCGGGTCGACCGGCAGGTGCGCTCGGCGCTGTTCCCGCTCGCCTTCGAGCAGCGCCGGCGCGACGGCGCCCCCGGCTCCCCCGGCCACCCTCCGGGCACGCTGGCAGCGCACGCCCAGCTGCCGCCGGGCACCTACGGGGAGGTGCGCGACCGGGCCGGCCGGGTGCTTGAGCGCGAGACGTTCACCTATGGCGGGCACGCCGGCCCCCCGCCGCGACTCCCCGCCGAGCCGCCGGCGAGCTCCACACGCGCCACGCTGCACCTCTTCGACGTGAGCGCGCGGGACGGGACGCACTATCGGGCGGCAGCGGTCAGCGAGCACGGCGACACGCTGATCGCCGCCGTCCCGATCACCGAGGCCGAGCAGACGCTGCGACGGCTGATCGCGGTGGAGGCGATCGCCGCGGGCGGGCTGCTGCTCGCGATGGTGGCGCTCGGTTGGGTGGTGATCACGATCGGCCTGCGCCCGCTCACCCGGATCGGCCGAGTCGCGTCGGAGATCGCCAGCGGCGACCTGTCCCGCCGCGTCGAGCCCCCGGACGGACGCACCGAGGTCGGCCGGCTCGCCCGCTCGCTCAACGAGATGCTCGGCCGGATCGAGCAGGCGTTCGTCGACCGCCAGCGCAGCGAGGAACGCCTGCGCCGCTTCCTCGCCGACGTCTCGCACGAGCTGCGTACGCCGCTGGCGGCGATCCGCGGCTACGCGGAGCTGTTTCGCATCGGCGCCACGACGGAGGATCCCGAGGCGCTGGCACGCACGCTGGCGCGAATCGAAGCCGAGTCGGCGCGCATGGGCGCGCTCGTGGAGGAGCTGCTCGTGCTCGCGCGGCTCGACGAGGAGCGCGCGCCGCGACGCGAGCCGCTGGCGCTGCGGCGCCTGACCGAGCAGGTCGCGCAGGACACCCGCGCGATCGCCGCCGACCGCGACGTGAGCGTGCACGTCACCGAGGAGGTGACCGTCATGGGCGATCGCGAGCAGCTTCACCGCGCGCTCGGCAACCTCGCGCGCAACGCGGTCATCCACACGCCGCCAGGCACCCCGGTCGAGCTGTGCGTGCTCCAGCACGAGCAGACGGCCGTATGCGAGGTCCGCGACCACGGCGGTGGCCTGCCCGCCGGCGATCCCGAGCAGCTGTTCGAGCGGTTCTGGCACAACGAGCGTGGCCGGCGGCGCGGCCGGGGCGGCGCGGGTCTGGGCCTGGCGATCGCGCGGGAGATCGCACGGGCGCACGGCGGCACGATCCACGCGCAGAACGCGCCGGGCGGCGGCGCGGCGTTCGTACTCGAGCTACCGGCGGCCGAGACGGCCGCGGCCTCTCAGGAAAGTCCCAGCCTCCTCACGTCCGACTCTTAGCTCGATGCCCCACCGTACTCGTCGGTGAGCACGATGGCACCGACCCGGCCGCGAAGCCGCATCCGCTCCGCGTGGCCACTGCTGCTGATCGCGCTGGCGGCGGTCGGCGTCGCCGTCGCGGCGGCGCTCACGCTCGGCCCGCCCACGCGTTCGAGCCGGAGGTCGCACGAGATCGTCACCGCCGCGAACGGAGTCGTCCAGTCGACGGTGTCGGGCAGCGGCAACGTCGAGCCCTCCACCGACGACACAGTCAACTTTCAGACGACCGGCACGCTGCAGAACATCGACGTCAAGGTCGGCCAGCACGTCGCGGCCGGCCAGCTGCTCGCCACGCTGGACCCGTCCGCGGCGCAGGCGACGCTCGACCAGGCGCAGCAGAGCCTCACCGCGGCGCAGGACCAGCTGACCAGCGCGCAGGACGCACAGGCGGCCGCGACCACCTCGACCTCGACGACCTCGACGACCTCGGGATCGGGAAGCGCCTCGAGCTCGCCCAGCTCCTCTGCAGGCGCCTCGAGCTCGCCCAGCTCCCCCGGATCGGGCGCCACGAGTGGCTCCGGATCGGGCAGCAAGACCGCCACGACGACCCCCACGACAACGACGACCCAGGACACCGCGGCAACCCAGGCCTCCCAGGCAGGCGCCGTCGCCTCGGCGCAGGCGTCCGTCGACGGCGCCCAGGCGAACGTCACCAGCGCCCAGAAGGTGCTCGACGAGACCCGGCTGTACGCGCCGGCGAGCGGAACGGTGGCGTCGCTCGAGTCGATCTCGCCCGGCGAGGCCGTCAGCGGCACCTCCTCGGGCAACAGCGGGGCCTCGTCGGGCAGCGGCAGCTCGTCGTCGGGCGGCGGCGGCTCGGGCGCGGGTTCGAGCGGCTCGAGCTCGGGCTCAGGCGCGTCGAGTGGCTCGAGCTCGGGCTCAGGCGGGTCGAGCGCCGGCGCCGGCTCCTCCACGGCGGGCTCGCTGGGCTCCGCGAGCGGCTCCTCGTCTACGAGCGGCGGACTGGTCGAGATCGTGAACACCCGCCCGCTGACGATGGTCGTGCCGCTCAGCGAGTCCGACATCGCCCAGGTCCGGGTGGGCCAGGCCGCGACGGTGACGATGGAGGCGCTCACCGGCGTCGAACTGGCCGCGCACGTCAGCTCGGTCTCGACCGTGGGCACCGAGAGCTCGGGCGTCGTCAGCTACGACGTGACCCTGACGCTCGACCAGGGCAACCCGCAGGTCAAGCCGGGCATGAGCGCCGAGGCGTCGATCATCACCGCCCAGAGGTCCGGCGTCAACGTGCCCAGCAGCGCGGTCAGCACGAGCGGCGGGACCGCCACCGTCCAGCAGGACGAGAACGGCAGGACGGTGTCCACCCCGGTGGTCACCGGGATCACCGGCGACTCGCGGACGATCATCGCCAGCGGGCTGCGGGCCGGCGACCAGGTCATCGTCACCGAGACGCTCCCGGCGCTCGGGACGAGCACGACGAGCTCGAGCGCGGGCAGCTCCGGGACGCTCGGCGGCGGGCGCGGGTTCGGCGGCGGCGGGTTCGGCGGCGGCGGGTTCGGCGG
>JAFAYV010000076.1 GCA_019240115.1 Solirubrobacterales bacterium | reverse complement strand
CCGTCGACGCGGAGCAGGGCGCTGACGTGGTGCGCGGCCTGATCGCGGCCGATGAGGGCGCCGCGCGGCTCGGGGAGCTCGCCCTCGTCGACCGCGAGGGGCGGGTCGGGCCGCTCGACACGGTCTTCTTCGACACCCTGCTCGACGAGAACGCGGCCAGCCATATCGCCCTGGGGGGCGGCTACGACCGGGGGGCTCCGGACGACGTGCCCCGCGTGAACAGGAGCGCCATCCACACGGACTTCATGATCGGCGGCGATGAGGTGACCGTCACCGGCTTCCGGCGCGATGGCCAGGCGGTCCCGCTGCTGCGCGGGGGGGCCTGGCAGATCTGACGGCCGCCCATGGCAGGCCACGCTACGCTAACCCCGGTCTCGGAGAGGTGCCGGAGCGGCTGAACGGGCGCGACTGGAAATCGCGTAACGGGGGTCAACCTCGTTCGGGGGTTCGAATCCCCCCCTCTCCGCTGGCTGGCTGGCGTCAGACGACCCGGCCATGCGCGCCGACCCCGTCGAGCAGGATCTGGGCGCCGCCGTCCTGCAGCGACGCCTCGGCCGCCTCGGCGAGACGGACGACGTCGCGCGTGAGATCGAGCTGCGACGTCGAGCGGCGGTCGCTGCGAATGCCCCGGAGGAAGTCCTCGACCTGCAACGCCAGCGGCTCCTCGACCGGCAGATGCGGGGACACGATGTCGCCGCTGCGGTAGGAGAGCTGATATTCACCGAACGTCTCCGGATCCCGGTAGTCGACCCCGCTGTCGAAGATCTTGATCGCCTCGGTGCTCCCGTCCTCGTAGACAACCATCTGTCGCGATCCGGCGATCACCGTCCGTCGGAGCTTGCTCGGGGCCAGCCAGCTGAGCTCGACGTTGGCGATCAAACCAGACGCGAACTCCAGGGTCACGAAGGCGACGTCCGCGATGCCGGGCACGATCGAGTCGCGGCCCGTCGCCCGGATGGTCGTCGGCATGCAGCCAAGCCAGTGCAGGAGGATCGAGAAGTCGTGGGGCCCGAGGTCCCAGACAACGCTCACGTCGCGTTGATGCAGCCCGAGGTTGACCCGGCTGGAGGACAGGAAGTACAGCTCGCCGAGCCGGCCCTCGCGGATCAGGTCCCCGATGGCTCGTACGGCGGGGCTATAGAGAAACGTGTGACCACACATGAGCTGCAGTCCGGACTCTCGTGAGAGGTCGATCAGGTCGGTGGCGAGCTCGGAGGACGATGCAAGCGGCTTCTCCACATAGGTGTGCTTGCCCGCCTCCAGGCACCGTCGCCCCAGCTCGTGGTGCGTGAAGACCGGGGTCGCCAGCAGCACCGCGTCCACCTCGGGGTCGTCAAGCACCTGATCGAGATCGGTGGTGAGCCTGACGGCTGGGTAGCGGCGGGCGATCCGTGCGAGCCTCGAGGCGTCTGCGTCACACAGCCAGCGAAGCCTCACATCCAGGCGCTCGGCCAGAACCCGGATCAGGTTCGGCCCCCAATAGCCGAGCCCGACCACCGCGACCTCCAGGTTGCGTTGCCAGCCGCGGCCCAACAGTTCGTCTCTCTTCTGCCTCTGCGTCACCGGCTCATCCCTATCACGATTTCGCCAACATATCGACAGGTGACTGACGATGCGCCGCTTGCACTGGCTGACGCCTCCTTCGACGGGGGGCTCCGCAGGTCATGCTCGTCACTGCGAGGTTCAGTGAGAGATGTGGAGCTCGTGTCATATCTCGCCGAGCACGAGGTCACAAGCCTCACCTCATCGGCGCGCAACTCTGGAAAACATGAGAGGTAGAGCTCACGCGCTGCCCAGTCTCTCGTGATCAGTGACACGAATGGGAAACAAGTGGTAGATACACGGAGAGTCGGCCGACTCGCCCATGGCGGAGCGCGTGCTCAACCCCTTCGACGTGCGACGCGCCAGACGCATCGCCGGCGCCGAGGAACGGCGATCAGGTGACCGCGGGCCGCTCGGACGACACCGGCCACTCGTCGTCGGCGCAGTCCGTCGCGGAGGGCGTCCGCCCGCGTGTCCGGGTGACGGCGCGACCGTCGAGCCGTTCTCGTTCGCTGGCCGCCGAGCCGCGCCAAGCGGAGTTCTCGCGTGTCTACGAGGACCACGTGTGGCGGGTGTACGGCTTCCTGGCCTATCGGGTTCGCGATCGCGGCGTAGCCGAGGATCTGACCCAGGCCACGTTCGAGCGTGCGCTGCGGGCGTGGAGCCGCTTCGATCGCAGCCGGGCGTCGGAGTGGACGTGGCTGCTGACGATCGCCCGGAACCTGCTCATCGACCATCATCGACGCGACCGCTCGGACCGCTCGGAGGACCTCGAGGAGCAACAGCTTCCCGCGGCGGCCAGTCCCGAGCTGCGTTACTCGGGCTCGGCGGAGCTCGTGGAGGCCCTGACACGGCTTGGTGACCGCGAGCGGGAGGTGCTGGCGCTGCGTTTCGGCGCCGATCTCACCGGGCCCGAGATCGCCGAGCTGACCGGGCTAAGCCTGCCCAACGTGCAGCAGATCACCTCGCGCTCGCTGCGGCGCCTACGCGGGCTTCTGGAGGATGCCCCGCGATCTCCCGTGCCCGCGTCAGGCTCTCCGGACGCCGCACGTATCCAGCACTGATGGAGTCCATCGCCGTCCGCTCCGCCGCCCGGGGCGCGCGCACGCTGCCCCGAGTCGATGCCGGCGCACTGAGCGTGTGGGCGCTGGTCCTCGCGCTTGTCACGTACCTGGCCGTCGACGGCGGAGGCTACGACCTCATCGTCCGCAACCAGGTCGGAATCGTCATCTGGTGGATCGTGCTCATCGGCGCCGTGTGCGGGCTGATCCCGGTCGCTGCGCTGGGCGGTCGCGCCTGGGCCGCACTGGGCCTCTTCGGGGCGTTCGCGATCTGGACCGGCGTCGCGAGCACGTGGTCACAGAGCAGCCAGCTGAGCCTCGACGAGCTCTCGCGGGTCGCCTGCTACCTGGGCGTCCTGCTGCTCGGCCTGGCCCTCCACCGCGACCGGGAACGCGCTTTGCGGCACACGACGAACGCGCTCGCCACCGCGATCGTCGCGGTCGCCGTGCTGGCGGTGTTCTCGCGCCTGCGCACCGATGCGATTCCGGCAGCCCACCAGACCGGTTCCTATCTCCCGGGCGCCCAAGGCCGGCTCGGGTGGCCGCTGAACTACTGGAACGGCCTCGCCGCGTTCGTGGTCATGGGCCTGCCGCTGCTGCTGGCGATCGCCACCTCGGCGCGCACGCTGCGGGTGCAGGCGGTGGCCGCCGCGGGGATACCGGTGCTGACGCTCTGCGCGTACCTGACCTTCTCGCGGGGTGGCGCGATCGCCGCAGCCGTGATCGTGGTCGCTTTCATCGCGCTGGCTCCCAACCGGCTGCCGAAGTTGCTCACGCTCCTTGTCGCGGCCGCCGGGGGCGCCGCGCTCATCGTCGCCGCAGTGCACCGGCCGGCGATCGAACGCGGCCTCGTCGGGTCCGTCGCCGACCACCAGGGCTCGAGTCTGCTCGTGGCGGTGCTGCTGGCGTGCGCCGGCGTCGGGATCCTGCAGGCCGGCATCGGCCTGGGCGTCCGCCATGCGACGCCGCCGCGACTGCTGACCCTCTCGGCGCGACGAGCCCGTGCTCTGCTCGCCGCCGCGCTGGTGGCCCTCGTGGTCGTCGGGCTTGCGGCCGGGGCGCCCACGCATTTTGATCACGCCGTCCGCGACTTCGAGCGGCCGAACGGCGCGGGGCTGGCGCAGGACACGATCGCGCGCTTCGGAGCCACGAGCGGCAACGGGCGCTACGACTATTGGAAGGTGGCGGTGAACGCCACCGCGCACCGTCATCTTCTCGATGGGTTCGGCCCGGGCACGTTCCAGCTCGTGTGGCTGCCGCGCGCGCCGTACGCCAGCTACGTCGAGAACGCCCACTCGCTGTACGTCGAGACGTTCTCCGACGTCGGCCTCGTCGGGCTCGCGCTGCTCGTGGCGTTCCTGGTGACGGTGCTGTCCGCGGCCCTGACGCTGGTCGTGCGGTCCCGACACGAGGCCCGGACGTGCGCCGCGGGGGCCGCGGCGGCGCTTCTGGGCTTCTGCGTCTCGGCCGCGTTTGACTGGATCTGGCAGATCCCCGTCCTGCCGGCCGCCTTCCTGCTCCTTGCCGGCGCCGTGCTGGCGCCCGCACGCCGCGGCCGGCCGATGCGGGGCGCGCCGCTGCGCGCGCTGGCCCTGGGGGCGCTGGCCTGTGTCGCGCTGCTGGCGATCGCGATCCCGCTGGCGACCACCGGCGCGGTTGCATCAAGCGAGGCGGCCTCGGGCGCGGGACGCCAGGCCATCGCGCTCGCGGACGCGCGCAGCGCCGCGGCCGTGGAACCAGACGCGGCGTCACCTCAGGTCCAGGAGGCCCTGGTGTTGGAGCTCGAGCGACGGGACACGAGCGCGCTCGCGGCGATCCGACGGGCGGCTCGGGACGCCCCGGGCGACTGGAGCACGTGGCTGATCATGTCCCGACTCGAGGTCGAGACGGGACATCCCGGCGCCGCGCTGGCGGCGTATCGCCGCGCTCGGTCGCTGAACCCGACCTCTGGCCTGTTCGCGCGATGACCGACGCCGGCCACACCGATCACCGGCGCGACGACGAGCTCGGCACTCGGCTCGCGGAGGCTCGGCCGACCCCTCGGGCAAGCTTCCGGGGCAGCCTCGGACGCCGTCTGCAGGAGCAGGATCCGGGATACGGTCCGCGTCCCGATGGCCTCCGGCTGTCGATCGCGACGTACGTGGTGACGGGGTCCGGCCTGCTCGTCCTCGCGACGCTGGTCGCGGTCGGGATCCTGTAGAAGGTCGCTCTGAACGACGGAGCGCCCGCGTCCGGCGACGTTCACCGGACACGGGCGCGACGACGCGGCCTCAGCGATCGAGGTCGCTCACTTCTTCAGGTACAGCCCCACCTTGAAGTGCTTCTTGCGGATGCTCCCCGCGCCGGGTTGGGAGTACAGGACCCGTCCCGACTTGACCTTTGAGTGCTGGCTCGTGACCCGGGTCAGGGTCCCGACCTCGCAGTCGTGGTCACGCAGGGCGTTGGTCGCCTGGTGCAGCGTGTCGCCCGTGAGCTTGGGCACGACGCACTTGACCTCGCGGGTGCAGTACTTATGGTTGTGCACGCCGGGCGGGCACTGGTAGATGATGTTGGCCGAGGCGCCGGCGGGGATGAGGGAGACCGCGACCGCGATCGCTCCCGCTGACACCATGCCTACGACGAACCGCTTGAGCAACTGTTCCTCCTTATCGCTTTGGCCATTGCTGAGCGTGCTCCTTCATACGCAGGAGCGACGCGCGCGCTGACACGCGCTAGGAGGACTGATTCCAGGTGAGGCTCGTCTGGGAGCCGACCTGGGCGCGGAGCACCGCGGCACCGGCGATGTGCAGCGTCCGTACGAACACCTGATGAGCGCCGGCGCTGAGATGTGCGACGACACGCCAGCTCCCGTCGACGCGCTCCTCGACCGACACCGTGCCGGCCTGCGGCGCCCGACCCCAAGCCTGCACGGCGTCGCCTCCCAGCCGGCGGGTCACGAACGGGAACCGGACGGCGGTAGCGGCAGGCTTCGGCCGGCCGTCGAGGAAATACAGACCTGCCTGATAGCTCGAGGCGTAGTTGGGGATCGGTGGTGAGTCGACGATCTGCAGCCACAGCACGGTGCTCACCCCCTGCAGCCACAGGACGTACATCGCCTGCTCGTACCAGCGCGCCTGGCGTTGCAGCGGCACTCCCTGGGGGTCCGGCGGATCGCTGTCCCACGAGATCTCGGTGACCCAGAACTGCTTGGGTCCGCTCGGTTGGACGAGGCCGTAGCGCTGCGCGGCGTGCATGACCCGGGTGAGCTTGCCGAGGTCGGGCACGGCGACGTCATCGGGGTTCAGCGCGGGCATGAGCGGCCCACCCACGCCGTAGGGATGATGGGCGATCGCGTCGAAGTGGACGGGATCGGAGCAGCCGAGCGGCTTCAGCGGTCCGCCGCCCGTCATGCAGAACAGGTAGCGGTCGAACTGCACCGGCGG
This sequence comes from Solirubrobacterales bacterium, assembly GCA_019240115.1. Classification (GTDB taxonomy): domain Bacteria; phylum Actinomycetota; class Thermoleophilia; order Solirubrobacterales; family Solirubrobacteraceae; genus Palsa-465. The sequence goes on along the minus strand of JAFAYV010000076.1, from coordinate 10,794 downwards.
CATCCGCGCGCCCCCGGGCGCATCGCCGTACGGTGCGGTTCCGCCCATGACCACGAAGTTCGAGGCCGACACCGACTTGACCGCGCGATAGAACGCGTTCATCAGCCCGCGGAACATCTCGGGGCTGGCCGGCACCCATTGGCTGCCGACGCGGCGCCACTGCGGATCCAGATAGTAGGCGAGGTTCGGCTCGTTCCAACCCTGCCAGTGGTCGACGCGAGGCAGGAACGCGCCGCGATGCAGCGGGTCCGGGAAGTGGCCGTCGTAGCGCGTGGCCGCAGCCTTGGCGAACGCTCCGAACGCCGCGGTCGACGGCTCCCAGGTCCCCGCCTGCGCGAAGCGCCCCGGGTGGGGTCCCTCGGCCCAGCGCGGCGCCATCGAGATCGTGAACAGGACGGTCCGACCCTGGGCGGCGAGCTGGCGCACCCCGGCGTCGACTCCGGTCCAGTTGTACCCGCGGCTGTTCGGATCGCTGGCGTCAAAGCCCTTCGGCCGTCGCGCCGGAGCGACCGCGCTCCACAGGACGTTGAAACGCACGACCTGTGCGCCCTCGTCCACCGCGTCGGGAATCCAACGGTGCGCAGCGAGCCCGCTCCCGTCCGTGAGGCTGGGATCGCCGCCGAAGCCGGTGGTCAGCCCGCGGACGGCGTCCGCCGCGGGGGCAGCGGAGAGCGCGAGCACCACGACACCGACCAGTGCAGCGAGGCGAGCGCGCGACACCGGGCTCGATCAGTTCGCGTGCCGACGGCGCAGGATCGCGATCGCTCCGAGCACCACGGCCGCCACGATCAGCACGACCGGGAGCAGCGGCCCGAGTCCTCCGGCGGATCCCGATCCCAGGAGCGCCCCAGCGACAGACCTGGCCGCTGACGCGCCGCTCGCTCCGGCGGTGGCCGCCTGGATCTGCCGATGCGGCGGCGTCGCCGCGGCGGTCTCTTGGAGCAGCCTCGCGGCCGCGCGGCCGGTCGGGCCCTTCGCGCTCAGCGCGCGCTGCGCACCGGGCGGGATCGCCGGTGTCGCCTGCCCGCCCCCGAGCCCCGAGCCACCCCCGGCTCCCGAGCCGCCCCCGGCTCCCGAGCCACCCCCGGCTCCCGAGCCGCCCTCGGGTCCGCCGACGACGGGCCCGGTGGGCTGATGGCCGGCGCTGGGCAGCGTGCTGGTCGGTCGGTTGCCGTTCGCCGTCGGCAGGGTCTCCACGTATTGATGGACGCCCGAATTGCCAGGCGGCGCGACGCCCGGTCGCTTCGCAACTGCGACGCCGGGCAGGGCCAACGCCAGGACGATGACGAGTGCAGCGAGTCTCATGACCCCTACATACGCACGAGCCGACCGGGCCCTGACAACCCCCGATCTGGACGTCTCTGGACGGTCTGTCTGGACGCCCCTGGACGCACCCGTATCCAGACCTGACCTATCCCACCCTAGACCTACCGATTCGCACAGCGGACCACTGTACGCAGGGCGAACGGGGCGAGCGATCGCGATTCTTATGGTTAGGAAGTCTTGCCTTGGGGCGATCTGGCCGATACATTGGCCGCCACACAGCGCAGACTGGTCAGGGAGAGGAACTTCGGATGAGTTTCACTCGGGGGCCGCGGTGACGAGATGATGCCAAGAACAGCGTTGAGACTTGTCGAGGGTGGGCTCGACACGGATGTCGCCTACCAGTGGTTCTGCGGTCATTGCGCGGCGCCCTCGCCGAGCGCAGGCGCGCCCGCGCCCATGGCTCGGGTGTGCACGGCGTGCGGCCTGGGCCTGCTGCTGGAGACGCGGCAGGACGCGATCCCCGGCGCCCGGGACGCGTTCATGGTCGTCGACTCGGCGCTCCTCGTGCAGGCGATGTCGCGCGAGGCGGAGCTGTTGCTCGGCGTCGGCGAGGAGGAGGCGATCAACCGCCCGATCGCCGAGTTGCTCGTGCCGGCCGATGCGGAATCACAGGGTCAGACCGGGTTCGCCGCGACGCTCGCGCAAGCCGCTGACGGCGTGCATCCCGATCTGACGCCCCGGTTCGTGCGTCCGTGGGATACGTTCGGCGTGCGCCTGCGCGCCCGGATCGCGACCTGCGGGCCGCCCCGGGCGGCATTGGTGGTGCTAGACAGCGGTCGCCCGCCCGCGCTGCGCGCGGTCTAGCGCCCATCGGAGGGGGCGAGCCGGTCCGGCGCCCCCAGCCCGTGCAGCGCCGGCGGCAGCGTCACCGATCCATCGGGCTGCTGTCCGTTCTCGAGCAGCGCGATGATCGTGCGGCCGATCGCGACCGCGGTGCCGTTCAGGGTGGCCAGGTGCGCGGGCCGACCCTCGGCCGGGCGATAGCGGACGTCGAGGCGCCGCGCCTGGTAGTCGGTCGTGTTCGAGCACGAGGTCAGCTCCCGGTAGCGTCGCTGGCCGGGCAGCCACGCCTCGACGTCGTACTTCATCGCCGCCGAGGCACCGAGATCGTCGACGCCGATCGCCACCACCCGATAGGGGATCCGCAGGTCGGCCATGATCGACTCCTCGATCGCCAGCAGACGCAGATGCTCATCGGCGGCCAGCTCCGGCGCGACGAAGCAGAACATCTCGATCTTGTCGAACTGGTGCACGCGGAAGATGCCGCGGGTGTCCTTGCCGGCGGCTCCCGCCTCGCGGCGAAAGCAGCTCGAGAAGCCCGCGTAGCGCCGCGGGAGCGCGTCGACGGGCACGATCTCGTCGCGATGCAGCGAGGCGAGCGCCACCTCTGAGGTGCCGGTCAGATACAGGTCGTCGTCGGGCAGCGTGTAGATCTGCTGCTCGGTGTCCGGGAGGAACCCGGTCCCGTAGAGCGCCGGCTCGCGCACGAGCACCGGCGGGATGACCGGCTCGAAGCCCTCGGCAGCGAGCTTGTCCATCGCGTAGCGCAGGAGCGCGATCTCGAGCATCACCAGGTCGCCGCGCAGATAGGCGAACCGGGAGCCCGACAGCCGCGCCCCGCGCTCCATGTCGATCCGCGAGCCGGCGAGCTCGAGATGGTCGCGCCCCGCTGGCAGGCGCTCGCCGACCTCGCGCAGCACCTCGTCGGCGTTCGGGGCCTCGGGTATCGGGAGGTTGGGCAGCGACGCCATCGCCGCGTCGCGCTGCGCGCGCAAGCTCGCCTCCTCGTCCGACAGCGTCCGGCCGCGCGCCGCCAGCTCGGCCAGTGCAGCGCGCTGGGCGTCGTCGGGCGCGCCGCGCAGCGCCCGGTTGGCGGCGTTCTGCTCGGCGCGGAGCTGCTCGAGGGCCGCGGTCACCTCGCGCCAGCGCGCGTCGAGCTCGACCACTGCCTCGACCGTCCGCGCGGCCTGGGGCCCCCGGCGCGAGAGTGCGGCGGCGACCCCCTCGGGGTCGCGGCGGATCAACCTGATGTCGAGCACGCGGCCGGCGCGGAAGCTGCCGGGATCATCCGCCCTTGCCGCTGGCGGCGCCGTTGCCGTTGCCCGGCGCGGTGGTGGTGGGGGCCTTGGCGGTCGCCGTCCCCGTGTTGCCGCCGGTGGTGACGGTCGTGGCCGGCTGGCCGGGGGTCGGCAGTGTCCCGATCGCCTTGTCCTGGCACGTGACCACGCCGGTCTCCTTGGGCGCGAGCCGGCCGGCGTAGGTGGCCACGAACTTGGCCACGTTGGTGGCGTCCTGGCCGACGACGATGTTCTGCGGCATGTAGGCGCCCGAGAAGCCCCCGTTCTCGATCGCGTACAGGACGCGCGTCACCGGACGTTCGCAGCGGACGTTGAAGTTCGGGCCGCTGTTGGCCTGCGCGGTGCGGATGTTGGGCGCCGAGCCGTGGGTGCCGGCGACGTTCAGCGTGTGGCAGCCGGCGCAGCGCTCGGAGAAGAGCTGGGCGCCGGCGTAGACGCTCGCGTCGCTCGTGCTGGCGGTGATGTGCTCGGAGCCGCAGGCCGAGGCGAGGAGGGGAACTGAGAAGACGACCCCGAGCGCCCAGATCTTCGCCAGCCGCCTCATCGACGGCAGATCATAATCTGCCCGCCGGTGCGACCGAGTCGAACACTGCTCGGCCTCGCGGCCACCCTCGCCTGCGTGGGCTGCGGCCACGTCGCCACGGCCAGCTCTGACGGAACGCTGCAGATCGGGCTCAACGAGTACCGGATCACGCCCCAGGACGTGCGCGCTGCCAGCGGCACGCTGACGATCACGGTGCGCAACTACGGGCGCCTGACCCACGACCTCGTCATCTCCCAGGACGGGCGCGCGGACGCCTCGACGCAGCCGATCGCGCCCGGTCAGGCGACCGAGCTCGTCGTCGCCCTCGCCCCCGGCCAATACCTGATGGCGTCGACGATCCTCGCCGACCAGGCGCTCGGCGCCTACGGGTCGCTGCAGATTCGCTGACCAGTGGCCGCCGCGAGCCCGATCGGCGCAATACGGATTGCCGGCGCCGGCGGCGGAAGGACCGGGCCCGGCGGCGGCGAAAGCTAGGCCATCCCCGGCGCCGGCTATGCGGCGTCCGCCGAATGGCAACACACGCGGGCGTCCTCCTACGGCGGCAACCAGAGGTGTCGGCGTCGGGGCTCTTCCCTCGGGCGCGGATCCGGCGTCCGCGGGCGGCGGGGACGGTATAAGAGATCGCGATGGCCGCCGCCCCCGATCCCGAGCTCTTCCGCGAGGTCTTCGGCCGCTTCGCCACCGGCGTCGCCGTGATCACGAGCGCGGGCGCCGCCGGGGCCGGCGGCATGACCGCCAACGCGCTGTGCTCGCTCTCGCTCGACCCGCTGCTCGCGCTCGTCTGCTTCGAGAACCGCGCCCGCACGCTGCCGATCGTCCGCGAGGCCGGGCGCTTCGCGGTCAACCTGCTCGCGGCCGACCAGGAGCGGCTCGCCGGGGTGTTCGCCTCCAAGCTCCCCGAGTCCGAGAAGCTCGACGGCGTCCCTCACCGCCTCGAGCACGACATGCCGGTGATCGAGGGCTCGCTCGCCTGGGCGACCTGCGACCTGCGCGAGCTGATCGCCGGCGGCGACCACACGATCGCGATCGGCAGCGTGCTCGCGCTCGGCCTCGGTGAGGGCGAGCCGCTGCTCTGGTACGGCGGGCACTACCACACGCTGTAGCCCCGCCGGGATCCCCGGGCGCACCCGCCGGCCCCGACGCGGCGACACTTTTCGCGCCCCCACTGGCCTCGGACGACGTGCGGTCTGGATCTAGGTCACCTGCCGACGCGGATCCTGACCACCCGTGAGGGGCGGGGCCCGTGGTCACGAAAACGTCCGGGCCGACCCCGCGCCGCAGCCCCGGCCCGGCCGTCCCCGCCGCCCCGGCCCCCCTACCCGCCCGTCCCCGCCGCGCGGATCAGCAGCACGACGATCACGAGCGCGGCGAGCACCATCACCCCGAGCTCGCGCTGGAGGATCGCCACGACGACCGCGCGCTGCTCGGGCGCCGGGAGCTCGCCCACGTCCGCCGAGCTCTCGAAGCCGCGCTTGTCGAGGACCATCTGGGCGGCGGCGATGCGCAGCTGCTCGGCGAAGAAGGAGACGAGCAGCGGCAGCAGGCCGTAGATGAGGTGCAGCTTCGGCTCGCCGCGGCCCATCAGCACCCAGATGCCGCCGAGCGCGATCTCGAGCACGACGACCGCCTGGCCGGCGCGGAGCAGGCGCCAGAAGAGGCGGCTCTGGCGCGTCGTGTACCAGCACCAGGCGCCCCACAGCCCGGCGCCGCCCATGAGCGCGACCGACAGGATCCCGACGACGAGATGGACCTGCTTCATCTCACGCACCAGCGGTTAGCCGCATTCATCACTAAGTAACAACCTGTTACAAGAAACGCGTCGAGTGATATACAGGAAGCTGATGCTGCGAAGCTACCTGCCGGCGATCGTCTTCCTCGTCCTCGGGGGCGGCGTCGGGGCACTCTTCGGGGTGCTGAACCTGCTCGTCGGCACCCGGAGCCCGCGTCGCCAGCAGAGCAAGAGCTCGCCGTACGAATGCGGGCTGCCCTCGGAGATCCAGCGCGGCTTCCGCTTCGGGATCAGCTTCTACCTGATCGCGATGCTGTTCATCCTGTTCGACATCGAGGTGATCTTCATCTACCCGATCGCCGTCTCGCTGCGGGCGTTCGGCACGTTCGCCCTGAGCGAGACGATCGTGTTCGTCGTGCTGCTGATGATCGCCTTCGTCTATGTCTGGCGCAGAGGAGCCCTGGAGTGGAGCTGAAGCGCGAACCGCTCACCGATCCGTCGGAGTTCCGGGCTCGCCAGCTGCAGTCCCGCGATCTCCTGCGCGGCGACCTCGAGGGCGAGGCCCTGGAGCGCTACGTCGAGAAGAGCATCATGACCACGACGCTCGAGAAGGCGGTCTCGTGGTCCCAGGGCAACTCGATCTATCCGATGACATTCGGGCTGGCGTGCTGCGCGATCGAGATGATGTCGATCGTCGGCGCCCGCGTCGACATCGCGCGGTTCGGCTGGGAGGCGTTTCGCGCATCGCCGCGTCAGGCCGACCTGCTCATCCTCTCGGGCCGGGTGTCGGTGAAGATGGCGCCGGTCATCCGGCGCATCTACGACCAGATGCTCGAGCCCCGGTGGGCGATCTCGATGGGCGCCTGCTGCTCGTCGATGGGCGTGTTCAACAACTACGCGCTCGTGCCCTCGGACAAGTTCATGCCGATCGACGTCCACGTGCCCGGCTGCCCGCCGCGGCCCGAGGCGCTCATGCACGGCATCCTGCGCCTGCGCGACAAGATCCAGGGCCACAGCCCTGACGGCTGGCGGGAGCGCTACGACGCGGTGGGCACCGAGGAGGTGCTCGACGGCTCGGGCGCCAGCCGCGACGACGCCGCGATCAACCTCTATCCCGGAGGCGACACCGCCGGTGCCTGATGCGACGGGGCTGGAGCTGACCGCGCACGAGCTGCGCGACGGCAACGAAGAGTCGATCCTCGGCACCGAGTTCCAGCGCCGCCGCGCCGTGCTGCTGGCGGCGCCGGCGCACGTCCCGTTGGTCCTGCGCGTCCTGCACGGCAAGGGCTACACGTTCCTGGCCAGCCTCCACGGGGTCGACTACTTTCCCGAGGAGCCCCGGCTCGGGGTGCTGTATGAGCTGCTCGACATGCAGGCGGTCGACCGGATCTCGGTCAAGACGCGGGTGTCGACCGCGGACCCGCACGTGCCGACGGCGACCGAGATCCATCCCGGCGCCGAGTTCCCCGAGCGCGAGGTCTACGACATGTTCGGGGTCGTCTTCGACGGGCATCCCGACCTGCGGCGCATCCTCATGCCCGAGGACTTCGAGGGCTATCCCCAGCGGCGCGACTATCCGGTGGGCGGCGAGCCGGTGCTGTTCACCTACAACGAAGAGCGCAGCTACGGGAAGTGGCAGTGATGGCCCTTGAGACCTCCGACTACCGCCAGCGCGAGGAGTCGATCACCTACAGCACCGAGTCCGCCGGCCAGGGCGAGACCCATGAGCTGCTGACGCTGAACATCGGGCCTCACCATCCCGCCACCCACGGGGTGCTGCGGCTGATCGCCACGCTCGAGGGCGAGGTGGTCCGCGACATCAAGCCGATCATCGGCTACGTCCACACCGGGATCGAGAAGACCGCCGAGGACAAGGCCTACTGGAAGGTCATCCCGGTCATCGAGCGGATGGACTACGTCTCCTACTACTTCAACGCGATGGCCTTCTGCGGCGCGGTCGAGGACCTGCTCGGGATCGAGGTCCCCGAGCGCGCCCAGTACCTGCGGGTCATCCATCTCGAGCTCAACCGCATCGTCTCCCACCTCATCTGGCTGGGCACGAGCGCGCTCGACCTCGGCGCGATCTCGATGTTCTGGTACTGCTTCCGCGAGCGGGAGAAGGTCCTCGACCTGATGGAGATGTCCTCGGGCCAGCGGATGCACACCCGCTACTTCCAGGTCGGGGGCGTCTTCGAGGACATCCCGCGCGGCTTCGCGCGCAAGCTGTCGGGCTTCCTCGCCGACATGCCGACCCGCGCCGACCAGTACGCCAACCTGCTCGAGAAGAACCAGATCGTGCTCGAGCGCCTGCGCGGGACGTGCCCGCTCGACGAGGCCTCGCTGCTGGCGCTCGGGGTCACCGGCCCGCTGCTGCGCGCCGCCGGCAATCCGTGGGACCTGCGCAAGGCTGCGCCCTACTCGAGCTATGACAAGTTCCAATTCCGCATCCCGGTCGGCACCGTCGGCGACAACTACGACCGCTACCGCGTCCGCCACGCCGAGATCTACGAGTCGGTGAAGATCATCGAGCAGGCGCTCGAGGGTCTGCCCGAAGGGCCGTTCATCACTCCCGACCGCAAGGTCGCGCTCCCGCCCCGCCACGAGCTGGCGACGAGCATGGAGGCACTCATCCACCACTTCAAGCTCGTCACCGAGGGCTTCCGCGTGCCGCCCGGCGAGAGCTACTACCCGATCGAGGGCCCGCGCGGCGAGCTCGGCTGCTTCGTGCGCGCCGACGGCTCGGGCAAGCCGGCGCGGGTGCACATGCGCGACCCGAGCTTCACGAACCTGCAGGCGCTCGCGCCGATGGTGCGCGACTCCTACATCGCCGACCTCATCGCCACCCTCGCGATGCTCGACCCGATCCTCGGCGGGATCGACCGCTGAGGCCGCGATGACCCCGCCCCGCCCGGTTCCCCGTTTCGGCCACGGGTCGCGCGTCCCCGGCTGGGATGACTCGGTCGACCTGTCAAAGCCCCCGGCGACGACGCCCGACCCCGCGACGACGCCGGTGCCCGCGGACCTGCGGCGCGAGATCGACGCGGCGATGGCCAAGTATCCCGACCGGCGCTCGGCGGCGATCCCGGCGCTGCACGCCGCCCAGGCGGTGCACGGCTACTGCTCGCCGCTGGCGATCGATCAGGTCGCCGCGGTGATGGGCGTCACCCCGGCCTACCTCACCTCGGTGGCGACGTTCTACGACATGCTCGAGACCGACCCGCGGCCCAAGCACGACGACGTCTACGTGTGCACGAACATCTCGTGCTCGCTGCTCGGCGCCGACGAGCTCTTCGACGCGATGGTGGCGGCCGCGGCCGGCGACGCACACGTGCACGTCAGCTCCTTCGAGTGCCTCGGCGCCTGCGACATCGCGCCGATGGCGTCGGTCAACGGCGAGTACGTCGGGCCGCTGACCACCGAGGACCCGGCGCAGATCATCGAGGACCTGCGCGCCGGGCGCCCGGTGCTCGCCGACAAGCAGATCCGCTACCGGCTGTCGGTCGACCCCGGCGCCAACCCGGAAGGCCCGCACGAGTTCACCACGCCCGATCATCGGCGCCGTACCGACCGGGCGGGGGTGGGCGACCTCGAGGCCGTCACCGACCGTCTCGGCCCCTCGGCGCCGGTCGAGCGCCCACCCCAGCCACCGACCGACGGGACGGACCGATGAGAAAGCTCCTGTTCGACTACATCGACGAGCCGCACCTGAACACGCTCGCCGTCTACGAGCGGCGCGGCGGCTATCAGTCCCTGCGCACGGCGCTTGCGATGTCGCGCGAGGACGTCCTATCCAGCCTGATGGACGCCAACATCCGCGGCCGCGGCGGGGCCGGCTTCCCGGCCGGACGCAAGATCTCCTTCTTGCCCAAGGGCGACATGGACAAGTACCTGGTCTGCAACGCCGACGAGTCAGAGCCGGGGACGTTCAAGGACCGCGAGCTGATGCAGAAGAGCCCGCACATGCTGATCGAGGGGATCGTCATCGCGGCCTACGCCGGCGGGCTCGACCGCGCGTTCATCTACATCCGCGGCGAGTATCAACTGCAGGGCGACATCATGGAGGCGGCGATCGCCGAGGCCGCCGAGGCCGGCTACCTCGGGGCGAACATCCTGGACACCGGCATCTCGCTGTCGCTCGTGCTGCACCGCGGCGCCGGCGCCTACATCTGCGGCGAGGAGACGGGGCTGCTCGACTCGCTCGAGGGCAAGCGCGGCAACCCGCGCCTGAAGCCGCCGTTCCCCGCGGTGGAGGGCCTGTACGCCGGGCCGACCCTGATCAACAACGTGGAGACGCTCGCCACGCTGCCGACGATCATCCGCATGACCGGCGCCGAGTACGCCAAGATCGGCGTCGAGAACTCCACCGGCACCAAGCTCGTGTCGATCAGCGGCGACGTCCGCCGGCCGGGCAACTACGAGATCGAGCTCGGCACCCCCTCGCGCGAGATCATCTACGGGCTCGCCGGCGGCCCCCCGAGCGGCAAGCCGGTCAAGTTCTGGTTCCCGGGCGGTTCGAGCGCCCCGGTGCTGACCGGCTCAGACCTCGACATCCCCTACGACTTCGACAGCCTCGCCAAGGCGGGGACAATGCTCGGCTCGGGCGCGATCATCGTCGCCGACGAGTCGCGGCGGGTGATCGACACGATGTACAAGGTCGCCAAGTTCTACGCGCACGAGTCGTGCGGCAAGTGCGTGCCGTGTCGTGAGGGGACCAACTGGACCCAGAAGATGGTCAGCCGCATCTACGCCGGCGAGGCGACCCCGATGGACCTCGACATCATGGCCTCGGTCCAGGAGCAGATCATCGGCAACTGCCTGTGCGTGCTCGGCGACGCGATGGCGATGCCGATCGGCTCGCTGATCGAGAAGTTCCGCCCCGAGCTGGAGGCGGAGATCGAGGCCGCCCGGGCCGCGGCCGGCGCCGCCCCGCTGGACGACGTGGTGGCGATCGGCGTGGCCTCGCCGGATTGGATCCGGTGGAGCATCTTCTGGGTCCAGTTGGTGCCCTCACGGCAGGGCACGCACTTGCCGCACGACTCGTGGGCGTAGAACTTGGCCACCTTGAAGGCGACGTCGAGCACGCGCTTGGTCTCGTCGGCGACGATGATCGCGCCCGA
>JAFAYV010000021.1 GCA_019240115.1 Solirubrobacterales bacterium | reverse complement strand
AGCTCATCCGCGCGGCGCGCCGTCCCCTGATCGTGGCCGGCGGCGGGGTGATCTACAGCGAGGCGACGGTCGCCCTGCGCGCGCTCGTCGACGCCACCGGAATCCCGGTCGCAGAGACGATGGCCGGGCGCGGCGCGCTGGTCTCCGAGCATCCGCTCAGTCTGGGAGCGTTGGGAGCCACCGGCGGTAGCGCCGGGAACCGCTTGGCGCGCGAGGCGGATCTCGTAATCGGCCTCGGCACGCGCTGGAGCGACTTCACCACCGCGTCGAAGTCAGCCTTCCAGCACCCGGACGTGCGCTTCGTCAACGTCAACGTGGCTGCCTTCGACGCCGGCAAGCACGGCGGCCTGCCCGTGGTGGCCGACGCCCGCGTGGCGCTCGAGCAGCTCCGCGAGGCGCTGGCCGGCCATCGTGTCTCAGACGACTGGGAGGCGCGCGCGCGGACCGAGTCGGCGGCATGGGATCAGGAGGTGGCGCGAGTGGTTTCGCTCGATGGCGATCACGCCGGCCTACCGACCCAAGCCCAAATAATCAAAGAGATCAACGATGCGGCCGGCGAGGACGGCGTGGTGGTGTGCGCGGCCGGCTCGGCCCCGGGCGACCTGCACAAGCTGTGGCGCGCGCGCGACCCGCTCGGCAAGGGCTACCACGTCGAGTATGGCTACTCGTGCATGGGCTACGAGATCCCGGGCGGAATGGGCGTCAAGCTCGCGGCGCCCGAGCGCGACGTGTACGTGCTGGTCGGCGACGGGTCCTACCTGATGCTGCCCGGCGAGCTGGTCACCGCGGTGGCGCAGCGCGTCCCGATCGTGATCGTGCTGGTCGACAACCACGGCTACGCCTCGATCGGGGCGCTGTCGCGTTCGGTCGGCTCGGCCGGGTTCGGGACGCTCTACCGCTACTCGGAGAACGGGTCGGTGCCGCTCGACCCGGCGTCGACTGAGGTTCTGCCGATCGACCTGGCGGCCAATGCCGAGAGCCTGGGCGCGCGGGTCATGCGAACCAAGTCGATCGGCGAGCTGCGCGCGGCGCTGGCGGAGGCGCGCGGCGCGGACGGCCCGGTGGTGGTGTACATCGAGGCCGACCGCTACCACGGTGTACCGAGCTACGAGAGCTGGTGGGACGTGCCGGTGGCCGAGGTGTCCGAGGACGAGGGCGTGCGGGCGGCGCGCGAGTCGTATGAGCGCGCCCACGAACACCAGCGCCACTACCTATGAGCGAGCTCCTCGTCCACGCCGCCTCGGCCCCGGCCGAGGACGGGACGATCCTCAGCGTCACCCCCGAGTCGGCCGGGTGGGAGTACATCGGCTTCGAGGTGGTGTCGCTGGCCGCGGGCGCGACCGCGGAGCGCGCTTGCGGCGCGCGCGAGTTGTGCGCGGTCGTCATCTCGGGCGTAGTGCACGTCGCCTCAGAGCACGGCGAGTGGATGGACCTGGGCGGCCGCAGCGATCCGTGGGCCGGAAAGCCCGACGCCGGGTACCTGCCGCCGGGGTCGCATGTGGCCTTCCGGGCGGCCGACGGCGGCGCCGAGGTCGCACTGTGCTGGGCGCCGGCGCCGGGCGGCGGGGCCGAACCTCGCGTGCTGCCCGGAGAGGAGATCTCGGTCGAGGTGCGCGGCCGGGGCGTCCATGAGCGCCACATCCGTCCGATCCTGATGGCTGACCGCGCGGCCGAGTCGCTGCTGGTCGTCGAGGTGCTCACCCCGGAAGGGCACTGGTCGAGCTATCCGCCGCACAAGCATGATCACGATGACCCGCCGCGGCAGTCGCGCCTGGAGGAGACCTACTACAACCGCATCAAGCCACCGCGCGGCTTCGGGCTGATGCGGGTCTACGCCTGCGACACGGCGCTGGATGAGGCGATCGCCTTCCGCGACCGCGACTGCGTGCTGGTGCCGCGCGGCTACCACACCGTCTCTGCCCCGCCCGGCTACGAGGTGTATTACCTGAACGTGATGGCCGGCCCCGCCCGCGTGTGGGCCATCGCCAACGACCCCGACCATGAATGGACCCTCTGATGGCTGTGACCGCAACCCGACTTCTCGATAACTACATCGACGGCGACTGGACCCCGGCGCGCGCCGCGACCGGCGAGCTCGACGTGACCCGGCCGGCGACCGGCGAGGTGCTTGCCCGGGTGCCGCTGTCAGGGGCGCCGGACCTCGACGACGCCGTGCGCGCGGCGCGCGACGCGCTGCCCGAGTGGCGCGCGGTGTCGACGATCGCGCGGGCGCGAAAGCTGTTCGAGTTGCGCGAGCGGCTGGTCGCCCGCAGCGATGAGATGGCGCGCTCGGTGACCACCGAGATGGGCAAGACGCTGGTGGACGCCCGGGCCGAGGTCGCGCGCATGATCGAGATGGTCGAGGCCGCTACCGCGGTCCCCACGACCATGCAGGGCCGGATCCTCGAGGACGTCTCGCGCAACATCGACGCGGAGACGATCCGCCAGCCGGTCGGGGTGTGCGCGGCGATCGTGCCGTTCAACTTCCCGGCGATGGTGCCGTTCTGGTTTTTGCCGTTCGCGATCGCGTGCGGCAACACGTTCATCTTGAAGCCGTCCGAGCAGGTGCCGATGACCCAGCAGATCGCCTTCGAGGAGCTGCACGCCTTGGGGTTGCCGCCGGGCGTCGTCAATCTCGTCAACGGGAGTCGCGAGGTGGTGGAGGGGATCCTCGACCATCCCGGGATCGACGCGGTGTCGTTCGTCGGGTCGGCGCCGGTGGCGCGGATCGTCTACGAGCGCGCGGCGAAGGCCGGTAAGCGCGTGCAGGCGCTCGGGGGCGCGAAGAACCACATGGTGGTCATGCCCGACGCGGTGATCGACAAGACCGTCGAGGGGATCATCGGTTCGGCCTTCGGCGCCGCCGGTCAGCGCTGCATGGCCGGCTCGGTCGTGGTGACGGTGGGCGATGCCCACGAGCAGCTGATGCCGCCACTGGTCTCGGCGAGTCGCGAGCTGCGGGTGGGGGACGGCCTCGACGAGGACAACGACGTCGGGCCGGTCATCTCGTGCACGGCGCGCGACCGGATCCGCGAGTGGATCGCCCGCGGCGAGGCGTCCGGGGCGAAGGTCGTGCTCGACGGGCGGAGCGCCGACGGCGGGGAACCGAGCGGTTCCTACGTGGGGCCCACGATCCTCGACGAGGTCAGCACCGAGATGGACATCGCCCAGCAGGAGGTGTTCGGGCCGGTCCTGTGCGTGATCAGCGTGCCCAGTCTGGACGAGGCGATCCGGGTGGTCAACTCCAGCCGGTTCGGCAACGGCACCTCGATCTTCACCGAGTCAGGCTCGTCGTTCCGCCGCTACCGCCACGAGGTTCAAGCCGGGATGGTCGGCGTGAACATCGGCGTGGCGGCGCCGGTGGCGTTCTTCCCGTTCAGTGGCTGGAAGGACAGCTTCCTCGGCGACGTGCACGCCCACGGCACCGACGCCGTGGAGTTCTACACGCGCAAGAAGACCGTGACCAGCCGGTGGTTCTCCAGCGGCCAGGGGAGCGGGACGTACTTCGTCGAGCGCTGAGCGTCCACGCGGCCCGGTTGCACACAAGGGCCGACATGTATAGGTTTTGATTTGTGAGACGGCTGCCGGTCGTCTGTGGGGCACTGTTACTGGCGCTTGCCTTGGTTCCCGCCGCGCAGACCGCGCAGGCCGCGCCGCGTTCGGACGGCTCGACCCCGGCGCCGGCGCAGGTAACTCAGCTCGTGACCGGCGTGCCGGCCAGCACGCTCAATCAGGTCGGCGCAGGGGACAGTCGCAACCCGATCACCAGCCAGGACTTCGGGATAAGCAAGCGCAACGGGCGGTTGACGAGCGACGGCAAGCCAGAGGTCGTGGTGGTCGCACTGGCCTGGTGCCCTCACTGCGCGGCGAACAGCTGGGGGTTGGCCGTGGCTCTCAGCCGCTTCGGAACGCTCACCGGGCTCGGCGCGGTCAACACCGGCACCTACTTCTGCAAGGTCGCCGAGGATCCGTGCAACCTGAACCCGCTGTACTGCTTTCCGTACACGGACGGGCTCAGCTTCCTCGGAGCGAGCTACAGCAGCCCCTACATCAGCTTCGCGTCGGTTGTGCTGCAGGACGTCAACGGACGCAACCTCCAAAAGCCGACTCGGCGCGAGGAGCGCTCGCTGTTTACGGTGCATCTCGCTCACACCGCTCCTGCGCTCGACATCGGGGGTGCCTGGGGCTTCAACGGCTCTGGATATGACCCCGGGACACTCGCCCACAAGTCGTGGTCGCAGATCGCGGGGAGCCTGGCGAACGCGCACAATCGGATTGCGCGTGAGGTGGACGGCCTGGCCAACCTGTGGACGGCTGCGATCTGCACCGTGACCAAGGGCAGGCCGGGCACTGTCTGCAGGTCACGCGGTGTCCAGGCTGCCGCGGCCGCGGTTCTTCGCAAACTCCCCTCGGGGCCGCCGCCCGGGCCGCCGTCATGATCCGGGCGGCCGCCTCAGCACGGCGCACCGCGCTCGCCGTAGCGTTCTTCTGCGCGGTGCTGTCGGGCTCCGCGAGCGCGGCCGGTGCAGCGCCGGCCCCGAGGGACGCGCTGCAGCTGGCAGTGCGCGAGGTACGCGCGCTCTCGCCGCAGGCGAGCGCCGCGCTGGCCCAGGGCACGGCGGCGAGCCTGTGGATCAACGCTCGTGTGGCTGACGCTCCGCCTTACGGGCGGAGCGTCTTCACCGCCTCGGGTCACGCCGTCGGCGACCTGACCGGGCTGTCCGCCCTGGGCGCGAGGACAGCGGCGGAGCAGATCCTGGCGGCCGATCGAGCGCTTGCCGAAGACGCGATCGCGCAGGCGCGCGGCGCGAGCGCGGCGCGGCTCGCGGGAGCAAGGCAGGCAGTCTCGACCGGCAACCGGCAGGCGCGTGCCGGCCACTTGTCGGCCGCGGTCGATTCGTACGCCGAGGCGTGGCAGTCGGCCTACGCCGCCCTGGCCCAGCTGGTGGCGGGCAAGGTCACCCGCGTCCCCTCGGGCGCGCTTGAGGCGGCGGCCGAGCAGGCGCTCAGCACCACCCGCTTCGGGATGGCCGGGCCGGTGATCCAGCAGCCGTCCAATCCCCTGATCGCCGGCGGCAAGCCGGAGGTGTTCTACGCCGGGTCGGAGGCGTGTCCGTTCTGCGGCGTGCAGCGCTGGGGGATGATCATCGCGCTGTCGCAGTTCGGAACGTTTTCGGACCTGCACCTGATGCAGAGCATCTTCACCAACCGCCCGCAGGTGAGGACGTTCACTTTCTTCGGATCGAGCTACCGGAGTGCCTACATCTCGTTTGTCCCGGTCGAGGTGTGGAGCAACGTTCCGAAGCCCCCCGGCCTCGCTCGCCTGCAGACACTGACCCGTGGTGAATCCACGCTGCTGCACACGTTCGATCCTTCGGTCGAGACGCCGTTCATCGATATCGCCAACCGGTTCATCGTCGACCGCTCGACGGTCGATCCGCAGCTGATCGCCCACAAGTCGTGGACACAGCTCGCCGACGGCCTGACCGATCCGGGCAACCTCTCCACCCAGGCGATCGCGGGTGAGGCGGAGGTGATGACCGCCGAGGTGTGCGAGGCGACCGGCGGCAGCCCGCAGTCGATTTGCTCATCCGCGATCGTCCAGCAGTATGAGGCGGCGCTGCCCAACCTGACCGGTAGGGGCGGGTCCTGCCCGGCGCCACCATCCCCAGGCGGACCTGGAGCGCCGCCGGCGAGAGACGCCGCCGCGAGCCCGCACGCGCGCGCGGCTCGGCCCGATCCGGTCGCGACCGCAGCCCACTGTGGCGTCTGATCGCAGGTCCGTGGTGCCGGATGAGCTCGACGTGCCCGACCTGCTCGGCTGAGGTCCCGGTAGGGGCGAAGTTCTGCGGCCAGTGCGGCGCCCCGCAGGCGCTCCACTGCCCGACGTGCGGGACGCTGACGAGCCAGCCGGGCCAGAGGTTCTGCCTGCAGTGCGGAGCGGCGATACCGCCGCTGACCGGTCGGGGGGCGCCGCCGGAGATGGAGGCTGCTCCGGGGGCTGCAGCTGAAGAGTCCGAGGCCAGGCTCTCATCGAGCGTGTTCGATTTGCCTGCGATCGAGCGCCGTCTGGTCTCGGTGCTGTTCGCCGACCTCGCCGGCTTCACCGCCTTCAGCGAAAGCCGCGACGCCGAGGATGTGCGCCAGCTGGTGGCCACGTACTTCGTGGCCGCGCGGAGAATCGTCGCCGCGTACGGCGGCACGATCCGCAAGTACGAGGGCGACGGCGTGATGGCCGTGTGGGGCGCCCCGGTCGCCCGGGAGGACGACGCCGAGCGAGCGGTGCGAGCGGCCCTCGACCTCGTGGCGGCGGTGACCAGCCTGGGCGACCGGCTCGGTCTCGAGCTGCGGCTGCGGGTCGGCGTGCTCACCGGCGAGGCCGCTGTCGACGTCGCCTCGGTCGACGAGGGGATGGTGCAGGGAGATGCGGTCAACACCGCCTCTCGGCTGCAGTCGATCGCCGAGCCCGGCACGGTGGTCGTCGATGACGTGACCCGGCTGGCGACCGACCGCGCGATCATCTACCAGGACGCCGGCACCCACGTCGTAAAGGGCAAGTCGATTCCGGTTCAGGCCTGGCGGCCGATGCGGATCGTGGCCACCGTGGGCGGTGCGGGACGCCCGCTACTCGAGCTACCGCTGGTGGGGCGGAGCGCCGAGCAGGACGTCCTGCGGGGCGCGCTGGATCGAATCCTCGAACCCGGCGCGGGCCTGGCGCTGGTTTCTGTCGTGGGTGACGCCGGACTGGGCAAGTCGCGCCTGGCCTGGGAGCTCGAGAAGTACGCCGACGGGCTCGCAGCGCCTGTCCTCTGGCATCGCGGACAAGCCTCGAGCTTCGGAGAGGGCATCGGCTTCCGCGCCCTCGGCGACATGGTCCGGATGAGGGCCAGGATCACCCTCGAGGATTCTCGGGAGATCGAGCGCACGAAGCTCGACGCGCTCCTCGACGACGTCTTCGCCGGCGATGCCGAGGGCCATGCGCGCGTCGGACGGGCCCTGCGCCGGCTCCTGGGACATGACGACGGCAGCGCGCTGATCGACCGCGGCGAGCTGTTCTCCGCGTGGCGCTTGCTGTTCGAGCGCCTGGCCGAGCGCCACCCGGTGCTGCTTCTCTTCGAGGACCTCCACTGGGCGGACCAGGGTCTGTACGAGTTCATCGAGCACCTCGTCGAATGGGCCGCGCGCGCACCGATCCTGGTCCTTGTGCTGAGCCGTCCCGGCGAGCGCCTCGACGCCCTCAGCCGGCGCGGTGTCCGCCTCGACCTCGAGCCGCTGGCGCCCGCCGAGATCGAGACGCTCGTCGCCGCGGCGGTCAACAACGCACCCTCGAAGCTGCTGGCGGCCGTACGCGATCACGCCGGGGGCTTCCCGCTGTTCGCGGTGGAGTCCCTGCGCATGCTTGCGGACCGAGGGGTCATGGTGGCCGAGCGCGACGCGGACACCTACCGTCTGATCGGGGATGTGGACGAGCTGGCGGTCCCGCCGAGCATCCACGCGCTGATCGCCGGGCGTCTGGACACGCTCGGCAGCGATGAGCGTCACGTGCTGTTCGACGCCGCCGTCCTCGCTCAGCCATTCAGCGCGCCGAGCGCGGCGGCGGTCGCCGGGGCTCCCGAGGCGGACGTGCGCATCCTGTGCGACGGGTTGGTCGCGAAGCAGTTCCTGACCGTGTCGACCGATCCGCTGGCGCCCGAGCGGGGTCAGTACCAGTTCTCGCACCGCCAGATCCAGCGGGTGGCGCTCGCGACGATGTCCAAGCAAGCACGCAAGGAGCGGCACCTTGCCGCCGCCGAGTGGCTGGCCCACGGTGAGCCCGACCCGGATGTGGCGGGCATCTACACCGGTCACCTGTTGGCGGCCGCCGAAACTGACCCCGGAGCGGACGATGCGCAGTTCATCCGCCGGCGGGCGCTGGCCACGATCGCCGAGGCGGCGCGGCGTGCGGCCGGCGTCGGCGCACTCCACGAGGCGATCGCGCTGTTCGATCGGGCTGCTGAGATCGAGCCCGACGAGCGGCGGCGAGCAGCGCACCTCGTCGAGGCGGCGCGGTGCGCCGAGCATGAAGGGGACCGGAGCGCGGCCGCCGAGCATTACGCGAAGGCGCGCGAGCTGCACGCGGAGGCGGGCCGTGAGCGTGAGGCGCTGGCGCTGCGCGCGCGGGAGCTGTACGTACACAGGTGGACTCGGCCGGCCACTGAACTCGTGGACCCGCTCCGCGAGGTCCGGGACGGGCTCGACGCAGCGAAGGACGCCGCGTTCGCGGGCGCCGCGGCGGCGCTCGCCGGAGTCCTCTACTACGACGGCGACGCGCAGGGCGCCGAGCGCACCGCGGCCGAGGCGGCCGCAGCCGCGAGGAGTGCGCGCGCGGAGGAGGAGCTCGGGCTGGCTCTGAACTGCCGGGCGTCGGCGCTCGTGGAGCTCGGGCGCCCGGCTGAGGCGCTCGACGTGTTCCGCGACGCTTTGCGCGTTCGGGAGCTCCATTCGCCCGCCGACGTTCCGATCACGCTGACCAACATCGCGATCACGCTGTCCGCCCTCGGGTGTTTCGCCGAGGCCGCGGACACGGCGCGGACCGCGATTGCGGCTGCCGAGCGGGTCGCGAGCCGCACCGGACACGAGCTCGCGGTGCTCCACCTCGCGCGCATCCTTTGCTGCGTCGGAGCCTGGGACGAGGCGCTCGAGACCGTTGACCAGGCCGCGCTTGAGAGCGCGCCGGCGAACGCCGGCATGGCGATCGGTCCGCCGCTGCTGATCGCGCTCGCCCGCGGACAGGACGACCTCGCGCGCTCGTTGATCGACGGCTTCGACCGGCGCCAGGCGGAATCTGGGGCCGCGGTCGAGAGCGACTACCGCAGCGTACGGGCGGTTGCGCTGGCGCAGCTCGAGCACGATCCGCAGCGGGCGCTGGCGGCAATTGTCGAAGCTCGCTCCGGTGACTACGCGGAGTGGCCGGCGTGGGTTCCGTTCGCGGTCGATCTGTTGGTCAGCAGCGGTGAGGACGACCCGCTCACCGTGGCGCTCGAGGCGCTCGAGGGAGCGGTGGCGCCGAAGTCCTCGCCGTACGTGACTGGTCAGGCTCGGCGGCTGGCTGCGCATGTGGCCGCGCGAGCCGGCAATCGCGATGCCGCGGCCGAACACTGGCGGGCAGCCAGGCGGATCATGGATGCGGCCGGAGTGGTGTTCGATGCCGCCGTGCTCGCGCTCGAGCTGGCCGAGGCCGGATCCGATCCGGACG
>JAFAYV010000018.1 GCA_019240115.1 Solirubrobacterales bacterium | reverse complement strand
CCGGGTTCTTGCGCGAACCGATGCGTGTGAGCCGTAGTCGTACTGACATGTCGGCCGACGAGGTTAGCGTGTCGGCTCCGCGATGGCTGCCAGAACGAGTCTGATCGTGCCCGTGCCGGCGGCCGAGTCCGCCGTCGGCGCCCACCGCAGGCAGCTCGATCCGACCGCCGTACAGGGCGTGCCGGCACACATCAGCGTGCTGGTTGGCTTTGCCGAGCCGTCAGCGCTGGGCCCGGCCAAACTGGTGTGTGGCCAACCCCGCACTCGGCCACGGCCGGTAGCCGAGTGCGGACTTAGCCACACCTGGCGTTGCTAAGTGCGATCTCGAGCGGCGCGTGATGTCGAGTGCGGACTTAGCCACACGTCCCGCATCGCTCCGCGCCCGGAGCCCGCCGATCCGAAGGGCGCCTCAGCGGGCCTGGCGCATGAGCGCGCCGAGATCGGGCATCTTGCCCTGCGCCACCTGGCGCATGACCTTGCGCATCTGCTCGAACTGCTTGATCAGCTGCTTGACCGCGTGGACGTTGGTGCCCGAGCCCTGGGCGATGCGCAGCCGGCGCGAGCCCTTGATCAGCTCGGGGTGGCGACGCTCCTGCGGGGTCATCGACAGGATGATCGCCTGGATGCGGTCGAACTCCTTCTCGTCGACCTTGACCCCGCGGAGCTCCTTGCCGACGCCGGGGAGCATGCCGAGCAGCGACTGCAAAGGCCCCAGCCGCCGGATCTGGCGCATCTGATCCAAAAAGTCATCGAGGCCGAACTCCGACTTGCGTAGCTTGCGCTCGAGCTCGGCGGCCTGCTCCTCGTCGTGGATCGACTCGGCCTTCTCGATCAGCGTCATCACGTCGCCCATGCCGAGGATCCGCTGGGACATGCGGTCGGGGTGGAAGCGCTCGAACTGGTCGAGCTTCTCGCCGGTGGACGCGAACAGGATCGGCTTGCCGGTGATCGCCTTGACCGACAGGGCGGCGCCGCCGCGGGCGTCGCCGTCGAGCTTGGACATCACGACCCCGTCGAAGTCGACGGCGTCGCCGAACTGCTCGGCGACGTTGACCGCGTCCTGACCGGTCATCGCATCGACGACGAGCAGGATGTCCCGCGGGTCGATCGCCTTCCGGATCTCGACGAGCTCGGCCATCAGCTCCTGATCGACGTGCAGGCGGCCGCTCGTGTCGACGATGAGGACGTCCTTCCCCTCACGGCGGGCGCGGTCGGCGGCCCACTTGGCGATCTGGACCGGCGTCCGGTCGGTGCCCTGCTCGTAGACGTCGACGCCCGCCTGGCCGCCGAGCTTGACGAGCTGGTCGACGGCGGCCGGCCGGTAGACGTCGCAGGCGGCGACGGCGACCGAGGAGCCGTGCTCGCGCAGGTAGCGAGCGAGCTTGGCGGTCGCGGTCGTCTTGCCAGAGCCCTGCAGGCCGGCCATCAGCACGATCGTCGGCGGTGAGGAGGCAAAGCTCAGCTCGCTCGCGTCGCGGCCCATGAGTCCGGTCAGCTCATCGGAGACGATCTTGACCACCTGCTGGCCGGGGTTGAGCTGACCGATGATGTCGGCCCCCAGTGCGCGCTCCTTGACCGCGCCGGTGAAGCTCTTGACGACCTTGAAGTTGACGTCGGCCTCGAGCAGCGCGAGGCGGATCTCGCGCATCGCGGCGTTGATGTCGGCCTCGGTCAGCGTGCCGCGGCCACGAACGTCCTCAAGCGTGGCCTGCAGCTTGTCGGCAAGGGAGTCGAACATCTGTCACCGAGTCTAAAGGCCGACCATCCGAACTCGTCCGCCTCAGGGAACCTGAATCGACGCAGTGAAAGCCGGCGGTGCGCCTCGGCGAGCCGCCGGGCATCGCCCGCGTTCCCAGGAGGCGCGTCGCGTGGTCGTGGGCGCCGGCGAACACAAGGGCGATGCCGGCGACCGCCGCGCGCCCCGCCCGGCGCGCTGGCACCCCAGGCGTTCTGGGCCCGGACCGGCGGCGGGATGGACGGCCACCGATCGCGCAGCTTGTGGTCGCCGGCGCCCACGACAACGCGACGCGCCCCACGGGAACGCGCTGCGCCGAGCGGGGCGCCGTCTCATCCCGCTCCGAGCGGGGCGCCGTCTCAGCCCGCGGCCGAGCGCCTTCGCACCTCGGGCTCAGGCGTCGGACACGAGCGCGCGCGCGAACTCGCCGGCATCGAACGGCCGCAGATCCTCGAGGCGCTCGCCGACGCCGATGAGCTTGACCGGGATGCCCAGCTCGGAGGCGATCGCCAGCGCGATGCCGCCCTTGGCGGTGCCGTCGAGCTTGGTCAGCACGAGTCCCGAGACGTCGATCGCCTCCGAGAACAGCTTTGCCTGGCGCAGGCCGTTCTGCCCGGTCGTGGCGTCGACGGTCAACAGCGTCTCGTGCGGGGCCTCGGGGATCTGCTTGGCGATCACCCGCCGGACCTTGGTCAGCTCGGCCATGAGGTTGTCCTGGGTGTGCAGGCGCCCGGCGGTGTCGATCAGCACGACGTCGGCGCCGTCGCGGCGCGCGGTGTCGATCGCCTCGTAGGCGACCGAGGCGGAATCGGCGCCGGCCCTCCCCATGACGAAGCCCACCTCGGCCCGCCGCGCCCACTCCTGCAGCTGCTCGACCGCGGCGGCGCGGAAGGTGTCCCCGGCGGCGAGGACGACGTTGCGCCTCAGCTCGCGGCTCAGGTGCCAGGCGAGCTTGCCGAGCGTCGTCGTCTTGCCGGTGCCGTTGACCCCCGCGACGAGGATCACCGTCGGCTCGGGCCGCAGGTCGATCCGGTCGTCGCCGGTTCCGGCGATCTCGGTCAGCAGCTCGACGAGCCGGTCCGAGAGCGCCTGCCCGCCCGACAGCTTCTCCTCGGAGGCCTCCTGCTCGAGCTGGGAGACGACCTTGGCGGTCGTCGAGGCGCCGACGTCGGCGTAGATGAGCGCCTCCTCGAGCCGCTCCCACGTCTCCTCGTTGATGTCCGCGAACAGCGTCGCCTGGATCTCGGTCTGCAGCGCCTGGCGCGTGCGCCGCAGGCTCTCGCGCAGGCGGCGGAACCGGCCCATGCGCCGCTCGCCGCCCTCGGCCGAATCCTCGGCGATCGCCGCGGGGGCGTTCCCGTCGAGGATGAACACGTCTCGCCAGTCGCGCGCCATCGCGGCGGCGACGTTAGCGCAGCGGTCCGGGCGCTCAGGCGGCCTCGGCCACCGGCGGCGGCAGCCGCTGCGAGATGACCTTCGAGATGCCGTCGGCGCCCATCGACACGCCGTAGAGCGAGTCGGCCGCTTCCATCGTGCGCTTCTGGTGGGTGACGACGATGAACTGGGCCCGGGCGGCGTACTGGCGCAGCAGGGCCAGGAAGCGGTCGATGTTCAGATCGTCGAGCGCCGCCTCGACCTCGTCGAGGATGTAGAAGGGGCACGGCCGCGCGAGGAACACCGCGAACAGGAACGCGAGCGCGGTCATCGACTTCTCGCCGCCCGAGAGCAGCGACAGGCGCGTGCGGTCCTTGCCCGCCGGGGTGATCTCGATCTCGACCCCGAGCCGCTCCTCGTCGGCCTGGGGGGTGGCGTCCCCGTCCCCGTTCCCGTCGGCGTCGCCGTCGCTGTGCGTCTCGCCGTCGTCGGCGCCACGGGTGCCGTCGCTCGCGCCGCCGAGCACGCGCGGCGCGCCGTCGCGCTCGGTGACCACCCGCAGCTCGCCCGAGCCTCCGGGGAACAGCTGCGCGGCGAGCTCGGTGAACGCGGCGGCGGTGGCCGCGAAGGTCTGTTCGAAGGTGGTGCGGATCTGCCGGTCGGTGTCGGAGATCAACGTCTGAAGCTCGCGCAGCGCCGCCTCCAGATCGGCGCGCTGGACCTCGAGCTCCTCGACGTGGGCGACCGCCTCGGCGTATTCCCGCTGGGCGAGGGGGTTGACCGGCCCAAGCTGCTCGCGGCGGCGGGCGAGCCGCTGCAGCCGAGTCTGCATCCCCTCGCGGGCCTCCGCGTGCAGCGCCTCGGCCGCCGGCTCGGCGGCGAGCTCGAGCTCGGCGGCGAGGACCCCGAGCACCCGCCGGGTCTCGGTCTCGCGGTCGCGGGCGCGCTCGAGGGTCACCTCGGCGCGAGTCAGCGCGTCGTTCTCGGCGCTCATGCCGGCGTGCAGCGTCGCCTCGCGCGCCGCGGCGGCCCGCAATCGCCCGGCGGCCTGCTCGCCGGCCTCGCGATCGGCCGCCAGCGCGGCCTGCAAGCGCGCCAGCGCGCCGCGCGCGGCCTCGGCGGCCGCGATGAGGCCCGCCCGGACCTCGTCGAGCGCCGGGGCCAGCGCCTCGTCGCGCCGCACCGCCTCGCGCAGCTCCGCCAGCCGCTGCGCACTCTCGGCGCGCTCGCGCCGCGCCCGCTCGCGCAGGCGCTCCTGCGCGGCGAGCTCGGCGGTCAACTGCGCACGACGCCCCGCCTGGGGCCCGTCGTCGGGCGCGGCCCGCCGCTGCTCGATCACCGCTGCGATGCGCCGGCGCTCCTCCTGGGCCTCGTCGAGCCCACGGACGGCCCGCCGGTGCGCCGAGACCTCGCGCTCGCGCTCGGCCTCGGCCCGCGACGCCTCGCCGGCCGCTCGCTGCTCCTGCGCTCGGGCCTGCACCTCGGCCTGGACGGCGGCCTCGCTGGCGGCGATCAGCTCCTGGCGCCGATTGCGCTCGGCGAGCACGCGATCCTCGCCGACGGCCGGCGCCTGGCGCAGCTCGCGGCCGGCCGCCGACCACACGCGCCCGGCACGGGTGACGGCCACCCCGTCGAAGTCGGCGGGTAGCGCGGCGAGATCCTCGACCACCCAGGTCGCCCGCAGCAGGGCGCCCGCGATCACCATCGCCTCCGGCGCGCCCCGGACGCGCTCGACGAGGCGCTCGGCCCCCGGTCCCGGCGACGGCCCGGCGGCGTGTCCGTCGGACGACGCGCCGCCGAGCACGAGCGCGCGCCCGCCGGCCTCCCCCGCTTCGTCGAGCAGTCCGCCCGCTCGGTCACGGTCGACCGCGAGCGCCGCGCCGAGACGCCCGTCGAGCGCCGCCGCGACCGCGAGCTCGTACCCGGCCTCGACCTCGAGCTCGTCAGCGAGCGCCGCCGCGCCGCGCACCCCGATCGCGTGGTCGCGCAGGAAGCGATTGACCCCGGCGAGCTCACCGCCGATCCGGGCCGCCTCCCGGCGACAGCCCTCGGCGCCGCGCTCGGCCACGCGGACGGTGGTCCGCGCGCCCTCGAGCGTCGCGTCGGCGTGCGCCCGGCGCTCCCGGGCGGCGTCAGCAGCCCGGGCGGCCTCGGCGACGCGCGCGTCGGCCCGGACCACCCGCGTCTCGAGCTCGGCGAGCTGGCGGGCGAGCTCGGCCTCGCGATCGCGATCCAGCGCGGTCAGCTCCTCTGCGAGGCGCTCGATCCGCACGTCGAGCTCGGGATCCTCGGCGTCGGCTTCGGCCCGCTGGGCCAGCGCGGCGATCACCCGGCCCGCCCGCTCGCGGCGCTGGGCGATCGCGCTCGCCGAGCGCTCGAGCGACTCGATCCGATCGCCGATCCGCTGGGTCGCCGCTCGCGCCGCGTACGCGCGATGCGACCACGCCTCGCGCTCGGCCCCGCGCGCGGCCAGCGCCTCCTCGGCGGCCTCGCGCTCGGCCGCCACCTCGGCGCGCACGGCGGCGAGCCGCTCGCGACGAGCGCGCACGTCGGCGGCCGCGGCCTGCGCGGCGCCGAGCGCCACGCCGCGATCGCGCACGTCGTCGCGCGCGAGCTCCCACCGGATCTCCAGCGACTGGCGGTGCAGGCGCTCGTGGAGCTCGGCGGCCTCGGCCTGGCGCTTGAGCGGGCGCAGCCGGGAACGCGCCTCGCGCTCGACGTCGAGCGCGCGGTCGAGGTTGTCCTGGGTGCGTTGCAGCCGCAGCGCAGCGCGCCGGCGGCGCTTGCGGTGCTTGCCCAGCCCCGCGGCCTCCTCGATCAGCAGCCGGCGCTCACGCGGCTTGGAGGTGACGAGCGACTCAATCCGCCCCTGCGAGATGACCGAGTGCATCTCCTTGCCCAGGCCGGTGTCGGACAGCACCTCCAGGACGTCGACGAGGCGGCAGCGCGCGCCGGCGAGACGGTACTCGCCCTCGCCAGAGCGGTCGAACCGGCGGACGATCGACACCTCGGGGGCGCCGAGTCCAAGCTCGCCCTCGCCGTCGTCGAGCACGAGCTCGACCTCGGCATGCCCGGCGGCCTGTCGTCCCGGGCCGCCGCCGAAGATGACGTCCTGCATCGACTGGCCGCGCACCGCCACCGGCGACTGCTCGCCGAGCGCCCACAGCACCGCGTCGGTCACGTTTGACTTGCCCGACCCGTTGGGGCCGACGATGACGCTGACCCCAGGCCCGAACTCGAGCCGGGTGCGATCGGGGAACGACTTGAAGCCCTTGAGGGTGACCGACTTCAGATACACGCGCCGCTCCTCACGGGGACATCTCGGCGAGCGCCGCCTGAGCCGCGATCTGCTCGGCGTCCTTCTTGCTGCGCCCGCTGCCGCTGCCGATCTCGACGCCCGCGATCGTCGCCGACACCGTGAACGTGCGGTCGTGGGGCGGGCCCTGCTCGTCGACCACCGCATAGCTGACGAGCTCGCCCCGGCGCGCCAACCGCTCCTGCAGCGCGGACTTGAAGTCGACCGGATGCTCGAGCGCCTCCTCGATCTCCGGGGTGAACGCCGCGACGACGGCGGCCGCGGTCGTGTCGTAGCCGAAGCTCAGGTAGCAGGCGCCGATTACCGCCTCGATCACCGAGGCGAGCACCCGCTCGGTGCAGATGAGCGCATCGATCCCGGCGAGGGCCCCGGGCGGGGCGGCGACGCGCAGCCGCTCGGGCACTCCCAGGCGCTCGGCGACGGCGCGACAGGAACGCCCCGAGACCGCCTGCGCTCGGATCTTCGTCAAGCGGCCGGGCCCGAAGCCCTCGGGGTCCAGCCGCGGGTACAGGTGCGTGGTGATCGCGAGCCCGAGCACGCTGTCGCCGAGGAATGCCAGGCGCTCGTAGGACTCCGAGCGCTTCACGGTCCAGGACGAGTGCTGGAAGACCGGCGTCGCGAGGTCGTCGGGCAGGCTCTCCAGCAGCTCTCGCAGGGCGTCGGGCGAGCCCGGCGCCGGTGCGGGCGCCGCCGGCTGGCGAGCGCCGGTCACTCAGGGTCGGAGCCCGGGCCGAGGTTCGGGGGCGCGGCGGCCGTGGAGGCCGGCAGGCCGTGGGCGAGCACGAAGTCGACCGCCTGACCGACGGTGAGGATCCGGGCCGCCTCGTCGTCCCCGATCCGCACCCCGTAGGAGTCCTCGAGCTCCTGCACGAGGGTGTAGAGATCGAGCGAGTCGGCGTTCAGGTCCTCGCGAAAGCGCGTCGCCTCGCTGATCGCGTCCGGGCTGCATTCGAGCTCGTCGACGAGGTGCGCACGCACCAGGGAGAACACTTCCTCTCGAGTCATCGCCATCCAACGGTACCCGCCGACGCGGACGGCGGCCAGGGCTCGCGCCCGCGCGATGACTACTCGACCGGCGCCGTCGAGGAGTCCACCGTGGCCGCGGCGGCGTCGGGCGCGCCGGTCCGCAGCGCGCCGGCGGCGGCGAGCGCCGATCGCGTCGTGGCCACGACCTCCTCCTGCACGCCGCGCGCGGCGACCTCGATCGCGCGCTGGAAGCCGCGGCGCGTGAAGCGGCCGTGGGCGACGACGCCAAGCTGGCGCAGCCCCAGCAGGTAGGCGCCGCCGGGGCGCTCGGGATCGATCGCGTCATACAGCTGACGCACCGCCGGATCGAGCAGTCGATAGCCGACACGCGTCCGCGCCGTCGCCTGGGCGGTGTCGCGCAGCCCGCGCAGCGTGCGACCCGACACCCCCTCGATCAGCTTCAGCGTGATGTTGCCGGTGAAGCCGTCCATGACCACGACGTCGGCCACGGCCTCGGTCACCTGCGTGCCCTCGATGTTGCCGACGAAGTTCAGCCCGCGCCCGCGGTCGCCGGCCAACTGCTCGTGCACGCTCACCAGCTCGGGCGTGCCCTTGGCCGGCTCCTCGCCGTTGGACAGCAGCGCGACCCGTGGGTCCTGGATGCCCATCACCGCCTGGGCGAAGGCACTGCCCATGTGGGCGAACTGGACGAGGTGCTCGGGGCGGCAGACCGCGTTTGCGCCGACATCGAGCAGCAGGACCGTCCCCTTGCCCGGATTGGGCAGCGGCAGAGCCAGCGCCGGGCG
>JAFAYV010000006.1 GCA_019240115.1 Solirubrobacterales bacterium | reverse complement strand
CTTCGTCTGCGAGGCGCTCGACCAGACGCGCGGCTGGTTCTACTCGCTGCTGGCGGTGGCGACCCTGCTGTTCGATCGCTCCTCGTATCGCAACGTCGTATGCCTTGGACTGCTACTCGACGAGCAGGGGCGGAAGATGTCGAAGTCGCTCGGCAACACGGTGGAGCCGTGGGAGGTGATCGACCGCTTCGGGGCCGACGCGCTGCGCTGGTACTTCTTCACCTCGAAGTACCCGTGGGACGGCTACCGCTTCTCGCTGGACACGATCGGCGAGGCGGTCCGCCAGTTCCTGCTGCAGCTGTGGAACACGTACGGTTTCTACGTGCTCTACGCCAACGCCAACCACTCGGACGGACTCGACGCCGAGGGGCCGTTCACCGAGCTCGACCGCTGGGCGCTGTCGCGCGTGTCGGCGACGGTGGCGATCGTCCGCGAACGGCTCGACGACTTCGACGCCACGGCCGCCGGCCGAGCGATCCAGGAGCTCGTCGACGAGCTCTCCAACTGGTACGTGCGTCGATCACGGCGACGGTTCTGGGACGGCGACCCGGCCGCGTTTGCGACGCTGCAGCGCTGCCTGGTCACCGTCGCGCAGCTGCTGGCGCCGTTCTGCCCGTTCATCGCCGACGAGATCTACGACAACCTCGACGGGGGAGAGCCCTCGGTCCACCTGTGCGATTTCCCGGTCGCGGGGGCGCGCGACGAAACGCTCGAGGCCGACATGGCGGTCGCGCGCGCGACAGTTGGACTCGGGCTCGCGGCTCGCGGCCAGGCCAAGCTGAAGATCCGCCAGCCGCTGCGCGCCGCGGTCGTCGTTGCCACCGGGCGCGAGCGAGCCGCGATCGAGCGCCTGGCGACGATCGTCGCCGACGAGCTCAACGTGCGCGAGCTGCGCTTCGTCGCGGCGGCCGACGAGCTCACCCAGGTCGAGATCAAGCCCCATTACCGCGCGCTCGGGCCTCGCTTCGGCAAGCAGATGCCGATGGTCGCCGCCGCGATCGCCGGCCTGGACCCCGCCCACGTCAGCCGCACGCTGCGCGAGGGCGGCGAGATCGGGATCAACGTCGGCGGCACCGAGCATCCGCTGACGGCCGACGATCTGCTGATGTCGATGCGCCCGCTCGAGGGCTATCAGCTCGAGCGCGAGGGCTCGCACGCGGTCGCCCTCGAGCTCGAGATCGACGAGTCGCTGCGCGTCGAGGGCTGGGCCCGCGACATCGTGCGCGCGATCCAGAGCGCGCGTCAGGCGGCCGGCCTCGAGGTCTCCGACCGGATCCTGCTCACCCTCGACGGCGACGCCGGACTGCTCGACGCCGTGCGCGCGCACGAGCACTACGTCGCCGCCGAGACGCTCGCGCTCCGGGTCGCCTACGAGAACTCGCCGGATGACTCGCCAGCCGCCCGATTTGGCGAGGCCGGACGCCGAGAGCAGGATGGCTCGGGCGCGGCCCGATCTGACGAGGCCGGACGCCGAGTGGGCCGCAAGCCCGAGGGCAATGGCGAGGGGGCGGCACCCGCGATGATCGACGGCCGGCCGCTGAAGATCGGAGTCGCGCTCGCCGGCAGCTGATCCCGCCGTCGAGGCGTCGGGAGGTCGCTCCGCTCACCCGTCGATGGTCGTCGTGATGGGCGACGTGCGGGTCAGTCGGCTTGGGCGAGCTCGGCGGCCGAGCGCCCGCCGCGCTTGCGCAGCCACTCCGCGAGCCGGGTGGCGCCCTCGCGCTGGGCGGCGTCGACGGCGGTCAGGCGATCTGAGCCGACCCAGTTGGGGTCGGCGCCGTGCTCGAGCAGGATCGAGGCGGTCACGCGGCGCCCGCCGGCGGCGGCGCCCCACAGCGCCGCCGAGACGTCATCGGGATCGGGCGCGGCGGCAAGCTCGGCGTGGACGCGGTCGACGAGCCCGAGGCAGGCGGACTCGAACAGCGTCGTCTGCGCCCCGCGGAGCGCGAGGCGGTCGGCCGCCATCCACCGTCCGAACGCGGTCGCGTCGGCCATCGCGGTGCCGCCGCCGATGATCGCCCCGCGGGCCTCGATGTCGGCGCCGTGGTCGAGCAGCGCGTCGATGAGCTGGATGTCGTCGTTGCTCGCCGCCCAGTGCAGCGCGGTCTCGGAGTGCGAGCCGACGAACGGTGCGTCGAGGTCGGCCCCGGCGTCCTTGAGCACCGCGACGATCTCGCGAGCGCGCGGACGGCGGCCCGGGTAGTCGGCGAACACATGCAGCAGCGTTCGCTCGCCGGCGCCCTCGCCCTCGGTGACCACGCGCGCCGTCGCGAGCTCCGGATGCTCGGCGATGAGCGCGGAGACCGCGCCGACGTCCCCCGAGGTCAGCGCCGCCCGGGCCGCTTGGGCGAGCGGGTCGTCGGCCGGGATTCTGAGCGCGTCCGAAGTCATGGAATGCGGCAGCCGCGCCCCCACCCTACCCGAGTCCGGCCGATCCCAGACCGATCCGCGGGCGCACGCCACGGCCGGACCCGGGAAGCGTGCGCCGCGACGAAGCGTCCTAGGCGAGCGCCGGCTCGAGCTCGTCCTCGAGCTTGCGCTTGGGGTAGGCGCCGATGACGGTCTT
This sequence comes from Solirubrobacterales bacterium, assembly GCA_019240115.1. Lineage (GTDB taxonomy): Bacteria > Actinomycetota > Thermoleophilia > Solirubrobacterales > Solirubrobacteraceae > Palsa-465. The sequence goes on along the minus strand of JAFAYV010000006.1, from coordinate 71,114 downwards.
CCTGACCTCGCCGTGCTTGAACAGCATCAGCGTCGGGATCGACATGACGTTGAACTTCTGGGCCGTCTTCTGGTTCTCGTCGATGTTGAGCTTGACGACCTTGAGCTGGTCGGCCTTCTCGGAGGCGATCTCCTCGACGATCGGGGAGACACGGCGGCACGGGCCGCACCACGGCGCCCAGAAGTCGACGAGCACGGGCAGGTCGGACTCGATCACCTCCGCCTGGAAGCTGTTGTCGTTGACGTCTGAAACCGGGCCTGGCATGGAGTTCTCCTTCTCGTAAGTACTTCAGAAAGTATAGCGTGGCGCCGGACTAACGTACCGATCATGGCCGAGCCGACCAACTCGGAGATCGCCGCGGCGCTCGACGAGCTCGGCGACCTGCACGAGCTCGACGGGGCGATCGTGCATCGGATCGTCGCCTACCGCAACGCCGCCAAGGCGGTTCGCGAGGCGCCGGTGTCGGTGACCGGGATGGCCCGGCAGGGCCGCGCCACCGAGCTGGCGGGCATCGGGGCGACGATCCAGGAGAAGGTGCTCGCGCTCGCCGACGAGGGCGCGATCCCCGCCGCCGTCAGGCTGCGGGCGAAGTTTCCCGCGGGCCTGCTCGAGATCACGCGCCTGCCGGGGCTCGGGCCCAAGCGCGCGCGGCGCCTGTACGAGGAGCTGTCGATCGACTCGCTGGCGGCGCTGCAGACGGCGGCCGCGGCTCAGCGGATCCGCGCCCTGAAGGGCTTCGGGCCCAGGGCCGAGGAGAGCCTCCTGGCCGCGGCGAACGCCGCGATCGCGGCGCGCTGCGTCGCCGCCGACGGCCAGGACGGCCGGGACGGCGGCCCGGGACGGATGGTGCTCGGCCGGGCGTTGGCGATCGGAGAGCAGCTCGTCGCCGCGCTCCTCGCCCATCCCGCGTCCGAGCGGGTGCAGCTCGCCGGATCGGCGCGACGCATGACCGACAGCGTCAAGGACCTCGACGTCATCGCCACCGCGCACGAGCCGCTCGCGCTCGCCCGCGCCGCCGCCGAACTCGACCTCGTCGAATCCGCGCAGACGCCCGGCGAGGCCGGCGTTCGCCTGCGCACCCATACGGGGCTTCGGGTCGACATGCGGATCGTCGCGCCCGACCAGTTCGGCAATCTGATGCAGCACTTCACGGGCTCCAAGGAGCACAACGTGGCGCTGCGCGAGGCCTCCGTGCGCAAGGGCCTGCACGTCTCGGAGTACGGGGTCAAGGACGACGCCACCGGCGAGACGTACCGCTGCGCGCGCGAGGAGGAGGTCTATGCGCTCCTCGGCCTTGACTACATCGAGCCCGAGCTGCGCGAGAACCGCGGCGAGCTCACTGCCGCCGCCGCGCACGCCCTCCCGTCCCTCGTGTCCACGAGCGACCTGCGCGGCGACCTGCACTGCCACACGACCACCTCGGACGGCACCGCCTCGATTCAGGAGATGGCCATCGCCGCACGCGAGGCGGGCTACGAGTATCTGGCGATCACCGACCACTCCGCCTCGTTCGGCTTCGGCGACGAGGTCTCCTCCGACGAGCTGCGCGCGCAGATCGACCGCATCCACGCGCTCTCGGGCACCGACGCGGTCGCCGGGATGCGGCTGCTCGCCGGCTCCGAGGTCAACATCCTCCCCGACGGCTCGCTCGACTACGCCGACGAGATCCTCGCCGAGCTCGATTGGGTCGTCGCCTCGGTGCACTCGTCGTTCCAGATGCCCGCCGAGGCGATGACCGCGCGGATCACCGCCGCGATCGCCAACCCGCTCGTCGACGTCATCGGCCACCTGTCGGGCCGCAAGATCGAGCGCCGTCCGCCCTACGCACTGCACTTCCCGGCGATCGTCGAGGCCGCGGTCGCGCACGGGACGATGCTCGAGATCAACGCCAGCCCCGACCGTCGGGACCTGAACGAGCTGCACGCGCGCGCCGCCGCCGCGGCCGGAGTGGGGATCGTCATCAACTGCGACGCTCACCGCACCGGAGGCTTCGAGGTCGCGCGCTACGGGGTGGCCACGGCGCGCCGCGCCTGGCTCGGCCCCGACGCGATCCTCAACACGCGGCCCTGGGTGCAGCTGCGCGCCCGCCGGCCGCGCCACCGCTGACGCGCGCGGACGGACGCGGCTCCCGGGCGGGGCTAACGCGACCGGGGCGCTGACGGCCGCGGCGCTCCGCGACCCGACCCCGCCCTCGGCCCCGAGCCCGAGGCGATTCCCGGCACCGTGCCCGGCGGCGCCGGCTGGGCGGGCGCCGCGCCCATGCCCCGCCAGCCGCGCTGCACCGCGACGAACAGCGCAAGACCGGCGAGGCACAGCAGCGAGGCGACGAAGAAGTTCAGCCGCAGACCGAAGATGTGGTTGGAGTAGTCGATCCGCTGGGTCTCCTCGAACACGCGGAAGGCGCAGTAGCCCGCGACGTACAGGCAGAAGATCCCCGGGGCGCGCACTCGGCGGCGCGACATCAGCCAGATGAGCACGCCCCCGAGCAGCAGGTTCCAGATGAGCTCGTAGAGGAACGTCGGCTCGAAGGTCTGAAAGCCGAGATAGCCGGGCGGGCGATGCGCCGGGGATATCTGCAGCGCCCAGGGCAGCTTCGAGGGGGCCCCGAACAGCTCCTGGTTGAAGTAGTTGCCGATCCGGCCGATCGCCTGGGCGAACAGCAGCCCCGGAGCGGCGGCGTCCATGAAGCGCCGGCGCTGGTCGCGATCCAGGCGCCGGCGCAGCAGCCACAACGCTCCGACGGCGCCGCCGGCGATCCCGCCCCAGACCCCGAGTCCGCCATCCCAGATCGCGAAGATCCCGTACCAGTGGCCGGGGATCTGGCTCGGGGTGGTGATGTCGAAGTAGATCCGGGCGCCGATCAGCCCGGCCGGGAACGCCCACATCGCGACCTCGGAGGGCAGCTCCGGGTCGCCGCCGACCCGTGCCCAGAGCCAGCGGGTGCTGAGGATCGCCGTCGCCACCGCGACCACGTAGGCGATCCCGTAGGCGTGGAAGAACAGGGGGCCGATCGAGAAGCCGTTGTGCGCGGGGCTCGGGATCGAGGCCAGCACGTGGGCGGCGACGGGACTCATGTCCGCCATCCTGGCAGCAACCGGGGCAGGACATGGGATCGCAACGTCGCGGCGACCGCGGCGCGGCGATACGGCGCCACCAGCTGGGCGGCGCGAGGCGCGTAATCGGGCGGCGGATCGTCGAGGGCGTGGCGCAGCGCGGTCGGCAGGTCCTCGGAGACCAGCCGGGGGTCGAGCGCTCGGGCGAGGGCGAGCGCCGGGTAGGCCCCGGCGGCCGGCGTGGTCACCAGCATCGCCCCGTCGGCGAGCGCCTCGAGCGCGCCGATGCCGAAGTCCTCGCGCCGCGGCGCGGTCAGGAACACGCGCGCTCGGCGCAGGAGGCCCCGGTACTCCGTGGGCGCCACGCGGCCGAGGAAGCGCACGCCAGGGCGGTCGGGGCCCGTGGCCCCCGTCACGAGCAGGGTCTCGTCGCCGCGCCGGGCGCGCTCCCAGGCATCGAGGACGTGGTCGAGCCGGCGCTTGACGGGGTCGGCGGCGTACGCGACGGCCGCGATGTCGCGCGGGCCGTCGAGGGGACCGGAGGCATCGATGGCGACCGGGACCACGACCTCGTCGGGGCGCGGGCGACCGTACAGCGGCGCGAGCGCGCCGGTCGCCATCGTCATCACCAGCGGGGTCCGGGCGAGGCGACGGCGCTCGACCGGTCGCTGCCACAGGCCGTGGCGGCCGGGCCGGTTCTCGGCGGCGAGCGCGTCGAGCCAGATCGCTCCCGGGGCCGGCCACAGCAGCGCGGCGGTGATCGAGCAGTAGACGATCGCCGCCGGCCGGTGGCGGGTGATCGCCCGCGCGGCGGCGAGACGGGCCGCCCGCGCCTGCGCGAGATCGGTGAGCATGAACGTCCGCACCTCGGGCACCGGACCGGCGTCGACCGTCACCACCCGCACGCCGGCGAGCGCGAACGCGGCGCCGAGCTCGCGAGCCGCCGCGCGCCAGCCGGTCGTCGCCCCCACGGACACGATCAGGACGTCGGTGGCGACCGGCGCCATCTCCGCTCGGACCCGGCCTAGGCGCGCGGACTCACCGGCCGCGAGACCGGAGCGTCCTGGAGCTCGCGCAGGTTTGTGCGAAAGCCGGGCGTGCGCACGAGGCGGATCGCATGCAGCGGCGACGTCGGGGCGACATAGAACCGCGCGCCGTCGCGCTCCTCGATCGCGGTCACCGACGAGGACTGTCGCCGCCACGCGAGCGCCCAGATGATCGCAAAGCCGGTGGCGATGGCCGGGATCTGCGGCGCGACGACGCCCAGGCCGCCCGCGCCCACCGTGCAGAGCAACAGCGGCCACAGGCGGTTGAGGACGGTTCGTGCCGGATTGACCTCGGGCAACGAGGACTGCGTGCGCGCGCCGGCCAGGAGGGTGGCGATCGGCGGCGAGGCCTCGGCGCGGCGGCCAAGCCACAGGCCGATGAGGCCGCCGGCCGCCCACCAGCCCGCCGCGACGGGGATGACGTCGTCATGCGCGCCGCCGGCGACGCCGGCGGCGGTCACCGCGGCGAGCGCGCTCGCCGCCGCCGCGCTGATGAGGACCGTGGTGCGGAGGAAGTCGACGAACCGCACCTCGGCTCACTCATGCACCGGCACGCTGGCGGTCAGCGCCGCCAGCAGCTCGCGCACGCCCTCGGTCCCGTGGACCATGGCGTCGGCCTCATCGGAGATGGTCGCCGGTCCCTCCTCCGAGATGACGCCGACGCGGACCGCCCGTGCCAGGCGGCCGTCGACGACGAGCTCGCGCAGCGCGCGGAAGGCGTCGAGGTCGGTCACGTCGTCGCCGACGTAGAGCGCGCCGTCGATCTGCTCGGCGCCCGGCTGCGACAGGAGCCGCTCGATCCCGGCGCCCTTGTCGATCTTGACCGGCGGGCGGACCTCGAGCACCTTGCGGCCCCAGTGGGTGCGCAGGCCCGCCGCCTGGGCGCGCTCGGCGATCGCGTCGATCGCCGCGCGGGCCGCCTCCGCGTCGGGGGCTCCCCGCCAGTGGAAGGCGACGATCGCGCCCTTGTCCTCGCGGCGCACGCGGAGCCTGCGGGCGTCGACGGTGTCGGCGGCGCGGCCGAACTCCTCGATCCTGCGGACCCAGTCGGCCACGTCGGAGTCGAGCAGCGCCTCGGTCCAGCCCGAGCGCAGCAGCTCGACGCCGTGCGAGCCCAGGTAGGTGATCGAGCCGATCGAGACCATCGCCCGCGCCTCGGACGCGCGGCGCCCGCTGACGCACGCGACGAGCCCGTACATCCGGGCGACGCCGATCAGCAGCTGCCGCGTCGACTCGGGAACGTGCGCGTCGGCCGTGTGGTCGACGATCGGGGCCAGCGTGCCGTCGATGTCGAGCAGGATCGCGGCGCGGCTCGGATCGGCGCGCAGCGGGGCGAGCGCCTCAGAGATCAGCGCCGAGGTCACCGCACTAGTATGGCGCGTCCTCCGCCGCTCCGGGGCCCTAGCATTGACGCGGTCGTGACCGGCGCCGGCTCCTGCATCTTCAACCTCCCCGGCGGCAGGGGCGGCTCCGTGGGCCGCCACGGTCGGCTGGCCGCCGAGTCGGGCTGATGTCCGGGGCCCACCACCAGCGGCAGACGGTGGGGCGATGAGGCGCGGAGCGTGGCTTGCGGCAGCGCTGCCGGCGTTGGCGCTCGGGATCGTCCCGGGGGCGTGGGCGGCCAAGCTCGTCGGCGGCCGCGAGCAGACCGCGCTGACGCGCGCGTTCTCCGCCGCCCGCGCCCATCGCGGGCAGGCGATCGTCTCCGCGCGCGCCTCGACGGTCAACCCGTCGTGGGCGGTGGTCACCGCGGTGCGGCCGCGCAGCGGATCATCGCGCGCTCCGGCGCTGCTGCGCGCCTACTTCCACATCGCAGGCGGGCGGGCGCAAGCCGGTCTCCCGCCGCAGGCGGCCCGCGCCGATCTCTCAAGCCCCTTCAGCGTCGTCGTGCGCTACGCCGGCAGCGGGGCAGAGACGATCACCTACGACCAGCAGTACGCCAGCATCTGCGGCGGCGAGGGGGGCTTCTCCGATCAGCAGTCCGACACGGTGAGCCCGATGTCGTGGAGCGTCCGCTACCTCGTCGACCTCGACGACCCGCTGGCGGTGACGCGGACCGCCGCGGGCACCGTGATCGTGCCCAAGGTGACCTTTCTGGCTCAGGGCTCGAGCGTCCACGCGCGCGAGGCGCTCACCCGCACGGCGCTCGACCTCGGCTGCGGTGGCACGCCGACGAGCTACCACTGCGCGACCACCTACGGCGTCGGCGCCTCGGCGAGCGGCCTGCTGCAGTTCCCGACGCGGGGCGGCCTCCAGATCGGGGTGCCGACCAGCGCGAAGGCGATCGGCCAGTGCGACCCGAGCGACTACACGCTCGGACCGTCGCTGTGGGACGGCGGGGCCACGACCGCGCTGGCGGGTCAGATCGGGCTCGTCGGCGGGCGCCTCCCGTCCGATCCCTACGCCCCGGTGACCGTCGCCTGGCCGAGCGGCTCGGCGGCGGCCTCGACGGGGTTCGTCGCCAGCCCGTGCCAGGGCGACGGCGCCGCCTGCCGCGACGACTTCCGCTGGCGCGGCCAGGTCTCGCTGGCGCCCGTCAGCGCGGGCTAGTGCCCCGGTACTTGCCCCGGAGGTCGTTCCAGGGCAAGGAGCCATTGCCCGTCGGCGACCCGCCCCGCGCGACCGTCACCGCTCGTCGGGGTCGGGCTCGGGGACGACGGGGGTCGCCGGCTCGTCGGGCTCGGGCACCGTCGCCGGCCGCTCGGGGTCGGCGGGCGTGCCGGGGTCCGGATCGATCGGGGTGACCGGTGCGTCGGGCACCACCGGGGTCGCCGGCTCGGCGGGCTGGGGCACCTCGAGGACGACCCAGCTTGATGTGTCTGCAATGAGCGTCATACCTGATCCTTACGTCGCTGGACCTAGACTGCGGCGCCGTGGAGACCGCGTCGGAGCCGATCAAGCCCCACACCTCGCCTCTACCCCCTCTCGACGAGGTTGAACTCAGCGACGGGGGCGCGGCCGCCATCGTGCGCCGGCCCGCGCGGCGGGCTCGCCGCCTCTCGGTGGCGGCGCGGCGCGAGCTGCTCTGGATCGCGGTCGTCTACCTGACGGCGCGCGGCCTGCTGCTGCTGACCGCCTACCTCGAGAGCTCCTTGGGCCACCACAACTTCCTCGGCGAGCTCGCTCACTGGGACGGCCTCTGGTATCGCCAGCTCGCCAACCACGGCTACCCGAACCACGTCGTCCAGGGGCAGACGACGCTCGGCTTCTTCCCGCTGTACCCGATCTGCATCTGGCTGCTCGAGCCGCTCATCCTGGCGATCACGTCGCACAACCAGATCTGGGCCTCGACGGTCGCCGGCCTGCTCGTCTCGAGCGCGGGCGGTCTCGTGGCCACCGTGCTCGTGCACCGGCTCGCCGACGGATGGTGGGGTCGCGCCGCGGCCCGCCGGGCGAGCGTCATGTTCGTCGTCTTCCCCGGCGCGGTCGTGTTCTCGATGGTCTACTCCGAGGGCATCCTGCTGCCGCTCGCGATCGGTTGCATCTATGCGCTCGAGCGCCGGCGCTGGCTGCTGGCGGGCGTCCTCGCCGGGTTCGGCACGGCGGTCCAGCCGGTCGGGCTGCTGCTCGGGCTCGTCTGCCTCGTCTCGGCGTTGGCCTGGCTGCGCAGCGAGGGCGTCAGCTGGCCGGCGATCCGTCGGTGCGCGGTCGCCCCGCTGCTGTCGGCGACCGGCGTGCTCGGGTTCCTGTCCTTCCTGTGGGCGTGGACCGGCAGCCCGTTCGCCAACTACATCGCCCAGCGCCACGGTTGGAGCGAGAAGACCGACGCGCTCGCGCTCGTGCACCTCGTCCAGCGCATGACTCCCGCGCTGGACCCCGCGCACTTCAACTCACCGACGATCAACCTCAACCTCGTCGTCGGCATCATCGGCGCCGCGATCCTGGCCGCCGAGCTCGCCCTGATGTGGCGCGCGCGCCGCGAGATCTCGCTCGAGGCGTGCGTGTGGACGCTCGGGATCACCTTCTTCGCCTGCACCTCCGAGTACGTGCCGCCGAACCCCCGGATGCTCATCACCGCCTTCCCCGCGCTCATGGTCGCCGCTCGCTATGCCAGGGGCCGGGCGTTCACGGCGCTCGTGTGGATCAACGGGGCGCTGCTCGTGGGGCTGAGCCTGCTGACCTTCGTCGGGCACACGCTGCGTCCGTAGGCGCTCGCGCCGGCGGGACGCGAACGGGCGATCGGTCACCCCGGCTGCCGTCCCGCGCCGGCCGCCAACCGGACGTGGATCGCCGAGGCGTAGCCCTCGGTGTCAACCGGCGCCGTCCCGAACGCCCGGCCGATCTCGGCGGTCAGGCGCCGGTAGCGCGCGAGGTGGGCGAAGGAGACCGCCGATCCGTCGGTCTGGCCCTCGTGGCTGGAGACGAGCCACAGCCGGGCGCAGCCGGCGGCGCGCGCGTCCAGCGCCGTCGGCGAGAGCACGGGATAGTTCTCGACGAACGGCGCCCTCGAGCCCCACGGCACGGCGGGCAGGATCGATCGCGGCGCGCGGGCGCGCTGCGCGGCCCCGGTGCGGGCGACGTAGTAGCGAAACGGGTTGCGCGCGTCGAGCGGATAGAAGGCGACGCAGTCGCCCGGGCGGGCCGCCCCGAGGACCCGCGCGGTCACCCGCTGCCAGGGCTCGGGCGAGATCCCGACGCTCGCGATCACCGGCACGAGCCGGACCGCGACCGCCGCCGCGAGCGCGATGCCGGCCAGCCACCGCGGCAGCCGCGGGTCGCAGATGACCGCGGCGACGGCGAGCGCCACCGCCGGCACCGAGGTCAGGAGGTTGCGGGGGAGGAACACCGGCTGGGAGATCAGCGAAGCGACGAAGGTCAGCGCCGCGGGCACGATCGCCCAGGCGAGCACGAAGCCGGTCGCCCACGCCCGCGGCCGGGCTCGCAGCCAGTTCGCGGCGAGCGCGAGCACCGCGAGCACGGTCACCACGACGCCCGCGGTCGTCGTGACGGAGGGATGAAAGCTCGGCGCCAGCCCGGTCGCGGTCAGCGACTGCAGGACCTGGCTGTCGACCTTGGGCGACGGGCGCGGAACCCAGAACAGCTGCCCCGAGCCGCGGTCCAGCGCCAGCACGATCAGCGGCACCGCGCCGACGGCGACGGCGGCGAGCCCGATCAGGAGCCGCCGCGCCATCGTCGCGCGGCGGGCGACCGCCAGCAGCTGCACCGGCACGACCAGCGCCGACGCGAAGCTCGCGTACAGCGCGAGCAGCATCGCCGTCACGTATCCGGCCCCGGCCAACCGCGGGCGCTCGCCCTCGAGCTCCACCAGGGCGGACATCGCGGCGGTCGTCAACGCCACCATGGCCGCGTAGCCGCGTGCCGTCTGCGCCCAGTAGACGAGCGGCAGGCTGATCGCGCACAGCCCACCCGCCACCGCGCCGACGCGACGATCGAACAGCCGGATGCCGAGCCGCGCCACGAGCGCCGCAGTGGCCACGCCGAAGATCGCCGAGGGCACCCGGAGCGCCGCCGGCGAGTCGCCGAGGGCGCCCCCGAGCACGTGCATGAACAGGTAGTAGCCGCTCATGTTGCCCCCATCGCGCGCGATCGCGCGGCCGAGCATCCCGCCGTGCTGGGAGACGATCGCCGCCGTCGCGCCCTCGTCGAAGCCGAGGCTGCGGCCGGTGAGACCGATCGCCGCGACGACCGCGGCGAGTCCGGCGACGCCGAGGACGATCGTCCGGTCGGGCACCGGCGTGGTGCGCGCGACGGCCGGCGGGGGCTGTGCGGTCGTCGTCGACACCTCAGGGCATCCGCGCGAGCGTCGAGGCGACCGAAGGCCGCGCGCCCGGACCCCCGCCGGCGCTCGTCGCCGACGGGTCGGCGGCGGGGCCGACGTCGCTGCCGCGCCCGCGCCGTCGCCGCCAGGCGATGCCCGCGAGGACGAGGTAGACGAGGAGCACCGCGGGCGCGGCGCCGAGCGGCAGCGCCAGCAGCCCGTTGGGCTGGACGACGAACGCGCCGAGCACGATCGCCGCGACGAGCCGTCGCGAGGGCTGCCAGCGCGCCTCCGCCGCGACGAGGACGAGTCCCCAGCCGAAGTACCACGGCCACGCCGCGGGTCCGCCCGCGGCCGCGATCAGCAGCGCGGCGCCGAGCAGCTCGACGAGATTCTGGACCCGGACCCTCCAGAGCAGGGCGAGCACGGCGATCGCGGTCACGGACGCGGTCAGCAGGCCGGCCGCGGACTCCAGGGCGCGAGTCGAGACGTCGAGGCCGAGCTGATGCAGCGGCCACGCGATCGTATAACCGAGCGCGGTGCCGGGCGTGATCGCGAGCCGGACCTTGGCCGGGGTGGAGAGCACCGAGCTTGAGATCCAGCTCAGTCCGACGCCGCTGACGAGCGTGACGAGGCCGAGCACCGCGATCACGATCGCCGTCGCGGCCGCCAGCAGGCGGCGGGCGTCGTCGGGGTGAGGCTCGGCGCGCGCCCAGGCGACCGCGATGAAGACAGCGCCCGCGAGCGCCGGCAGCTTGATCGTCGCGGCCACCGCACAGACGCCGATCCCCGTCAGCGGGCGCCCGTCGAGCGCGATCGTCACCCCGGCCACGAGCAGCCCGGCCATCAGCGCGTCGTTGTGGCCGGCGGCGACGAGGCTGAGCACGAACAGCGGGCTGGCCACGGTCAGCCACAGCGCCCTCCGGGCGTCGGTGCCGAGCCGGCGCCCGAGCTGCGGCGCGTAGACCGCCAGCACCGCCACGCCGACGAGCTGCAGCGCCCGCGTCAGCAGCACCCCGCCGATCAGGTGCGAGCCGGTGATCCCGACGACGACGCTGACGAGCTCGAGGAACAGCGGTCCGTAGGGCGCCGTCGTGTGGCGCCAGAACGGCGAGACCGCAGCGAGCACGTGTCCGCGCCCGAGCGCGTGCAGGACGATCGGCGCCGCCTGGTACGGGTTGGCCCCGAGGTGCAGGATCGTCCCCTGGGCGAGGTAGCTGTACAGGTCGCGGCTGAACAGCGGCGGCGCGAGCGCGAGCGGCGTCATCCAGGCGGCGGCGATCACCAGCAGCGTCCGGCGCCCCGGCAGCCGGCGCCCGAGCCCAAGCCAGGCGACGGCGAGCGCCACCATCCCGATCCAGATGAGCGGCGTCGCCGCGCGCCCGAGCCAACGGGGCGCGTACCACCAGCCGACGACCGAGTCGTGGAGCGCGTGGGGGGCGGCGAGCGCGATCAGCATCGAGCCGGCGAGCCCGAGCACGCCCCAGAGGGCCGGCGCGGCCCCCGCGCCACCCCGCCGTTGCCCGCTTGCGATCACGCGCGCCGAGCGTACCTGACCCGCCGCGGAGCCGGTCGGGTGGCGTCCGGAATCGTGGGTCGACCTGCCCCGGGACGCCACCGCAGGGTAGGAACGTGCACCCTTGTGCCAGCGATCTCGACTCGCTGTCGTTCGGCAAGCAGTGGCCGTATCCGGTCGCCGGCGCGGGCATGGGCCTCACCCTCGGGCCGGTCGGCACCGACGCGCTGAACCGGGCAGCGTCGACCGTTTGCGCCGGGGGTGACCGGCGTCACCCAGACCGTGCGCAACTCCGGGGGCAGCCTCGGCCTCGGCGATGCTCGGCTCGCTGCTGATCACGACCACCAACTCGAAGGCGCAGACGGCGCCGAGCTCCCACCACTATCGGTTCGCTCACCAGATCGCCCACGCGGTGGGGGCCGCCGCCGGCGCGCCCGAGCCCGAGCCGGCCGGCAGCTGGTGCCCCCGCGGAGCGCCGCGTCAGACGATGATGCGCTGCAGGAGGCCGTGCGCGTCGCGCGTCCCGTCGCCGAGCTCGCGATAGGACCCCTGGCCGCGACGGAAGCGCAAGGCGGTCCACAGTGCCGCATACGCGTCGAGGAGGTCGGCGGCAGCGACCGCGCGCGGCGGCCAGACGGCCTCCGCGAGCCGGCGTGAGGAGTCGGGAAACGTCCGTCCGATGAGCTCACGCCGGCGCCTGGCGCCCGCGGCGTCGCGCTTGCCGGCCAGCCGAACCCCCGCCAGCTCCTGGAACGAGAGCTCGGGGTGCGCCTCGATGAGCCACGCCTGGCGTCCGGGGTCGGCGCGCAGGACGCGGTCGGCCTCGGCGACCTTCGGGGCGATGTTCATCGTCTGGTGGGTCATCACCCGATGCACGGCGTCGGGCTCGGCACGGCGGCGCGCGCGCACGACCTCGCGGGCGGCGACGAAGTGCAGGCCCAGCAGCTCGCGGTCCGGCGGGGCGAACACGCTCATCCATCGTCGCCCGAGCTCACGACGCGCCGCTCGGTCACACGCGCGCGGCCCGGCGCGGCCGGGGAGGCCCATGGGCACGTCGACGGCGACGATCGGGCGCCCGCGGGCCTCGGCCCAGGCGACGACCTCGGCGAGCTTGTCGAACCGCTGCAGTCGGGTGCTGGGCGGATCGACGGCGCGATTCGGGCTCGGCGCACAGGCGATCGCCGCCACCCAACCCGAGCGGCAGCCGTCGAGGCCAGCGGCCGTGACCTGCACCGCGGAGGTCAGGCGAGCGCCTCGGCAGCCGGGGGGTCGTCGCGCAGCGGCGGGACCAGAGCGAGTTCGCCCGCCGGCACGCCGCGGATGAACTGACAGCAGGTGCGGTCGCGCCCGCTCTGCTTGGCGGCGTACAGGGCGCGGTCGGCGAGCCGGTACAGCGCGTCGCCGTCGGTGGGCGTCGGCAGCAGCGCCACACCGGCCGAGATGGTCAGCGAGCCGACGTCGCCGAACGGCCGGGAGGAGATCGCCTCACGGGCGCGCTCGGCGGCCGCGAGCGCGTCGGGGACGCTGGAGGCGGGCAGCAGCCAGGCGAACTCCTCGCCGCCGACGCGCGCGAGCACCTCGCCGGCGCGGATGACCCGCGACAGCCGGCGGGCGACCTCGATGAGGACGTGATCGCCGGCCTGATGGCCGTGCTCGTCGTTGACCGCCTTGAACCGGTCGAGGTCGAGCAGCACGAGCGCAAGCTGCGGGGAGTCCGAGGCCCGGCGCCCGGCCTCGCGCGCGAGCGCGTCCTGCAGGACGTGCCGGTTGGCCAGGCCGGTGAGGCTGTCGGTGAGGGCGAGGCGTTCGAGCTCGCGATGCTGGCGGCGCTCGGCGCTGACGTCGCGCAGCGTGTGGACGAAGCCGATGATGTTCCCCTCGGCGTCGCGCGCGGGCTTGGAGCGGACCTCGCCGTCGAAGCGCTCGCCGCTGGCGCGCCGGAAGACGACCTCGAAGATCCCGCCCTGCTCGGAGTGGACGCGTCGGCGGACGTCCTCGAAGTCGGCGCTGTGCTCGGGAGCCCAGAAGGGATACGGCGCGCGGCTGCCCACGAGCTCCTCCTCGCTGAAGCCGGTCAGCGCGCACAGCGCGTCGTTGACGACCTTGATCTCGCCGTCGATCATCAACGCGTAACCCTCCCCCATCGCCGAGATGATCGAGCGGACGTGATCGCGTTCGACCCGCGCCTCGGCCTCGGCCGCGCGCAGCCGCTCCTCGGCGCGGCGGCGCTCGGTGATGTCCTCGACCTGCGAGACGTAGTGGCTCGGCCGGCCTTCGACGTCGCGGACGAGCGAGACCGACGTGAGCGCCCAGAACGCCTCGCCGTCGCGCCGAAGGTAGCGCTTCTCGACCTGGAAGCGCTCGATCTCCCCGCTGCGCAGGCGCGCGCGCTCAGTGGAGCCGATCCACTGGTCGTCGGGATGGGTGACATCCTCGAAGGTCAACATCAGCAGCTCGTGCTCGGCGCGGCCGAGCATCTCGCACATCGCCTGGTTGACCTTGACCCAGCGTTCGTCCAGGCCGGCCACCACCATGCCGATCGGGGCCTGGGAGAAGGCGGTCTCGAACAGCTGCTGAGCGGCCCGGCGCGCCAACTCGGCCTCGTGCCGCTCGGTGATGTCCTGGACGCTGCCGTAGTAGTGGGTGATCTGCCCGCGATGATCGCGGCGAACGCGGCGGCGTCCGTGCACGTGCCGGACCTCCCCGTTCGGGCGCACGATGCGGTAGACCGCGTCGGTCGGCCGGTCGTCGAGGCGCGCCTGCGGGATCGGCACCTGGGAGCGGTCGTCGGGGTGCACGAGCTCGAGGTACTCAGCCCACGTCGGCTCAGAGCCGATCGGCACGCCGAGGATGCGGCACATCTCGTCGCTCCAGCGAACGCGGTTCTCGGTGAGCTCGAGCTCCCAGGAGCCGACGTGGGCGAGTTCTTCGGGGTCGGCGAACTGCAGGCGTCGCACGGCGGCAGGCGCCGGCGCGACGGCCACGTCCTCCGGATCTCCGGAGCCCGGGTCGGCGAGCGGGGGCAACATTGCGTGGTCCTATCGGCCGGCCCGCGCTCAGGCTTGAGGTGATCCGGGATTCATCCTCCGGTCGCCGAGGCGCGCTGCCACACGACAGCCTCTCCGCCGGTCGAGCCGAGATGCACCGCGGCCGCGATCGCCGGGGACACGGCCACGGGGGTCGCCGAGCGATAGCGGAGCACCGTGTAGGTCGCGGCGCGGGTCGGCGGAGCGGCGAGACGGAAGCCCGCGGGCACGGGCAGCGGTCCGCTCGGCCGCACGGGTGCCCCGATCCCCCCTCCGGTCACCTGGGCGGGGACGGTCACCACGTCGAGCTCGCGGACCGCCTCGGGCGCCGACAGCGCCGCGAGCCGGGGACGGTAGGCCTGAAGCGCGATCAGCCCCGAGCCGGGGTTGACGACGATCGCCCGCGCCCCCGGCGCCGTCCCGAGTGCCGTGCTGACCCCCCGCCAGTCGTCGCGCTGATACCGGGCGTGGGTGTCGACGAGGAGCACCACCGCAACGCCGATGAGCGCCAGACCGGCCGCGGGGAGCAGCCCGAAGCGGCCGGGACGACCGGCCGCGCCGGCATGGCCCGCGCCGGCGTGGCCCGGGGCGGCGTGGCCCGGGGCGGCGTCGAGCCCGATCGCGGCGGCAATCGACAGCGGCGGCAGCGCCACCAGGAGATTGCGCGTGTTCAGGAAGTCGATCCCGATCGCGGCGAGCACGATCGGGACGATCACCGCGGCGGCGCCGATCGTCAGCGGCGGCAGCGCCCGCGCGCGCGGCTCGCGCCAGACGACGAGCGGGACGCCGGCGGCGCCGAGGACGAGGACGGCAGCGAGCACGGCGATGACCGTCTGGCCGGGGCTGGAGTAGCCGACGAGCAGCTGCTTGGGGACCTGGGCCACGCGCGTGGCGAGGCTGCCCTGCGCGATGTAATCGGCGTGGCCGGAGCCCCGCTGGACGAGGGCGAGCGGCGCCACGGCGATCGCGACGATCGCGACGCACCCGAGCGCGGCGACGAGGCGCGCGGGCGGGCGAGGGCGGGCCAGCCACAGCAGCCAAGCGACCTCGGGGGCGACGATGAACGCGGCGAAGTAGTGGGTGGCGAGCCCGAGCGCGCTGGCGAGCGCCCATCCCGCCAGCCAGCGGACGGCGCGGCGGGTCCCGCCCGCCTGGGCGTACCCGACGAGGCAGAGCACGCTCAGCGTCGCCAGCAGGGCGGCCAGCGAATAGGCGCGGGCCTCCTGGGAGAACCACACCATCAGCGGCGAGACCGCGAGCAGCAGGCCGGCGATGATGCCGGCGCGCGCTCCCGCCAACCGTCGGGCGGCGAGGCCGGCGACGGGCACGAGCGCGATCCCGGCGAGCGCCGACAGCGACCGCAGGCCGACCTCGCCGCGGCCGAACACGCGCACCCACGCCCACGCCAGCACGTAGTAGAGCGGCGGGGTCGACTCGGTCGCCCGGATGCCGTGCAGCAGGCCCCCGAACGACATCCGAACCAGGCGCTCGGTATAGGCCTCATCGAGCCAGAAGCTCTGGGTGCCGAGGGTCGGCAGGCGCAGCAGCGCGGCCAGCAGCGTCACCGCCGCGATGCTCGCCCCGCCCCCGGCGCGGGCGGCGCCCGACGCCACGGGCGCCGGCCGATCCGGGCTGCTCGTCGCGCTCGCCAAACCGCTGGCCAATCTAGATCCTCCCGGAGGCGGCGCCGCAGGTGGCACGGCACCCGTCGATCGCCGCCGCGGTTCTCCACCTCTCCTCGGTCCCCTGGCGCGGCGAGGGGACCGAGGGACGACGCGAGGCTGGTGTGACCCAGGCGTCGCGGAGGATGTCGGTGCGCTCAGATCTTCTTCAGGCGGCCCTTGACGCAGGTGACGTGGTACTTGCGGTAGGTCTTCTCCTTGCTCGCCGAGCAGAACGCGCCCGGCTTGTACTGCTTGTGCTTCTTGAGCTCGTGGTGGATCGCCACCGCTCCGCCGCCCGCCGCGGCGGCCTTGGCCACGCGATGATGGTGACCGGCAGTCGCCTTGTGCTGCTTGTGCTTCTTGAGCTTGTGATGGAGCACCGCCGCTCCGCCGGCCGCGGCGGCCGCTTTGGCCACGCGATGATGGTGACCGGCAGTCGCGCTCGAGCTGCTGGAGCTGCTGCTCGAGCTGCTGGAGCTCTTGCTCGAGCCACAGCCAGCGACCACGAGCCCGATGCATACCACGACGACGAGCACTAGCGACAAACCACGCTGTTTCATAGCTTCCTCCGCTGATTCGGGACGCCCGTGCGGCGCCCGTGACGCGCGACTACCCGCTTCGCACTCGGAATCACCTGCGCGCAGGCAGGCGTCTCGAGCACGAACAGGACCTGCTTCGTGATCATCCCAAGGGGTCCGGATGGCTCGCTGCGCGGGCCCAGGTTGACCTCGAACCTCCTCGAGGCGCCCAGCGGCGTCGGCGGGACCGGCGAGATCGACGGGCACCACCCCCGAAGCATGCGTGAGCGGGTGGAGGCGTTTACGGAGAGAGAAGCCGCCGCGGCGCTGCGGCCGCTTGACCAGAGCGGCGTCCGACCCTCGCCGGCGCGCGGCACCGCTCGCCCGGCGGGCGGTCGTTCAGGCGGGGAGGCCGTCGGGAGCCGCAAGCTGTCCGAGGTCGACCTCGGTCAGCGAGCGCAGGCTGACGTCGGCGCGCTCGAGGCCGGGAGCGCCGCGGGTGATGTCGTTGGGGATCGCGATGCAGCGCAGCCCCGCCGCCTTGGCCGCCGCGATGCCGTTGGGCGAGTCCTCGAAGGCGACCGCCTCGCCCGCGCGAAGGCCGAGCTCGGCCAGCGCCTCGAGATAGAGCGTGGGCGCGGGCTTGCCTCGGGCGGCGTTCCCGTCGGCGCACACGATCGCGTCGAACTCGAACGTGACGCCGGCGCGCGCGAGGTGCTCGTCGACGTTGGCCCGCGAGTTGCTCGAGACGATCGCGGCGCGCAGCCCCCGCTCCGCGGCGCCGCGCAGCAGCGCCGCCGCGCCGGGCATCAGCTCGTGCGGGAGCAGTTCGTCGCGCAGGCGTTGGCGCCACGCGCGCAGCTCGGTGGCGGCCACCTCGAGGCCCGCCACCTCACGCAGGCGCTGCGCGGGATCCAACGTCCGCGAGGAGCCCGGCGGGCGGCCGATCAGCTCGCGCACGTACTCGGCGAGGTCGAGCTCCTGTCCAAAGCGGTGAAAGAGCTCGACCCAGGCAGCGTAGGCGGGGGTCTCGGTGTCGTAGAGCAGACCGTCGAAGTCGAGCAGGAGCGCGCGGAGCACCCCGCGAGGCTAGCCCCCGGAGGGGTGGCAGCCGAACTGGCGCGCCTGACCGGCTTATTGGCGGCCACCCCCGGCGGTCGTGTAGAAAGCGGCCGGGTGCGCTTCGACGGACGCTTCGCCCCCTCTCCGACCGGGCCGCTGCATCTCGGCAGCCTGCGCACCGCGCTCGTGGCCTGGCTGTTCGCGCGGTGGCGCGGGGCGGCGTTCCGACTGCGCGTCGAGGACCTCGATCCCCAGCGCTCCCGGACCGCGCTGGAACGCGAGCAGCTCTCGGACCTGGCCGCGCTGCGCCTGGACTGGGACGGGCCGGTGATGCGCCAGTCGCAGCGGCTGGGCGCCTACGACGCGGCGCTCGCACGGCTGCGCGCGCAGGACCGCGTCTACGAGTGCTTCTGCACCCGCGCCGAGATCCGGGAGGCGGCCTCGGCGCCCCACGGCGATCTGCCCGAGGGCGCCTATCCGGGGACGTGTCGGGCGCTGAGCGAGTCCGAGCGCCGACGGCGGATCGCCGACGGCCAGACGTTCGCGCTGCGCGTGCGGGCCGGCGCCGAGCGGATCGCGTTCGTCGACGAGCTCCTCGGCCCCCGCTCGGGCATCGTCGACGACTTCGTCGTGCGCCGCACCGACGGGATCCACGCCTACCAGCTCGCGGTGGTCGTCGACGACGCCGCGCAGCGCATCGGCGAGGTCGTGCGCGGAGCCGATCTCGCGGACTCGACGCCGCGGCAGATCCTGCTCGCCCGTCTGCTCGGGCTGCCCGTGCCGGTCTACGCGCACGTCGCGCTCGTCCTCGGGCCCGACGGCGCGCGTCTGGCCAAGCGCCACGGCGCCCCGGCGCTGGCCCATCGCGGCGAGGACCCGGAGCGGGTGCTGGCCCGGCTCGCCCACAGCCTCGGCCTCGCCCGCGACCGCGCGTCGATCGCGACGCCTGGGGAGCTCCTCGCCGAGTTCGCGCCCGAGCGGCTCCCGGCTCAGGCGGTCACGATCCACTGACGAGCGCCTACTCGGGGTCGGGCAGCCCGTTCCACTCCTGCGTCGACTGCGGGTCCTCGGTCGGCGGGGCGGCCGCGGGGATCGAGATGCCGGGCATCTCGGGCGGATCCTTGAGCCGCCGCTGCATCCGGGGGAGCGCCGCGGCGCCGGCGAGGCTCCCCGCCGGCTGGCCGTCGCGCTCCTCGGGCGGGAAGCGATGACCGGCCTCGTCGGCGAGGGAGGCGAGCGCGACCGACACGGTCCGCACGTCCTCGAGCAGCCGCTCGCGCTCGTGCCAGACCGAGTCGGTCTCGTCGTCGAGCTCGTGCAGCCGCTGCTTGGCCTCGGCGGTAATCGCGACCGCGTTGGCGGCCGCGTCGGCGATACAGCGCTCGGCCTGCTCCTCGGCACGCCGGGTCGTCTCGTTGGCCTGATCGTGGGCGACGACCAGGATCGAGGCGGTCTGCTCGCCGATCCGCTCGATCTCCTCGGTGATCGACATCGGCGGCTTGGGCACCGCGCGCGCCTGGACGAGCTCGCGCTCGCGGTCGGCGAGCTCGCGCCGGCGGAAGGCGAGCTCGCGCTCGAGCTCGGCGAGATGCTCGTCGACGGTGCCGCGGTCGTAGCCGAAGCGGGTCAGCGGGAAGCGCGTCGGCGCGCGCCCGGAGAACAGCTCGTCCTCGGGCTCATCGCCGGGCTCGGCCTCGAGCTCATCGTCCTCGATCGCCGGCGGTTCCGCCGCGACGACCCCCTCGTGCTCGGCGAGGTCGTCGACGTCGTCCTCGTCGGGGTCGGGCCCCATGTACCAGCGCCGGACGCGCTCGAACACGTCACTGAGGCTGACCCGGGGCCGCTCCGCGGCGAGGCCGCGTTCGTGATGGAGCAGCTCGTCGGGCTCCTCGTGCAGCAGCTCGTCCTGATCGTCGTGGTCGTCGAGCCCGGAGCCGGGCCTGCGGCGGTGGTTCATCTCGTGCTCCTGATGGCGCGGGCGGTGTCAATGCAGCCTGTTCGCCGCCGCGGGACGGTTTCCTCGTCGGCCGTCAGGCGAGCACGCGCAGGCGGAAACCGGCCCGGTGCTCAGCTCCGGGCGCCACCACCGTCAGTCCGTCGCCGCTGCGCAGCGCGTTCGTCGGGGCGGTCATCGGCTCAAAGCAGATGTAGTCGTGCCCGGGGGGCGCGTACACCTGCGCGAAGCCAAAGCCCTCGAGAAAGGTCAGCTCGAGGCCGATCCCCAAGGCGGCCACGCTGAACCGCGGCGGGGCGGCGAGGCCGTCGAGCCCGTCGTCCCAGCTCTGGTCGCCGAGGACGAGCTCACGGGGAGCGAGCGGCTCACGCGCGCCGGTCGGGATCATCCGCTCGTCGAGCAGGAGGCGCTGCGTGGCCCCGAGCGAGACGCGCCACTCCTGCCGGCGCGACCCCGGCAGCGTCAGATACGGGTGAAATCCGAACGCCACCGGGACCTCGTCGGAGCCGGTGGCGCGCAGCGTGATCGTGACCGTCAGCTCGCCGCACGCGACCGAGGCCTCGTAGGCCAGCTCATGCGCATAGGGAAACAGCGCGAGCAGGTCGTCCCCCTCCCAGGCGAGGCGCGCGACGATCCGGTCGCCGTCGGCCTCGGCGCGCCAGCGCAGCGCTTCGGGAAGCGCGCCGTGGATCGGGAGGCCGTTGGGGTCGAGGGAGTAGCGGCCCGCCGCCTCGGGGAGGGTCACCGAGCGGCCCGCGGCGGCGTAGGCGGGCTCGGCGAGGCGATTGGCCCACGGGTACAGGAGCGGGATTCCCATCGTCTTGCCCTGCTGAGCGTAGGCCTGCAGACCGCGTCCGAGGTCGAGCAGCTCGGCACCGCGGTGGCGCAGCGAGGCGCAGACCATATTCGCCTCGGGCGCGAACTCCGCTGCGGTCTCGCCCCCGGCCGAGGTGATCGTCGGCATCGCGCGCATTCTCGCGGATCGCGGCGCCCCGCCCGCTCCGGGCCGCGGGAGTACTCTCGGACGGCGAGCATGGGAAGCGCAGGTCGTCCCGGGAGTGCGCCGACCGCTTCCGCGAGCCTGCGGGCGCACTGGGAGGCGTTCCGCCGCGACGGTCGCGTGGGTCCCGGCGTGCGGCCGGAGATCGCCGCGTCGTGGCGTCGGTCGGCGACGTTGGAGGTGGGTACCCGCCTGACCGCGATTCCCGTCGACGAGGACGCCCAGCGCGGTTACGACCACATCGGCCCGACGCGTCAGCAGTTCGTGGCCGCCGCCGGCCGCCAGGCCGATCAGCTCGCCGGCGAGCTGGTCGACACCGGCGCGGCGGTCGTCGTCTGCGACGACTTCGGCGTCGTCCTGCACCTCGCGGGCCAGCCCGACGTTCTGAGCGCGGTCGAATCGGTCAACCTCGTGCGCGGGAGCGTGTGGAGCGAGCGCACCGCGGGCACGAACGCGATCGGGCTCGCCCTCGAGCTCGGCGGCACCGCGCACGTCCAGGGTGCCGAGCACTACCTGGAGGCGCTGCACGATTTCAGCTGCACGGCAGCGGTGGTCCGCCATCCGGTGACCGGCGAGCCGCTCGGGGTGCTCGCGCTGGCGATCGAGGCCGGCGGCCCCGGCCGGTTCGCCCAGCCGCTCATCGTCCGGGCCGCGCGCGAGGTGGCGCGCGCGATGGAGGAGCAGCTGTTCGGCCGCGAGCGAGAGCTGCTCGAGCGCTACCTGGCCAGCCGGGCGGGCCGGGCGTTGCCGCTGCTCGCCGTCGACCGGACGGGTCAGACAATGATCCAGAACGCCCGGATGCTCCAGGGCGCCTCGAACGAGGACGTCGAGTTGCTGCTCAGCGTCGCCCGCCACGCGCTCGGGGCCGAAGCCGACCTCGTCGAGCAGCTCGAGCTCTCGCGCGGGCGCACGCACGCCGACATCCGGCTCGTACGGGGCGAGAACGAGCTGCGGGGGGCGCTCGTCTCGCTCGAGCGCGCCGATCGCCTCGGCTCCGAGCCCGAGGTCTCGAGCGGGCGCGACTGGGCACCGCTCATCGGGCGCAGCCCTGCGATGCAGCGGCTGTTCCGCGAGGCGGCGCGGGTCGCCGAGCATCGGATGACCGTCGCCATCCACGGGGAGCCGGGGACCGGCAAGCTCTCGCTCGCAGAAACGCTGCACCGCATCGGCGGCCAGGGGTCGCTGACGATCGTGCACTGCGCTCGCGACGACTGGCTGAACGAGTGGGGCGCGGCGGTGCGGACCGGCGGGACGATCGTCCTGCGCCGGGTGCACGGGCTCGGTCCCGAGGTGGCGCTCGAGCTCTGCGACCGGCTCGACGAGCTCGAGGCGGCCGGGTCGGAATGCTGGGTGCTGAGCCTGCTCAACTCCGAGGTCGCGCCACCGAGCTCGGAGCTGCTCTCGCGGCTGGCGCGGATGTCGCTGTTCGTCCCGGCGCTGCGCGATCGCGGCCACGACCTCCGGCTGCTCGTCGACGCCTGGTGCGACGAGCGAGAGCGGCTCTCGAGCAGCCGGCCGATGCTGCGGCCCGAGGTCTACGAGGCGCTGGCGGCCCAGCCCTGGCCCGGCAACGTTCGCGAGCTGCGCAACGCGCTCGACGCCGCCGCGCTGCGTGCCGGCACCGTGATCGGCGTCGAGTCGCTGCATCTCGAGGGTCGGGTGACGCCGGCGCCGGCGTCGGGCAGCCTGCGCCAGATCGAGCGCGACGCGATCAACGCCGCGCTCGAGCGCACGGGTGGCAACGTCAGCCACGCCGCGCGGGAGCTGGGGATCGGCCGCGCGACGTTGCATCGTCGCCTGCGGACCTACCGCCTGCTGCGGACGAGCCCCGAGGTCGAGCCCGACTGAATCATTCCGAGGCGGTCATGTCTCAAGCTGATTCATCATTGTGCCGGAACAGAGAGCGATAGTCGCTCCAACACACGGGAGGCCGGCGCGCCGAGCGGGCTCGCCTCCCGGGCTTCAGCAGAGGGAGAGGTAGGTACATGAGCGAAAAGCTCCAGGGGACGGCGCCGCTCGCGCTGGCCATCGGCATCCTCGGCTTTCTCTACGTCGAGTTCACTGCCAACTTCACGTTCCACTGGGTGACGAGCGGAACGCTGCTGACGCCGGCGGGGAAGCCGAACGGACTCGATCTTCCGAGCCACTTCCATCTCGGGATCCCGATCGGTTTCATCGCCTGGGGTCTGTTCTTCCAGCTCGGCGCCAACGGCGCGGCGCCAAGGAGGTCTCGATCAACGCGGCGATCGGTTGCGTCAGCGCGCGGTTCCCGTTCTGGTTTGCCAACACGGTCAAGACGATCCCGGAGTTCTGGGGGATCGCACTCGGCGTCGGGATCGCGGCGTTCGTTCTCGTCCTGTTCAGCGGGGCGCTGGTGCTCATGAACGTGCCGGTCATCTTCTGCACGTTCGCGGCCGCGGTGCTGTGGTGGATCGGCACCGGCGCCGGCGGTTGGGGGCCGGGAGCCGTGGGTCACAGCGTCAAGGCGCTGGCCAAGCCCGCGACCGCTGGCAGCGGGGCGTTCGCCGGCGTCCTGTCCACGCCGTACGGCTTGTCGTGATCGACAGTTTCGTCACCCTGATGCTCGGCCTCGCGTTCGGCCTCATCTCGGTGCGCTTCGCGGAGCTGCTCACCCCGGGCCGGATGAAGGTCGAGAAGACCGAGGCTGCCGACGAGCGGGTGGCGACTGCCTGACCACCCCACCCGCACGGTCGCCGCGGCGCACGTCGGGCGACCTCAGGCGCGAAGCTGCCCCGCCTTGTACGGGTGGGGCGACCGAAAGCCCGCGTACCACCCCGCCGGATCTGCCGGCGGGGTGGCTTCGGTGTGTCGGTATGTCGGTATGTCGGTATGTCGGTATGTCGGTATGAAATGAAACCCTGACGCTGCGCTTACGTCGCCCGCTTTCAGCGTGCGACGATGCGCATCGTCGTCAACGACGCGAGGAGAGAGATGGCAGAAGACACAACATCAGAACGTCCCGCACGGGCCGCACGCGAGGCCGAGCATCCCGCACGCGAGGTCGAGTTCGAGCCTGCGGAGCTGGAGCTTCCGCAACCGCTCGCCGGCGATCCGGCGGTGATCGGGGTCCCGACGTTCCTCGTCGGCTCGATCGCTCTGGGACTGCAGCTCACCGGCTACGTCTCGGCGAAGGCGGTCGGGGCGCCCATCGCGCTCATCCTCGCCGCCACCGGCATCGGTCAGCTGACCGCCGCGATCTGGTCGACGCGCCTGGGCCAGAATGCGGTCGCCAGCGTGTTCGGGATCTTCGCTGGCTTCTGGCTGAGCTACTCCGCGCTGGTGCTCGGGCTCACCAACAAGTGGTACGGCATACCTATGACCGATATGGTCCACACGCAAGGGATGTTCCTGCTGTCGTGGCTCATCGTCATCGTGATGCTGACGCTGGCGACGCTCCGTCTCCCGTCGGCCTTCACCATCCTGTTCATACTGGTCGACATCGCGCTGATTCTCGTCTATCTCGGGACGGTCAACATGAACACGTCACTGACCAAGGCGGGTGGTTACTTCGTGTTCGCGTTCTGCGTGGTCGGGATCTACCTCTACTTCAACGCCGCCTCGCTCATGACCGGCGGCGGGGGGATTTCGCTGGGGAGGCCCATCAGGCGCTGAGGGAGCCCGCTCCCGCCGAGGCATCCGCCGTTCCCGTACCGCCCCGCCGGCCTACCGGCGGGGCGGCTTGCGTCATGACCCGATGAGCATCTCGGCGAGCTGCTCGACGGAGAGCGGGCGCGCGAGCCGGAAGCCCTGCAGTCGATCGCAGGCGAGCTCACGCAGGATGCGCAGCTGATCGTCGGTCTCGACGCCCTCGGCGACGGTGCGGATGTTCAGCCGGCGGGCGAGGTCGATGACCGAGCCGACGATGTCGGTGTCTGCCTGCTCCTTGCCGAGCTCGGCGATGAAGGAGCGGTCGATCTTCAGCACGTCGGCCGGCAGCCGGCGCAGATGGGCCAGCGACGAGAAGCCGGTCCCGAAGTCGTCGATCGCGACCTGCACGCCCATCGCGCGCAGGCTCGCAAGCGCCTGCTCCGCGGCGCCGCCCGCCGAGACGAGCAGACGCTCGGTGATCTCGAGACAGACGCGGTCGGGCGGTATCCGCAGGCGCTCGAGGAGGTCCGTGACGCGTCCGGCCAGGGTCGGATCGGCGAGCTCGCGCGCCGACAGGTTGACCGCCATCGTGATCTCGTCGGCGCCCGCCTCGCGCAGCTGCGCGAGACGGGTGAACGCGACCTCCATGACCCAGCCGCCGATCTCCTCGATGATCCCGAGCTCCTCGGCGATCGGGATGAACTCCGACGGTCCGACGAGGGCGCTCCCGGGGCCCGCCCAGCGGACGAGCGCCTCGAGCCCCTCGATCTCGCCGGTGGCCGAGAAGATCGGCTGGTACTCGAGCCGCAGCTCATCGCGCTCGAGCGCGCCCTGGAGGTGACGCTCGCGCTCGACCCGCCGGCGCCGGGACTCGTCGAGGGACGGATGGAACGTCACCGCGCGGCCCCGGCCGCGGCGCTTGGCCTCATACATCGCGGTGTCGGCGTCGCGCAGCAGGTCCGATGGGCTGCGATCCTGGGGGAGCTGCGTCGAGGCGATCCCGATCGAGACCGTCACCGCAGACTCGGACCCGTCGAGGTCGAACGTCGTCTCGAGCTGGTCCTCGATGCGCTCGATGGCGGCGCCGAGCGCGTCGCGCGTCGTGATGCCCTGCAGGACGACGACGAACTCGTCGCCGCCCAGGCGGGCGATGATGTCGCCCTTGCGCAGGGCCGCGGTGATCCGCGAGGCGAGCTGCTGGAGCAGCGCGTCGCCGGCACGATGGCCGAGCGAGTCGTTGATCAGCTTGAAGTTGTCGACGTCGAGGAAGAGCAGCCCGACGTACTCGGACTCGCCGTGGGGACGGCCGGCGAGGATCTGCTGCAGGGTCTCCATCAGCAGCGTCCGGTTGGCCAGCCCGGTCAGCGGGTCATGCAGCGCGACGTGGGCGAGCTGGTCGCGCAGCGCGGCGACCGTGTGCTCGGCGAGGACCCGCCCGAGCTCGGTGACGGCCTCCACCTGGGACGCCCGCCACGGCCGCGAGCGACCGACCACGGCCTGGCTGTCGGCCGCCAACGATCGCCGTGACGACGGGCTCCTGCCATCGCGGGAGCGCGGGTCAGCGATCGACTCGTCGGCATCCCCGCCCCAGGTGACGTGATCGCGCCACTCCCGGCGGTACCACACGATGTGCCGGCCGACGCCGCGCGGGAGCGGCAGGGCCAGGGCGCCGCAGAGATCGGTCTCCCCGGCGAGCTCGGGCCTCTCCACCGGAAGCCGATCGGTGCGCAGCGTCCCGCGGCTCGGCAGGTGCTCGACGATCGCGCGCTCGACCGCCTCGTCTGCGACCACGCCGGCGGTGATCCGTTCCCCGCCGAGCATCACCGACACCCCGTCGGCCTCGCACAGCGACAGCAGCAGGTCTGTCCCGGCATGCAGGCCCGCCGACAGCGTCGGGGAGCTGCGGATGAGGCCGAGCAGCTTGCCCCGGGTGAAGCGCAGCGCGGCGCGCTCGCGCTGGAGGTCGGCCTCCTCTTCGCGGGCGAACTGGAACGACAGCAGTTCGCCGATGAACTGACACGCCGACCGCACGCTTTCAGGAACGTAGTGACTCGAGTCGTGGTGGCACGCGATCAGCCCCCACAGCTCGCCCTCGCGCGTCAGCGAGATGACGAGCGTCCCGGTCACGCCCATGCTGCGCAGGCGCTCCCGGTGGATCGGGGACACCGAGCGCAGCCACGCGAGCCCGAGATCGAGCGGCTCACCGGTCAACGGGTTGTCGGGCGGCCAGATCGGCGACGGCTCGTGGTCGACGTCGACGATGAGACGGATCGTCTGGCGCGGATACGGCGTCCGCGCGTGTACGAGGACGTCGGTCGGCGGACAGCGCTGGCCGAGGACGGAGTCCAGCCGCTGCTCGCGCGCCTCGGCGATGACCTCGCCGTGGCCGTCGGCGTCGAAGCGGTGGACCATCACCCGGTCATAGCCGGTCAGCCGCTTGACCTCCTCGGCAGCGCGCTGGGACATCGCGCGGACTCCGGTCGCGCCGTACAGACCGGCCATCGCCTGCGACACGTCGCGCACGAAGTCGGTCGGGTTGACGCCCCCGGCGGCATCCCGGGGCTCGACCTCGCAGACGATCAGGCCCCCTGAGCGATGCAGCCGCACCTGCAGCTGGGTGGCGCCGTCGGCGGTCGTCGTCTCCACCGTCGGGGCCGGGAGGACGCGAGCGTCGTCGGCGGCGAGGAGCCGGCGCAGCGTGGTCGTCGACGCGGCGTCGAACAGGTCCTCTAGGCGCGCGCCGAGCAGATCCTCGACCGGGCGGCCGAACCCGTCGGCGGCGTTGCGGCTCGCCTGGCGCAGGACGAGGTCGGGTTCGGAGAAGGTCAGCAGCACCCCGTGGGGCTGGATCGCCGGCGGGGTGTGGATCGGCTCGCGATCGCAGTTGGCGAGGTGCAGCCGCTGCCCGCCCGTCGTGATCGAGTGGGCGGCGTCGGTCACGGACATCCCCGTAGGTTCTCGGTTCGCGCCTGCGCGGTGAGCGTCGCGCCGCACGGCGGGCGCGGCGCGGACGCGGGCAGGGTGGACGCGGGCAGGGTGGCCGGCCCCCCGGCCCCGAGCGTCGACGCGGGCATGACCGCGCATGCTAAAGCGGCGTCTCGGGCGTGAGCGCCGGTCCGCGCGGGCAGAACCCCCCTCGGCCGCCGGGCGCTAGCCTGCGCGGCGGTGACCCGAGCCGACCTGACCGAGCGCATCCTGGAGGCCAAGCGCCGCCAGGACCTGAGCTTCGGCGAGATCGCGTCGCGCATCGGTCGCGACCGGGTGTGGCTGACCGCCGCGCTGCTTGGGCAGCATCCTCTCGACCGGGAGGCCGCCCGCGCCGTCCTCGAGCTGCTCGGCCTCGGCAGCGCCGACGAGGAGGCGCTGCTGACCGAGGTGCCCACGCGCGGCTCGGGCGTCCAGGCCGTCCCCACCGATCCGACGCTCTACCGCCTCTACGAGGTGCTCGGGGTCTACGGCCCCGCACTGAAGGCCCTCATCCACGAGGAGTTCGGCGACGGCATCATGAGCGCGATCGCCTTCAACCTCGCGCTCGAGCGGCGCGAGGACCCCGACGGCGATCGCGTGCGGATCACCCTCGACGGGAAGTTCCTGCCCTACAAGTGGTAGGCCGCGACCGCTAGCCGCGGCTCCTAGGCCGCGGCTCCTAGGCCGCGGCTCCTAGGCCGCCACGACCTCCTGGGCGACCGTCTCGGGCCGGATCTCGTCCAGTCGGTCGACGGCCGCCAGGGCGGGGAAGAGCCGGGCCCAGGTCAGCGCGATGCTCATCGTCACCACTCCGCCGCCGACGACCGCCGGGACCGTGCCCACGAGCGACGCCGCCAGCCCCGATTCGAAGTAGCCGAGTTGGTTCGAGGCGCTGATGAAGACCATCTCGACCGCGTTGACCCGCCCTCGGAGGCGATCGGGAGTCGCGAGCGCGACCGTGGTCGAACGGATGTTCATGCTGTACAGGTCGACGAATCCGCTGATCCCGAGCGCCGCCAGCGACAGCGGATAGGACCGCGAGAGGCCGAACACGACCATGCTCGCGCCGTAGGCGAGCACGACCGCGAGCAGCAGCCGGCCGGCCCGGCCCGCGATCGGGCGGCGGGTGATGACGGCCGCGCCGACGAGGGCGCCGAGCGCCGGGGCGGCCCGCAGCACGCCGAGACCGGCAGCGCCGACGTGGAGGATCGAGCGCGCGAAGATCGGCAGCAGCCCGATCGCGCCGCCGAACAGCACCGCCAGCAGGTCGAGGAGGATGGCCCCGAGCAGGACCTGCGTCGTGCCGACGTAGCGCAGGCCCTCGAGCACGCCGCGCACCGTCGCCGGCCGGTCCTCGGTCGCCTGTCGGGTCGCCGATGAGGGCGGCGACATCAGCATGAGGCTGGCCGCCGCCGCCAGGCATGCCCCGGCGGCCAGCAGGTACACGAGCGAGGGCGAGACGCCGTAGAGCAGGCCGCCGATCGCGGGTCCGATGACCTGGGCGGACGAGGTGGCGATCGACCGCAACGTCATCGCGCTCTGCAGCAGGTGGGCCTGCACCAGCGTCGGCGGCATCGCGCGCGAGGCGGGCTGCCCGAGCGCCATCGTGATGCCGGCCGCGACCGCGAGACCGAGGTACGGGGTCACCGAGGTCACTCCGGCGCCGCTGACGACGGCCAGCCCGATGCCGACGCCGACTCCGACCAGCAGCGCGCCCGCGAACACGAACCGCCGCGGGAGCCGGTCGGCGAGTTGGCCCGCGGGGAGCGCGAGCACGAACAGCGGGACGAACTCGGCGAGGCCGATCCAGCCGAGGTCGAGCGCCGAGCGGTGCTGGGCGTAGACCTCCCAGCCGATCGCGACCTCGAGCATCTGGAGGCTGACGACCATGCCGAGCTGGGCGAGCCACCACAGCCGGAAGTCCCGCACCGCCATCGCGGGCCCGAACCGCCTCATGGGCGGGGCCCGGTCAGTCCTCGATCAGCGCCGGCGGCAGCACCGACCCGACGGCGCCCGTGACCTCGATCGCGGTCAGGCGTCCGTAGAAGTCGAAGTGCAGCGTCAACGAGTCCAGGGTCGGGATCCGGTCCGCCTCGTCGTGCTCGGAGAGCTCGACCGAATCGCGCACCTCGCCCTCGCCCAGCCGGACGTAGGCGTGACCCCCGTCGGACTGCGTGACCTCGATCTGCCGTTCCACCTCGGACGACTCTACTCGCCACGCCCGACCCGCTGCAGCTCCTCGAGCGACACGAGCTTGACCCGGGGCCGCCCCTCGGCCTCGCCGAGACGCGACTCGTGAGCGTCGATCAGCTCCCACCCGTCCCAGGTGACATGGCCGGGAACGCGCTCGTGCAGCCACGCCGACACCGCCGTGGCGTCGGCGAGCTCAGGGTCGGGGACACCGAGCCGCCCCGCCTCGGCGTCCTCGGTGATCCGGGCGACCGTGTCGGCGGCGTCCTTCTTGTTGGTGCCGATGACCCCCGAGGGACCGCGCTTGATCCAGCCGACGGCGTATTCGCCGGGGCACGGAGTCCCGTCGGCGGTCACCCGCCCCTCCGCATTGGCGATCAGGCCGCGGCGCTCGTCGAACGGGATCCCGGCGACGCGCTCGCCGCGGTAGCCGATCGAGCGCAGGACGAGCCCGCACTCGATCATCTCCTCCTCGCCGGTGGCCTGCGCGCGGACCCGGCCGTCCCCGTCGGTGACCAGGCGGTTGATCCCGACCCGCACGCCGGTCACGGGGCCATCCTCGCCCACGCCGAGGATCTCGAGCGGCGAGCGCAGGAAGCGCAGCTCGAGGCGATGGGACTTGCCCGCGGGCGGCCGGGCGGCGTACTCGCGCAGGATCTCGACGTTGCGCCGCCGGGTGGCGTCCTCGACCTCGGCGATGTCGGCGAGCGCCGCGGGGTCGACGATGACGTCGGCGCGCTCGAGCTCGCCGAGCTCGCGCAGCTCGGGATTGGTGAACGCGGCCTCGGCCGGACCGCGGCGGCCGAGCAGCACCACCTCGGTCACCCCCGCGGCGCCGAATGCCTCGATCGCGTGGTCGGCGGTGTCGGTGGCCGCGAGCTCGGAGGGATCGAGCACGAGCATCCGCGCGACGTCGATCGCGACGTTGCCGTTGCCGACGACGACCGCGCGGCCGCCGTGCAGTTCGAACATGTGATCGGCGAAGTGCGGGTGGCCGTTGTACCAGGCGACGAACGAGGTGGCCGGATACGAGCCGGGGCGGTCCTCCCCGGGGATCCCGAGGCGGTTGTCGGTCGCGGTGCCGAACGCGTAGACGACCGCGTGGTAGCGGGCGGTCAACTCCTCGCGCGAGATGTCGGTGCCGAGCGCCACCCCGCCGAAGAAGCGAAACGCCTCGTGGGTGGCGGTCTTCGTGTACACGCGGATGACCGACTTGATCTTCGGGTGGTCGGGGGCCACGCCGGCGCGCACGAGCCCGAACGGCGTCGGCAGCGCGTCGTAGACGTCGACCTCGAACCCCGCCTTCAGCAGCTGGTCGGCGGTGTAGAAGCCCGAGGGGCCGGCGCCCACGATCGCGGCTCGCAGCGGTAGGTCGGGGGTCACGCCGCCTGACACTAGTCTCTGGTCGATGGTCGGCGGCGAGCGCGTGCGGGCGGCGGACGGCGGCGACGTCGACGCGGTGGTGGCGCTCGCGCGGGCCGCGTATCGCAGTCCCGTCGGATGGTGCAGCGAGGCCGATCTCGTCGCCGGCGACCGCACCGACGCGAGCGCCGTCGCCCGGCTGATCTCCGGGCCGGACTCGCTGATGCTCGTCGTCGAGGGGGACCGCGGACGCGGCCTGGTGGCCTGCTGCGCGCTCGAGGACCTCGGCCGGGGCGTCGCCCGCCTCGGGATGTTCGCGGTCGACCCCGAGCGTCAGGGCGGCGGCATCGGGCGGCGGCTGCTCGATGAGGCCGCGCGGGTCGCCGCGCGAGGCTTGCGCGCCGAGACGATCGAGCTCGTCGTGCTCGCCCCGCAGACGGCGCTGCTCGCCTGGTACGAGCGGCTCGGGTTTCGCCGCACGGGCGAGGCGCGCCGGTTCCCCGCGGACCCGGTGCACGCCCGGCCGCAGCGCGACGGACTCTCGTTCGTCGTCCTGATGCGCGAGCTCGGGCGCCACCGCTGACCGGGCCTCGCGCGCCCTCCCGATCGCGCGCCCTCCCGATCGCTCCGCCCCCCGATCGCCCCGCCCTCCCGATCGGCGCGCCCTCCCGATCCCACCGGTCCCGATCGCGGGCCGGCGACCGCGCTCAGACCGATCGCGCCGCCTGCTCGGCGATCCAGCCCTCGATCAACCAGCCCGAGATCGAGAAGTTGCCGCGCACCGCGACGACCTCCTCGACCTCGGCCGGGGTGAACCAGCGCGCGTCGCGGATCTCGGTCTCCTGGAGGACGAGCTCGCCCGACCGGTAGCGCGCGCGGTAGCCGATCATCAACTGGTGCGGGAAGGGCCACGGCTGGGAGCCGAAGTAGGTGATGTCGTCGACCTCGATTCCGACCTCCTCGCGGATTTCCCGGCGCACCGCCTCCTCGAGCGACTCGCCGGCCTCGACGAAGCCCGCCAGCGAGGAGTAGAACGCCTGCGAGCGCCGGGCGCCCCAGGCCAGCAGCGCCCGCTCGTCGGACTCGCCGCGGGTGATCAACACGATCACCGCCGGCGAGACGCGCGGATAGGCCGACTCGTCGCAGCGCGGACAGCGGCGCATGCGCTCGCGCAGGTCGGGTACGGTCGGCGTGCCGCAGCGCCCGCAGTGGCGATGCGTGCGATCCCACTCGACGATCTGAACCGCGCGGCCGGCAATGCCCCACAGCAGCTCGTCCACCACGCCCCACAGCGAGCGCAGGTCGACCCACTCGCAGCCGGGCGGGGCGAGGTGGTCGGTGCCGTCGACGGCCAGGCAGGTGCGCCCGAACAGCGAGCCGAGCACGTGCTCGGCGCCCGACGGCAGCTCGGCGGGGAAGCGGACCGCGCCGCTGCGCCTCGTGACGAGCGCAGCTCCCTCGCGCACGCAGAAGCGAAACAGCTCCTTCTCGGCGGGGTCGGGCCAGCGCATGTGCGGCTCAAAGGCCGGTCCGGAGGCGAGCCTCTCCGGGGCCGGTCCCGAGGCGAGCTGGGCATCGGACGAGGTCGACATCGATCTTGTCCTGAATCTAGTGCCCCGTCCGCACGTCCTGCGGACGCGGACACTGGCCGGCGATGGATAATGGCGGCCTTCGACCACCAGGAGGCTGACTTGCTCTCGATTCGCCGCACGCTCGCCGGCACCCTGGCCGCCGGTGCCGTCCTCGCCGCCGCGGTCAGTCCCGCGCCGGCCGACGCCGCCGCACCGGCCTGCACGAGCAACCAACTGGTGGTGTGGCTGAACACCCAGCCCAACGGTGCCGCCGGGACGATCTACTACACGCTCAGCTTCACCAACGCCGGCGCGGCGTGCACGCTCCGCGGCTACCCCGGGCTCGCGGCGGTCGGCTCGCGCGGCCGGCGGCTGGGCTCGGCGGCGAACCGCAACCCGACCCACAAGGTGACCACGGTGACGCTCGGCGCCGCTGACCCGACCCGCGACCGGTTCTCGTCGGCGCTCGCCACCGTCGGGATCACCGAGGTGGGCGACTTTTCGACGTCGACGTGCCGTCCGGCGACCGCGTTGGGCATGCGCGTGTTCGCACCCGGCCAGGCCGCGGCGCAGTTCGTGCCGTTCCCCTTCGCCGCCTGCGCGGCGTCGGGCCCGATCTACCTGCGCGTGAGCCCGGTGACGCGGTAACCCGTGTCGACCCCGGAGGCGCCATCAAGCAGTCTCGACGTCCTGCTGATCGAGGACGACGATGACGACGCGCTGATCGTCTCCGACCTTCTGGCGGACGGCGCGCCGGACGTCCGCCTGCGGCGGGGGCGCACCCTCGCCGAGGGCCTGGGCCGGCTCGGCGGGTCGGTCGACTGCGTGCTGCTCGACCTCCATCTCCCCGACACCGAGGGGATGTCGGGGCTGCAGCGCGTCCGCGAGGCGGCGCCGTGGATCGCCACGATCGTCCTCACCGGGCTCGACGACGAGCGCTCCGGGCAGGCCGCGGTGCAAGCCGGCGCCCAGGACTACCTGATCAAGGGCAAGGTCGGCGGCGGGCTGCTCGCTCGGTCGATCCGCTACGCGGTCGGCCGCCGCCACGCCGAGGACGTCTCGCAGCAGCTGCGCCTCGCCGAGCTGCGCGCGGACGAGACCACGCGGCTCGAGCGGGGGCTCGTCCCCCGGCTCGCGGTCACCGATCCCGCGCTGTGGATCGCCTCCACCTATCGCCCGGGTCGGCGGGCGCTGCTCGGCGGGGACTTCTACGACGTCCTGCAGACCGACGACGGGCGGCTGCGGGTCGTCATCGGCGACGTCTCCGGGCGCGGGCCCGACGAGGCCGCCCTCGGCGCCGGCCTGCGGATCGCGTGGCGGGCCCTTGCGCTGGCGCAGACCGACCCGGTCGGGGTCGTCGACACGCTGCAGCAGATGATCGAGCACGAGCGGCGCGACCCGAGCGCGTTCGCGACGCTGTGCGCGCTCGAGGTGGCTCCCGCCGAGCGCCGGCTGTCGCTGCGCCGGGCCGGCCACCCACCGCCGATGCTCATCGCCGACGGCGTCGTCACGAGCCTGCCGCTGCGCGGCGGCGGTCCGCCGATCGGGATGTTCGGCGCCGCCGAGTGGCCGCCCGCGCACTTCGAGCTGCCCGAGCGCTGGACGATCCTGCTCTACACCGACGGTCTCATCGACGGTCGCGACGGCAACGGCGGCCATCTCGGAGAGGACGGGCTGCGCGAGCTGCTCGGCCGGCGCCTGGACCGCCGCCCCGACTGGCGCGCCGCGCCCGAGGAGATGCTCGACGAGCTCATCGCCGACGTCCGCGAGCGCAACGGCCAGCCGTTCGACGACGACGTCGCCGCGCTGCTCATCGGGGCCCAGGCAGAGCGGCCGCCTCCTGGAGCGGGCGCAGCTCGTCGGCGTAGCTGATCGACTGGCGGTGCATCACGCCGTCGTCGTCCACGGCATACTGGCCCAGGCGCCAGAGCGGGGGGGAGTAGGCGTGGATGGACACCGAACGATCGCGCGCGCCGCTGAGGCGGTGGATGTGGTCGGGGCCGAAGGCGAACGCCTCGCCCGCGGTCACCAGGCGGGTGACCGGCTCGGCCCCGATGCGCGGATTGGCCTCGGCGAGCGCGCCCTGCACGACGCGGACCGCGCCCGACGAGATGTCGTGGTCGTGCCAGCCGGTGTCGTTGCTGCGCGTCCAACACAGCAGCCAGACGTCGACGTAGTCGTCGCGGTACAGCGAGGCGAACACGCGACGCTCGTCGGAGTAGTCGACGTACTGGCGCCAGCGCACCGGTTCTGAGCTCAGTCGTCGCACGAGCGCGAGGAGCTCGTGGCGGTCGAGGTTGCGGGGGGGCAGGTCGCGCATGGTCACCGGGACACCTCCTCGGATTCGGTCACGGGGACACCTCCTCGGATTCGGGTTGCAGAAGACGGATGGGATTGGCGCTGCGCAGCGCGAACGCGGCCGCGTCGCCGAGCCCGGGCGCGGGCGGCGCCGCGTACGGTCGATCCGAACCGTTGACGAGCACGTCGATGCCGAGCACGCGGACGACGGCGTCGATCGCCCGCGTCCCGTAGGACGAGATCTCCAGGAACGCGGCGGGATCGACGACGCTGCGCTCGCCGGTCCGCGCGTGGAAGCGCTCGCCGTGCAGCGGCGCGAGCCCGGCGAGCATCGCGAAGCAGACGCGCAGGCGCGGATGGGCGCGGCGGCCCACGGCGCGGAAGGCGTACCAGGCGGCATGCATCTGCTGGACGTAGTCGACGATCGCCGGCCACCACGAGGGGCCGCGTCGCGCCGCCGGCGCGACCGGGCCGGGATGGACGAACAGCGGCCGGTCGT
Source organism: Solirubrobacterales bacterium (assembly GCA_019240115.1). Taxonomy (GTDB): domain Bacteria; phylum Actinomycetota; class Thermoleophilia; order Solirubrobacterales; family Solirubrobacteraceae; genus Palsa-465. The sequence goes on along the minus strand of JAFAYV010000006.1, from coordinate 36,060 downwards.
CGCGCTCGAGCACCTCGAGCAGCGGCGCGACGCGCGCGAACCCGCCGGGGTCGGCGAGCGCCGTCGCCGGCAGCTGGAGGCCGACGCACCCCCGATCGAGCTCGGTCGCGAGCGCCCCGGGGTCGATCTCGTGCAGCGCGGCGGCCGCCCACGGGCGCAGCGGCGGGGGCAGCGCGAGCGCGCCCTCGTGGTAGGCGGCGAGCAGCTCCGCGCCCGCGGCCCCCGGCAGCCGCTCGATCCCGAGCGGGGCGGAGAGCGACACGAGCGCGAGGTCGAGCCCGTCGGCGCGCGCGAGCGCGGCGCGGCGCTCGGGGTCGTGATCGGCGGGCTCGATCGGGAAGTCCGGCTCGCCGGCGAGCTCGAGCGTCCAGCCGCGCAGTCGCGGCGGCCGGCGCCGCTCGCGCAGCGCCTCGACGAGCGTGGGCGGCCAGACGTGCTGGTGGACGTCGGCGATCACGTCACCGCCGAGGAGGGATGAGAGATGATGTGAAGCGGTTCATGAACCGTTTCAGTGAACCGCTTCACCGAGCGTTCGTCAAGTCCCCGGCGGTGATCGGAGATGATTTGCCGCAGTCGCGGCGACCGCAACTACCCTGTGTCGATGCCCGCCAGGCGCGTGACCATCCGCGAGGTGGCGGACGCGGCCGGGTTGTCACCCGCGGCGGTCTCCTACGCACTCCGCGGGATGCAGGTCTCCGAGGAGACCCAGGAGCGCGTGCGCCGGGTCGCCGACGAGCTCGGCTACGAGGCCAACGCGATCGCCCGAGCGCTGGCGAGCGGGCGCAGCGGCCTGGTCGGCATCCTCGGGCCGTCGCTCGAGGACCTATGGCAGCAGCGATGGGTCGCCGAGGCGGGACGGATCCTGCATCAGCACGACCGCTACGCGCTCATTCTCGATGCCGGCGCCGACCGTGACCGCCAACGGGTCCTCGCCGCCCAGCTGCGCGACCAGCAGGTCGACGGGCTCATCCTCTCGCCGGTCGACCCCTCGGACCCGTTTTGGTCAGAGCTCGCGGCCTCGCTGGCGGTCGTCTCGATCGGCGACTCGCTCGTCGGCGCCGACGCCGCCGGCGAGGTGCTGTTCGACAACCGCGCCGGGGTCAGCCGCGCGCTCGAGCATCTCCACGACGCGGGCCACCGCGCAATCGCGGTCCTGCGACCGCCCGGCCACCCGACCAACGATCGGCCGGCCGAGCTGTTCGTCGTCGCGGAGGCCGAGCGACTTGATCTCGACGTCCGCGTCGTCACCGCTCCCTACGAGCTGCAGGAGGCGACCGAGCTGGCGCGCGCCCTGCTCGCGGCCTCCGATCGTCCGACCGCGGCGTTCTGCTTCTCGGACTCGATCGCCTACGGGGTCTACGCGGCCGCGCGCGACCTCGACATCGCGATTCCCGGCCAGCTGTCGGTGATCGGGTACGACGACCATCCGATCTCGGCGCTCCTGCACCCGCCCTTGACGAGCTTCAGCTGGGGCTCCAAGCGCCTGATGCAGGTCGCGGTGACGATGCTGCTGTCGGCGATCGGAGGCGACCCGGCGCCGAGCCAGCGGGTCGTCATCGCGCCCGAGCTGCGCGACCGCGCGTCGACCGCCGCGCCGCCCGCCTAGATCATCAACAGCCGTCGGGGCCGCACGTGTCGCCGCCGGTGACGATCGCCGGCGACCGGCTCTCCCAGGCCTGGCGCAGGAGGTGCAAGAGCGCCTCGGGGGGATGGGCCCCGGAGCCGCCGAGGCGGCGGTCGACCAGGAAGGTCGGAACGGCGGCGATCCCGTGGCGCTGGGCGCTGAGCTCCTCGTCGCGGACGGCGTCGGCGAAGCGATCGCCGGCGAGCAGATCGCGCACCGCGAGCTCGGGCAGGCCGACCTCGACCCCGAGGCGCACGAGCGTATCGGCGTCGGCGATCAGCTCGCCCTCGCTGAGATACGCGCGCAGCAGACGCTCCTTCATCGCGTCCTGCAGTCCCTGCTCGGCGGCGAGGTGCACGAGGCGGTGGCCGTCGAACGTGTTGCCCGCCCGCGCGCGATCGAAGCGGAACTCCAGGCCCTCGGCCGCGGCGACCTCGGTCATGTGGCGCTGCGAGGCCTCCGCCTGCTCGCGTGTCATCCCGTACTTGCCGGCGAGCCGTTCGGTCCACTCCCCGGCCTGCTCGGGAGGGGCCTCGGGATCGAGCTCGAAGCTGCGCCAGGTGACGGTCACCTCATCGCGGTGCTCGAACTGCGCCAGCGCGGCCTCGAAGCGGCGCTTGCCGACGTAGCACCACGGGCACGCGATGTCCGACCAGATCTCGACCTCCATCTCACTTGAGTCTAATCGTCGCGCCGATCGGGGCGGCGGGCACGCAGCGACGATCGGCGGCGAGGGTAGGATGGGCGCGCCGAGAACCGAGAAACCCAAGGAGAGCACGGTGAGGTCCCAGATCAACCACGTCAGCGTCAACGCCCAGGACCTGTCCGAGTCCGTCGACTTCTACGTCGACCTGCTCGGGGCCGAGCCGATCGCGACTCCTAACTTCGGGATCCCGGTCCAGTGGATGGCCGTCGGCGGCACCCAGCTGCATATCTTCCAGGCCGATCTCACCCCGACCAGCCACCATCACCTCGGCATCAGCGTCGACGACCTCGAGGCCGTGTATCGGGCCGCCGATCGGCGCGGGGCGTTCGAGTACAAGGCGTTCGGCAACCACCTGGTCGAGCTGCCCGGGAACATGGTCCAACTCTACGTGCGCGATCCCGCGGGCAACCTCGTCGAGATCGACCAGAAGGGCGTCGACCGCCTCCCCGAGGACATGCGCAGCCAGCTGCGGGGCCTGTGGGACTTCAATCCCCAGAGCGACGAGAACATGCAGGGCCGGCTGTTCGAAGCCGTCTGAGTCGGCCTCAGGCCGGATAGGCGATGAACTCGAGCAGGCTGCCGTCGGGGTCGCGGAAGTAGACGCTGCGCCCGAGACCACGCGCTCCGTGGCGCTGCACCGGCCCCGCCTCGATCGCAATCCCGCAGGCTCGCAGGTGCGCGACCGCCTCCTCGATCGTGCCGTCGAACCGCAGGCAGAGATCGCTGTTGCCGGGCGTGACCGGGACGCGGGCGACCGGATGGGCGTCCACGCCCGGGCCGTGGACGTTCAGCTGCTGGTCGCCGAACCGATAGACCCAGGTGCCGTGGCCGCGGTCGACGAGCTCGGCGCCGAGCACATCGCGGTAGAAGGCATTGGAGAGCTCCCAGTCGCTGACGTGGATGACGCAGTGGTCGAACTCGGGCACCGGAGGAACACTAAGGCGTGAACGCCGCCGACTGAGGCCCGGCGCCCTCCGACGCGAGGCGAACTGCCGACGACGGGCGCTCCGGCGTAGCCCAGACTGACGCCCATGACCAAGCGAGTGACAGCCCGCCTGCGCTCGATCGGCATCCGGGCCCGCGCGATCTGGTCAGAGCTCGATCACGCGTCCCAGCTGCTGTTCGACGTGCCGGGCGGCGAGCGCCCCCGCCGGCGCCGGCGCTGATCGCGGCACCGACCGGCCCTCGGGCCGGTCGGCCCGGTCAGGCCGGGCGTGCCTGGCCGCTGTAGGCGGCGTTGGGCAGCATGTTCGTCGCCATCGCCATGCGATTGGTGAGGTTGTACATGGCGGCGATCTCAGCGACGTCCCACGCCTCCTCGAACGTCAGGCCGACGTCGAGCAGGCTCTGCAGGTCCTCGCGCGTGACCTCCCGGGGCGTGAGCGTCAGCTTCTCGGCGTAGGCGCAGATCGCCCGGCGGCGGACATCGAGGTCGGCTCGGCGCCAGTCAAAGGAGATGCGCTCGCCGAGCACCGGATCGCCGAGCTGCTCCCGGAGCGCCGCCCCGTGCGCGACGAGGCAGTACAGGCAGCCGTTGGCCGCCGAGACGACGACCGCGATCATCTCCCGGTCGGCGCCGTCGAGGTGCTCGGTCGGCTCGTGCAACTGACGGAAGTGCGCGAACCACGCGCTCAGCCGCTGCGGGCGGAACGCGTAGACGCGAAAGACGTTGGGCACGAAGCCGAGGCGCTCCCGAGCCTTGGCGAACAGCCCCGCGAGCTCCCCGGGAAGCGATCCCTCGTCGGGGACCGGGAACCAGGAGCCGGTCGCCTCCGCGGTGTCGTGCTCGGCCGCGGCGCCCATCTACGTGATTCTTCGCGTGTCGGTGCCGGTCAGCGTCATGAACGTCACGCCGGTGACCACGTTGTAGTTGCCCTTGATCCGGTACGTGCATGTCTCGAACTTGTGCAGCCCGGTGCCGCCGACGCAGGTCCCGTTGCCGGCGATCGACCCGATGCCGTCCGTCCCGGGCGCCAACAGCTTGAACGTGTCGCGCGTGTTGCGCGCACCGTCGCGGAAGAACGCGATCATCGAGCCCTCGGCCGAGACCGGATACGTCGTCCCGTTCAGCTGCACGTCGTAGATCGCCGCGCCACCGCCGTCGAGGGAGCGCTTGATGCGGAACAGGTCCTCAAACCGATTGCCCGAGCTGCTCAGCCGGGTGCCAGAGAGCCTCTCGGTGAACGAGCGCTCGCCGCGTTTGTTCGTGGCGGCGCCCGCCGGAAGCGCCACTGCGCCGGCCGCGACCGCGGATGTCACTGCGATGGCCAGGCCCTTGCGCATCTCGCTTCTCCTTCGGGGCCCGGCAACGGGACGGGTGATCCGGGCGTCCGGGATTGTGACCTGCGGCAGATCACCGCGCAACCGGGCGACTAGTGTCTGAGAGAGTTTTCGACCCTTCTGAGGAGATCCCGCTCATGGCCTACAAGCTGCCAGCCGATGAGAACGTCCGCGACGCCGTCGTTCGAGCCGCCCGGGAGCAGCTCGACCGCGCCGTGCGGAATCTGAGCGACACGATCGGCGACGATCCCGTCGGCGCCGTGCACGCCGCGCGCAAGGCGGTCAAGAAGGAACGTTCGCTGCTGCGCCTGACCCGGGGCGCGCTCCCCGCCAAGCTCCGCCGCCGGGAGAACGCCGCGCTGCGCACCGCCGCCGCGGGACTCTCGGATGCGCGCGACGCCGAGGTGATGCTCGAGACCCTCGACGAGCTCGCCGAGCGCTTTGCCGGTCAGCTCCCGCGCAGCGTCTTTGACGAGGTCCGCGAACCTCTCGAGCGCGAGCGCGACGCGACGCGCAGCCGCCTCGCGGACTCCGCGCTGGGGCCTCGGACGACGCGGGAGCTCGCCGCGGTCCGCGATCGGATCGGCGGCTGGAAGCTGCGCCGTGACGGCTGGGGCGCGCTCGAGAAGGGCGTGCAGCGCAACTACCGCCGCGGCCGACGCGCGATGGCCGCCGCGCGCCGGGAGCCGACGCTCGAGGCGATGCACGCCTGGCGCAAGCGCGTCAAGGACCTGTGGTACCAGCAGCGCCTGCTCGCGCCGAGCTGCGGGCCGACGACGCGCGGCCATGCCCGGGACCTCCACCGGCTGTCCGACGTGCTCGGCGACGACCACGACCTCGGCGTCCTGCGCGCGCGCCTGACCGACCTGCACGTCGGCACCGACGTCGATGCCCTCATCGCGCTCCTCGACCACCGCCAGGCCGAGCTGCGCGGCGAGGCGTGGGCGCTCGGCGACCGCGTCTACGCCGAGAAGCCGGCGACGTTCGCCAAGCGCATGCGCCGCTCCTGGGCGGCCGGCCGGGCGCTCGCGGTCGCGCAGGAGCCGACCGCTCCGGTGGAGCTGGCGGAGGCCACCCGCACCGGCCCGACCGCCTGATCCCGATGTGCCAGCCCGGCCAGCAGGCCAGTGACGATCCCGATCGGCTTGAACACCGGGCTCATGACCGCGCCCGGCCGACCACGATCCCCACCACCAGCGCCCCCACCACCAACAATCCGACCCGATAGCGTCGCGCCAAGCCCGCCAGCCGCCGACCCGCCTCCCCCGCCGACCCCGGCGCCGCATTCCGCGCCGAGGTGCCCAGATCATCCCGGCTCGAGGTCACCGACCTCTTGAGCTCATCAAGCTTGGCCGCCGTGGTCGCCCGCGCGTTCTGCGCCGCGCGCTGAGCCTGCGCGCGCACATCGGTCTTCTCCGCCAGCGCCGCGACCGTATCGCCCAACTCCTCGCGCGTCTGCTCGATCTCGGCGCGGATCTGCTCCGGGGAGCGCGCCCCCTCACCAGCGGCCCGCTGCTCCCCGCCCGCTACCCGCGCGCCTGGTTGGCCCGGGTCTTGGCCCATTCCACATCCTCCTTCACGCTCTCGGTCGCCTGCTCCGGAACCGGCGGCGTCGCCCGGGCCACCTGCGAACGACCCATCAACGCCGACACTCCCGCCACCAACCCCAACCCCACCGCGACGATCACCGCCGCCAGCCACGCCGCCAGCGCCGTCCCCAACAGCACGATCACCGCCGCGATCAACGCGCCCAGCGCGTACAGCCCGACGACAGCGGCACCACCGAACATGCCGGCGCCGATGGCGCCCCGCTTGGCCTTCTCGGTCATCTCGGCCTGCGCCAGCGCCAGCTCCTGCGCCACCAACGTCGTCGTCTGCTCCGACAACTCCCGCAACAGATCCCCGACCGGCCGGTCGGCATCAGCCATAGCTTCTCCCTCTCGATTTCCAGGCGCGCAATGAAGCCGACGATTGGGACGGAATACCCTGTGACGGCGGCCTGAACCCGCCGGGCACCGATCTCCGGCACGCTGGATCTAGGCAGAACGGTCCGCCGCTTTGTGGTCGTCGCGGGGACTGGCGCGCGCCAGGGCAGCATCCAGGTCGGCCCACAGGTCCTCGACGTCCTCGAGGCCGACGCTGAGGCGCAGCAGCCCCGGCGGCACGCGGTCGCCCTCCCAGCGCGCGCGAGCTTCGAGCGTCGAGGCGACGCCGCCGAGGCTCGTGGCGTTCTCGATCAGTCCCAGGCCACGCTCGACGGCGAGCGCTCGCGCGGCGTCGGCGACGTCGAAGGACAGCAGCGGCCCGAACGCCTCGACGTAGCGCGCGGCGACGGGGTCGCCGAGGCCGGGATAGCGGACCCGTAGGACCGCGGGGTGGTCCGACAGGCGGCGCGCGAGCTCCAGGGCGCTCGCCGACTGGCGCGGCGCCCGCAGCGCGAGCGTCCTGAGCCCTCGGAGCATGAGCCACGCCGGGTCGGGTGCGGCGCCGATCCCCGACGTGCCGCGGAACGCCCGGAGCGCCTCGGCGTCCTCGTCGCGCGCGCAGGTCACGACGCCGATCAGGGCATCGTGGTGGCCGGCGAGGATCTTCGTCGCCGAGTGCAGCACGAGGTCGGCGCCGTGCTCGAGCGGGCGCAGGAGATAGGGGCTGAGCACGGTGTTGTCGACGATGACCCGGGCGCCGCGGCGGTGGGCCTCCGCGATCGAGACGTCGAGATCGGGAAAGGTCATGAGCGGGTTCGAGCACGGCTCGAGCCACACGAGCTCCGAGAGCGGCGGGGTGGCTCGCTGGTCGAAGCCGACGACCTGCAGGCCCCAGCGGCGCAACGGCCCGGCGAGCAGGCCGACGGTGCCGAAGTACCCGCCGTCGGCGACCGCCACGGTCGCGCCGGGCGTCAGCAGGGCGAGCGCGACCGCCATCGTGGCCGCCGAGCCCGAACCGAACAGCAGCGCCGACCCGCCCTCGAGCTCGCCGAGCACGCGCTCGGCCTCGAGGCCGACGGGGTGCGCGTCTCGCTGGTAGTAGACCGGCCCGGGAACGCCGTCGGCGTAGGGGTGGATCGTCGCCCGCTCCAGCGGCGGCGGCGAGCCGTGCGCGATGCGCGTCTCCCGGCGCACCGGGAACTACGCCGTCGCGACGTGCAGCGCCAGCGCCGGCGGTGCGGCGAGGGACTGGTAGACGACGCAGTAGCGCTCGGTCAGCTTGCCCAGCGTGGCGAGCTGCTCGGCGTCGGCGTCGGTCTCGAGCGCGAAGGAGAGCCGGATCGCACTGAAGCCCACGGGCGCGTCACCATCGACCGCCAGCGTCCCGCGGAAGTCGAGGTCGCCCTCGGCGCGCACCTGGCCGCCGGTGATCTCAACCCCGAGCGAGGACGCGACCGCGCGCAGCGTCACCCCGGCGCAGGCGACGAGCGCCTCGAGGAGCATGTCGCCGGAGCACAGCAGCGAGCCATCCCCGCCGGTCGCCGGATGCAGCCCCGCGGTGGCCACCGCGCGGGCGGTCTGCACCGAGCAGCTGACGCCCTCGTCGAGGTCGCCGACCGCGCTCAACGTGACCTGCGCGGCCTCGGGGTCGTCGCGATAGCGCTCCTTCAGCGGCGTCTGTACGGACTGGAGGTCTGAACCGTCCACGCCCCAGATCCTAGTGGGCCGTTACGCTGCGCGGCATGAAATACATCTGCCAGGCGTGCGGCTTCATCTACGACCCCGAGGAGGGGGATCCCGACGGCGGCATTCCCCCGGGCACGCCGTTCGAGGACATCCCCGATCCGTGGTTCTGTCCCGTGTGCGGGGCTCGCAAGGCGAGCTTCGAGCCGATGGAGGACTAGCTTCAGGCGCCGAGGCCGTGCTCGAGCGCGCCCTTGACGCCGGCGTCGAGCGCATTGAGCCGGTGGAGCGCGAGCGCCTCGGGCGAGGCGAACGCGCCGCCGGGGGCCGCGCTTGGCCCATGGTGGCAGAGCACGCAGTGCAGCAGCGCCAGCTCGCGCTCGGCGTCGAGGTGGCGTGCGCCGGCGGCCGTCAGGATGCGCTCGCCGATCACGAGGTGGCCGAGGAGCCGACCCTCGTCGGTGAGGCCGATCTCGGCGCCGTAGGTGAACTCCCGGGTGCGGCCGAGGTCGTGGACGACCGCGGCACAGATGAGCAGGTCGGAGTTCAGGCGCGGGTGCAGTTGGCAGGTGTCATGGGCGAGGGTGGCGACGGCGACCGTGTGCTCGAGCAGGCCGCCGAGGTAGGCGTGGTGACCATTGCGCGAGCACGGAGCCCGGCGCCACTCGGCGCGCAGCTGCGCGTCGCCGAGCAGCGCGCCCAGCAGGCCCCGGTAGCCGGGGTCGTAGACCTCGCCCGCGAGATGCTCGAGGAAGCCCTCGAGCTCGTCGACGTCGCGGTAGGCCGCGGGCAGGAAGCGCGCCGGGTCGGGATGCGGCGCGCGGCGGATGTCGCTCAGCTCGAGCACCAGCTCGTCACGGAACCGCTGCACCCGCCCGCGGACCGCGACGACGTCACCGCGCTCGAAGCGTCCGGCGAGCGCATCGGCGTTCTGGAACGCCCGCGCGGGGATCTCGCCGGTGCGATCGCGCAGCGACAGCGCCAGGTACGGCGACCCGGTCCGGGTCTTGCGCCGGTCCTTGCGCGTGCACGCGAACTCGCCCCGGACGTCCTGCCCGGGACGCAGCGCGCTGATCGCCGTCGCGGCGTCCATAAACTGATGATGTAGTTTGAGCCGGATGCAGCCATTGGAATGGGAGCATCGCCCCGACGGCCTGCGGGCCCCGGCGCTCATCTGCGCCTTCAAAGGATGGAACGACGCCGCCGACGCGGCCTCGAGCGCGATCCAGTTCGTCGGCACGGCGCTCGGCGCCAAGCGCTTCGCGACGATCGATCCCGAGGAGTTCTACGACTTCCAGGCGACCCGCCCGCGCACGAAGCTGTCCGACGGCCAGACGCGCGAGATCGCCTGGCCCGCGGTCGAGCTCTACGAGGCCAGGGTGCCGCGAGCGCCGCGGGACCTCATCCTCATGGCCGGCTCGGAGCCGTCGTTCCGGTGGCGGACGTTCTCCGAGATCGTGGTCGAGCTCGCCGAGGTGCTCGACACGCAGCTGTTCGTCACCCTCGGCGCGCTGCTCGCCGACGTCCCTCACACCCGCCCGGTCTCGGTCACCGGCCTGAGCTCGGATCCGGCGCTCGTCGCCCGCCTCGGGCTCGCCCCGTCCTCGTATGAAGGCCCGACGGGGATCGTCGGCATCCTGCACGCCGCCTGCCAGCAGGCCGGGCTGCCCTCCGCAAGCCTGTGGGCCGCGGTCCCCCACTACATCGCGGCCACTCCCAATCCGAAGGCGGCGCTTGCGCTCGTGCGCAAGCTCGAGGGTCTCGTCGGCGTCGCCGTCGACGGGTCAGAGCTCGAGTCCGCCTCGGCCGACTACGACCGCCAGGTCAACGTCGCGGTCCAGTCCGATCCCGACGTGCAGGCGTTCGTCGAGCGCCTCGAGGCGGCGGCGAGCGAGGAGTCCGACGAGGCGCCGAGCTCGCTGCCCTCCGGCGACACGATCGCGCGCGACCTGCAGCGCTTCCTGCGCCAGCGCGACGACGAGCAGCCCGGCCCGACCTGATCGGCGAGCTGACGACGTCCACGGCCGTATCTCGGCTCATCGGACCGAGCCCGTATCGTTCGCGGCCATGACCGTCAACCACATCCGGCGCGGCAGCGGCAGCCCGCTGCTGCTCGTGCATGGTCTCGGCGCCGGCTGGCGGTCCTGGAGCCCGATCCTCGACGCCTTGGCCGCCCGTCGCGAGGTGATCGCCGTCGATCTGCCGGGCTTCGGCGACAGCCCGCTGCCGACCGGCGAGATCTCGATCGCAAGCCTGACCGACTCACTCGCGGAGTTCATGCGCGAGCAGGGGCTCGCCGAAGCCGCCACCGCCGGTCAGTCGATGGGCGCGCGGATCGTGCTCGAGCTCGCCCGGCGCGGCGTCGGCGGAGACACGGTCGCGCTCGATCCGGGCGGCTTCTGGAGCGATCGGGAGCTTGCCGTCTTCGGCGCGACGCTGCGGCCCTCGATCAGCCTGGTCCGGGCACTGCGGGGTGCGCTGCCCGCGCTGCTGGGCAATCCGGTAGGCCGAACCGCGCTGCTGGCGCAGTTCTCGGTCCGGCCGTGGGCGCTCTCCGGAGAGGCTGTGCTCCCCGACGTCCGCGGTCTGGCCGACGCCCCGGGGACCGACCCGGCGATGAACGCCTTGACGAGGGGTCCCAAGCAGGCCGGCGCCCCGGCCGGCACGGTGCCGGGCCGGGTCACGATCGGCTGGGGGCGCCGCGACCTCGTGACGCTGCCCCGCCAGGCCCAGCGCGCCGCCGCGGCGTTCCCCGACGCGGTGCTGCACTGGTTCGAGCGGTGTGGTCACTTCCCCCACTGGGACGCGCCGGACGAGACGATCCGGCTCATCCTCGACCGCACCGACTGACCGCGGGCTCGGAGCCGGCTCAGCCTGAACCCAGCGAACGTCCCCGGCGGGGATCGCGTGGGTGACGCTGCCGACGTCGACGTGGTGCACGCCGTGATGCTCGGGGCGATCTTCGGCTGGCAGTTCCTGCTGGACCTGACCCCGCACGAAGCGATCGGCGAGCGCATCGGCGCCGTGTGCGCCGGTGCGCTGCAGACGGCCGCCGCCGCGACCAGCGCCGGGGGCCGATGATCGCCGGGGCGGTCCGGGGACGCCCGGCTGCCCGACGGCGACGACGAGGGCGCTGGCGCTGCTGGCGCTGATGGCGCTGCTGGCGCTGATGGCGCTGGCCGCCGGGGTGGCCTACGCCGCGGTCAGCGCCTACTGGGCGTTGGGCGGCCGGGAGCTGCTCGACACGGTCGGCGGGACCTTGGCGCGGATCGGGCGCTCCGGCGGGTCAGCGGCGGTGGTCGGGCTGTGGGTGGTCGTCGCGGTCAAAGCCGTGGCCGCAGCGCTGGTTTCTGGTCTGGGGCGTGCTGGCCGGCGCCACCTCGTGCTCACCCGGCGCCCCCCGCGGCCCGGGAGACCGAGGCCGCGCTGACATCCTGAGCGCGGGACTCACCCTCTGCCGCCCCGGCGGTAGCCCGCGGCCGCGATCGTCAGCGCTCGGCGGCGGGGCAGACGAGCCGGTAGTCGCAGATCGAGCAGGCCGCGTAGGAGGGCGTCGGCTCGAAGCCCTGGGAGAGGATGCCCTCGGCGACCTCGGTCGCGACCTCCCGGACCCAGTCGGCTCGCTCGCCCTCGTCGGCGACCGAGACCTTCTGGTCGTCGAGGAGGTAGTAGTAGGCCTGGCGCGAGGCTTCCAGGCTCCAGGCCTCGCGCGCGCCGACCGCGTACAGCGACAGCTGGACGTCATCGGCGAGCTGATCGGCGGTCTTGGGACGACCGGTCTTGTAGTCGATCAGCTCGTACCCGCCATCGGGGAGGCGGTCGACGCGATCGACCCGCCCGCGGAGCAGGTGGGGTCCGAGCCGGAAGGTGAACTGGCGCTCGAACCAGATCGGCACCGACTCCGCCGAGCAGAAGCGCTCGTGGTAGCGGGTCAGCGCCGCGGTCGCCTTGCCGCGCAGCTGGCGCTCGGTCTGCGAGTCCGCGAAGCCGCCCCGCCGCCAGCTCGCGTCGAGCAGGCCGAGCAGCTCGGGCAGGCTGTCGGACGCCTGGGCGTGGAAGCGCTCGAGCACCTGGTGGACGACGATCCCGAAGCGCTGGTGGACCGTCGGCTCCTGCGGAATCCGGAATACGCGGGCGAACTTGTACTTCAGCGGGCACGTCCGATAGGTGTCGATGTCGGTCGCCGACAGCATCACCCCGTCGCCCCGCCGCGGCAGGAACGGCTCGAGCGTCGGCTCGTCGCGGGCGGCGAGCGCCTGGGCGCGCCGGCGGGCGTCACGCTCTGAGTCGAGCAGGTAATCGTCGAGCGCCGAGGACTCGAAGATCTCGCGCTGCTCGCCGGTGACCGCCTGCAGGATGCGCGCGTTGATGTCGCGCAGCGACTCGGCCACGCTCGGGACATCATCCCGCCCGCCCCGCGCGAGGAGCGCGGCGAGCTTGAGCAGCTCGAGGTAGCGCACGACCGCGTGCGAGACGTCGAGGTCGGTGTCGAAGCGCAGCTCTCCGAGGCGGCTGCCGGCGCGCAGCGTCCCTTCAAGCAGCTCGTCGCGCAGCAGCCGGTAGGTCGAGTGCAGCGTCTCGGCGGGGCCGAACAGGTCCTCCTCCTTGTCCACCCAGGGCGCGCGCAGCGCCGCGCGGGCGGTCTGCAGCAGCGGCGCCGGCGACAGCTCGTTGCCGCGGTCGTCGGCCTGCGGGTAGGCGAGGATGAGCCGCCGCCCCGCCCGGCTGAGCGCGACGTGGAGCTCCTGGCCGTGCGCCCGCCGGCGGGTGTCGTCGTTGTCGCGTGGCAGCGGCTCGGACAGCAGCTCATCGGGGATCGGCTCGAAGCCGGGTCGCGGCCGGCGCGCCATCCCGACGTGCAGCCCGACGACGTAGACGTGGTCGGCCTCCAGGCCGCCTGCGGCGAGCAGCGACAGCACCTGGACGGCGCCGGCGTCGGCGAGCACGGGCTCCTCCTCCTCGCGCAGGCCGAAGTCGGCGACCGCGGCGATCGAGCGCGCGAACTCCCGCGGCGTCGCCTGCGGCGCCCGGCGGACGTGGGCGCCGGCGAGCTCGCCGAAGGCGGCGAGCGCACGCAGCCGCTCGACGACGTCGGACTGCGCCGCGAACAGCTGCTGGCGACGCAGCCCGAGGCGCTCGATCAGCCGGTGGACGTAGAGGTCGGGGCGGCTCGAGTCGAGCGCCCGGATGCTCGCGCGATACAGCTTGAGGAACACCCGGATCCGATCGCGGGCCTCCGGCGGGACCTGGGGGGACTCGGTGGCGGCGGCGAGGGCGCCGACCATGTCGAGCTTGCGCCGGCGCGCGATCTGGGTACAGCGGGCGATGTCGACCGAACGCAGCTCGACCGGCGGGCGCGCGAGCGCGCGCACGACCGCGGCGGCGTCGGTCGGATCGGTGAGCAGCCGCAGCCAGGCGAGGACGTCGCGGATCTCGGCCCGCTGGAAGAACGCCTCCTCGCCGACGAGCCGATGGGCGACCGCACGCTCCTCGAGCGCCACCCCGACGGCCTGGCCCTCGTGCCCGATCTCGGGGACCAGCACCGCCACCCGACCGGGCGCGACGCCCTCGCGGCCGAGCAGGCGCTCGATGTCGGCGGCGACCGCCTGGGCCTGCGAGCGTTCGTTGGCGCAGCGCCAGAACTCGACGTCGCCGCCGGCGGGCTCGGTCGCGGAGTGGGCAACCGACCTGCCCTGGACCGCGATCGCGGCGCGCCAGATGCGAGGCGGGCAGCGCTGGGGCTCGGTCAGCTCGACGACCCGTACCGGGACGGTTTGAAAGCTCGCCATCCGCTCGGCGCCCGCGCCCCGGTAGCGGCGCAGGCCGGCCGCCGGATCGCCGGCGACGGTGAGCGCGGGACCGGCGAGCGCTCCGACGAGCCGCGCCGGGGCGAGGTCGAGCTCCTGGGCGTCGTCGATCAGGACGTGCTCGAAGCGCTGCAGGACGCGAGGATGGGCGACGGCGAGCGAGAGCGCATCGGCGATCAGGCTGCCGTCGTCGCGCGCTCCCGCCTCGGCGAGCATCCGCTCGTGCGCCGCGTAGACCTCGGCGAACTCCCGCTCCAGCGCCGCCGCCGTCTCGTCATCGGGCAGCGCCGCCGCCCACTCGCGGTAGCGCTCGGCGCCGACCAGCTCGGCCTTCAGGCGATCGATCCGGCGCACGAAGCCCCCGAGGAGCGCCGTGGGCCGTCCGCCGAAGTCGTGCTTGGAGAGCGCCAGCTCGTCCAGGCGGTCGAGCAGCATCGCCAGCCGGTCGCCGGGGGTCAGCACGTCGCGCGCCGCGTCGCCGCCCGAGCCGCGGAGCGTCAGCGCGGCGAGCTCGGTCGCGGTCAGGACGAACAGCTCCTCATAGCCGAGCGCCAGGCTGCTCTCCAGGCGCGCGCGCAGCGCCTGAGCGCGGCCGGCGGTCGGCAACAGCACCGCGATCCGCTCGGGAGGGCAGCCCTCGCTCACGAGCCAGTGAAAGCGCGCCTGCAGCGCGCGGGTCTTGCCCGAGCCGGCGACGCCGTACACGACCAGACGCACCTCGGAGTGGGTCGCGACCGCGCGCTGAGCGGCGGTCAGCTCGTCGAGCGGGCCGTGGTCGGAGAGGAGGTTCAGCTCGCGCACCGCCACCCTGCCCTCATCACCGTCTGACAGCATAGGTCGTCGATGACGGGCGCACGGACGGCATTGGAGGCGGATTGGCTCGGGGCGTGCCGGCGATCGGCGACCGGCCTGCGGGAGATGCTCGCGGCCGCGGCGGAGACCGCCGAGCGAGCCGTCGAGACCGGCACGCGCGGCAGTGGTGGGGATCGCACGCTCGTGCTTGACCGGACCGCCGAGTCGATCGTGCTCGAGCAGCTCGCGGGCCTCCACGACGCGGGCTTTGACTTCGAGGCGATCTCCGAGGAGCGCGGCGAGGTCAGCTTCGGCGGCGACGGGGTCCGGGTCATCATCGACCCGATCGACGGCTCGACGAACGCCAAGCGCGACGCGCTGCACTACGCCGTCTCGGTCGCGGTCGCCGACGGTCCGACGATGGCCGACGTCGTGTTCGGGTTCGTCCACGACTTCGGCTGCGAGGAGGAGTGGTGGGCGGCGTCCGGTCGCGGCGCCTTCCGCAACGGGGTCGAGCTCGACCCGACGCTCCCCGAGCGCCGCGCGCGCGACGGCAAGCTCGAGCTCGTCGGCATCGAGTCCTCGGATCCTCGCTGGGTGGCGCAGTCGATCGACGGGCTGCTGGCCAGCGCGCATCGGCTGCGGGCGCTCGGCACGATCGCCTCAACGCTCTGCCAGGTGGCGGCCGCCCGCTTCGACGGGATGGTCACCCTGCGGCGTTGCCGCGGCGTCGACGCCGCCGCGGGCCAGCTGATCGTCCGCGAAGCCGGCGGCCTGGTCAGCTTCCCCGACTGCCCGCTACCGCTCGGCGCGCCGCTCGATGCGACCGCGAGCTCTCATCTCGTCGCCGCGCGCAGCGAGGACGGTCTTCGCGAGCTGCTCCGGGTTCCGGCATGATCGAGCGGGTGCGGGCATGATCGAGCGGGTGCGGGCATGATCGACTGGGTGCTGGCCGAGCGGATCGCGCGCTACGTGGCGAGCGCCGGCGGGTCGCCGGCGTCCCCGCCCGAGACCGACCTGTCGCGGCTCGCCGCCGAGGCCGAGCGCCGGGTCGTCGCCTACACGGGCCTTGCGCCGCAGCGCCCGCTGCCGCCGCCCGAGGGCGTCGATCGGCGCGAGTGGGCGCGCACGAACGTCGAGGCGATGCGCCGGCTGATGGAGCCCGTGCTCGAGAGCGCCGGCGACGGCCTCACCGCGCTGCGTCCGGCGGTCCAGCTCGCGGTCGGGGTCGTCGTCACCATCGAGGTCGGGGTGCTGCTCGGCTACCTCAGCCAGCGCGTGCTCGGCCAGTACGAGCTCGTGCTGCTCGACGAGACCCACGAGCATCCGCCGCGGCTGCTCTTCGTGATGCCCAACCTCGGGGCCGCGGTGCGCTCCCTGCAGTCCCCCGGCGACGAGTTCATGACCTGGGTCGCGCTGCACGAGGTCACCCACGCCGTCCAGTTCGCCGCCGTGCCCTGGCTGCAGAGCCACCTCGGGGGCCTCGTGCGCGAGCTGCTGCGCAGCGCCGAGCTGCGGATCGAGACCCCGCGCCGGCTGCGCGTGCCCGCCGCTGCCGAGATCAAGCGCGTCGCGGCGGCGGTCCGTCAGGGCGATCTCATCGCGGTCTTCACCAACGCCTCCGAGCGCGACACGCTCGATCGGGTGCAGGCGACGATGGCGGTCATCGAGGGCCACGCCGAACACGTCATGGATGCCGTCGCGCCCGACCTGCTGCCCTCGCTCCCGCGCCTGCGCTCCGCGCTGGACCGCCGGCGCCGCTCCCAGACGGGCCTCTCCCGCCTGCTCGCCAAGCTGCTGGGACTCGATCTCAAGCTGCGCCAGTACGAGCAGG
Organism: Solirubrobacterales bacterium; assembly: GCA_019240115.1. GTDB lineage: Bacteria > Actinomycetota > Thermoleophilia > Solirubrobacterales > Solirubrobacteraceae > Palsa-465. The sequence goes on along the minus strand of JAFAYV010000006.1, from coordinate 19,409 downwards.
GCAAGTTCTTTTGCGACGCGATCGTCCGGGATGCCGGGCCCGACGCGCTGCACCACGTGTTCTCGAAGCCCGAGGCGCTTCCGACGCTTGCCGAGCTGCGCCGGCCCGCCGACTGGCTGGTCCGGGTCGGGCTTGCAACGCAGCTTGCACGCTGATCCGCGGATGTAACCCCCTCGTACCCCCGGTGTACAAACGTGTGTTCGAGCTAGTATCTAGATCACTGAGCTTCCCCCGCCGGGCGCTCCGGGAGTGCGTCACGGACGGGAAGGATTCGTCGGCCTCATAACCTCGCCGGCGAATGCAGTACCTCTCCTCCCTCAACCGCCGGGGCGCCACTTGTGGCGCCCCGTCGGTCGTTAAGACCCGTCATCCCCAGGAGGCGCCGTGCAACTGTGCTTGATGATCGAGGGCCAGGAGGGCGTCACCTGGCCGCAATGGCAGACGCTGGGCCGTGCCTGCGAGGACCACGGCATCCCCACGCTGCTGCGATCCGATCACTACCTCAACCTCGACGGCGCCCATCCCGAGCGCGGCTCGCTCGACGCCTGGGGGACGCTGTGCGCGCTGGCGGCGTCCACCTCGACGCTGCGCCTGGGCACGATGGTCTCCCCCGCCAGCTTCCGTCACCCCTCCGTGCTCGCCAAGCTCGCGGTCACCGCCGACCACGTGTCGGGCGGCCGGATCGAGGTTGGGCTCGGGACGGGCTGGCACGAGCGCGAGCACGCCGCGTTCGGGTTCCCGTACGCCGACCTGCGCACCCGGATGGACGTCCTCGCCGAGCAGCTCGCGATCGTGCACGGCGCGTGGACCTCGAGCCCCGAGCGGCCGTTCTCGTTCGCCGGCGAGCACTACGTCCTCGACGAGCTCGCCGCGCGACCGGCTCCCCTCCAGCACCCCCATCCCCCGCTGATCCTGGGCGGCACCGCGGGACCGCGCGCTGCCGCGCTCGCCGCACGGTGGGCCGACGAATACAACACGGTGTTCCCGACCATCGACGAGGTCCGCGAGCGCCGGGGGCGGATTGAGCGCGCGTGCGCCGACGCCGGCCGCGATCCCCTCCCGTTCTCGGTGATGACCGCGGTCGTGTCGGGCGAGTCCGACGCGGAGCTGCGCGACCGCCTCGGGCGGCTCGCCGAGAAGACGGGCGCCGACGCCGACGAGCTGCGCGCCTCGCCGCCCGCGGGCTGGATCGTCGGCACCGTCGACGTCGCGGTGGCGCGCCTGCGCGAGCTCGCCGCCGAGGGCGTCAGCCGCGTCATGTGCCAGCAGCTGCTGCACGACGACCTCGACGCGGTCGCGCTGCTCGGGGAGCGGCTCGCGCCCGCGGTCGCCTGAGGGTCGCGCGCACGCCTGAGGATCGCGCGCCCGCCTGAGGATCGCGCGCCCATCAAAGGCTGGGCGTTAAACCGACGCCTGACGTCGGTTTAACGCCCACCCCCAAGCCCGACCGCCGCGCCGGCCGCTGGCCGCGCGCTAGCCCCCGCCGAGCATCGCCCGCGGGTCGAAGGTCACCTGCACGCGCTTGATCTTCCCGTCCTGCGCCTGCAGCCACTGGGCCACCGGAGCGGGCGGGATGTCCGGCAGCTGCAGGTCAAACCACGTCAGGACGTCGTCGTCGTCGACCCACATCCGCCGGCGGACGACCTTCTCCGTGGCCGTGAACAGCCCCCGGATCGACTCGACGTAGTTGTCGGCGCCCTCGATCTCGGCAAGCGGCCCGCGGAAGCTGACGTCCTCGGCGAGGTGGGCGCGGAGGCGATCGGGGTCGTCGTCGGACCAAGCCCGCAGATACATCGTCGCCAGCGCGGCGGCATCGGTGTCCATGGCGTTCGCTCCTTCACATCGATTGCGAGCCCTCAGCTTCTCGCGCCCCAGTGCATAAGTCAAAGACATGAGCATGATGATCGCTAGCATGATCGATTATGGAACTCCGTCAGCTCGACTACCTCGTCGCCGTCGCCGAGGAGGCGAGCTTCACCCGCGCGGCGGCGCGCTGCCACGTCGCCCAGCCCGGCGTGAGCGCGCAAATCCGGCGGCTCGAGGGCGAGCTCGGCCAGGCGCTGCTGCACCGGTCGGGGACGGGCGTGACGCTGACCGCGGCCGGGGCCGCGGTCCTGCCCTATGCTCGCGCGGCCCTCGGCGCCGCCCGCGGCGTCCACGAGGCCGCCGACGAGGTGGCCCGGCTCATCCGCGGCCGCGTCAGGATGGGGATGGTGGCGGCGAGCGGCGCCTTCGCCGTCGCCGACCTGCTCGAGGAGTTCCACACGCGCCACCCCGGGGTCGAGATCGGCCTCGTCGCCGACGCGACCGACCGCCTGCTGGACGGTCTGACCGAGGGGGCGCTCGACCTCGCGCTCGTCGGCCTCGCGGCCCCGGTGCCCGAGGGGCTGGCCGGCCAGCTCGTGCTCGACGACCAGCTCGTGGCGGCGGTGCGCCGCGACCACCCGCTCGCCGCCCGCCCCGTGCTGGCGCTCGCCGAGCTCGCCGAGCGGCCGCTCATCTGCGTGCCGCGGGGCACCGGCATGCGGGCGGCACTGCAGGCCGGCTGCGCGAGCATCGGCGTCCAGCCGCGGATCGCGCTCGAGGCCGCCGATCCCACGGTCATCGCCGAGCTCGCCGCCCGCGATCTCGGGGTGGCAATCCTCCCGCAGTCCTCGCGCGGCATCGATCCCCGGCTGGTCACCGTGCCGATCACCGAGCCCCGCCTGCACTCGCGGATCGAGCTCGTGTGGCGCCCCGACGAGACCGTCGGACCAGCCGCGCGGGCGCTGATCGCCGACGCCCGCGCGTTCTTCGCCGCGCCCTCGGACGACCCCGGTGCCGCGCCCCCGAAACGCCCCCGATCCCACGCCCCCGGACGGCCCCAACCCCGCCCCCCGGACCACCCCAACCCGTCTGCTTGAATGAATCGCATGCCGACTTCAGAACAGGTGACCGAAGCCCTGCGCGCCGTGATCGACCCCGAGCTGCGCCGCGACATCGTCGAGCTCGAGATGGTCCGATCGCTCGACGTCCACCCCAACGGCGTCGTCGACGTGACGGTCTCGCTCACGACGGCGGGATGTCCGATCCGCAGCCACTTCGAGATCGGCGTCAACGACGCGATCCGCGAGCTCGACGGGGTCACCGGCGTCAACCTGCGCTTCGACGTCCTGTCGGACTCCGAGAAGCAGAACCTGCAGCGCAAGCTCGGGCGCGGCTCGCTGCCCGAGGGCGCGCTCGCCCAGGTGCGCAACGTCATCTGCATCGGCTCGGGCAAGGGCGGCGTCGGCAAGTCCTCGGTGACCGCCAACCTGGCGGCCGCGCTCGTCGCCGACGGCAAGCGCGTCGGGGTGCTCGACGCCGACGTGTGGGGCTACTCGCAGCCGCGCATGCTGGGCGTCGGCGGCGACCGTCCCCGCGTCAACAGCGAACGCAAGCTGATCCCGATCGACGCCGCCGAGGGCATCCGGGTCATGTCGATCGGCTTTTTCGTCGAGCAGGACGCCGCCGTGGTGTGGCGCGGCCCCATGCTCCACAAGGCCCTGCAGCAGTTCCTTGAGGACGTCGACTGGGGCGCGCTGGACTATCTGCTCATCGACCTGCCGCCGGGCACCGGCGACGTGTCGATGACGCTCGCGCAGCTCCTGCCCCAAGCGAAGTTCCTCATCGTCACCACCCCGCAGCCGGTCGCCCAGCGGGTGGCGGCCCGCTCGGCCGAGATGGCGACCAAGCTCAAGCTCGAGATCTGCGGCGTCATCGAGAACATGTCGGGGTTCGTCACCCCCACCGGCGAGCGTTACCAGATCTTCGGCGAGGGCGGCGGCGTCCAGCTCGCCGCCGAGCTCGACGTGCCGCTCCTGGCCAAGGTGCCGCTGACGATGGCGCTGCGCGAGCAGTCGGACTCGGGTCTGCCGCTCGTGTTCGCCGACCCCGACGACCCGGCGGCCCAGAACCTTCGCCAGGGCGCGCGCGGGCTGATCGCCCTCTCCCCGGTGGAGCTGCCGGTCATGCAGCCTCCGGCGCCCGCCGCCGCGCCCAAGCCGGCGGGCATGTCACTGCCGATGGCCTAGTGGTCGGCGACCACTAGTTCTTGTAGTAGTCGGCGTTCAGCGCCGTGTACTTCTGCCACTCGTCGGGCAGCTGATCCTCGGCGAAGCAGGCATCAACCGGGCACGCCTCGACGCAGGCGTCGCAGTCGATGCACTCCTCGGGATCGATGTAGAGCATCTCGACGTTCTCGTAGTCGGGCTCATCGGGGGTCGGGTGGATGCAGTCGACCGGGCAGACCTCGACGCACGAGTTGTCCTTGGTGCCAATGCAGGGCTCGGCGATCACGTAGGCCATGGGTTCCCTTCGGAGTCTGGTTCGCGGTTGACCGGCCGGCAGCCGGCGACCGGGCATTCTAGAAAACTCACCTATCGGCCCCGCGCGGCGTCCGGTCGGCCCACGGTCGTGCGGCCTCGAGCTGGGCGCCGAGCGCCAGCGGCACCTCCTCGCGCGCCGGCGGGCCGATGAGCTGCACCGCCAGCGGCAGCCCGTCGGCGTCGAGGTCCCACGGCAGCGAGATTGCGGGCTGGCCGGTGACGTTGACGATCGCCGTATACGGGGTGAACATCCACGAGCGGCGGTAGTAGGCCCAGGGGTCGGGGCCGCGACCGTGGATCGTCCCGGTCGCCACCGGCGGGGTGGCGAGCGCCGGGGTCAGCACCGCGTCATAGCCCGCCATCCAGGCGACGAGCTCGCGCGCGGCCCCCTCGAGCTGCTCCTGGGCGGCCAGGTAGTTCACGACGTCGCTCTCGCGCGCCCGCTCCCACATCTCCCAGGTCAGCGGCTCGACGTCGGCTTCGGTCGGCTCGCGCCCGGCGAGGCGCGCCCCGTGGTAGACGCCCATCGCGATGAGCGGCCCGAACGCGCGCGTGAACGCGGAGAGCAGCTCGCCTCGCGCCCACGGGGCGGTCACCTCGATCAGCTCGTGGCCGAGCGACTGCAGCAGCTGCGCGGCGTCGCGCGCCGCCCGCTCGCACGTCGGATCAAGCGTCGCGCCCTCGAACGCCGGGTTGAGCGCCAGCGCGATCCGCAGCCGACCCGGCGGCCGCGCGGCCAGCTGCGCGAAGGGCGCCGGCGGCGGGGGCGCCCACGCGGCGTCGCCGGGCTCGTAGCCGGCGAGCGCGTCGAGCGCCGCCGCCGCGTCGGCGATCGTGCGCGTCAGCGCGCCGTCGCAGGTGAGAAAGCTCTGCCCCGCGCTCGGGCCCGAGGAGACGCGTCCGCGCGCCGGCTTGAGCCCGACCAGGCCGCAGCACGAGGCCGGGATGCGGATCGAGCCGCCCCCGTCGTTGCCGTGGGCGAGCGGGACCATCCCGGCCGCGACGGCCGCCGCGGCGCCGCCGCTCGAGCCCCCCGGCGTGCGCTCACGATCCCACGGATTGCGCGTCGGCCCGTGGCGCCGGCTCTCGGTCGTCGGCAGGATCCCGAACTCGGGCAGCGCGGTCTTGCCGACGATGACCGCGCCGGCGTCGCGCAGCCGGCGCACGCAGAACGCGTCGACCGGCGGGACGACGTCGGCGAACAGGTCCGAGCCGTTGGTCAGCGGCATCCCGGCGACCGCGCGGTTGTCCTTGATCGCGATCGGGACGCCGCACAGGGGGCGCGGGTCGCCACGGCCGATCTCCCCCGCGGCGGCGAGCGCCGACTCGGGAGCGACGTGGGTGAAGGCGCCGATCGCGGGATCGAGCCGCTCGATCGCCTGCAGCGCCGCGGTCGTCAGCTCGACCGCCGACAGCTCGCCGTCACGCACGAGCGCGGCCAGCTCCAGCGCCGGCCGCCGCAGCAGCTCGGTCACCGCGCCGGCTCGGTCACGCGGGGCAGCTCGATCACCGCGCCGGCTCGGTCACCGCGCCGGCTCGGTCACGCGCGGCAGCTCGATCACGGCGCCGGCTCGGTCAGCGCGGCGGCTCGGTCACGCGTGGCGGCTGGGTCACGCGCGATAGGGGCCGTCCACGTACTCGGCGAGCATCCGCGTCGCCGAGAACCGCGGACCGTGATCGCGCAGCGAAGCGCGCACCATCGCCATCCAGCGGGGCGCGATCCCCGCCTCGTCGCGGTCGTAGAAGGTCGGGACGACCTCGTGCTCGAGCAGTTGGTGCAGCGCCGCGGCGTGGCGCTCGTCCTGGGCGTGGTGGTCGAACTCGACCTCGCCGGGGATCGCCCAGCCATTGCCGGGGGCGTAGGCCTCGGCCCACCAGCCGTCGAGCACGCTCAGCTGCAGGCCGCCGTTGAACACCGACTTCATCCCGCTCGTCCCGCTCGCCTCCAGCGGCGGGCGCGGGACGTTCAGCCACACGTCGCAGCCGCGGACCAGGCGCGCCGCCGAGTGCAGGTCGTAGTCGTCGAGGAACACGACGCGCTCGCCGATGACGCGAGCGCCCTTGAGCCCGAACAGGCTCTGCAGCGCCCGCTTGGCCTCCTCGTCGCGGGGATGCGCCTTGCCGGCGAGCACGACCTGGACGGGACGGTCGCCCGCGAGCATCGCCAGCGTCCAATCGGGGTCGCGGATGAGCAGGTCCAGCCGCTTGTAGGTGGCCACCCGCCGCGCAAAGCCGATCGTCAGCACGTCGGGTTCGAACGCCCGCGCGGCGGCGTCGACGTAGCCGCGCAGGTCGCCGCGCGTGAGGCGGTCGGCGACGCTGCGCGTCCGCACGTACTCCACGAGCTCGGCGCGCTGGCGCCGGCGCGTCTCCCACAGCTCGGCGTCGGGGATCGCGTCGACGCCGGCCCACGTCGCGGGATCGTCGGCGCGGTCACACCAGCCGGCGCGCAGGTGACGATCGAACAGGTCGCGCATCGGCGCGCCCAGCCAGGTGGGGACGTGGACGCCGTTGGTGACATGGCCGATCGGCACCCCGTCGGGCGCGGCGTCGGGCCACAGCTGGCGCCACATCTCGCGCGCCACCTCGCCGTGGCGGCGGCTGACCGCGTTGGCGGCGCGGCTCATGCGCAGCGCCGCCTGGGTGACGCCGAAGCGCGAGCCGGGCTCGGCGCCATGATCGTGGCCGAGCGCGGTCAGCTCCTGCACCGAACAGCCGAGCTCGCCCGCCAGGCGACCGACCGCGGCCTCGACCTGGTCGGCCGGATAGGAGTCGTTGCCCGCCGGCACCGGGGTGTGCGTGGTGAACACCGTCCGCGCGCGCGCCTGTCGCAGCGCCTCCTGCAGACGCGACTCCGCGCCGTCGCGCGCCAGCTCGAGCGGCGCCAGCGCGGCGTGACCCTCGTTGAGGTGGATGACGCCGGGATCGTGGCCCATCGCGCGCAGCGCGCGCACGCCGCCGATCCCGAGCAGCGTGTACTGCGCCAGCCGCGTGTGAGGGTCGCCGTCGTACAGCCGGCCGGTGATCCACCGCTCGAGCGGGGCGTTCTCCTCGCAGTCGGTGTCGAGCAGATAGAGGGGCACGCGGCCGACGTCGACGCGCCAGATCCGCGCGGTCACGTCGGCCTCGCCGATCGGCAGGGCCACGGTCAGCGGCCGCTCGTCGGCGCCGGTGACCAGACCAGCGGGCAGCCGCTCGGGATCGGTCTCGACCCAGTACTCGTGCTGCCAGCCGGAGGCGTCGATGCGCTGGCGGAAGTAGCCCTTGCGGTACATGAGGCCGACGGCGACCATCGGCAGGGCGCGGTCGGAGGCCTCCTTGAGCAGGTCGCCGGCGAGCGCGCCGAGGCCGCCGGAGTAGACCGGCAGCGACACGTGGACGCCGAACTCGGCGCTGATATAGGCGACCGGATGCGCCGCGGCGACGACGTCGTCGGCGGGCGGGCGCTCGAGATCGGCGATCAGCTGGGCCTCGAGCTCGCGCGCCCGCGCGACGAGACCGGCGTCCTGCGCGGCGCGGCGCAGCGTCCCGGCGCTGCACTCCTGCAGCAGCCGCACCGGATTGAACGCGCACAGGGCGAAGCGCTCGGCGTGCAGCGCGGCGAACAGCTCGTAGCCGCCGGGCAGCCACGCCCAGCGGTAGTTGAAGGCGAGGCGGGCGAGCGGCGCCAACGGCTCGGGCAGGCGCTCGGTGAGGTCGGACGCGGAACGCTGCACGTCGCGGCTTCCGTCGTATGGGAGGGTGACTGTCGGCAAGCGAGCGATGATCGGTGACCGGGAGCGCAGAACGCGCCCGGATCCTGCGACCGCGGGCGGTGAGGTAGCGTGAGCCCCTCCGTGCCCGACAGACTAGCCGCAGAACGTCGCTGTCGCGTCGGTCTGCTCGCGTTCGGTGACTCGATCACCAACGGCGGCGGCGAGCTGCAGTGGGGCGTCGCACTGCAATCCTGGGCGTCATGGACGGCCCGGGCGCTCGGCGTGCCCTACAGCGGCTACGCCGTCGACGGAGCCACCGTCGCCGGCGTGGTGGGCGAGCAGATCCCCGCGTTTACGCATCGCACCGATCCATCGGCGCGCTACGACGTCGGATGCCTGTACATCGGGGTCAACGACGTCCGCATGCCCGACTGGGACCGCGCGCGATTCGCCGCCGGTCACGAGCGGGCGCTCGCGTTCCTGGCACAGCGCTGCGATCGCGTGCTGACCGCGACCGCGCCGCTGCGCCTCGGCGTGCCGCGCGTCGGCGCCGAGATGGGGCAGCTCAACGCGATCGTCCGGAGCGGCGCCTCCGCGCATCGAGCGCTCGTGATGGACCTGAGCGACTTCGGCGCGCGCAACCACGTGATGGCCGATCGCGTCCACCCGACGGCGTTCGGGCAGATCGCGATCGCGCGGCGCGCGCTGGCCGTGCTCGCCGCCGACGGCCTCGCCGTCCGGGTCGATCCGGCCTCGCTCATCGCCTACGAGACCTCGCGGTCCGGTCGGCTCCGCGGCGACGTGACCTACGTGTACCGGTCGCTCCGCGAGCGCATCCGAGCCGGGTTGGGTGTCCGCGCAGGGCTGAGGTCGTGGGTGCCGCGGCGGCCGACACCCTAAGGGCCCACGACTTCGTAACTGACGGCTCCGGCGGCGTCTGCTCGGGCGACGCCCGCTCGGCATCCGGCCTCGCTGGATGGGGGCGCCGCCCGAGTCGTCCGGCTGCCTGACGCCGCGCGCTCGCCCTCACGTATCACCAATACGATCGGGCTCGCGCGCGACGTCAGGCACGCCCAGCCACTCGCCGGATTCCGCCATTTACTCAGTCGTGGACCCTAGCTCCGCGTCGCCAGGAACGCCATCAGGCGCGCGGCCTCGCGTTCGACGGCTCCGAGCTCTCTGCCCGACAGTGCGCCGAACTGCGTGACCGCAACGCCGGTCCGCTCCATCCGCCAGGTCCCGGCGACGAACCCGTCGACGAGGAAGGTGCGCATGAGCCGGTCGCGGGAGAGCGCCATGCGGTGCTGGGGGGCGATGATGCGAGCGCGGTCGTGGTGAGCGAGGATCGCGTTGTCGAACGGGGCCAGCAGCCGGACCGGAGCCGGGGTGTCGGGGTCGGGCAGCGGACCGTCGAGCACGTCGAGCAGCTCGTTGCCGGCCTCGTCGGCGAACACGCGCAGCCGATCGGCGAGCTCGTCGCACACGGCGCGCATCCCGGTCAGGCCGCTCCAGGCCTGGATGTCGCGGACGCTCGCGGGGCCGAACGCGCCCAGATAGCGCAGCACCATGTCGGCCGCCGACGGCGCGGGGTCAAGCTCGCGACCGAGCCACGCCCGCGCCGTGATCCAGCGAGCCTGGCCGCCGCGGCCCCACAGTCCGCGCGGCGGTACCTGGACGAGCGGGCTGAGCATCCGCACCGCGTTAGCCAGCGAGAGCGGATCGGCCTGCGGCCAGCGCGGCGCCAGCGCGTCGCCGAGCTCGCGGGCCGAGCGCGGGGTGGCGAGCAGCTCGGTCCCCGCCGCCACGAGCGCGTCGAGATCGGCCCCGCCGAGCTGGCGGGCGAACTCGGTGGACGCAAAGGCGCGGCGGAGCACCGGCGAGGTCAGCGGGCGCAGCGTCGCGCAGTCCGGCGCCGACAGGAGATGGATCGTCCCCCGCATGGCGCCGATGCGCACCGCTCGACGCTCGGCGATCAGCTCCGAGAGCTCGCGCGGATCGAAGTCGACCAGCCGCGCCCACAGGCCGATGTACGGCGCGACCGGCTCCTGGGCCTGGAGGCCGACGAGCCACTGCACCATCTCCAGCGAGGAGCGGGGCGCCCGCCCGAGCAGCTGCTGGCGCGCCAGCAGCGCCCGGTTGAGCGCGCGGCGGTCAAGGACGGTGGGCGTGCCCACGTAGCGCCCCTGCCCCGCCTACCCGGCCAGGCGGCCCGACTCCTGGGTGACCTCGCGCAGCTCTCGGGCGAGCGCCGGGGTCAGCGCGCCCGGCCGCATCTGCCAGCGCCAGCTGCCCCCGGCCGACGCGGGGACGTTCATCCGCGCCTCCGAGCCGAGGCCGAGCACGTCCTGGGCCTGGACCATCGCGACGATCGCGGGCGAGGAGAAGGTCAGCCGGATCAGCCCCCACCACGGCTGCCGGCGATCGGCGAAGCCGTGCCGGGCGACCTCGCAGTCGACGAACGCGCGCTGCTCGCAACCGAGCGACTCAAGCCAGCCGCGGGTGGTGTCCTGGTCGTGGGTGCCGGTGTAGACGATCCGGTCGGGGGCGTGGTTCTCGAGCCGGTGGGGACTGGCGGGATCGCCCGGGTCCATCCCGAACTGGATGACGAGCATCCCCGGCAGCCCGAGCCGCGTCCGCAGCGCCTCGACCGGAGGCGTGATCACGCCGAGGTCCTCGGCGACGAGCGGCGGCCGGGCGCCGAGGCCGCGCTCCAGAGCGCGAAAGAGCGCGATCCCCGGGCCCCGGCGCCAGGAGCCGCGGCGGGCGCTGCGCGACCCCGCGGGCACCGCCCAGTAGGCGACCAGGCCCCGGAAGTGGTCGATCCGCGCGAGGTCGAAGAGGTCGAGCGTGCGCCGCACCCGCTCCACCCACCAGCGGTAGCCGCGGCGCTGCAGCGCCGGCCAGTCGTACAGCGGATTGCCCCACAGCTGGCCGTCGGTGGCGTAGGCGTCGGGCGGCGCGCCGGCGACCAGGCCGGTCTGGAACAGCTCGGGGTGGAAGCGTCGGTCGGCGCCGTCGGAGGAGACGTAGATCGCCACGTCGCCCATGATCCGCACCCCGCGCTCGGCCGCGTAGCACCGCAGCGCCCCCCACTCGCGATCGAAGCGGACCTGGTCGGCGACCGCCCCGCGAGTGCAGTAGCGCTCCCAGTCATCGATCCAGAACGCCTGGCGCTCGCGGAACTCGAGCATCTCGTCGGCGGACACCGGCGCGCGTCGGTCGGCGAGCAGGCCCGGCCAGGCGGCGAACGCCGAGCTGGACTTGTAGGGCGAGTGATGACGGTCGGGCGGGCCGAGCGGCAGCACCTGCCACCACGACTGGCCGGCCGCCTGCAGCCAGTCGACGAACCGGTAGGCCTCGCGTCCGAGCCGTCCTCCGGGCAGCGAGGTGATGTGCAGCTGCACGCCGCTGGCCCGGTCAAGTCCGGCGGATCGCCCGTTCACAGCCAAGTGTTTAGCTGATGGCCGTGCTTTGGATAACGTCGGGGGAGTGAGCACGTTGCACCCCCGCGCCACGTCGGCCGACGCGGACCTGCTCAGTGCGGACGGACCGTCCGCCGATCAGGCGCCGCCCCGGATCGTGATCCAGTACCCGCGACCGTCGGTCGACGGCGGCCGCTATCCCGTCAAGCGCTGCGTCGGCGACGTCGTCGAGGTCTCCGCCGACGTCTTCCGCGACGGCCACGACCTCGTCCGGGCGGTCATCCGCTGGTTCGCCCCCGACGGGCGCGCCGGGGAGGCCGAGCTGGAGTGGATCGACGTCCACCTCGGCGGCGTGCGCTGGGCCGGCGCGTTCGCGGTCGACCAACCGGGACGCTGGCGGTACACGATCGAGGCGTGGACCGACGTGTTCGGGACCTGGCGCGACGAGCTCGCCCGCAAGGTCGCCGCCGGCCAGTCCGAGCTCGCGGGCGAGCTCTCCGAGGGCGCGGTCCTGCTGCGGCGGGCCGCGCGCCATGTCCGTTCGCCGGAGGCGCGGGCGGTCATCGAGGATGCCCACGCCGAGCTCGCCGACGCCTCGGGATCGGCCAGCGCCAAGTGCGTGACCGCGCTGAACGAGGCGCTGCGCGCCGCGATCGAGCGCGAGCCCCAGCGCCACGCCGCGGTCAGCCTCGACGAGCCGCTCATCGTCGAGGTCGACCGACGACGGGCCCGCTTCGGCGCCTGGTATGAGATGTTCCCGCGCTCCTGGGGCGGCCTGCGGGGAGTCCAGGCCCAGCTGCCGCGGCTCGCCGAGCTTGGCTTCGACGTCGTCTACCTGCCGCCCATCCATCCCATCGGCGTCACGCACCGCAAGGGGCGCGACAACGCCCCGACCGCCGCGCCCGGCGATCCCGGCTCGCCATGGGCGATCGGCGACGCCTCCGGAGGCCACGACGCCGTCCACCCCGATCTCGGCACGCTGCACGACGTGCGCGCGCTGACCGAGGCCGCGCGGGCGCACGATATCGACATCGCGCTCGACTTCGCGATCAACGCATCGGCGGACCACCCGTGGCTGACCGAGCATCCCGAATGGTTCCATCGCCGCCCCGACGGCACGCTGAAGTACGCCGAGAACCCGCCCAAGCGCTACCAGGACATCTACAACGTCAACTGGGACACCCCCGACTGGCGGGGCCTGTGGGACGCGCTGCTGCAGGTGATGCTGCAGTGGGTCGACTGCGGGGTCCGGGTCTTCCGCGTCGACAACCCGCACACGAAGCCGTTTGGCTTCTGGGCGTGGCTGATCGACGAGGTGCACCGGCGCGACGGCGACGTGCTGTTCCTCGCCGAGGCGTTCACCCGCCGGTCGGTCATGCGCCACCTCGCCAAGCTCGGCTTCAGCCAGTCCTACACCTACTTCACCTGGAAGAACGGCCGGTGGGAGCTGATCGAGTACCTCACCGAGCTCGCCGACACCGAGGAGGCCGAGTACTTCCGGCCGAACTTCTTCGCCAACACGCCCGACATCCTGCACGAGTACCTCCAGCGCGGCGGCCGGCCCGCGTTCGAGGCGCGGCTCGTGCTCGCGGCGACCCTCAGCCCCACCTACGGGCTGTACTCGGGCTTTGAGAACTACGAGAACGTACCGGTGCACGACGGCTCGGAGGAGTACCTGCACTCCGAGAAGTACGAGATCAAGCGGCGCAGCCTCGACGGCCCGATGCTGCCGATGATCGCGACCCTGAACCACGTCCGCCGGGAGAGCCCGTCGCTGCAAGCGCTGTCGAACATCACGTTCCTGGACACCGGCAACGACGGGCTGATCGCCTACGCCAAGCAGACCGGCGCCGACACGACCATCTGCGTCGTGTGCCTCGACCCCCACCAGCCCCAGTCGGGCTGGGTCAACGTGCCGGCGAGCCTCGGGCTGGCGCCCGCGTTCACCGTGCACGACGTGCTCAGCGGCGAGCGCTATCAGTGGCGCATCGGCCAGAACTTCGTCGCCCTGGCTCCGTACTGGCGCCAGGCGCACGTGCTCAAGGTGGCGCCCGGATGACCGCCCCCGCGGCTCAGGGTCTGCACTGATGTCGGTCGGCCCTCCGACGCTCACCCACCTGCTCGCCCGCGAGTCGCGGCTGCACCTGCCGACGGGCAACGGCGCGGCGCCCGGCGGGGGCCCGGCCCAGACCCGCCAGTGGTTCGAGGCCGAGCCGCTGTGGTTCAAGCGCGCGATCTTCTACGAGATCCACATCCGCGGCTTCTTCGATGCCAACGGCGACGGCTCGGGCGACTTCCGCGGCCTGACCGAGAAGCTCGACTACCTGCAGTGGCTGGGGATCGACTGCATCTGGCTGCTGCCCTTCTACGAGTCGCCGCTGCGCGACGGCGGCTATGACATCTCGGACTTCACCCGCGTGCACCCCGACTATGGCAACGTCGCCGACGTCCAGGAGCTGATCGACGCCGCCCACGCCCGCCGCATCCGGGTCATCGCCGACCTGGTCATGAACCACACCTCCGCCGACCACCCGTGGTTCCAGGAGTCGCGCCGGGGCGGCCCCAAGCGTGACTGGTACGTGTGGTCTGACACCGACGATCGCTACCGCGAGGCGCGGATCATCTTCACCGACACCGAGACCTCGAACTGGACGTATGACCCGGTCGCCGGCGCGTACTACTGGCACCGCTTCTTCTCCCACCAGCCCGACCTCAACTACGACAACCCCGAGGTCCACGAGGCGATGATGGGCGTGCTGCGCTTCTGGTTGGACATGGGGCTCGACGGCTTCCGCCTCGACGCGGTCCCGTACCTGTACGAGCGCGAGGGGACGATCTGCGAGAACCTCCCCGAGACCCACGCGTATCTCAAGCGGGTGCGCAAGGAGATCGACGCCAACTATCCCGACCGGGTGCTGCTCGCCGAGGCCAACCAGTGGCCGGCCGACGTCGTCGAGTACTTCGGCCGTGGCGGGGACGAGTGTCAGATGTGCTTTCACTTCCCGGTCATGCCGCGGATGTTCATGGCGGTGCGCCGCGAGGAGGCGGTGCCGATCTACGAGATCCTCGAGCAGACGCCGGCGATCCCCGAGAGCTGTCAGTGGGGGCTGTTCCTGCGCAACCACGACGAGTTGACCCTCGAGATGGTCACCGACGAGGAGCGCGACTACATGTACACCGAGTACGCCAAGGACCCGCGGATGAAGATCAATCTCGGGATTCGCCGCCGGCTCGCCCCGCTGCTCGACAACGGCCGCGACGAACTGCAGCTGATGACCGCGATCCTGTTCTCGCTGCCGGGCTCGCCGGTCCTCTACTACGGTGACGAGATCGCGATGGGCGACAACATCTTCCTTGGCGACCGCGACGGCGTGCGGACCCCGATGCAGTGGACCGGCGACCGCAACGGCGGCTTCTCCCGCGCCGACTTCGCCCAGCTCTACGCCCCGCCGCTGATGGACCCGGTGTTCGGCTATCAGGCCGTCAACATCGAGGCGCAGCTGCGCACGCCGACGTCGCTGCTGCGCTGGATGCACCGTTTCATCGCGCTGCGCAAGGAGCATCCGGTGTTCGGCTTTGGCACCTACGAGCCGATCGAGACCTCCAATCCGCGGATCTTCGCCGTGCTGCGCCGCTTCGAGGACGATCTCGTCCTCTGCGTGCACAACCTGGCGCGCTCGGCTCAGGCGGTGGAGCTCGATCTCTCCGATCACGCCGGGCGTTCCCCGGTCGAGCTGTTCGGGCGCAGCCGCTTCCCGCGCATCGGCGAGCTGTCCTACCTGCTGACGCTCGCGCCGCGCGGCTTCTTCTGGTTTCAGCTCGTCGCCGAGGGCGAGGAAGCGATCTGATGCCCCATCCGCTCGAGAGCCCCGTCGATGCGCTCGCCGCGGCAATCGATCCCGAGGTGGTCGCCGGCTGGCTCGAGCACCAGCGCTGGTACGCGACGAAGTCGCGCCACGTGACCGGGGTCGAGGTCGAGCAGTCGATCGCGCTCGCCGCGGCGCCGCCGCTGCTGCTGGCGCTCGCCCAGGCGCGCTTTGCCACCGGCAGCCACGACCTGTACCAGCTGCCGCTCGCGCTGCTGCCCGACGGAGTGCAGGCCGACCGTCCTCCGGTGGTCACCGGTCCCGACTGGGTCGCGGTCGACGCGGTCGCCGAGCCCGACCTCATGCGCGAGCTGCTGCGCCACATCGACGCCGAGAGCGCGTTTGAGACCCCCGAGGGCTGGATGCGCTTTCAGCGCCCCGAGCTGAGCGGGGCGCTCGCGATCGACGCGCCCGCGCGGCCGATGGGCGTCGAGCAGTCCAACTCCTCGATCGTGTTCGGCGACGAGACGGTGTTGAAGGTCTTCCGCCGCCTCGAGCCCGGGATCAACCCCGAGCTCGAGATGCTGCGCTTCCTGACCCGGCGCGAGTTCGCCAACATCGCCCCGCTGCAGGGCTGGTACGAGTACGACGGGCGCGCGTTCTCGGCGACGCTCGGCGTCGCCCAGCGCTTCTTCGGCGACGCCGTCGGGGGCTGGGAGCTCGCGATCGAGCGGATCCGAACCGATCCGGCGGCGTTCGTGATCGAGCTCGGGGGCCTGGGCACGGTGACCGCCGAGCTGCACAACGCGCTCGCGTCGGACCCCAGCGACCCGGCGTTCGCTCCCGAGGAGCCCTCCGCCGAGGCGATGTCGCTGCTGACCGCGACGATCGACGAGGAGGTCGAGCGCGTCTTCATCCGCCTCCCCGACGATGAGCGCGTGGCGCCGATCGCCGGGCGCGGCCAGGACGTGCGCGAGCGCGTCGCCCAGCGCTCCCAGCTCGGCGTCGGCGGTCGCGCGATCCGCACGCACGGCGACTACCACCTCGGGCAGACCCTGCACGTGCCGCGCGGCTGGCTGATCATCGACTTCGAGGGCGAGCCCGCGCGGCCGCTGTACGAGCGGCGGTTCAAGACCTCGCCGCTGCGCGACGTCGCCGGCATGCTGCGCTCGTTCGCCTATGCGACCTCGGCGGTGGCGATCATGCACGACCATCCCGCCCCCGGGCAGTTCGAGGACCGCGCCCGGCTGACCTTCCTCGAGCACTACTTCTCGACGATCGATCCGGCGCTGCTGCCCTCCGGCGAGACCGCGATCGTCAACCTGCTGTCGATCTACGAGCTCGAGAAGGCGATCTACGAGCTGCAGTACGAGCTCGACAACCGTCCCGACTGGCTGCCGATCCCGGTCGCCGGCATCGCTCGCCTGCTGGAGGCCGAGTGAGCGTCGCCGCCGCCGAGCTGGACCGGCTCGCCCGTCGCGAGCATCCCGAGCCGCACGCGATCCTCGGCGCCCATCCGTCGGACAACGCCCAGGACGGCGTCATCGTGCGCGCGTTGCGTCCGGCCGCCGAGACCGTCTCGGTCAAGCCGCGCTCGGGCCGGGCGGTGGCGCTGAAGCAGATCCACCCCGCGGGGATCTTCGAGGGCACGCTGCGCGACGCGCAGCTGCCGCTCGACTACCAGCTGAGGGTCGACTACGGCGCATCCGGGACGTTCACGCTCGACGACCCGTATCGCTTCCTGCCGACGATCGGCGAGCTCGACCTCCACCTGATGGGCGAGGGCCGCCACGAGCAGCTGTACGACCGGCTCGGCGCCCACGTGCGCGAAATCGGCACCCACCCACCCGTGCACGGGACCGCATTCGCGGTTTGGGCTCCGGCGGCACGATCCGTCAGCGTCGTCGGGGACTTCAACTCGTGGGACGGGCGCCTGCACCCGATGCGCGCGCTGGGCACCAGCGGCATCTGGGAGCTGTTCCTCCCCGGGGTCGGGGCCGGCGCCCACTACAAGTACGAGATCCTCTCCGGCGACGGCGAGCTGCTGCTCAAGGCCGATCCCTACGCCCAGCAGACCGAGGTGCCGCCGAAGACCGCCTCGGTGATCTGCGCACCGACGCACGTCTGGACCCCGGCGGACGGCGATTACCTCTCGCGGCGGACCGGCCGCCAGCCGCTGACCGAGCCGATGTCGATCTACGAGGTCCACCTCGGCTCCTGGCGGCGCAACTCGCTCCAGGACAACCGGTCGCTGACCTACACCGAGCTCGCCGACGAGCTCTCGGCCTACGTCGCCGACATGGGCTTCACCCACGTCGAGCTGCTGCCCGTGATGGCCCATCCGTTCACCGGGTCCTGGGGCTACCAGGTGACCGGGTACTACGCGCCGACGCCGGGCTACGGCACCCCCGATGACCTGCGCGCGTTCGTCGACCGGCTGCACCAGCGCGGGATCGGGGTCATCCTCGACTGGGTCCCGGCGCACTTCCCCCGCGACGAGTTCGCGCTCGCGCGCTTCGATGGCACCGCGCTGTACGAGCACGCCGACCCGCGGCGCGGCGCCCACCCCGACTGGGGGACGCTCGTGTTCAACTTCGGGCGCCACGAGGTCCGCAACTTCCTCATCTCCAACGCGCTGTTCTGGCTGCGCGAGTACCACGTCGACGGCATCCGGGTCGACGCCGTGGCCTCGATGCTCTACCTCGACTACTCCCGGCGCGAGGGCGAGTGGGTGCCCAACCAGTTCGGCGGCCGCGAGGACCTCGAGGCCGTCGCGTTCCTCGCGGAGCTCAACGAGGTCATCTACGGCGAGGTGCCGGGCATCGTCTCGGCGGCCGAGGAGTCGACGGCCTGGCCCGGCGTCTCGCGCCCCACCTACCTCGGCGGCCTCGGGTTCGGCTTCAAGTGGAACATGGGCTGGATGCACGACACGCTCGGCTACTTCGAGCAGGACCCGATCTACCGCCGCTACCACCACCACGAGTTGACCTTCAGCCTGATGTACGCGTTCAGCGAGAACTTCATCCTGCCGCTCTCACACGACGAGGTCGTGCACGGCAAGGGCTCGCTGTACCGCAAGATGGCCGGCTCGGACAAGTGGCAGAAGCTGGCCAACCTGCGCTCGCTGTACGCCTACATGTGGGCGCACCCCGGCAAGAAGCTGCTGTTCATGGGCTCGGAGCTCGCGCAGGACGCCGAGTGGAGCTACGAGCGCTCGCTCGACTGGCACCTGCTCGAGCAGCCCGAGCACGCCGGCATCCAGGCCCTGGTCCGCGACCTGAACCGGATCTACCGCGACGAGCCCGCGCTGTGGGAGATCGATTCCGATCCGTCGGGCTTCTGGTGGCTCGAGCCCAACGACGCCGACGCGAACGTGCTGGCCTTCGCCCGCGCCTCCAAGCCGGATGCCGACGGTGAGCCTCGGATAATCGTCTTCGCCGCCAACCTCTCGCCGGTGCCGCGGACCGGCTATCGCCTCGGATTGCCCCGCGCCACGCGCTGGAAGGAGGCGATCAACACCGACTCCACCTACTACGGCGGCAGCGACGTCGGCAACATGGGTGGCCTGGATCCCGAGCCGATCCCGTGGCACAACCAGCCGGTGTCCGCGCTGGTCACGCTGCCGCCGCTCGCGGCGGTGTGGTTCATCCCCGAATCGCAGTGAACGTAGCGATGTCCGTGCCTGTCGAGTTCGGCGTCGCCGAATTCCCGTGGGAGCGCCCGCTGGGTGCCCGCCCGCGCGGCGACGGGACCACCGAGTTCCGCGTGTGGGCGCCGCGCGCGGAGTCGATCTCGCTGCGTGTCGCCGGCCGCGACGTCGCGCTGACCGACGCCGGCTACGGCGTCTACGAGGCGGTGACTCCCGCGCAGCCGGGAGACGATTACTGGTACTGCCTGGGCGGACAGACGCTGCCCGATCCGGCGTCGCGCTGGCAGCCGGAGGGCATCCGCGGCCCCTCACGCGTAGTCGAGCTGGTGCCGCCGGAATCTCCCTATCCGACGCCGTCCGCGCGCGACCTGGTCATTTACGAATTACATATAGGGAGTTTCACGCCGCAAGGGACCTTCGAAGCCGCCATCGAGCATCTGCCCGCGTTGGCGGAGCTTGGCATCAACGCCATCGAGGTCATGCCGGTGGCC
>JAFAYV010000065.1 GCA_019240115.1 Solirubrobacterales bacterium | reverse complement strand
GCGACGAAGCGCAGCTCGCGCACGTTGAGCTCGTCCCCGACGACGTCGGCCAGCCGGGAGATCGCCTCCCGCTCGGCCCCGGTGGCGACCACCACCGCGGCGCGCAGCGGCTGGCGAATCTTGACCTTGGCCTGCCCTCGCGCGGCCAGGCCGAGCCGCACGGTCTCGCGGGCCACCGCCATCGCGCCCTCGAGCTCGCGGTCGCGCGGGCCGGCGAGCGGGAAGTCGCACAGGTGGACGCTCGGCTCGCGGCCATCCAGGTTGTCGTAGATCTCATCGGCCAGGAACGGACAGAACGGCGCGAGCAGCTTGGCCACCGTGACCAGGCATTCGCGCAGGGTCGCGAACGCGGCCGGGTCGCCGTCCCAGAATTGCCGGCGCGAGCGGCGCACGTACCAGTTCGAGAGCTCGTCCACGAACGCCGCGATCGCCCGGCCGGCGCCGGTGGCGTCGAAGCCGTCAAGGCTCCCCCGGACGATCTCGACCGTCGCCTGCAGGCGGGAGCGCACCCAGCGGTCGAGGTCGCTGTGCTCGCCCTCGCCCCCGGCATCCCGCGCCAGCGAGCCGGCGTTGGCGTAGAGGACGTGGAAGGCATAGGTGTTCCACAGCTGGTTCATGAACGGCCGGACCGTCTCGCCGATCGTCTCCAGCGAGAACCGGTAGCCGTCCCACGGGTACTTCGAGGTGAAGAAGTACCAGCGCAGCGCGTCGGCGCCGTAGCGGTCGATGACCTCCCAGGGCTCGACGGCGTTGCCCTGCGACTTGGACATCTTGTGCCCCTGCTCGTCGAGGATGAGCCCGAGGCAGACGACGTTGCGATACGAGGAGCGGCCGAACAGCAGGGTCGCGACCGCCAGCAGCGAGTAGAACCAGCCGCGCGTCTGGTCGAGCGCCTCGCAGACGAAGTCCGCCGGGAAGCGCTGCGCGAAGTGCTCCTCGTTGGCCATCGGCGCGTGGAACTGCGCGAACGGCATCGACCCGGAGTCAAACCACACGTCGATCACCTCCGGCACGCGGCGCATCGGCCCGCCGCAGCCCGGGCAGGGGAACGTCACCGCGTCGACGAACGGACGGTGGGGATCGCCCAGCGCGACGCCCGAGAGCGACTCGAGCTCGGCGAAGGAGCCGATGACGTGGACGTGGCCCTGCTCGCAGCGCCACACCGGCAGCGGCGTGCCCCAGTAGCGCTCGCGCGACAGCGCCCAGTCGACGTTGCCCTGCAGCCAGTTGCCGAAGCGGCCGTGCTTGACGTGCGCCGGATACCAGGTGACCGCCTCGTTGGCCGCGAGCAGCTCGTCCTTGATCTCGCTCGTCGCGATGTACCAGGAGGGCTTGGCGTAGTACAGCAACGGAGTTCCGCAGCGCCAGCAGTGCGGATAGGAGTGCTCGTAGCGCTCAGCGCGCAGCAGGCGGCCACGCTCGCGCAGGTCCTCGATGAGGTCGGGGTCGGCGTCCTTGACGCGCCGTCCGGCGTAGGCGCCGATGCGCTCGTCGTAGGTCCCGTCGAGCGCCACCGGGTTGACGACGTTCAGCCCGGCCTCGAGCCCGAGCCGGAAGTCGTCCTCGCCGAAGGCGACCGCGGTGTGGACGAGGCCGGTCCCGTCGCCGGCGGTGACGAAGTCGGCGGGCAGGACGGTGTGGCCCTTGGGACCGTAAGCGTCGGCGGGCAGGTACGGGAACGGCGCCGCGTACCCGGTGCCGACGAGCGCCTCGCCGGCGAAGGACTCGAGCACCTCGGCGTTCTCGCCGAGCACCGGCTCCACGAGCGCCCGCGCGACGATCCGCACCGGCCCGCCGCCCACGCGGGCGCGCACGTAGGTCAGCTCCGGGTTGACCGCGACCGCGGCGTTGGAGACGAGCGTCCACGGCGTCGTCGTCCACACCACGAGCTCGTCGCCGGCCTGCGCCGGCCCGGCGGGCGCGGTCACCGCCAGCAGCACGTAGACCGAGGGGTCGACCACGTCGCGGTAGGCGCCGGGCTGGCCGAGCTCGTGGCTGGACAGCGTCGTTTCGTCGCGGGGACAGTAGGGCACGACCCTGAGTCGCTCGTAGAGCAGCCCCTTGTCGTGGATCGTGCGCAGCGCCCACCACACCGACTCGACGTAGTCCGGGTCCAGCGTCCGATAGGCGTCGTCGAGATCGACCCAGAAGCCGATCCGCTCGGTCAGCCGGTTCCACTCGTCGACGTGGCTGAGCACCCGCTCGCGGCAGCGGGCGTTGAACTCCGCGATCCCGTAGCGCTCGATGTCGGACTTCGTGGTGAAGCCGAGCTCGTTCTCGACCGCGAGCTCGACCGGCAGGCCATGGCAGTCCCAGCCGCCCTTGCGCTCGACGTAGTGCCCGGTCATCGTCCGGTAGCGGGGGAAGATGTCCTTGAACACGCGGCTGAGCACGTGGTGGGTCCCGGGCGCGCCGTTGGCGGTCGGCGGACCCTCGTAGAACCCCCAGGACGGCGCGCCCTCGCGCCGCCGGATCGACTCCGCGAACACGTCGCGCTCGCGCCAGCGCGCGAGCACCTGCTCCTCGAGCTCGGGGAACGACGCGCGCGGATCGACGGGCCGAAGCGGGGGGGTGGGCATGGGCGCCGGATTCTAGGAATCCCGGCAGGGCGCGCGGACGGCCGGGGCGGGCGTGGGCGGCGGCGGAGGCGGAGGCGGAGGCGTCCGGCTTCGCGCGTCAGGCGCGGACGCGTGCCGAGGGCGGGGCGCCGACCTCGCCGAGCGGCTGCGACGCCGGAGCCTGCGCCGCGCGCTCGAGCGCCGAGAGCAGCGCGTCGCGCGCCGCGAGCGGAGATTCGCCGAGCCGCAGGACGGTGCTCGCGCCGGTATCGGGGACCGCGCCGCGATAGTCGAACACGACGACGTCGCGCACGATCGAGCGCACCGCGTACACGAGGCGGCCGATCGCGTCGAGCGACACCCGGTGGCCGGTCAGCACCACCGCCGAGGGCTCGAGCGCGCGCAGCGCCCGTCCGAGCCGGGGCAACTCGATCGCCGGGGTGAAGGACAGCGTGCGCAGGCCGCCGCGCCGCAGCACGACCTCGAGCGCCTGCGCGTGGACGGCGTCGAGGTCTCCGGGCGCCGACGCGTCGAAGATGAGCACGCCCTCTCGGCGGACCGCCGGGGGCGCGAGGCGTCGCTGCGCCGACAGCCAGCCGACGGCGTAGCGCCACGCGAACTCGTACTCGGCGGTCGTCCCGCCGGGCTCGGCCTGCGAGGCGACCGCCTCGAGCAGGACCTCCTCCATCGTCCGCTCGACCGAGCGCAGGCCGAGGCTCTCCTCGAGTAGCCGATTGGCGGCATCCTCGTCGAAGGCACCGAATGCGCCCGCGAGACGCAGCGGCGTCGACGGCCCCTCGCCGCGCTCGCGCGCCAGCGAGATCGCCGAGGAGACGTTGTGGGTCTCGGCGAGCGTGAGGCGCAGCGCCTCGATCTCGGTCAGCGAGTACTGCCGGTGGCCTCCCGCGGAGCGGTGGGGCTTCGGGAAGCCGTAGCGGCGCTCCCAGCTGCGCAGGGTGTTCGGGCTGATCCCCAGCATGACCGCAGCCGCGTTCGTTCGAATGCCGTTCATCGGTCGAGTTATCGCTGGGTCGGCAGCATTAGGCAAACACCGCAACTTTGGCTGCACGCCGGTCGAGTTCGTGCAGGCGGAAGGGCGGCAACGGCATCCATCGTAGGGAAGGTCCGTGGAGGTCGCGCCGGTTGACGGCGATCAGCTCGCCCGGCGGGCGACCCGGCCGGTGTCCGGCGCGATCTGCGGCGCATGCTGCACGGTCTCGATCATCGCCAGGATGCGGCGCTGAGCCTCGCGCGGGCCGTGCGGAAGGTGGCGCGTCGCGGCGTTGCGCACCCGGACGTCCTCGGGTCCTCGCCGGTACACCACGACCGGCAGCCCGCCCGACGACGGGCGCACCGCGTAGGCCCAGCGCGCCACCGTGTCGTCGTCGACGTGGGATCCGGCCACCGTCACCAGGTCTGGCCGATGGAGCGCCGCTGCCTCGGCGACGCCGGTCACTCCCCGCACCGACAAGCTCAGCACGCGGATGCCGCCGCGCAGGCAGAACAGCTCCAGCGCCCTCACGTAAGGGCTGTCGCGGTCCATCTCGTCGCGGGTGGCGTCGCCGATGAGCAGCGACATCGGGCGCGCCGGCGCCGGCGCCAGCCGGACCGCCCACCGCAGCCAATCCGCGCCCCAGCGCGCGGCGAACGACCACACCGCCGAGTCGGCGCCACCGCGCCGCAGGATCTCGTCGAGCGTTGGCAGCAGCACCTCCTCGACCGTCCGCTCCACCGAGCGCAGTGCCAGCGCGGCCTCGAGCGCCGAGTCCGCGCGCTCGGGCTCGAAGGAGGTGAGCGCGCCCAGCAGCGAGTCGGCATCGCCGGCCATCCCCTCGCGCGCCCGGGAGATCGCCGACGAGATCGACAGCCCCTCCTGCAGCGCGTCGCGCAACGCCGCCACCTCGCCGTGCGTGAACAGCCGGTGCTTGCCGGGCGACCGCTGCGGCTTGGGGAAGTCGAACCGGCGCTCCCACGCCCGCAGCGTGTTCGGGCTGACATTGAGCAGCGCGGCCGCTTCGCTGGTCTTCAGGTAACGCATTTGCTCGGGAAGGTGAGGTCTGGCGGCCTATCGACGCGCGGTGATCCGCAAATTGCACGAGTTGTGGACCGCAATTGGGCGTTGAAAGCCCGGCGCCGGCGGCCGTCCCTGGCCGTCGGCCGCGATCGCGGCAGACAACGCGTTATGTTCCCCGCCCGACCGCCGCGATCAGCGATTGCACGGCCTCGCGCCACCGAGACCGTGCACGGGCGCGAGGCGGGTTCGCAACGCATCCAGTTTGCGCGATGCGCGCGAACGAATTAAAATTGCGCGGGATGTCGGCTAGAAGTCTGTGCAAAGACGCAGCGAAGCAGGGCGAGCTTGGGCCCGCTGCGCAGTGCGTCGTCTCACCGACACGCATCGGGACTGGAGACCTCTCATCACTTCTCGCGATGCCCCGGAGGAATTCATGAGCTGGCGCACCTTCTAGAGTCGAGACCCTCAAACTGGAGGTATGGGGGGCTAGTCGCTACCTTCCGGACATGCTCCGCGTCTTCGCGGAAAGGTCACGGATGCCCTGGCGGCTTGCGATTGCCGGGGCGATCGCGGTTACCGCGCTGACTGGATCCGGAGTTCTGATCGCTCTGGGCCCGCCCGACCGAACGGGCGCCCTGAGCGTGATCCTCGGGTTGGCTGCGCTCGGTGCCGGGATTGTGGCGGTCGGTAACCGTGGGGATCTTGGCGTGTCGGCGGGGTTCGTGGTCACCGTCTTGGCGGCGGCCCTGCTCGGCATCGCGTCTGCGGTCGCGGCCGCGCTGATTGTGGAGTTGACCGCTTCCGTCGTCGGTCGAACGAAGTGGCGGATCGTCGTGTTCGCCAATTTGACTCCCGCGGTCGCGGCATCCGCGGTGTTCCCGGCGGTCCTGATCCACGCGTTGGTGGACAAGCCACAGAACTCGCTCACGTTCTACGTTGCCGTCGCGGTCGCCGAAGTGCTGACGCTCGTGCTCAGCTTCGTCTGCGCGAGCGGCATGCACCGGCTCGTGCTCCCGGAGCGCAAGCAATTCGGGATCAGGGACTTCGCCCGTTTTGCACCGAGCTCGGCGCTGAGCATTCTCGTCACCGTCGCCGGCGTCGGCATCACGTTCAAGCTCGGCGACGCCGGGATCGCGTTCGCGCTCGCGGCGGTGTTCGCGTTCTCGTACATGGTGTACCTGCTCGAGCAGTCGCGCCATCGTGCCCAGCAGTACGCCTCGCTCTCCTGGGGCGTGCTCGCGGGCCTGATGCGCTCGCTGGACATCCGCGACCAGCGGGCGGCGCGCCACTCGGCGGCGGTGGCCCGGTTCGCGCGCGACATCGCGGCGCAGGTGGGGATGAGCCCGCAGGAGTGCGAGCTGGCGCACACCGCCGGTCTGCTGCACGACATCGGGCGCTTCGCGCTGTCAGACCGGGTGGCCGAGCGGGGGCGGACGCTGACCGCCGAGGACTGGGCGGCGATCCAGCGCCATCCCGAGCTCGGCGCCGACATGCTGCGCGACCTCGGCAGCTACGGGCCGGTGGCCGAGATCGTCCTCGCCCATCACGAGCGAATCGACGGGCGCGGCTATCCGTCCGGCTTGACCGGCGACGAGATCCCCGAGATCGCGAAGATCATCTCGGTCTCCGAGGTGTACGACACGTTGACCGCGAGCGATACCTATCGCACGCGCATGAGCTCGTTCGAGGCGCTGCGGGAGCTGCGGCGCGTCTCGGGCTCACAGCTCGACGGCCGCTACGTCGAGGTCCTCGCCGGGCTGCTGAGCGGCGAGGGCGTCGACTATCGCCACGCCGACCTGGCGAGCTTCGACTCCGAGCTCGACATCGAGCGGCGGATTCGCGAGGCGGCGGGCGCTTGAGGGCGCCGCGGGAAGGCGCGGGCTCACGCCGACCGGCTGACTGCGCCGCTCGGCGTGAGCCTGCTCAGGCCGGCGAGGAGCTCAGCCGGCCCTGCGTTGAATGATCGGGTCCTCGCTCTGCTGCTCGAGCGTCCCCAGGAACGATTCGATCTGCTCCTGGCTGAAACGGCGCTGGCCACCGGGCGTCCGGTAGGACTGGAGGTAGCCCATGTCCGACCACCGCCGGATGGTGCCGAGCGAGACTCCGAGTGCCTGGGCTGCCTGGGACGTCGACAGTCCAAGCGGACTCCCTGTGAATTGCCTCATGACAAGAGTTTCTGCCGCACATGCGCAGCAATGGGGAGCTACTGCAGCATTTGCACAATTTCCCCGCTGCAAGGGCACCGTGAGCGGGCTCGGCACCGATGAACCGCATTTCAGCGTCACGCAGCCCGCAACGGTCCTTGCAGCAATCGGCGCCGATCCGAGCCCCGCCATGACGCCGCGGATGCGAGGATCCGAGCGTGCGATTACGCCTCTATCACCATCGGGACGGGGCGCGGGTCGCGTACCGGGAGGTGGGCAGCGGGCCGCCGCTCGTGCTGCTGCATTCGCTGGGGCTCTCGCACCGCGAGTGGGAGCCCGTCGTCGCTGCGCTGTCGGCGCGCTTCCGCGTCGTCCTGCCCGACCTGCCGCTCCACGGCGATTCCGAGGACCGGCCGCGCCACCCGTATTCGCCGGAGTGGCTGACCGAGGTCATCGCGGGGTTCTGCGCCGAGGCCGGCGGCAGCCGTTACCTCGTCGCCGGCCACGATCTCGGCGCCGAGCTCGCCCTGCGTGGGATCGCGGCCGGCCTGATGGCCCCGTCGCGCCTCGTGCTGACCCCGACCCGGCTGCACCGCCGCGAGCCGTTCGGCGCCACGCGCGCGACCTGGCGCGCCGCGTGCCGGCTCGGCGCGCTGCCGGGCATGGATCGCGCGCTCTCCCACGGGGCTCGGCTCGTCTTTCGCCCGGCGTTCGGCGAGCGCCTGTCGGTCCAGGGCAATCGCGCCGCGCGCGACCTCATGCGCCACGCCTTCGCCGACGTCGGCGGCAACGGCAACCGCGCTCGCTCATGGGCGAGGTTCGCCCGCCGCTGGCCGATCGAGGCCCAGCGCCAGCTCCTCGACGCCTATCCGGGGATGCAGCTGCCGGTGATGCTGCTGTGGGCCGAGGAGGACCCGATGCATCCGCTGCAGGCCGCTCTGGAGGCGCTCGACCTGCTCCCCGAGGCTCAGCTGCGCACCCTGTCGAGCGCGGGCTTTCTCATCGCCTACGACGACCCGGTCGCGGTCGCGCGCGAGCTGATCGCGTTCTGTGGCTGAGCGAGGCGAGCGCTAGCGTTGAGGCGCGAGTGCAAAGCGCAACCTCGAAAGGAAGCCATGAGCCTGCAGGAGAGCGAGCAGCTGTGGGGTGCAGAGACCACCAAGGCGATCGACAACTTCCCCATCTCGGGCGAGACCGTGCCGGTGGGCGTGGTGCGCTGGCTCGCTCAGATCAAAGGCGCCGCGGCTCGCGTTAACGCCGAGCTGAGCCTGCTTGACGAGGATCTGGCCGGCCGGATCGCGGCGGCCGCCGACCGCGTTGCCGCCGGGGAGTTCGACGAGCAGTTCCCGATCGACGTCTTCCAGACCGGTTCGGGCACCTCGACGAACATGAACGCCAACGAGGTGATCGCCAACCTCGCAAACGACAACGGTCCCACCCGGCCGGCCCACCCCAACGACCACGTGAACATGGGCCAGTCCTCCAACGACGTCTTCCCCTCCGCGGTCCACCTTGCCGCGCTGGACCAGGCCACGAACGAGCTGCTGCCGGCGCTCGAGCAGCTCGAGCGCGCGTTCGCCGACCGCGCGGAGGCGTTCGTCGACATCGTCAAGGCCGGCCGCACCCATCTCATGGACGCCGTTCCGGTGACGCTCGGCCAGGAGTTCTCCGGGTACGCGGCCCAGATCCGCCTCGGCGCGCGCCGGGTTCGCAGCGCGCTGCCCCAGGTCGCCCAGATCCCGCTCGGCGGCACCGCCACCGGCACCGGCCTGAACACCCACCCCGAGTTCGCGGCGCGCGTGCGCGCGCGCCTGACCGAGACGACGGGGCTGCAGATCCGCGCTCCCGAGGACGCGTTCGAGGCCCAGGGCAACCGCGACGCGCTCGTCGAGCTCTCCGGCGCGCTGAAGGTGATCGCGGTCTCGCTGACGAAGATCGCCAACGACCTCGCGATGCTCGGCTCCGGGCCCCGCGCCGGCATCGCCGAGATCCGGCTGCCCGAGCTGCAGAAGGGCTCCTCGATCATGCCCGGCAAGGTCAACCCGGTCCTCCCCGAGGTCGTGCTCCAGGTCTGCGCCCAGGTGATCGGCAACGATGCCGCGGTCACGATCGGCGGCCTGCAGGGCAACTTCGAGCTCAACGTCCGCGTCCCGCTCATCGCGCGCAACCTGCTCGAGTCGATCCGCCTGCTGGCGAGCGCCGCGCGCGCCTTCGCCGAGAAGTGCGTCTCCGGGATCGAGGCCAACGAGGAGGGCTGCCATCGCTCGGCCGAATCCACGCTCGCCGCCGCCACCGCGCTCAACCCCTACATCGGCTACGACAAGGGGGCCGAGATCGTCAAGGAGGCCGCCAGCTCCGGACGCCTGCTGCGCGAGGTCGCCTCCGAGAAGGGCGTCGACGAGGAGACCTACGAGAAGGCGATGGACCTGCGCAAGATGGCCCGCGGGTCGGCCGGCTGAGTCCGGCCGCTACCGCCGCGGGTCCTCCGCACCTCGACCGCGAGACCGGCGAGCACGACCTCGCGCATCAGGTCGCCACCGTCTCGGCGCCGAGCTCGCGCGAGATCGCGACGTCGACCGAGTAGTCGATCGGGACGACGATGACCGACGGCAGGTCGAGCGCCATCGCCTCGCGCAGCCGCTGCGCGAAGTCGTCGGCGCTCGCGCAGCGCCAGGCCGGCACCCCGAACGAGCGGGCGAGCGCGACGAAGTCGGGGTTGCCGAAGTCCACGCCGAAGTGACGCCCGAAGCGCTTGTCCTGCTTCCACACGATCGACCCGTACTGGCCGTTCTCCCAGATGACGTTGACGACCGGCGTGCGCAGGCGAACGGCGGTCTCGAGCTCCTGGCAGTTCATGAGAAAGCCGCCGTCGCCCGACACGGTCACCACGTGGCGGCTGCGGTTGACGAGCTTGGCCGCGATGCCGGTCGGCAGCGCGAACCCCATCCCCGCCAGGCCGTTGGCGATCAGCACCGTCCCCGGCTCGTGGGCGGGGAACATCCGCCCGATCCACAGCTTGTGCAGCCCGACGTCGGAGACGAGCAGGTCGTTGCGCCCGAGCGCGTCGCGCAGATCGGCGAGCACCCGGGGCGGGCGCATCGGGAAGTGGTCGTCGGAGCGCGCCTGCGCGAGCGCGCCGGAGACGAGCTCGCGCAGCCGGTCGGCGTCGGGCGGCTCGGAGTGCTTGCGCGCGCACCCGGCGGCCAGGCGCGCGAGCACGTGGGCGATGTCGCCGATCAACTCGACCGCGGGCACGTAGGACTCGTCGACCTCGGCGGCGACCGTGTCGACGACGACGATCCGCTTGTCGCCGTCGGGGTTCCAGTAGCGCGGCGCATGCTCGACGAGGTCGTAGCCGACGGCGATGACGACGTCGGCGTCGTCGAAGCCCGCCATCGCGTAGTCGCGCGCCTGCAGACCGACGGTGCCCAGCGCGTGCGGATCCTCGTAGTCGAGCAGCCCCTTGGCCATGAACGTCTCGGCGACCGGAATGCCGCTCGTGTGCACGAAGGCCCGCAGCGCGCGGCTGGCGTGGGTGCGGATGGCGCCGTTGCCGGCGAGAATGACCGGCTTGGCCGCGCCCATGATGATGTCGGTCGCGCGCTGGAGCTCCCGCGTCCCGGGCTCGGGACGGACCGGCGTGTGGCGCGGCAGCGGCGAGGCCTGCAGCGGCCGGCTCATCACGTCCTCGGGGAGCTCGAGATGGGTGGAGCCGGGCTTCTCGGACTCGGCGACCGCAAACGCCTTGCGCACGACCTCGGGCACGATCTCGGCGCTCGACACGCGCGCGCTCCACTTGACGACCGGGCGCAGGATGCCGAGCAGGTCGATGTGCTGATGGGACTCCTTGTGCATGCGCTCGAGATCGGACTGGCCGGTCAGGGCCACCAGGGGCGCGCGATCGAGGAACGCGTCGGCGACCGCGGTCACGAGGTTGGTGGCGCCGGGGCCGAGCGTGCCCAGGCACACGCCCGCGCGACCCGTCATCCGGCCGTAGGCGTCGGCCATGTAGGCGCCGCCCTGCTCGTGGCGGACCGGGACGAAGCGGACGCTCGAGTCGGCGAGCGACTCGTTGAGGTCGAGCGTCTCCTCGCCCGGGATCCCGAACACGTACTGCACCCCCTCGGCCTCGAGGCACTCGACGAACACGTCTGAGGCCTTGCGGTCGGGCACGCGCCTCACCCTAGCGCCCGGGTCAGTGTCCGCGGACACTAGGCTTGCGGCGATGTCCGGACCCCTCCTCGCGATCGACGGGCCGTTCGTCCTCTACCGCTCGTTCTTCGCGCTCCCGGATTCGATCACCGACGCCGACGACCGGCCGGTCAACGCGCTGCTCGGCTCGGTCAACCTCATCCTGCGGATCGCCGCCGACGCCCGGCCGCGCGCGGTTGTCGTCTGCTTCGGCGCCGAGGCCGCCCGCTATCGCACCGAGCGCTACCCCGGCTACCACGCCGCCCGCCCCCCGGTGCCCGACGCGCTGCAGTGGCAGTTTGACCAGGCGCCCGACCTGTTCGCGGCGTTCGGCTGGACGACCACGACGTCGCCCGATCTCGAGGCCGACGACCTGCTCGGCTCGTTCGCCGAGGTCGAGTCCGCGGCCGGCGGGCGCGCGCTGATCATGACCGGGGACCGCGACATGTACCAGTGCGCCGCCGCGCGCGTCGACGTCGTCTATCTACGTCAGGGCTCGAGCGGCTTTCAGACCGTCGACCCCGCCGAGGTGCGGCGTCGCTATGGCGTCGACCCCGAGCTCGTGCCCGACTTCATCGCCCTGCGGGGCGATCCCTCCGACGGCCTGCCGGGCGCGCCCGGAATCGGGCCGAAGACCGCGACCGACCTGCTGAACCGCCACGGCTCGCTCGAGGCCGCGATCTCCGCCGCCGACGGCGAGCGCCCGAAGGTGGCCGCGGCGCTGCGCGACCACGCCGACGAGCTGCGCGCGTTCAAGGACATCGCGACGCTGCGCCCGACCGACGTCGAGCGTCCCGAGGACCGCGAGACCAATCTCGCGGGCGGGGCCGCGGCGGCCCGGGGGCACGGCCTGAACCGCCTCGGCGAGCGCCTCGAGGCCGCCGTCTCGCTCGCCGATCTCTAGTGGTCGGCCCCGAAGTACGCTCGCATTGCAGCGGGCGCTAGGGCGTGAACTTGACCGTGATCACGTCGCCGTCGGCGACGACGTAGTCACGGCCCTCGAGGCGCAGCGCGCCCCGGTCGCGGGCGCCGGCGTACCCGCCGGCGTCGCGCAGCGCTTCCCAGGCGACGACCTCGGCGCGCACGAACCCCCGCTGGATGTCGGAGTGGATCTCGCCGGCGGCGTGCCAGGCGGTCAGGCCCCGGTGCAGGTGCCACGACTGCGCGGGCTTGTCCTCGCCGGCGGTGAAGAAGGCGACGAGCGCCAGCAGCGAGAACGCGCCGCGCACGACCGTCTCCAGGCTCGACTCGGCGAGGCCGAGGTCGGCGCGCATCGCCGCCGCGTCCTGCGCCGAGAGCTCGGCGAGCTCGGCTTCCAGCCGCGCCGACACCGCGACCGCCTCGGCGCCGACGTTCGCGGCGTGCTCGGCGATCGCCGACGGGACCGCGTCGTCGCCCTCGTCGACGTTGACCACGAACAGGACCGGCTTGGCGGTCAGCGGCGAGAGCAGCATCATCGCGTCGCCCGCGTCGGCGGGCGCCGGCACCGAGCGGGCGGGCCGGCCGGCCTGCAGCGCCTCGATCACCCGCTGCAGCCAGGCGGTCTCGGCGATCGCGTGGCGGTCGCCGCCGCGGGCGGTCTTGACGACGCGCTCCTGGCGGCGCTCGGCCTGCTCGAGGTCGGCATAGACGAGCTCGGTCTCGATCGTCTCGATGTCGGCGAGCGGGTCGACGCGGCCCTCGGGATGCACGACGCTGGCGTCGTCGTGCGCCCGGACGACGTGGACGATCGCGTCGGTCTCCCGGATGTTGGCCAGGAACCGGTTGCCCAGGCCCTCGCCGCGGTGCGCGCCGGCGACGAGGCCGGCGATGTCGTGGAAGGCGATCGTGTCGGGGACGATCTTCGAGGCGCGGACGGTGTCGGCGACGACGTCGAGCCGGGGGTCTGAGACGGGCACGATCGCGACGTTGGGCTCGATCGTCGTGAACGGGTAGTTGGCGGCCTCGGCGGCGACGCCGGTCAGCGCGGTGAACAGCGAGGACTTGCCCGCGTTGGGCAGGCCCACGATCCCCACCTTCATCGCCATGCCAGACCTCCCACGACGGTGCCGAGCGCCGCGCCGGCGCAGACGTCGGAGGGATAGTGGACGCCGAGGTAGGGGCGGCTGAGCGCGTAGCCGGCGGCCAGGCCGTAGAGCGCGCCGGCGGGCACGAGCCCGCGGTAGGCGCGAGCGGCGGCGAACGACGTCGTCGCGTGCGCCGAGGGGAACGACAGGCCCGAGAACGTCGGGGTCAGCGGCGGCAGGTCGTCGAGCACCGGGCGGGGGCGCTGGACGAGCAGCTTGAGCGTCGTGTTGGCGGCGTAGGCGATCGCCACCGCGCCGGCGCCGCGCAGCCACCGCGCCCGCCGGTCGCCCGGCCCGGCGTGGGCCGCTCCGCCGACCCCGAGGGCCAGCCACCAGGCGGCGTGCTCGCCGCTCAGCGAGAACGCCGACACGATGCGGTCGGCCAGCGGCGTGTGTCCGTGCGTGCGCGCCACCAGCAGCAGCCGGCGATCGAGGGAGGTGAGCGACACCCGGCCCGGTCAGCCGCCGAAACCGACCCGGTGCGCCTCGGATTCGACGAGCACGTAGACGACCTTGGAGAGGTCGAGGGCGATCGTCGAGTCCTCGGCCTCGAGGTCGTGCCAGCCGCCGGCCTCCATCGCCTGGCGCAGGCTCGTCAGCTTGTGGGCGGCCACCCGGGCGGAGAGCACCGGGCCGCCCACGAAACCGATGTTGATCTTCTGGGGCTTGTCGTCGGGCATCGTCAGTGTCCTTTGCTCACCTGCACGATCTCGGTCAGCACCCCGCCCGTGGAGGCGGGGTGCAGGAACGCCACCCGCGAGCCGCGGATCCCCGTCCGCGGGCGCTCGTCGATGAGGCGCAGGCCGGCGGCCCGGCAGGCCGCGAGCGCCTGGTCGATCGAGTCCACCCGGTAGGCGACGTGGTGCATCCCGCCGCCGCGGCGGCGCAGGAACCTGCCCACCGGGGAGTCCTCGCCCAGCGGCTCAAGCAGCTCCACGTGCCCGTCGCCGACATCGAGCAGCGCCGCCTCGACGCCCTGCTCGGAGATCGTCTCTCGGTGCACGAGCCGCATGCCGAGCTGGTCGCGATAGAGCGCCAGGGCGTCGTCGAGGCTTGGGACGGCGATGCCGAGGTGGTCGATCGCGGACAGCATGGCGGCCGAGGATATCGGGGGCTAGACGACCCGCTGCAGCCGCGGGTTGGGCGAATACGTCCGTCCGACCTTGGCGCACGGGCGGCCGCCGAGCAGCACGACGTCGGCGGTGAAGTCGTTCTGCCCGCGGATGAGCGACGAGCCGACCCCGTAGGCGTCGACGGGCACGCCCTGGGCCTCGAACTGCCGGATCCGCTCCGCGGTGAAGCCGCCGCTGACGACGATCTTGACCTCCGGAAAGCCGGCGTCGTCGAGCGCGCGGCGAACGTTGCCGACCAGGCGCGGGTTGACCCCGACCGGCGAGAAGCCGCCCATCTGATGCAGCAGCGAGCGGTCGACGAGCTGTTCAGAGGTGTCGAGCCGCACCCCCCAGAGCGTGCCGCCGAGCTCGCGCGCGACCGCGAGCGCGGTGTCGACCGAGTCGTTCTCGAAGTCGACGAGGACGGTGATGTTCATCGACCCCCGGAAGCGCCCCGCGAACTTCGCGGCGGCGCGCACGGTGTCACCGCCGTAGGCGGCGATCAGGCCGTGGGGCACGGTCCCGACCCCGCGGCCGCCCCACCACGACGCCTGGGCGTCGGTCGAGACGCCGATCGCTCCCGCGACGTGCGCGCTCCAGCCGTCGCCGGTCTGCACCAGCCAGTGGTCGTGGCGGGCGGGGAAGTAGAAGATCTGCTTGCCCCGGGCGGCGCGCACGACCTCGTCGACGTTGCGCATGACCAGCGAGCGCCGCGCGAGCGAGCCGAGATAGACGGTCTCCAGGTGGGCGAACAGCGAGTAGTCGCCCTCGATCGTCATCACCGTCTCGTGCGGCGAGATGCGATCGCCCTCGTGCAACGCATGGACGACGAGCTTGTCCCAGCCGTCGACCCAGACGCCGCCCTCGGCGTGCCCGGCGCAGAGCTTGAGGATCGCGATCGCCTCGTCGATGCCGCCGAGCACCGAGTCCTCCTTCTGGAAGACCTGCATCGTCACCGGCGGATGCTCGGCCTCGGCCTCGAGCAGCTCCTTGGTCAGCACGAAGTAGGCGTCGGAGTAGTAGCCGTCGCGGATCCGATCCACGGGCAGGCGGAAGATCTCCGGATCCAGGCGTTCTGAGACCGCGATCGGAATGCGCGGAGTCTATGCGCGTTACGCTCCCGCGCGCGATGCTCGTCCGTCGACGCGACGGCCGGCGCTCGTTTCAGGCGAGCAGCTCGCCGACGAGGTCGAAGTAGCACGCGGCGGCGAAGCCCAGATCGCGGACGTCGATCCGCTCGTCGGCGTTGTGCATCAGCGACGCGGCCTCGACGGCCGTCTGATGGCGCATGGGGAAGAACCCGTAGGCGGTGCAGTCGGGAAACGCGTCGCGGAACCACTTGGAGTCAGAGAAGCCGGGCAGGATGAGCGGGACCGCCGACGCTCCCGGGTCCCGCGCGCCGACCCAGTTGTCGATCGCCGACATCAGGGGGCTCCGCGTCGGCGACTGGTTGCCGGTCACCTCCTCGGTGAACTCGACCTCGACCTCCTCGCCGAGCACCTCGGCGATCCGGGCACGGGCCGCGTCGCGCCCGAGGCCGGGCGGCACCCGGCAGTCGATCCGCAGCTGCGCCCGCGACGGGATGACGTTGATCTTCGTCGACGCCGAGGCCATCGTCGGGGTGAGGGTCACGCCCAGCATCGGCTCGACGAGCGCGCGCAGCGACGGCTGCGCGGCGGCGATGGCGGTGAGGGCCGCCCCCGGGTCGCCGGGGTCCTCGCCCAGCCCGGCGAGCAGGGCCGCGGGCGCGTCGGTGACCGCGTAGGACTCGGGCGGATCGGCGAGCGCCGCGAGC
This sequence comes from Solirubrobacterales bacterium, assembly GCA_019240115.1. Classification (GTDB taxonomy): domain Bacteria; phylum Actinomycetota; class Thermoleophilia; order Solirubrobacterales; family Solirubrobacteraceae; genus Palsa-465. The sequence continues at coordinate 3,601 of JAFAYV010000065.1, read as the reverse complement.
ATGGGGGCGAGCTTGAGCAGCGCGTTGTCGCCGGTCCGCGGCAGCGAGGCGTGCCCGGCGACGCCGCGGGCGGTGACGGTGAAGCGGAAGATGCCCTTCTCGGCGCAGCAGACGCCGTAGTGCCGCCCCCCGCCGTACTCGAACACCGCGCCGCCCCCCTCGTTGAGCAGCATGTCGCAGCGAACCTTGTCGGGGTGGCGCTCGCACAGCCAGCGCGCGCCGACGTCGCCCCCCGTCTCCTCGTCGGCGGTGAACACGAGCCGCAGGGCCCCGGATCCCGGCCGCCAGCCGTCCCGCGCCCGCGCCGCCGCCGCGACCGCCTCGGCGGCCACCTGGGACTTCATGTCGATCGACCCGCGGCCCCACAGGTACCCGTCGGCGACCTCGCCCGACCACGGGTCGTGCGTCCACTCGTCGGCGTCGGCGAGCACGGTGTCGACGTGGCCGAGCAGGCACAGGACCGGGCCCGAGCGGTCGTCGCCGAGCGTGGCGACGAGGTTCGGGCGGTCGGGTTGCGCGGCGAGCGCCTCGGTCGTGAAGCCCGCGTCGGTCAGGAAGGCGGCGAGGCGCTCGATCGCCGGACGCTCGTTGCCCGGCGGGTTGACCGTGTTCAGCGCCACCAGTTCGGCCAGCAGCGCGACGCTCTCCTGCTGGAGGTCCATCGGCCGCAGGGTATCTTCGACGCGTGGACGAGGACCTGGGGCTGGCGCTGCAGCTGGCCGACGCCGCCGACGAGATCACCCTGGCCCGGTTTGGCGCCACCGACCTCATCGTCGAGACCAAGCCCGACCTGACCCCGGTCTCGGAGGCCGACCGGGCCGTCGAGGAGACGCTGCGCGATCGCCTGGCCCGCGAGCGGCCGGGGGATGCGATCTTCGGCGAGGAGTTCGGGGGAGATGATGTCCACCCGCCTGGACGGCGGTGGATCATCGACCCGATCGACGGCACCAAGGGGTACGTCCGCGGCACGCCGGTGTGGGCGACCCTGCTCGCGCTCGAGGTCGACGGCGAGGTCGGGCTCGGGGTGGTGTCGGCGCCGGCGCTCGGCCGCCGCTGGTGGGGGTCGTTGGACGGCGGCGGGGCGTTCAGCGACCGCGGACCGCTGCGAGTGTCGGCGGTGGGCGAGCTCGCCGACGCGGTGTTCTGCTTCGGCGGCCTCGAGGACTGGCGGGTGACCGATCGCCTGCACCAGCTGCTCGAGCTCGGCTCGCGCTGCTGGCGCACGCGGGGATACGGCGACTTCTGGATGTACATGCTCGTCGCCGAGGGCGCCGCCGAGCTCGCCTGCGATCCGGCGGCCGAGCTCTGGGACCTGGCGGCGCCGCTGGCCGTCGTGCGGGCGGCGGAAGGCCGCTTCACCGATCTCGCGGGCACCACGACCGCCGCCGGCGGCGGCGGCCTGGCCTCCAACGGGCTCGTCCACGAGGCGGCGCGCACGATCCTGGCCGGCTGACGTGGAGCAGCTGTTCCCGACCGATGACTCCGCGCCGGCCGCCGGGGCTCCGGGCGCTGAGGCTCCGGGCGCCGGGGCTCCGGGCGCCGGGGCTCCGGGCGCCGGGCCTCCGGGCGCCGGGGCTCCGGGCGGTGAGGCGCCCGGTCCCGACGCGCCCCTGGCCACGCGGCTGCGCCCGACGACGCTCGACGAGCTCGTCGGCCAGGGGCGGCTCCTCGCGTCGGGCTCGGCGCTGCGCACGGCGATCGAGGAAGGGCGGCCGCACTCGATGATCCTCCACGGGCCGCCGGGCAGCGGCAAGACGACGCTCGCCCGCCTCGTCGCCCACGCCGCCGACGCCGCCTTCGAGGAGGAGAGCGCGGTCGCCGCCGGGCGCGCCGAGGTCCGCGCCGTCCTGCAGCGCGCCCGCGACCGCCGCCGCGATCCCGTCCGCCCCCGGCGGACGGTCTTCTTCCTCGACGAGATCCACCGGTTCAACCGGGCTCAGCAGGACGCGCTGCTGCCCGCCGTCGAGGACGGGCTGATCGTGCTGATCGGGGCCACCACCGAGAACCCGTACTTCGAGGTCAACTCGGCGCTCATCTCGCGCACCCACCTCTACGAGCTCGCCGCGCTCGATGCCGGAGACGTCCGGCGGCTGCTCGACCGGGCGGTGACGCGCGGATACGTGGGGGAGGTCGCCCCGGAGGCGCTCGACTTCCTCGCCGCGCGCTCGGGCGGCGATGCGCGCAGCGCCTTGAACGCGCTCGAGCTCGCCGGGGAAGCGGCGGGGGAGGGGCAGGCGATCACGCTGGAGCACGCCGAAGATGCTCTGCAGCGCCGGGCGATCCTCTACGACCGCCAGGCCGACCGCCACTACGACACCGCCTCGGCCTGGATCAAGGCGACGCGCGGCTCGGACCCCGACGCGTCGCTGTACTACCTCGCGGTCATGCTCGAGGGCGGAGAGGACCCGCGGTTCATCGTGCGGCGGATGGTCATCCTGGCCTCCGAGGACATCGGCAACGCCGACCCCAACGCGCTCTCGGTCGCCACCGCCGCGGCGGCGGCGGTCGAGCACGTGGGGTTGCCCGAGGCCCAGTTCGCGCTCGCCCAGGCGGCGATCTACCTGTCGCTGGCGCCGAAGTCCGACGCCGCCAAGCGGGCGATCATCGCCGTGCGGGAGCATGTGCGCGAGCACGGCGCCCAGGAGCCGCCGGGCTACCTGCGCTCCACGACGCGCTACGAGGGCGACTACGACAACCCGCACACCAGCCCGGGACACGTGTCGGGGCAGGAGCTGATGCCGGCCGGCGCGGTCGGCGAGACCTTCTACGTTCCGGACGACGCCGAGTCAGAGCTTCGCGAGCGCTTCGCGGCGATCCGGCGCGCCCGGACCGTGGGGGATTAGCGGACCACAGGTTCGCTTCTTGCCGCGCGGGGGGCCTCGATAGCCTTGACGGGGTCATGCCCGCCCAGTCCTACGCCGGCAAGGAGTGCGTCTGCCAGCTGCGCCTGGGCATCTGCGACCAGTCGTGCGTCAAGGGGATGCTCGAGACGCCCTTCTACATCGCCTGCCTGCGCCTCAGCGGCCGGCGCTGCCTGGTGGTCGGCGGCGGCGAGGTGGGCCTGGAGAAGGTCGAGGGGCTGCTCGCCTGCGACGCCGAGGTCACGCTCGTGGCTCCGGACGCCCACCCCGGGCTCGCCGAGCTCGCCGCCGAGGGCTCGATCGCCTGGGAGCGACGCGAGTTCCGCGCCGCTGACCTCGACGGCTGCCTGATCGCGATCGCCGCCACCGGCGACACGGATGTGAATATCCGCGTCTACGAGGACGCCGAGCGGCGGGCGATGCTCGTCAACGTCGTCGACGTGCCGCCGCTGTGCAACTTCATCCTCCCGGCGATCGTCCGCAACGGGCCGCTCGCGATCGCGATCTCGACGGCCGGAGCGTCGCCGGCGCTCGCCAAGCGGATGAAGCGCGAGATCGCCGAGCTGTTCGGCGAGCCCTACGCCCTGCTGGCCGTGCTGCTCAACGACCCCCGCGGGTGGGCCAAAGCCACGCTTGCGACCTACCAGGACCGCAAGGAGTTCTTCGAGTCGATCGTCAACGGCGAACCCGATCCGATCGAGCTTCTCCGGGCGGGCGAAGTCGACGCCGTGCGCGACCTG
>JAFAYV010000050.1 GCA_019240115.1 Solirubrobacterales bacterium | reverse complement strand
AGTGCGATGAGAAGGTCGTCGAGGTCGGCGAGCACGAGGCCACCTCCGTGGTCGACGTTGCTAGAGCAACGCCGACCTTCGACGGCCTGTTTATGTTCCCTCGCGCAGCCATTACGGCAGCGTCCAATTCGGAATCACTCATCTAGGGCGCGCGCACGACCTCCGGGACCTCGGCGCTCGCCGACTCGGCCTCGGCGAGAGCGCCCTGGCGGCGCACCGCGGCCGACAGCGCTCGCACGTAGGCGCTCGCCGCCGCCTCGAGGATGTCGGTGGAGACGCCCTGGCCCGCGCCGCTGACGCCCGCGACCTCGACCTGCACCGACGTCTCGCCGAGCGCGTCCCGTCCGCCGGTGACCGCGTCGACCCGAAACTCGCGCAGCTTGGCGTCGACCGCCGTGGCGGCGTTGATCGCGTGGAAGATCGCGTCGACCGGGCCGTCGCCGGTGAACGACCCGGTCAGCTGGTCGCCGTCGGGACCGGTCACGCAGACGGTCGCGTGCGGGGGGCGGCGCGAGGAGGCCTCGACGTCGAACCACTCCAGGGTGTAGCCGGCGATCTCGGAGCGCAGCTCGTCGGTGACGAGCGCCTCGAGGTCCATCGCGGTCACCTGCTTCTTCTTGTCGGCGATCTCCTTGAAGCGCTGGAAGGCGGTGTTCAGCGTCTGGCCCTTCAGCTCGAAGCCGAGCTCGGTGAGTGCCTGCGCGAGCGCGTGGCGCCCGGAGTGCTTGCCGAGCACGATCGAGTTGACGTCGTCGAGGCCGACCGTCTCGGCGTCCATGATCTCGTAGGTGCGCCGCTCCTTCAGCACGCCGTCCTGGTGGATGCCCGACTCGTGGGCGAACGCGTTGCGCCCGACGATCGCCTTATTGGGCTGCACCGGATAGCCGGTCAGCCGCGAGACCATTCGCGAGGTGCGAGCGATCTCGCGCGTATTGGCTCCGGTGTGCAGGCCCACGTCGGCCTGGCGGGTGTGCAGGAGCATGATGATCTCCTCGATCGACGCGTTGCCCGCCCGCTCGCCGATCCCGTTGACCGCGCACTCGACCTGGCGCGCGCCCGCCCGCAGGCCCGCGAGCGTGTTGGCGACCGCCAACCCCAGGTCGTTGTGGCAGTGAACCGAGAGGACGACGTCGCGCAGCCCCGGCACGCGCTCGTAGAGACCGGCCAGAAACGCCGCGTACTCCTCGGGCACCGCATAGCCGACGGTATCGGGGATGTTGATCGTCGTGGCGCCCTCGTCGATCGCGATCTGGATGACCTCGGCGGTGTAGTCGATGTCCGCCCGGGTGGCGTCCATCGGCGAGAACTCGACGTCGTCGAGGTATCGCTTGGCGTGCGCCACCGCGGCCCGGGCCTGGCCCTTGACGTCCTCGCGGGTGGACTGCAGCTGATGCTCGATGTGGATGTCCGAGGTCGAGATGAAGGTGTGGATGCGCGGCCGCGCGGCGTCCTTGACGGCGTTGTAGGCGGCGTCGACGTCGGCCACGTGCGTGCGCGCCAGCCCGGCGACGATCGGATGGGCGGGACCGTAGTCAGCGCGGGCGATCCCCTGGACGCCCTCGAAGTCGCCCGGCGAGGCGATCGGGAAGCCGGCCTCGATGATGTCGACGCCGAGCCGAGCGAGCTGCTGGGCGATCTCGAGCTTCTCCGACGCGTTCAGCGAGATCCCCGGCGACTGCTCGCCATCGCGCAGCGTCGTGTCGAAGATCAGGACTCGGTTGGGGTCGTCAGGCGGGGTCATGGTCTCTCCTTGTCTCGTTCGAACTGGCTGCTTCTCGGTCCTGGTTCGCGGCTTGAAGCGGCCGCCGGCGCGCTATTCCCCCCGAAGGGGGAGGAGAAGCGGGAGCGCACGTTCGAGGCGGAGAGCCATCGGTCTCGAACATATCAAGCCCACCCGAGCGATCGTCGGTGGCATCCTGTAGGGATGGGCACGGTCAAGGACGTCGAGATGCGCCGGGGTTGGCGGTACTTCTCCCTGATCCCGGTGCTGGGGACGGTGGTGCCGCTGTACGCCGGGATGAAGGCGGGGCGGCGCGGATGGATGCTGCTGGGAGTGCTGTGGATGGTGATGGCGGTCCTCGGCATCGTGCTGGCGAGCCTGCACCTGGGGTGGCTGATCAGCCTCTCCTGGGTGGGCGCGGTCGTGACCTCGGCGAGCGTCGGAGGCCCGGGCCAGCCGCAGCTGAGCCCCCCGCCCCGGCTCCCCGGCTACACCCCGCTCGACGAGGCCCGCCACGCGGCGGAGATCCGCCTGCACGATCGCGAGCGGGCGCGCCGGCTGGCGCGCGAGCACCCGGAGCTCGCGCTCGAGATGGGGATCGGACGGCCCGACGTGCCGGGCGCGCACTCCGCGGGCCTCGTCGACGTCAACAACGCGTCGGCCGCGGCGCTCGCCCAGCTCCCGCTCGTCGACGACGACCTCGCGACCTGGATCGTGCAGACGCGCGCCCGCGTGCACGGCTTCGAGTCGGTCGAGGACCTAGGCGCCGCGCTCAACCTCGACGGCGAGATCGTCGAGGCGCTGCGCGGCCCAGCCGTGTTTCTCCCCCGCCGCGCGAACTGACAGCCGTAGCGCGACGGCGCTCGTCGAGCTGCGCGGCACGGCGCGATTCGCGTGGCCGAGGGCTCCGGACGTTTGCCACGTCACCCCCGCTCCCCAACGAGGGCGGCGTCACGCTGGGATCGCGGCGGGCAGGCGGGTTGGCTCGGCCGATCGCGAGCGCCGCCCTTGAGTCGCCAGCGCCCCCGACCGCGCCCCGCACTCCCCCTGAGGGCGTCGCCCGCGATCCGGGCGAGTCGCGCCCGCCCCGGAGAAACCGCCTACAGCAGCGCGACCGTCCGTCCGAGGAAGAACCCCTCGGAGACGGCGATCTCGTCGACGACGCCCTGCGGGACCGGCAACGCGGTCGTGATCGCCATCGCCGCCAGCTGACCCTCGGCGCCGTCGGCGGACTCGGGCTGGCGACCAACCGCGGCCGAGATGATGTTGACCCCGTGGCGGCCGAACGCGGTGCCGACCCGACCGAGCATGCCGGGCTGGTCGCGGTAGCGGAACAGCGTGACGTGCTCCTCGAGCTGGACGTCGAAGCGCTGGCCCCAGGCCTCGAGCAGGTGCGGGCGGTTGTGGCGGCCGATGAGGGTGCCGGCGACGCGCACGGTGCTGTCCGCGGTCGTGACCTCGACGCGCACGAGGTCGGTGTAGTCGCGCGCGACCGAGTGCTTGGCCTCGACGACGTGGATGCCGCGCTCCTCGGCCATCGTCGGGGCGTTGACGGCGTTGACGTCCTCCTCGGTACGGCCGGCAAGCGCGCCGCGCACGACCTCGATCGCCAGCAGGCGAGTGTCGCGATCGGCGAGGCGGCCGAAGAAGTCGGTCCGGATCTGGTCGACGGACGCGCCTTCGGCGATCGCGAGCGCGACCCCGATCCGCCCCAGCGAGCTGCACAGCGGCACGAACGGCCCGAGCACCTCGAGGTCCTCGGCGGAGATCGCGGGCACGTTGACCGCGCTCGTGACCACCCCGCCGGTCAGGGCGGCGATGACCTGCTCGGCCGCCTGGTAGCCGGCCCGGTCGGTCGCCTCGGCGGTCGAGGCCCCGAGATGCGGGGTCACGATGACGTTCGGGTAGCCGAACAGGGGATGCTCGGTCACGGGCTCGGAGCGGAACACGTCGATCGCGGCGCCGGCGACCTTGCCGGAGTCCAGCGCCGCCCGCAGGTCCTCGTCGACGAGCAGGGGCCCGCGCGCGACGTTGAGCACCCGTACCCCGTCCTTGCACTTGGCCAGGGCGGCGGCGTCGAGCCAGTTCTCGGTATCGGGCGTCTTGGGGAGGTGCAGCGTGAGGAAGTCCGCCGCCGCGTAGACCTGGTCGGGGGTCTCGGCCTGCTCGACGCCGAGCTCGCGGTAGCGCTCTGAGCCGACGAAGGGGTCGTAGGCGATCACCCGCATCTGGAAGCCGCGGGCGCGCTGGGCGACGAGCTGGCCGATCCGGCCGAAGCCGAGGATGCCGAGCGTCTTGTCGCACAGCTCGGTCCCGGAGAACTTCGAGCGCTCCCACTTGCCGCTGGTCAGCGACGCGTGCGCCCGCGGGATGTTGCGCGCGAGCGCGAGCAGCAGCGCCATCGTGTGCTCGGCGGCGGTGATGACGTTGGACTCGGGCGCATTGGCGACGACGATCCCGCGTTTGGTGGCCGCCGCGACGTCGACGTTGTCGACCCCGACGCCCGCGCGGCCCACGGCCCGCAGCTGCGTGGCGCGGCCGATCAGCTCGGCGTCGAGCGTCGTGCCCGAGCGGATGAGCAGGCCCTGGAAGGCGCCGATCCGCTCGGCGAGCTCGTCGCGCGACCAGCCGGTGCCGACCTCGACGTCGAAGTGCTCGCCGAGCAGCGCGATGCCCGAGCGACCGATGTTCTCGGCCACCAGCACTCGAAGCCCGTCGCCGGCGGCGGTCATGATCGTTGCAGCACCCAATCGATGCAGGCGGTCAGCGCCTGCACGTCGGCGGGGTCGGTGGCGGGGAACATGGCGACGCGCAGCTGGTTGCGCCCCAGCTTGCGATACGGCTCGGTGTCGACGATGCCGTTGGCCCGCAGCGTCGCCGCGACCGCGGCGGCGTCGACGCTCTCGTCGAAGTCGATCGTGCCCACGACGAGCGACCGCTTCGCCGGGTCGGCGACGAACGGCGTCGCCGCCGGATGGGCCTCCGCCCAGCGGTAGAGGTGGTCGCTGGAGGCGGTCGTGCGAGCGATCATCCCCGGCAGCCCTCCGCCATCGTGCATCCACTGCAGCTGATCGGCGAGCAGGAGCAGGGTGGCGATCGCCGGGGTGTTGTACGTCTGGTCCTTACGCGAGTTCTCGAGCGCCGTGGGCAGCGAGAGGAAGTCGGGGACCCAGCGGCCGTCGCCGACCGCGGCGAGCTCCTCGATCCGGGCGATCGCCGCGGGGCTGAGCAGCGCCAGCCACAGGCCGCCGTCGGAGGCGAAGCCCTTCTGGGGCGCGAAGTAGTAGGCGTCGGCGTCGGCGACGTCGACCGGCAGGCCGCCGGCGCCCGAGGTGGCGTCGATGAGGACGAGCGAGCCCTCCGAGGCGAGCGGGCGGCGGACCGGCACCATGACGCCGGTCGAGGTCTCGTTATGCGCCCAGCCGATCACGTCGACGGCCTCGCCGCCGAGCGCCTCGTCGGGGTCGGGAGCGTCACCCGCGACCGCCTCGATCACGAGCGGGTCGGCGAGGAAGGGCGCGCCCCGGGTGCAGGACGCGAACTTGCTCGAGAACTCGCCGTAGGCGAGATGGGCGGCGCGCTCGCGCACGAGCCCGGCCGTGGCGGCGTCCCAGAACGCCGTCGTGCCGCCGTTGCCGAGCACGACCTCGTAGCCGTCGGGGAGCGAGAACAGCTCCGCGAGTCCCGCGCGGACGCGGCCGACGAGCTCGCGGACGGGCTTCTGGCGGTGCGAGGTGCCCATGACGGCCGCGCCGGCCGCGGCGAGGTGCTCCAGCTGGGCACGCCGGACCCGGGAGGGCCCGGAGCCGAAGCGCCCGTCGGCGGGGCGCAGGTCCGCCGGAATCTGCAGCTCGGCGGCTATTCCTGCCACTCGGTGTCGATCCAGTCCATCTGGGCTCGCAGCTCGGACCCCACCGTCTCGACCTGGTGTCCCGCCTGCTCGGATCGCATCCGCAGGAAGTTCTCCTGTCCGGCGCGGTTCTCGGCGATCCACTCGCGCGCGAAATCGCCCGACTGGATCTCGGAGAGGACCTGCTTCATCGCCGCCCGCGTCTCCTCGCCGATGATCCGCGTGCCGCGCGTCATGTCGCCGTACTCGGCGGTGTTCGAGATCGAGTAGCGCATCCCCGAGATGCCCTTCTCGTACATCAGGTCGACGATCAGCTTGAGCTCGTGCAGGACCTCGAAGTAGGCGAGGCGCTCGTCGTAGCCGGCCTCGGTCAGCGTCTCGTAGCCGGCGCGCACGAGCTCGGTGACCCCGCCGCAGAGCACCGCCTGCTCGCCGAACAGGTCGGTCTCGGTCTCGTCCTTGAACGTCGTCTCGATGACCCCGCCCCGCGTGCCGCCGATGCCCTTGGCGTACGCGAGCGCGATCCCGAGCGCGTCGCCCGAGGCGTCCTGGGCGACCGCGACCAGGCAGGGGACGCCCGACCCGTCCTGATACTGGCGGCGGACGAGATGGCCGGGGCCCTTGGGCGCGATGAGGACGACGTCGACCTCGGGCGGGGCGACGATCTCGCCGTAGTGGATCGAGAAGCCGTGGCCGAAGGCGAGCACGTTGCCGGGTGCGATCCCGTCCTTCAGCCCGCCGTCCCAGATCTGGCCGTGCAGCTCGTCGGGCGCCAGCACCATGACGAGGTCGCCCTGACTGGCGGCATCCGCGGGCTCGGCGACGCGGAGGCCGTGGGCCTCCGCCTTCGCGACGCTGGCCGACCCCGAGCGCAGCCCGACGACGACGTCGACACCGGAATCCCGCAGGTTGAGGGCGTGGGCGTGACCCTGCGAGCCGTAGCCGATGATCGCGACGGTCTTGCCGTCGAGCTTGTGGAGGTCTGCGTCGTCGTCGTAGAACATGCGCCGGAGCCTAGCGGGCACTGGCTCGCGAGGCCGCCGGCGCGGGGCTCAGCCGCCGAAGCGGTCGCGGAGCGCGAGCACGTCGTTGACGTAGCGCTGCGTGTCGGCGTACATCCCGTGCCGGCGCACCGAGGCCAGCCCCTGGTAGTAGCCGGCCGCCGTCAGCGCCGGATCGCCGCCGGTCTGGTCCAGCAGGGTCCGCAGCAGCTCGACGCCGCCGCGGACGTTGTCGGTGACCGAGTCGGGCGACAGCGGGGGCCCGCCGAGGTTGCGCTCGATGTAGCGCCAGGTGCCGGGCTCGATCTGCATCACGCCGGCGGCGCCGGTCGGCGACACCAGAGCGTTGCTGAAGCCGCTCTCCTGGTCGGCGATCGCCTCGGCGAGCGACGGCGAGACGCCGTTCTGGGCGGCGATCGACCCGACGGCGGCGGGGCTGACCGTCACCGGCGTCGGCGAGGCGCCGCTGCCGCTCGTGTTCGCCACGCCCGTCGGCTGCGCCGGCGCGTCCAAACCGCCGCCGTCGAGGCTGAGCGTGATCCCCGCCGGGAGGACCCCGGCGACGCTGAGGCCGTTGGCCGCGGCGAGGGCGTCAACGCCGATGCCGTGCTGGGCGGCGATCTCCGACAGGCTGTCACCGGGGCGCACGAAGTAGCCACCGCCGGCGCCCGTGGCGTCGCCGCCGGCGCCGGTGGCGTCGCCGCCGGTCGCCGGGATCGAGGTCGAAGCGGTCGGCACGGCGCCCTGCGGCGGGATGTTCAGGTCGGTGCCGGCGGTCAGCCCCGCGTCGGTTGACAGGCCGTTGGCGGCGGCCAGGGCGGACACCGACACACCGTCGGCGGCGGCGACCGAGGACAGAGACTCGCCCGGAGAGACGACGTGCACGAAGCTCGCCGAGGCGGTGGCGGGCGCGCCGAGCGCGGCCGCGACCACCGTGAGCAGGATCAGTTTCCAGATTCGCATGCGCGCAAGTCTCGCCCGTCGCCCGGCCACGAGGAACTCCTGCAACCGGCGTTTCAGGATGCAAGCGAGCTTGCCTGCAACCCGGCTGTCACGCCGACGCGGCGGCGACCAGCGAGCTGCCGGGGACCGCGACCGCCCCGTCGGCGGTGGCGTACGGGGCGAGCGCGCTGGAGATCGCGGCGACGACCCGCGCGCGCCGCTCGTCGTCGAGCCCGTGGTACGTCGCCGAGAAGGTCGGCGAGAGGTCGCTGGACTCGGCGATGAAGTCCTCGACGCCTGCGTACCGGCTGTCCAGCGGCACCGCCTGGACCGCCACCTCGGTGAAGCCGGCGTCCTGCAGCAGCCCGGACAGCTGCCCGTCACCCGACAGCGCGAACCGTCCGGGAGCGTCGGGGTCGGGCGGCTCGGCGAGCCCGAGGTGGGCCAGCGCGCCGCTCGGGATCGTCGCCCACGGGTTGCGCTCCGGGGCGTCCCAGACCGCGAGCGCGGCACGGCCCCCCGGCGCCAGCACGCGCCGGATCTCCTTGGCGGCGGCGAGTGGATCGATGGCGAGCATGATCCCCCAGCGCACGAGCACGGCGTCCACCGAGGCGGTCCCGAGGTCGATCCATTCGAGCTCGAGCTGCTTGAACTCGACGTTTGACAGCCCGAGCTCGGCCGCCCGCCGGCGCGCCACCTCGACCATCGCCGCCGCGCCGTCGCTGCAGATCAGCGATCCGGCGGGCCCCAGCGCGCCGGCGGCGAGAAACCCCGTGTCCCCGGGGCCGGCGGCCAGATCGAGCACGCGCTGGCCGGACGCCAGCGACAGCGACAGCGAGTCGACCATGGCGCGCGCGACCGGCATCCCCCACTCGCGGATCTCGTCCGCGCGGCGGCCCCAGCCCTCGGCGGCGTCGTCCCAATGCGCGCGGCTCGCGGCGCGCTGCTCCTCGGGCTCCATGCGCCGGAGCCTACTCGGACGATCTCACGCCAGCTCGCGGCGCAGCAGCTTGCCGGTCACCCCACGCGGGAGCCGGTCGACGAACTCGATCCGCTTGGGCACCTGGAACGGCGCCAGGCGCCCCGCGCAGTGCTCGCGCAGCTCGGCGGCGCTCGCGCGGGACCCGGCGCGCGGCACGACCTGGGCGACGACGGCCTCCCCCCATTCCGGGTCGGCGCGTCCCAGGACGGCGGCATCGAGCACCGCGGGGTGCTCGAGCAACGCCGCCTCGACGTGCGTCGGGGAGACGTTCTCGCCGCCGGTGACGATGGTGTCCGCGGTCCGTCCGACGATCGTCATCCGCCCGTGCTCGTCGAGCGCCGCCAGATCGCCGGTGTGCAGCCAGCCGTCGGCGGCGATCGCGGCCCGGGCGACCGCCGGGCCGCGGACGAGCAGCTCCCCGTCGGCGGCGACCGCGAGCTCGGATCCGAACAGCGCGACGCCGTCCGTGGCGATCTGCGAGCACGTCTCGGTCATCCCGAACGACGGCGCGACGTCGACGCCGGCTCTCGTCGCTCGCGCGAGCAGCGCGGGCGCGATCGGGCCGCCGCCGAGCAGCACCCGGCGCAGCGTCGGCGGCTCGCGGAGCCCCGCGTCGAGCAGCCGGGCGAGCATCGTCGGCACGAGCGAGACGAGCGTGATCCGCTCGCCGGGGTCCATGAGCGCCGCGAGCGCCCGGGGCACGTCGAACGCGTCCTGGAGCACCACTCCCGTGGCGTAGATCGCGCTGCGGATCTGGATCGAGAGACCCCCGACGTGGGCGAGCGGCATCGGGCACAGCCAGCGCTCGTCGGGATCGAGGCCGAGTGCGAGTGCGGAGCCGATCGCGTTCCAGCGCCAGTTGTCGTAGCTGAGCGTCACCGGCTTGGGGGCGGCGGTCGTGCCCGAGGTGAACATCAGCGTGGCGGGGCTGTGCAGCGGCGGCGCCGCTTCGATCGCCGCCGCGGGTCCCGAGATCGGCGCGCGCACGACGAGCCGCGCGATCCGCTCGCGCGCGGCGCGCTCCTGCGCGCCGAGCCGCAGGTCGATGGGGACCGCGACCGCCCCGAGGAGCAGGCACGCGTGCAGCACCGGCACGAGCTCGGCGCTCGCGAGCGCGAGCGCGACGTGATCGCCGGGCCCGATCCCCCGCTCTCGCAGCCCGCCGGCGGCGGCGCGCGCGGACGCGAGCAGCTGGGCATAGGTCAGCTGGCGCTCGCCCGCGACCAGCGCCAGCCGATCGGGACGCGTCCGCGCGGCGCGGACCAGCCAGGGCTCCACCGGCCGACGCTCGGGGCCCTAAGCGGTCAGGCCGGGCGAGGAGCTGGCGGTGGGCGCCGGGGGCGGTGCGCTCGGCCGGACGGCGACGGGGCCGCCACGGCGGCGCGGACGGCGGACCCGGACCTCCTCGGCGAGGACGTAGGAGCCGATCACGACGGCCGCCGCGACCACCTGGGCGACGATCGTCTGCACGTTCGGGAAGATCGCCAGCCACAGCCCCATCCAGCCAGGGAGGTTGATGTCGACCGGGGTCGTGCCCAGCCAGCCGGCGAGCTGGAACTCCTGCATGCTCTCGCCGACCATCACGAGCAGGACGACGCCGAGCAGAACGCCGGTCGCGACGAGCATCCGCTTGTACGGCAGCCGGGCCTGGAGCTTGAACGTCGCGAAGCCGATGATCGCCACGAGCACGAGCCCGAGCACGACGCCCTGCAGCACCACCCCGGCGCCGTAGCGCAGGCGCAGGTTCTGCAGGAACAGGACGACCTCGAAGCCCTCGCGGTAGACCGAGGTGAAGCCGAGCAACATGAGACCGAGCACCGTCCGCTGGACCGCGACCGAGCCGGCGCCGCCGACGAGCGCCCTGCCGCGACGGTTGTGGTGCGCGATCCAGCCGGTCCAGTAGACCCGGTGAAAGAACCAGTTCATGACGACGAGCAGCACGACGATCGCCAGCAGGCCGGTGGCCGCCTGCAGCTCCAGGCTGCCGGGGCCGACGGCGTCGGTGATCGCGATCGCGATGAACCAGGTGACGATGCTCGCGAGGAACGCGACCGCGGCGCCGAGGCCGAGCGGCCGGCGGTAGGCGGCGTTCGCGCCCCGCATGCTCGCGGTGATGACCGCCAGCACGAGGATCGTCTCCAGGCCCTCGCGGAGCACGAGGATGCCGCTGTCGAGGATGACCGCGAAGTGGCTGAGGTGGGTGCTCGGATCGGTCGGGTCCGGGGTCCCCCCGCTCGCGGTGATGATCTGCCAGACGAGCAGGCCGACGGCGACGACGCCGAGCGACCACCAGCCGATCTGCTTGCGCGTCAGGCTCCGCATTAGGGGCACCTTACAGGAAACGCCGGGGGATCGTTAGGGCGTCCTAAACATGAGCCGCCGGCGGGCATCGTCGATCGATATTCCCCCTCGTTGCCTGTGCCCCCGTCCGCAAGTCCTGCGGCATTCGAGCACTCCCTGGCAGCGCCCGCGCGGGCTCGCGGCCCGCTCGGCATCCAGCCTCGCCAGATCGGGCCGCGCCCGCGTCATCCGGCTGTCCTCGAAGTCTCGTGTAGCGCTGCTACACGTCGACTTCTGCGTCCTCGCCCGGCACCACCAGTGAGCACTCTCGGTGCCGCAGGACTTGCGGACGCGGACACTAGAGTCCTACGCAGCCGATGAGCGACTCCCCGACCACCTGGCGGCCGACCGACGGCGAGTATGAGGACATCCGCTACGAGCTGTCCGACGGCGACGACGCCGGGATTGCCAAGATCACGATCGACCGCCCCGAGGTGCGCAACGCGTTTCGGCCGGAGACGATCATCGAGATCTCCCAGGCGCTCGAGCGCGCCCGCGAGGATCCCGCGGTCGGCGTGATCGTGCTGACCGGCGAGGGTCCGGACGCGTTCTGCTCGGGCGGCGATCAGCGCGTCCGCGGCGCCCGCGGCGGCTACGTGACGGGCGTCGATCCCGCCGCCGCCGGCAGCCACACCGCGGTGGGACGCTTCCACGTCACCGATCTGCACGTCCAGATGCGCCGGCTGCCCAAGCCGATCGTGGCCATGGTCGCCGGCTATGCGATCGGCGGCGGCCACGTGCTCCAGGTCGTGTGCGATCTGACCATCGCCGCCGAGAACGCCCGCTTCGGGCAGGTCGGGCCGAAGGTCGGCTCGTTCGACGGGGGCTTCGGCGCGAGCGTCCTGTCGCGGCTCGTCGGACCCAAGCGCGCCAAGGAGATCTGGTTCCTCTGTCGCCAGTACGACGCTGCGCAGGCGCTCGAGATGGGCCTGGTCAACACGGTGGTGGCGCTCGAGCGGCTCGAGGCCGAGACCGTGCAATGGTGCCGCGAGATGCTGACGATGTCGCCGCTGGCGCTGCGGATGGTCAAGGCGAGCTTCAACGCCGACGAGGACGGCCTGGCCGGGATCCAGCAGCTCGCCCACGACGCCAACCTGCTCTTCTACATGAGCGAGGAGGCCCAGGAGGGCCGCGACGCCTATCTCGGCAAACGGCGGCCGGACTTCTCGAAGTTCCCGCGCCGGGCGTAGCGAGCCGTGGCGGTGGGGGCGGTCAGGGCGACGGGTGGGGCGCGCATCTGGCTGATGGCGGCGCGTCCCCGGACGCTGCCGGCGGCGATCGCGCCGGTGCTCGTCGGCACATCGCTCGCGGGCTTCCAGGGCGCCTTTCACCCGCTGCGGTTCGTGGCCGCGCTGCTCGGCGCGGTGTTCATCCAGGTCGGCACCAACCTCTCCAACGACTACTCCGACGCCCGGCGGGGCGCCGATGCCGAGGATCGCCTCGGCCCGGTCCGGGTGACCGCCGGCGGTCTCGTGCCGCCCCGCCAGGTGCTCGTCGCCACCTACGTGTCCTTCGGCCTGGCGGTCCTGTTCGGGATCTACCTGATCGTCGTCGCGGGCTGGCTGCTGCTCGTGCTCGGCGCGGCGTCGATCCTCGCCGGCGTGCTCTACACCGGCGGGCCGCGGCCGTATGGCTACGCCGGCCTCGGCGAGGTGTTCGTGTTCCTGTTCTTCGGCGTCGTCGCGGTCGCCGGCTCCTACTTCGCCCAGACCCGTCATGTCGACTGGGAGGCGTTCGCGCTCGCCGTCCCGGTCGGCCTGCTCGCGGCCTCGATCCTCGTCGTCAACAACGTCCGCGACATCGACTCCGACCGCCGCGCCGGCAAGCGCACGCTCGCGGTCAAGCTCGGCCGGGCGCGGACGCGGGAGATGTTCGCCGCGATCGTCTACCTCGCCTTCCTGCTCGCGCCCGTGACCTGGATCTTCGGCCCGGTGGGCGCCTGGGTGATGCTGACCTGGCTCGCGCTGCCGCTCGCCGCCGCCGTGGTCCGCCTCGTGCGCACGCGCAGCGACGGCCCCTCGCTGAACGGCGCGCTCGCTCGCTCGGGGCTGCTGCAGCTCGCCTTCTGCGGGCTGCTGTCGATCGGGCTGCTGCTCAGCGGGTGAGCGGCCACCGGTGAAGCTCGAGCTGCGCACGGTGCGGGCGGCGCTTGCCTCGCCGCACATGGCCGGTCACGGGACGGTCGCCGAGCGCGACCTGATCCTCGCGGAGCTGCGCGCCGCCGACGGCCTGAGCGGCCATGGCGAGGCGGCGCCGTTGCCCTCCTACGACGGCGTCGGCGTCGACGAGGTCGCGGCGGCGCTCCAGGCGTGCGGACCGGTGCTCGAGGGCTACCGCGACGCCAGCCCGATCGCCGACGTGCTCGCCCGCTGCTCGGAGGCGACCGTCCTCCCGCAGGCGCTCGCGGCGCTTGACCTGGCGCTCTGGGATCTCGCCGGCCGGCGCCTGCGCGAGCCGGCGTGGCGCCTGCTCGGCGCGCCCGCCCCGCTCGCCGTCGCGGTCAACTGGACGATCGCCGCCGCCGACCGCTCGACCGCGGCCCGCGAGGCCGCGGAGGCGCGCGCCCAGGGCTTTCCGGCGATCAAGCTGAAGGTCGGGATCGGCGACGACGCCGCGCGGTTGGCCGCGGTCCGTGCCTTCGCCGGCCCGCAGATGGCGATCCGGATCGACGCCAACGGCGCCTGGACGCTCGACGAGGCCGCGGCCGCGCTCCCCGCGCTGGAGCCCGCGGGGATCGAGCTGTGCGAGGAGCCGGTCGCCGGGCTGGACGAGATCCGAGCGCTGCACGGGGCCACCGAGATTCCGCTCGCGCTCGACGAGTCGGCCGGCGACCCGGAGGCGCTGCGCGACCGCGTCGCCGACCTCGTCTGCCTGAAGATCGCCCGCTGCGGCGGGATCTCGGGCACGATCGACGCCGCCCGGCGCGCCACCGCGGCCGGATACGAGGTCTACCTGGCCTCGACGCTCGACGGCCCGCTCGGGATCGCGGCCGCGCTGCACGCCGCGGCGGTCATCCGGCCCGCGCGCGCCTGTGGCCTGGCGACGCTGCGCCTGTTCGCGGGCCGGTCCGATCCCCTGCCGCCGAACGCGGGGTCGATCACGGCGCCGCGCGGCCCGGGACTCGGAGACGGGCTGCTGGACTGGTATCGATGATCCGCGCGACCGCCTCGGGGGCCTCGAGGTGGACCGCGTGGCCGCACCCCGGCACCACCGCGAGCCGCGCGTCGGGCAGCCGCTGCGCCATGCGCTCGGCGACCTCGAGGAACTTCTCGTCGCGCTCGCCGACGATCAGCGCCACCGGCAGCGTCAGCTCGCCGAGCCGCCCCCACAGCGACGGGAGCGCTCCGGTGCCGAGGCCCCGCAGCGCCGCGGCAAGCCCCGCCGGCGTGCTGCGCAGCCGGTCGGCGTGCACCGCGGCCCGCACGTCCGGGGGCTGGTCGGCGAGCACGGCGGTCCGGGCCCAGCGCCGCGCGGCGGCCTCGATCGTCAGGCCCTCCAGCTCGCCGGCGAGCCGCTCGTCGGCGGCGCGGCGGGCGGTCCGCTCCTCGGGGTCGGCGAGCCCGGGGCTCGCGCCGATGAGCACGAGCCGGCGCACCCGACCGCCCAGCGCGAGGGCGACGTGGAGCGCCAGGCGGCCGCCCATCGAATAGCCGCCGAGCGCGAACGGGCCGTCGGTCGCGGCCGCGACGTCTTCGAGGACCGGCGCCAGCGTCACCGGCCGCACCGCCCCGGCCGCGCCGTGCCCCCGGATGTCGGGGGCCAGCGGCCGATAGCGTTGCCCGAGCTCCGCCAGGACGCCCTCCCAGCTCGCGCCGGTGTGCGTGAACCCGTGCAGGAGGAGAAGCGTCGGCGGCACGAACCGATCATGACGACCATCGACACCTACTGTCTGCTGCGCGCGTTCTGCGACGAGCTCGTGCGCTGCGGGATGCGCGAGGCGTGCACGTCGCCGGGGTCGCGCAATACGCCGCTCGTCCTCTCGCTCGTCCGCGAGCCGGGGATCCGGTGCTTCTCGCACATCGACGAGCGCTCCGCGGGCTTCTTCGCGCTCGGCGCGGCCAAGGCGAGCGGACGCCCGGTCGCGGTGACCTGCACCTCGGGGACCGCCGCGGCCAATCTCGCTCCGGCGGTGATCGAGGCATCCTGGGCCCGGGTCCCGCTCATCGTGCTGACCGCCGACCGCCCCGCCGAGCTGCGCGACGTCGGCGCCGGGCAGGCGATCGACCAGCTCAAGCTCTTCGGCGACGCCCCGCGCTGGTTCCTCGAGGCCGAGCTGCCCGCGGCCGACGCCACCGGCCTGCGCTGGATCCGCCAGCTCGCCTGCCGCAGCTACTGGACGGCGCTCGGCGAGCCGCCGGGGCCGGTCCATCTCAACGTCCCGCTGCGCGAGCCGCTCGTGCTCGACGAGCCGCTCGAGCTCGACGATCCCATCCCCGGCCGTCCCGATGGCCGGCCGTGGGTCGACCGCGCCCCCCCGGCCGCCCGTCCCGCCGGGCAACGCCGGCTGGCGCCCCGGGGCGTGATCGTCGCCGGCGCCGCCGAGCCCGCGGTCGGCGACGCCGTGCGCCGCTGCGCCGCGCGGACCGGCTATCCGGTGCTCGCCGATCCGCTCTCGGGCGCGCGCGAGAGCGCTGCGGCGGTCGCCAGCTATGACCTGCTCGTGCGCGACCCCGAGTTCGCGGCCGCGATGGCGCCCGAGATCGTCGTCCGTGCCGGCGACCTGCCGACGTCCAAGCCGCTGCGCGCGTGGTTGGCCTCGCTGGCGCAGGCCCGCCAGCTCGCGCTGTCGCCGTGGCAGGACCCCGACGCGGTCGTCTCCGAGGCGCTCGGAGGCGATCCGGTGGCCGCGCTGGACTCGCTGGAGGCGACCGGTGACCCGGGGTACGCCGCCGCCTGGCACGACGCCGACGGCGTCGTGCGCGCCGCCGTCCGCGACGAGCTGGGCGACGGGCTGTCCGAGCCGCTCGTGGCGGCCCTGCTGGGTGACTGGCTGCCCCCGAGGGCGACGCTCGTCGTCGCCTCATCGATGCCGATCCGCGACGTCGAGCTCCACCTGCCGGCGGGCGTGCCGCTGCCGCGCGTGCTCGCCAACCGCGGCGCCAACGGCATCGACGGGACCGTCTCGACCGCCTTCGGCGTCGCCGCCGCGACCGGTGGGCCGGTGGTGCTGCTGATCGGCGACGTCGCGCTGCTGCACGATCTCGGGGGGTTGCTCGCCGCCCGGCGGCTCGGCGTCGAGGTGACGATCGTCGCGCTGAACAACGACGGCGGTGGGATCTTCCACTTCCTCCCGGTCAGCTCGCAGGCCGACGCCTTCGAGGAGCACGTCGCCACCCCCCACGGGCTCGACCTCGCCGCCGTCGCCGGGCTGTTCGAGATCGCCTACGAGCGGCCGGGAGGCGCGCGCGAGCTCGAGCGGGCGCTCGCGCGCGGGGGCCGTCGGCTGATCGAGATCGTCACCGACCGCCACGAGAACCTCGAAGGCCACCGGCGGCTCGCCGCCCGGGGCCTTGGAGCGCTCGCCGTCAGCCGGCGAGCACGGGCAGCATCACCCCGAGCTTGACCTCGGACTCGGCGAGCTCGGCGGCGGGGTCGGAGTCGCGGACGACGCCGCAGCCCGCGTAGCAGCGGGCGAGGCGGTCACGCAGCAGCGCACAGCGCAGCGCGACGCAGAACTCTCCGTCGCCGCCGGCATCCGACCAGCCGAGGGCGCCCGCGTACCAGCCGCGATCGAAGCCCTCGAGCGCGGGGATCGCCGCCGTCGCCGTCGCGGGCTCGGCGCCGACCGCCGGCGTCGGATGCAGGTGCCCGGCGAGCGTGATGGCGTCGATCGGCGCGGTCAGCTGCGCGCGGATCGGCGCGGCGAGATGCTGGATGTTCGCCACCTGGATCACGACCGGCTCGGCCGCGGCGGTCACCCAGACCGAGTACGGGCGCAGGCTGCGCACGATCCGTCGGGCGACGATCGCGTTCTCGTGGCGATCCTTGTCCGAGCGCAGCAGCCGCTCGCCGAGGTGGGCGTCGACCGCCGGGTCGGCGCTGCGGCGCGTCGAGCCCGCGAGCGCGACGGTGCTCGCGCGCTGCCCCTGGCGGCGGATGAGCAGCTCGGGGGTGGCGCCGATGAAGGTCGCCTCGCCGCGACCGACGGCGTACACGAACGAGGTGGCGAACGCCACGCGCAGCAGCCCGAGGATGGCCGCGGCGTCGTGCGCCCGGGGGGCGTGGACGTCGACCTCGCGGGCGAGCACCACCTTCTCGAACTCGCCGGTCGCGATGCGCGCCGTCGCCCGGGCGACCGCCTCCTCGAAGTGGGCCGGCGGCATCGGGCTGACGACGTCGTAGACGCCGGTCGGCGCGGGATCGAGCAGCGGCAGGGGCGCGGCGCGCAGCTCGCCGAGGCGGTGGCGAACGCGCCGCAGCGCGTCGGCGGCGGTGTCGTCGGGGGCGAGCTCGACGTTGACGGTCAGCCACGTCCGCTCGCCGCGGCGGGCGAGCGAGATCTCGGGCACGACGAGCGAGGCGGGCGCGAACCCGCGCCACAGCGGCGCCTCGCCCCCGGCGGCGTCGAACGCGAAGCCGCCGAGACAGGTCAGCCCGGCCCCCGGCGCGGCGTCGCCCGCCTCGTCGGCGGCCGCGTCGGCGGCGAGCGTCCGCCAGCGCTCGGCGACCTGCCCGAAGCGGCCCTCCCCCGCGGCCTCCAGACGACGCACGACGCCGAGCCCGGCGAGCGCGATCGCGTCGCGGTCGGGCTGCTCGAGGCAGAACCAGTCCTCGCCGGCGCGCCGGGAGGCCGACACGGTCGCGCTCGGGTCGTGGGCGCCCGCGAGCGCGACGGTGACGCTCGCGACCGTCGGCCGTCCCGTCGATCGCGCGTGCGCCAGCGCGTCGGCGATCCGGCGCTCGAGGCGCTCGGAGGTCCGCGCGGGCAGCCAGGCTGCGGGGGCGGTGGCGGCGCGGCGCATGCCGTTTGGAGGCTACCGTCGGGCCGCCGGACGTTTCACCGCCCACGCTCGGCCGGTTTCGCCCGGGCGTGGCTCCTCAGCGGCGCGAGTTCGCCGGAGCGACCGGAGAGCCGTGGGCCCTGACCTCGACCGCGGGGGCGTTGAGCGCGGTCAGCGTGACCGCCGCCGGACCGCGTGGCCCCGCGCCCCCGCGCAGCTCGATCGTCCGCTCGCCCCCGGGCTCAACCCCGAACGCGTCGTCGGAGGGATCGAAGCCCGCGGCGTGGACGCGCACGCCGTAGGCGAAGCGATCGGCGGCCACGACGAGGCGGGTGCCCTGCAGGCGCCCGCGCAGCCCCACGTCGCCGAGCGCGAGCGGGCGGCCGACGGGGAAGCGGAACGCCTGCGAGAGCAGCTCGCCGTCCGCGTCGAGCAGCGACACCGCGACGAGGTCCTGCGCCGGCGCACCGAAGCGGTAGGCCCAGGAGACGTCGACGAACCGCCCGAGCAGCGCCTCGACGCCGAACCGCGCCCACCCGCGGGCGGCGAGCTCGAGCTCGGTCACCGACTCCTCCACGCGGAGCGCGAAGTCGCGGTACAGCGCCACCCGCAGGTGGGCCCGCAGCGGCAGCCCACGATCGTTGGCGACGTGGACGTCGATGCCGCCGAGCCCCTCGTCGGTCGTCCACGTCGCCACCGGCGCCAGGGCGCGGGCGACGTGACGGAAGGCGACCTTGGGCTCGCCGCGGTGATCGAGCAGGCCCCAGCCGGCGCCGGGCTCAAGGTCCTTGCTCCACAACACGAGGGCGCCGCGGCACGGCGACGCCGCGCGGCGCCACTCGCCGAACGTCTCGGCCATGACCTCGCCGCTGACCACCCGCGAGAGCGCGCGGTAGCGCGCGGGATCCGTCGTGCGCAGGTGGGCCGGATCGAGCCCGAAGAGCTCGCGCAGATAGTGGTCGCGGACGTCGGCGAAGTCCCAGTCGGCGCCCGCGTCGCGCGGCACCCCGAGATCCGGTTCGGGCTCGTCGGACAGGTTGGCGAAGGCGAGCGACTCGGCGGCGAAGCGCACCTCGGCGAGCCGGGCGTCGGCGAGCGGGCGCCGGTAGGCGCCAACCCCGAAGTAGTGCGCGACGCCGCGGTCGGTGCGAAACGGCAGCTCGCCGCCCCACGGCGCCGAGGGGACGTACGGCGCGTCCACGTCCGCGTCGGCCACCGCCGCCGGGAGGACCTCGCCGAACAGCGGACCGTGCGCGAGCGCCGGATCGAGGCCGAGCATCGCCACCTGCTGGGCGACCTCGCTGCCGCCGCAGAGCACCGCCAGGCTCGGGCGCCCCGCGATCCGCGACAGCTGCTCGCGCGCCTCGCGCGCCACCCCGTCCAGGAACTCGGGCTCTGACTCGGGGTAGTCGAGGTTGGCGAACATGAAGTCCTGCCAGACGAGGATCCCCAGCTCGTCGCAGAGGTCGTAGAAGGCGTCTGACTCGTACGCCGCGGTCCCGGGGACGCGGAGCATGTTCAGCCCCCCGGCGGTCAGACGGCGGAGCACCGGCTCGTAGTGCGCCCGATCACCGGACGGCTTGCGCAGCGACGGCGGCGTCCACACCGCCCCCCGGCAGAACACGTCGACGCCGTTGATCGTCAGCGCCGGCCCGTCGGTCGCCAGGTCGTCCGGCGCCTCGAGCGTCCGAAAGCCGACGCGCCCGCGGTGCAGGACGCCCTCGTCGCCGGCGATCGCGACGTCGTGCAGCGCCGGCTCCCCGTGCGTATGGGGCCACCAGCGCCGGCAGTCGGGGATCCGCAGCTCGCCGCTCACCCGTCCCACCGCGTCGACGCTCAGCGCGACGCGATGCTCGCCGACGTCCAGCGCCAGCGCCTCGCGGGCCCCGCGCAGGGTGGCGGCTACCGACACCACCCCGACGTCGTCGCGCACCCGCGCGCGCAGCGCGACCGCCTCGAGCCGGCGGCCCGAGCACCGCTGCAGCCACACCGGCCGCCACGGCCCGACGACCGCCGGACCCGGCGCGAAGCCGGGCGCCCGTCCCAACAGCATCGTCCGGTAGAAGCGCAGGTTGCCCGAGGTGACGAGCCGGGTCCGCCAGCGAGCGCGCGGCCGGCGTCGCGCGGCGAGCAGCGGGTGCAGCGCCCGGCAGCCGATGACGAGCTCGTTGTCGCCGCGCAGCCGGGCGCCGACGTCGAGCTCGTGGCCGGCGAACATCGACTCGCCGCTCAGCACGAGCTCACCGTTGAGATAGACCTCGGCGACGGTCGCCAGCCCCTCGAGCCCGAGCGCGACGGTCTCCCCCGCGGCGGCCGGCTCGGCATGAAACCGGGTCGTGAACCACCAGTCGCGCGCGTCGTAGTCCAGCGCGTCATCGCCGACGGCGGCCGCGGCGGTTCCGGGCACGACCGCCGGGATGAAGTGCAGCCGATCGAGCTCGCCGGGTCCCGCGCAGGCGCCGGGATCGGACCCGGCGACCATCCAGCCGTCGGTCAGGTCCCGCCGGACGACGGGGCTCACGCCGCGAGGGCCGCCACGTAGTACAGCGACGAGGTCGCGCCCTCCTGTCCGGTGGGCACCGGCGCGCCCGAGAGCTCGAGCGCCTCGAGCAGCGCGTAGCCGAGCTCGGTCAGCTGCCGTTCCTGGTCGGCCCGGGTGATGTAGTAGTGCAGCAGCGCGTAGTCCTGGCCCGAGTCGTTGACGACCGCATGGTTGACCGCCCGGTACTGCAGCGGCGCCAGCCGGCGGTGGTTGGCGACCCGGCGCGGGAGGCGTCGCGTGGCGCGGATGATGTCGCCGAGCGGACGCTGGGCGACCCGCTGTCCGATCTCGGCGACCCGCGTCCCGAGCTTCTCGTCGCCGGACGGAGGCTGCTCCCACGCGGCGAGGTTGTGCGAGGAGAAGATGAGCAGACCGTCGGCGGTCAGCAGCTCGCGCAGGTCGCTGAGCACGGCGCGGCGGTGGGCATCGTCGAACACGTCGAGGACGTTGTCGGTCATGAGGATCGCGTCGAAGCGGCCGTGCACCGCCCCGCGGATGTCGGCCAGATCGACGCACCGGACGTCGGCGGCGGGCACGCTGCGCCGGCTGAACTGCACCATGTGCTCGGAGATGTCGATCCCGTGCGCCTCGGCGCCGAGCCGGACGAGGTAGTTCAGGATCCGGCCGGCGCCGCACCCGACGTCGAGGACCCGGCCGGTCAGCCGTCCGCAGTACCGCGCGAGGATGAGCGCCTCGGCGGGCAGGAGCGAGACGTGGTCGTAGAAGGACGCGAACTCACCGTCGCGCCAGACCTCGGCGTTGACGCGGACCTGGATGTCGTCGGCGATCCCTGCCGTCGGCGGGCGCGAGTCATATGACATGGTCGGCGAGCTCGGCCATGGCGCGGTCCCAGGCAGTGGCCAGCTTCTCGATGCGGGGCGCGGTCGCGAACGGCGCTCGGCGCGCGAGGCGGAACGACATCGCCTTGCAGCCGGCGACGAGCTCGTCCATCGCCGCGGCCGCCGGCTCCCCCTCGGCGTCGAGCAGCCACCGCGCGTGGGCGGCGGCGAGCTGGAACGCGGCGCCCGCCATCCGCACGGTCGCAAACGCGTAGGCGTGGAAGTCCTCGAGGCCGCCCTCGAGCAGCGCGGGGAGCTCGCGCTCGAGCTGGGCGCCGAACCGCGCGAACGGGTTGGCGGCGGGACGGCGGAGGAGATGCCGGGCGAGCGTCTCGCGCGCCGCGGCGCGCAGGGTCTCGCCGCGCAGCGCCTCGCCCGCGTCGAGGCGCACGAGCTCGGTGTAGGGCGGCAGGACGTCGGGGTGCAGCGGCTCGAGCCGCAGTGCGCGCCGGTAGTCCTCGCCGGAGAGCTCGAACAAGCCGGCGTTGTGGAAGTACCAGAGCCGCTCGCCGTCGTGGTCGATCGCGTCGGCGGCGACCGAGGACTTGACGTGCTCGGTGCGATAGCTCGTCGACGCGGTGTCGGGGAGGTGGAAGCTGTCGAGCTCGACGATGATCGTCCGCCCGACTTCGAGCTGCTCGGCGATCATCGCGGGCAGCGGCCGATAGGGCTGCATCTCGTGGATGTCGACCGCGAACAGCCGCTCGAGATCCTCGGGCGGCGGCTTGAAGAACGTCCACTGGTCGCCCTCGAAGTCCATCCGCACGAGGTGACCGAGCATCGCCAGCGGCTCGTGGCCGGCGGCGTGCAGCAGCTCGATGATGATGTCGGTGTAGCAGTTGGTCTCCGGATAGGCCGGAGCGGCGGCGTGCAGTGGGTGCTGCGCGTAGGTGGCGGGATCGGATCCCGTCAGGGAGCGCAGCGCCGGCCGTTCAGCGAGCCGCATCGGCGCCCAGCTCGGCGTGCACCGCGTCGGGCCAGCGGTCGGGGTCGAGCCCGTGGGTGTGCAGCAGCGCGAGCACGATCCGCTCGTGGCCGAACCCGAGGCACGCGGTGTGCGCGACGCCGCCGTCGGCGAGCTCGATGCCGTAGGTCCCGCCGAAGTGCTCGCGATGGTGATTGAAGGATGCGCAGGCGGTCGGCTCGGGACCCGCGATCTGGACGAGCAACTCGAGCTTGAGGCGCTCGGAACGCTGGTTGGCCTGCAGCATCCGGCCCCGGCGGCCGAAGAACGGGTCGTTGGCGACGTCGAGCTCGGCGTCGAGACCGAGCGCGCGGAGCACGTCCAGCCCGCGCTGGGCCCACTCGTCGCGCCACTCGAGCACCCCCTCGGGCTCGCCGATGCGCACGAGCTCGTGCTGATGGAAGATCTGACGTCGCGCGGGGTCGTGGGACGGCTCGTGGCGGAACACCCAGGCGCCGCCGGCGTCGACGAAGGTCCCGCCCTCGGGGAGCGGCCCCTGCGCGGCGATCGCCGGGTACACCGGGTAGCACGCCGCCGGCATCAGCGCGAGCGCGGTCATCTCCTGGTGCTCGGACCAATCGCCGTGAGCGGCGGCGCACTCGGCCTGCTCGCGCGCCTGGCGCTCGTCGCCGTCGAACGCGTACACCGTGCCCGCCAGATGCGGGAACGACGACAGGTAGCCGCTGGACTCGAGCTGCCGGCGGGGCAGCAGCGGCGGGAAGCGCAGCCGCTGCGCCCCCCGCAGACCCGCCTCGGCGGTCAGGCGGGCGGCGAGCGCCTCGCGGACGTCCTCGAACGCGGCGTTGTGCCCGTAGACGCCGGGCACGCCGGTCTCGATCAGCAGGCCCCGGGCGATCAGGTCGGCGAGGAACTCGGCCTGGTCGGCGGAGGCCTCACGCACGGTCACGGACATCGCTCACACATCCTTGGCGATGAGCAGGAGGCCCGCGTCGACGTCGTGGATGCGGGCGTTGGCGACCATGAGGCGCGCCGACAGCGAGTCGCGCAGCAGCCGGCCGACCGCGAACGGCGAGTCGTTCTTGAACCCGACGATCCCCACGAGCTCGAGCACCGCCGAGCAGATGAGCGGCGCCTGCTCGGAGGCGGCGAGCTTCAGGTTGTTGAACCGCAGGATCGTCGCCATCGTCCCGAGCCGGCCCCGGCCCGGCTCCTCGGAGGCGCGTTCGAACTCGTCAAGCGCTGAGCGCACCTCGGCGCGCAGCATCGAGAGCTGGTTCATGACCCGCGACAGCCCGGCGGCCGCCGGGACGGGCTGGCCGGGGGCCCGCTTGGCCTGACCGCGAACGAACGCGCGCCCGCGCTCGAACGCCTCGGTGGCGATCCCCAGCCACACGTGCGACCACAGGATGTGCGAGATCGGCACGTGGGTCTGGTTCATGACATCGGAGAAGGGCGCGGGCAGGACCTGGCCGCTGTCGATCTCCGCGCGGACGGTGAAGCCCGGCGAGCAGGTGCCGCGCATCCCGATCGTGTCCCAGGTCCCGGTCTGCTCGAGCTCGGTCTGCTCGCGCCGGCTCAGCACGAGCACCTGGTCTGACTGCTCGGCCATCTCGCAGCGGCGCACGGTCGTCAGCAGGTCGTCGGCGTGGGCGCCGTAGCTGACCGTCGGCGCGAGCTTGGTGAAGTGCAGGCGGCCGCCGGCCGCCTCGCTGAGCGGGGCGATCGACCGGCCCATGTCGCCCCCGGTGCCGATCTCCGAGGTGACCGAGGCGATCAGCCGCTGCTGGGCGCACAGCTCGCCGAGGTACTCCTGAAACCACGGCGCGTCGTCGAGGTGACGGACCATCGTGGCCACCTGGATCTGGTGCATCGCGAACACCATCGCGCTCGAGGAGCAGCGCCGGCCGAGCTCGAAGCAGGCGGCGGCGACCGCGCGCAACGAGGCGCCGACCCCGCCGAGCGTCTCGGGGACGAGCGCCGACAGCGCCCCCGCCTCGCGCAGCGCCGCCACCGTCTCGGCGGGGAAGCGCGCCTCGCGATCGACCTCGTCGGCGTGGACGGCGGCCACCTCGTCGGCGATCGCGATGACCCGCCCGATCAGCTCCTGGTCACGGTCGACGGCGATGCTCATCGCGCGACCACCACCGCCGCCGCGTGCCACGACGTTCGCGTGAGGCTGAGCACGAGCTCGCCGACCCCGCGCTCGCGGGCCACTCGGGCCGCCGGCCCGTGCAGCGCGAGCGACGCCGTGCCGGTCGCGTCCGTCGCCACCTCGATCGATCTCCAGGGCAGTCTGTCCTCGCAGCGCAGAGCCTTCATTGTCGCCTCCTTGGCGGCGAATTGCGCCGCCAGTCGCTCGATGCGCCCGTCACTGTGGCGGCGCTCGGAATCGGTGAACACGCGCGCCAGGTACCGCTCCCCCTGAGCGACGACCGACGCGCGCACCTCCTCGACGTCAGCCAGGTCGATGCCGACATGCTGAGCCATTGTGCGACGTTCTCGGCAGCTGCACCGAGACTTTGAGCCCGTGCCCGGCCGACGGCCCGCGGTCAGGCCGCCGGCGACTCGACGAGCTCGCCGATCGCGGCGGCGATGGCCTCGACGCTCTCGAACGCGCCACGGGTCAGCATCTCGTCGGGGAACTCGACGTCGAAGGCGTCCTCGAGCGCGAGCATGACGTTGACCGAGGCGTGCGAGCTCATCCCGGCCCGGAACAGGTCGGCATCGTCGGGCAGCGTGTCGACGTCGACGGGCAGCCGCGCGTGGGCGCGCAGCACCTCGCGGATCTCGGACTGCAGGCTCACCGGGCTGGCGGATTCGGTCGTGTGCATGGAGGCTTCTCCCTGAGGTCGGGGGACTGAGCCCTAGTTTCGGCGTGCCGCGGCGAGAACTTGAGCACTACCTGAGCACTACGTCTCGGCGCGCCCGCGGGAGATCGCGATCTCGCCCGTGCGGGCCATCTCGATCAGCCCGAACGGGCGCACGAGCGCCTCGAAGGCGTCGACCTTGTCACAGGTGCCGGTGACCTCGAGCACGAGGGAGCGCTTGGTGACGTCGACGACCTTGGCGCGGAAGATCTCGCAGATCTGCATTACCTCGGCGCGCGCGGCCCCGTCGGCCGACACCTTGAACATCGCCAACTCCCGCGCGAGCATCTCGCCCGGGTCCAGATCGCGGATCTTCAGGACGTTGACGAGCTTGTGCAGCTGCTTGGTGACCTGGTCGATCGGCGCCACGGCGCCGTCGAGCGTCAGCGTGATCCGCGACACCGTCTCGTCGTCGGTCGGACCGACGGCGAGCGTGTCGATGTTGAACCCGCGGCGGGCGAACAGGCCGGTGATCCGCGTCAGGACGCCCGGCTTGTTCTCCACGAGGATCGCGAGGACGTGCTTGCGCCCGGTGCGCAGCCCGACGGCCGCGTTCAGGTCGTCGAGGGAGAGGACCTCCTGGGTTGCCGGCTCACCCACTGGGGTCACCCCCGCCGGGCATCCGGACCGCCGTTGCGAGACTCGGGCTGCGCATCACGCCTCGCTCAGCCGACCATGTCCCGGGCCGCCTGGCCCGCCGGGATCATCGGATAGGTGTTCTCCTCGCGCGTGACCCGGACGTCGACGAGCACGGGGCCCGGGGTGGCGAGCGCGGCGCGCATGTCCCGCACGAGCGTGTCCTTGTCGCGCAGGCGCATTCCGGTCGCCCCGTAGGCGTCGGCGACCTTGACGAAGTCGGGCCACTGGCCCATGTCGACGTGGCTGTAGCGCCGGTCCCAGAAGAGCTCCTGCCACTGGCGGACCATGCCGAGGTACCCGTTGTTCATGATGAACACCTTGATCGGGATGCCCTCCTGGGCGCAGGTCGCGAGCTCCTGCATGTTCATCTGCACCGAGCCGTCGCCGGCGATGCAGACGACGGTCTGGTCGGGACAGCCGACCTGCGCGCCCATCGCCGCGGGCAGCCCAAAGCCCATCGTGCCCAGGCCGCCGGAGTTGATCCAGCGGCGCGGCATCGGGAAGTCGTAGAACTGGGCGGCCCACATCTGATGCTGGCCGACGTCCGAGGTGACGATCGCCGCGCCCCCGGTCGCCTCGTACAGGGCCTGGATCATGTACTGCGGCTTGATCTCGCCGTCGTCGGTGTCCTCGTAGCGCAGCGGATGGCGCTCCTGCCAGGTCGCGATCCGCGACCACCACTCCTCGAGCCGCGATCGGTCGGCCGACAGGGCGCGGTACTCGGTCGTCAGCCGCGGCAGGATGTTGCGCGCGTCGCCGACGATCGGGATGTGCGCGGGCACGTTCTTGGAGATCTCCGCCGGGTCGATGTCGATGTGGATGAACTTCGCCCGGGGCGCGAACTCCGAGATCTTGCCCGTGATCCGGTCGTCGAAGCGGGCGCCGATGGCGACGATCAGATCGGCCTCGTCCATCGCGTAGTTGGCGGTCCGGGTGCCGTGCATGCCGAGCATGCCGAGCCACTGCTCGTGGGGCGCGGGGAAGGAGCCGAGGCCCATCAGCGTGCACGTGACCGGGAACCGGTCGGCGGTGGCCAGCTCGCGCAGCTCGGACGCGGCGTCGACCACCCCGCCGCCGGCGTAGATGACCGGCCGCCGCGCGTTGGCCAGCGCCTTGGCGGCGAGCCGGATCTGCTTCTGGTTGCCGTCGGTCGTCGGCTGATAGCCGGGCAGGTGCACGTCGGAGACCGGCTCGTAGGGGATGTCGGCGCGGCTGAGGTCCGACGGGATGTCGACGACCACGGGGCCGGGCCGGCCGCTGCGCGCGATGTGGAACGCCTCGTGCAGCGTGCGCGGGATCTCGAGCGGGTGGCGGATCATGAAGCTGTGCTTGACGATCGGCATCGTGATGCCGATCGTGTCCGCCTCCTGGAAGCCGTCGGTGCCGAGCAGGTGGGTCTGCACCTGGCCGGTCAGGAACACGAGCGGGACCGAGTCCATCATCGCGTCGCAGATCGGCGTCACGAGATTGGTCGCGCCCGGCCCACTCGTGCCCAGCGACACGCCCACCTTGCCGGTCGCCTTCGCGTATCCCTCGGCAGCGTGACCGCCGCCGGCCTCGTGGCGCACGAGGATGTGACGGATCCCGGCGTCGTAGAAGGCGTCGTAGGTCGGAAGGTTGGCGCCGCCGGGGAGGCCGAATACGACGTCGACACCCTCGGCCTTCAGACATTCCATCAGCGCATCGACAGCACGCATCGCACTAACCTCCTCTCGGGGTACGCAAACGGGGCCGCGTCGGGCGACCGGAACGGGCAGTCTAACAAGCGCATTGGCCCGAAAACTGGCAGATTTTCGGCCCCACCCAGTGACGGGCACGATATGACCTCCACCACGCAGAGCCTGTATCTCGACGTCGCCTCCGAGCCGGCGTTCGCGGTCCTGCACGCCGCCGCCGCCGCCCGCGACACGGCGGTCGTCATCTGCCCTCCGTTCGGCTTCGAGGAGATCAGCGCGTATCGCTCCTTGCGCGAAGTCGCCGCCCGCCTTGCCGAGGCGGGGTATCCGACGCTGCGCCTGACCCTGCCGAGCTGCGGGGACAGCGGCGGCTCGCCGCGCGATCCCCATCGGCTCGAGACCTGGACCGCGGCGGTGGCCGCGGCGGCGCGCGCGATGCGCGAGCTCACCGGAGCCACCGCGGTGGTCGCGTTCGGCCTCGGCCTCGGCGGGCTCGTCGCCCACCGCGCGGCGGCGACGGGTGCCCCGCTCGACGGGCTCGCGCTGTGGGCGACCCCGGCCGCGGGCAAGGACCTCCTCCGCGCGCTGCGCGCGTTCGCGCGGCTCGAGCGGCCGCTCTTCTTCCAGGACCGGCCCGCGCCCCCGCCGCCTCCGGAGGGCGAGCTCGAGGCCGGGGGCTTCGTGCTGAGCGCCGAGACCGTCGCCGACCTGCGAGCGCTCGACCTCGCCGCGCTGCCGATCCCCGCCGGGCTGTCGCGCGGCGCGCTGCTGCTCGACCGCGACGGGATCGCGGGCGACGGCCGGCTCGCCGACGCGCTGCGCGGACAGGGGATCGCGGTGACCGAGGGCTCCGGCGAGGGCTATGAGGCGCTGATCGGCCATCCGCAGCGCAGCGAGGTGCCCGAGGCGGTCGTCGAGCGGCTGCGGGGGTGGCTGCACGGCGGCTCGCGGATCGCCGACGGGCGCGCGGCCGCGCCGGTCGCCGGGACGCCGGTCGCCGGGACGCCGGCCGGCGGGGCGGCGGTCGCCGGGACGCCGGTCGTCGAGGCGCGCATGCAGACCCCCGACGGCCCCGTCCACGAGACCCCCGTCGAGATCGTGTGCGACGGCGTGGGGTTGGCGGGCGTGCTCGCCCGTGCACCCGGTCATCGCCATCCCGTCGCCGCCGTCTTCCTGCACTCGGGGTCGGTGCGCCGGGTGGGCCCCAACCGGATGTGGGTCGAGGCGGCGCGGCGCTGGGCGGCGAGGCACGGGGTCGCGTCGCTGCGTCTGGACATCGAGGGCATCGGCGACGCCGGCGGGCCGGTCGCGCCCTACCGGACCGACGGCCCGCTGCACGAGCCGCGCCTCCTCGATCAGGTCCGCGCGGCGGTCGACGAGCTGCAGCGCCGCGGGATCGCCGACCGGGCCGTGTTCTGCGGACTGTGCTCGGGCGCCTACTGGTCGCTGCACGTGGCGCTCGACGACCCGCGCGTGGTCGGCGCCCTGCTCGTCAACCCACGCGCGCTCGTCTACGACGCCGGGCTCGGCCCCGCCCGCGACCTGCGCCGGCTGCTCGACGATCCGTTCGATGTCGCCCGCCTGCGCCGGGCGGCGAGCCGCCAACGGATGGCCGAGATGGCGCGATGGGTGGCCGCGACCCCGCGCCGGAGCCTCGCCCGGCGCCACGCCGGCACCGGGCCGGCGGTGCCGGCGCGCATCGAGCGGCTCCTCTCAGAGCTCGAGGAGTCCGGCAAGCTCCGGGCGCTCGCGTTCGCCGACAACGAGCCGCTCGAGGAGGAGCTGATCGCGTCCGGATGGCTGCAGCGCATCGCGCGGTGGCCGCAGGCGACGGTCGAGCACCTGCCCGTCCGCGACCACACGCTGCGTCCGGTGGTCAGCCAGCGCTGGGCGCACGAGCTGCTCGAACGCGCCCTGGTGCCCGTGCTGGAGGCCGCGCCGGCGGTCGCGGCTTAGGTGCGCGCTCGCGACGCGGCCTCGGAGGCGACCGCGACGTCCGGGAAGACCAGCTCCTCGCCGCAGTTGACGCACACGGCGTCGTGGAGCTTGAGCACCACGCCGCACGACGGGCAGGTGCGACGCAGCTCGCGGTCATCCCAGCGGTAGCAGACCGCGGTCAGCAGGCCGATGAACGGGACGCAGAACGACACGAGGAACCACATGAAGAACGAGCTGCCCTTCATCCGGCCCACCGCGCCTCCGGCCACGCCGAAGCACAGCAGGATCACGAGCAGGCCCAGGCCCTGCACCGATCCAGCTCGTCAGAAGACGTTATTGATCGCCCAGAGCACAGCCACCACCGCCGCGGCCGCCACGACCAGCCAGAACACGGTCATGATCAGGCCGATGACGAAGTGGATCGCCAGGGCGGCGACCGCGATCAGCACCAGGCCGGCGACCCCCCGGCGGAGGATCGGGGTGCGCTGCGGTTGGGTCTCGAGCTCGCCTCTCATGGTGCAACAAGATTAGCGCCTCGCGACCCTGGGCCCCGGGACCGTCGGGGCCGCTGCCGGCCCGGGCTCCCCCGCCGGCGATCGCGCACATGAGGTTCTCGGCGCCCGCCGCTCCCCGGAGCCAGTGCATTAATGCGGGATGCAGCCGTTTTCCGTCGCCACGGCCCGTAGCCTTCCGCCCGGCAAGCCGTAGTCATTACCGACGTCCGGACCCGGCGCGGGGACGATTCATGAACCAGCGGCGCACCTCCTGCGATGACCTCCAGACCCGGTCCCGAATCCTCCCCCCTCCCCGAGCCTCATGCCCGGATCATCCACTCGATCACGCCCGAGCGAAGGGATCGCGAATCCGGCGTGCAAGACCATCCGGATGGGCGGATCACCAATGCCGATCTCGGCCCTCCCGGCGCTATGATCCCCGAGCAGGGCAACGACTCGGGGTGGCCCTCATGGTCCTCATCGGTCGTCGACAGGAAGAAGGGGGCTGACCGGCATGCCGGGCTTGCGCCCAAGACGAACCAGTCGCATTCCAGGCCGGGCGAGCCGGTCGGGATGACCCCACCCCCCGCAGCCCAGGCGGCCCCGCAGACCGGCCTGCTCGGCAGGGCGGAGCGGCCCCGCCGCTTCACCGCGCGCCTCGCCTGGTATCTCGCGGACGCCGATTCCGCGGCGCGGATCCGACTGGTGCTCGACGCGTTCGTGCTCTACCTCGCGGCCGCGCTGGCGCTGTTCGCCGACCCGACCGTGCGCGACGTCACCTCGGACCGCTGGCTCGCGATCAGCTTCCCGATCGCCGTCACCGCTCTGATGCGGGCGCGCCGGTCCCCCGACGAGCGTCTGCACGTCTCGATGCTCGACACCTTCATCTACCTGCTCGGGGTCGTCTCGCTCGTCGCGATGCTCGCGGTCTCGGTCGACTCGATCCTCGGCGGCAGCGATCCGCTCGCGTTCGCTCCGCGGCTGTGGCTGTTCTCGGTGGTGTATCTCGGAACCGCACGGGTGGCGCTCGTCTCGGCGCGCCAGCAGGCTCGCGCCACTGGCGCGTTCGGGTCCCCCACCCTGATCGTCGGCGCCGGCCTCATCGGCGGTCATCTCGTCAAGCGACTCGCGGGCGAGCCCGGCTACGGCCTGCGACCGGTCGGCTTCGTCGACGACGATCCGCTCCCGACCGCGCCCGTCTCCTCGCGCCACTCCCTGCCCGTCCTCGGCGGCCTCGACGACCTGTTCGACGTGATCGCGCGGACCGGCGCTCGTCACGTCATCCTCGCGTTCTCCGGCGAGCGCGACCAGGTGCTCGTCGAGCGCGTGCGCCAGCTCGAGGGGTCGGGCATCGGCGTCTCGCTCGTGCCCCGCCTCTACGAGACGATCAACGAGCGCACGACGCTCGACCACCTCGGCGGCCTGCCGCTGCTGACCCTGCACGCCACCGACCCGCGGGGCTGGCAGTTCGCGGTCAAGCACGCACTCGACCGCACGGTGGCGCTGATCGGGCTGCTGATCGCATCCCCGGTCATGGTCACGGTGGCGATCGCGGTCCGCGTCTCGTCGTCGGGACCGATCCTCTTCCGCCAGCGTCGCGTCGGTCGCGACGGGCGCGAGTTCGACCTGCTGAAGTTCCGCACGATGCGCATGCCCGACGACGACGTGCGGGCGTTCAACCTGCCCGAGGGCGTGGCCCCGGGCGGCGTCGAGGGCTCTGATCGGCGCACCCGGGTGGGGCGACTGCTGCGCGACCTCTCGCTCGACGAGCTGCCGCAGCTGATCAACGTGCTCCGCGGCGACATGAGCCTCGTCGGGCCGCGGCCCGAGCGGCCGGAGTACGTCGCCCGCTTCGCGCGCGACGTCGCCCGCTACGACGATCGCCACCGCGTCCGCTCGGGGATCACCGGCTGGGCCCAGGTCAACGGCCTGCGCGGCCAGACCTCGATCGCCGACCGCGTCGAATGGGACAACTACTACATCCAGAACTGGTCGCTGCGGCTCGACGTCCGGATTGCGCTGCTGACGATCGCCGAGGTCCTGCGGTCTCGTGACAGCCGGACGAGCCTGCCCGACGATCCGACGCTTCCGCACACCGCGCGCCACCGGCGTAACCTCTGAGGTCGCCGGGCGCACGCGAGGCTGTGGGGGCCGCGCCTGCGCCGTGACCAAGGTCTCGATGCGCAACTCCAACTCACGCCTGCGGGTGATGTACCTGATCGACTTCGCCACCTCGACCGGCGGGGCCGAGCGCTTCGCGATCGGACTGGCGACGCACCTGCCCCGCGACCGGTTCGAGACCTGGATGTGCGCCACCCGGAGCTCGGACCTCGTCGCCTCCCGGGCGCTCGCCGACGCCGGGGTGCGCCACGTGGTGCTCGGGCGCCGGTCGCACTGGGACGTCCACCGGCTCGGCCAGGTGGCGCGGATCGTCCGCGGCGAGCGGATCGACGTCCTGCACACGCACAAGTTCGGTTCAAACCTCTGGGGGTCGCTGATCGGGTCGGCCTGCCAGGTCCCGGCGATCGTCGCCCACGAGCACAGCTGGTCCTACGAGGGCAACCCGACGCGCGCGTGGCTCGACGGGCACGTCATCGGACGACTCGCCGACCGCTTCATCGCCGTCTCGAGCGCCGACGGCGCGCGGATGGTCTCGCGCGAGGGCGTCCGGCCGAGCAAGGTCACGATCATCCCCAACGGCTACGTCCCGAGCCCGGTCCACTCCGACACCGATTTGCGCGCCGAGCTCGCGCTGCACCCCTCCACGCCGGTCGTCGCCATCGCGGCCGTGCTGCGGCCCGAGAAGCGCCTGGACCTGCTGCTCGAGGCCTACGCGCAGGCGTCGGCCCAGGTCCCCGACGTCCAGCTCGTGATCGCCGGCGACGGCGAGTGCCGACCCGCGCTGCAGCGGCGCGCCGTCGAGCTCGGATGCGGGGAGACGACGCACTTCCTGGGCGCTCGCGCCGACGTCGACGGCGTCCTGCGCTGCGCGGACATCGGCGCGATGTGCTCCGATCGGGAGGGCTCGCCGCTGTTCGTGTTCGAGTGCATGGCCAACGAGACCGCGCTCGTCGCCACCGCCGTCGGCGGGATCCCCGACGTCGTCGAGAACGAGCGCACCGGCCTGCTCGTGCCGCGGCGCGACCCCGACGCCCTCGCGCGCGCGCTGATCCGGCTGCTCACCGACGCCCCCTATCGTCGACGGATGGCCCGGGACGCGCACGAGCGACTCCAGCGCTACACGATCGACGTCGCCGCGCAGCGCTTCGCCGCGCTCTACGAGGGGCTGGCGGCGTGACCGCGGCGAGCGCGGTGCAGACATCGCGCCGTCAGGACGCCGGATTCTGGTCGAGCGCCAAGAGCTTCTTCCTCCCGGTCGGCTCCCACATCGACCCCGGCGGGGTTCGTGGCTACCCGATCGACATGCGCGTCAAGGCGTTCTCGGCCGCCGGGCCGGACCCCGCGTGGCTGGTGCCGGGCGCGCTGCACGTCGCGATGACCCAGTACGCGCTCGGCGCTCACGAGCGCTGGATCGCCGGCGAGGGCGAGCAGTGGCTGCAGGCGGCGCTGGATGCGGGGCGCCACCTCGCCTCGGTGCAGGACCCCGACGGCTCCTGGTACCACGCCAAGCCCTTCCCCCACACGTTTCCGCTGCCACCGCCGTGGGCCTCGGCGATCACCCAGGGCCAGGCCGCAAGCCTCTTCACCCGCCTGCATCTGCAGACCGGCGAGGTCGAGCTCGCCGAGGCCGCCCATGCGGCGTTGTCGCCGATGAGCCGGCCGCAAGCGGATGGCGGCGTGCTCGGCGAGCTCGGCGGCCGTCCGTGGCCGGAGGAGTACCCGACGCGACCGCCGTCGCACGTCCTCAACGGCGCGATGTTCGCGCTCTGGGGCTGGCGCGACGTCGCGGTCGGACTGGGGTCGACCCAGGCCGGCGAGCACTTCGCGCGGGGCGTCGACTCGCTCGTGGCCAACCTCCCGCGCTACGACACCGGCACCTGGTCGCTGTACTCGCTGTTCCCCCACCCGATCTGCAACCGGGCGAGCTCCTTCTACCACGACCTGCACGTCAACCAGCTCGAGGCGATGCAGGCGTTCGCCGACCGGCCCGAGCTCGAGGTCTTCCGCCGCCGCTGGGCGGGCTACTCGGCGTCGCGCTACTCGCGCGCCACCGCGTTCGCCTACAAAGCGGCATTTCGGATGATCGTCCCCCGCAATCCGATGCTTCGGAGGTTGGCGCCGTGGTCTCGTCCGTGATCATGCAGTCGATCATCTCGCGATCTGCAGAAATCTGGGATGTAAGTGCCGCAGGCCGCTCCGGCCCGTGGCATAGTGGCGCGCAATGAGCTCATATGACTCGGGAGCGGGACGGCGCGCCGCCGAAAGCGCGTCGCTGGGCATCGGGCGGTATGGACGCACGATCGTGGAGCACTGGAAGCTGGTCCTCGCGTGCGTCGTCGTGGCGCTGCTCGCGGCGGGCGCCTACACGCAGATCGCGACCCGGAGATATGAGTCCGCGGCGCAGATGATCGTCTCGCCGATCCAGCCGCAGGACACGTTCACGGTCGGCCTGCCGGTGCTGCATTCCTCGACGGACCCGACGCGCGACACCCTGACCGGCGCGAGCCTCATCACGACGCCCGCGATCGCGCAGGCGGTCATCCGGCAGCTCGGGCTGCACCGCACCCCGACCCAACTGCTCGGGGACGTCAACGCCACGCCAATCGGTCAGAGCGATCTCGTCGCCGTGCAGGCGACCGCGAGCTCGGCGGGCGACGCGCAGCGCATCGCCAACGCGTTCGCCAGTCAGACGGTCAAGACGCGCACGGCCGCGCTGCATCGGGCGCTCAGCACCGTCATCCCGGGGCTCCAGGCCCAGCTGAAGGCCGAATCACCCGCGGTCAAGGCCGCCGACACGACGTCTACCGCCGAGCTGAACTACCTCAAGCAGCTGCAGACCTCCGGCGACCCGACGCTCGTGGTCTCCTCGCCCGCTCAGCTGCCGACCGCGCCCTTCACCCCCCGGACGAAGCTGGCGCTGATCGCCGGCCTGATCGCCGGCCTGGTGCTCGGGATCGCCGCGGCGTTCGCGGTCGACGCGCTGGACCCCAAGCTCCGGCGCGAGGACCAGCTGCGCGAGCTGCTCGGCTGGCGCGTACTCGCCCGCGTCCCGACCGTCCGGCGCGTCGGGGTTCTGCGGATGCGCGACCACCGCGGACCGATGCTTCCCGGCGAGCTCTCGCTGCTCGCCGCCGAGGGCTACCGCGTGCTGCGGATGATGCTCGACCGCGGCTCGCGCGTCGCCGGCCGCTCGTATCTGATCACCGGCTCGGCGCCCTCGGAGGGCAAGACGACGTCGGCGATCAACCTCGCCGCCTCGATCGCTCAGAGCGGCTCTCGGGTCGTCCTGATCGAGCTCGACCTGCGCCGGCCGATGATCGCCCGCACCCTCAACCTCGAGGTGGCGCGCGGAACCGAGCACGTGATCGCGGGGCGCTACGAGCTCGAGGAGGCGCTGACCGACGTCAACGTCGGCGGGATCGAGTTCCGCACGCTGGCCGTTCAGGCGCCCCGAGCCCAGCTCGCCGACAGCCTCTCCTACGACACCATCAGCTCTCTCGTCACCGAGGCCCGCGAGGCGGCGGACTACGTGGTCATCGACTCGCCGCCGCTGACCGCGGTGATCGACGCGCTGCCGCTGGCCAACGCCGTCGACGAGGTCGTCGTCGTCGCCCGGCTCGGCGTCTCGCGCCTCGCGCGGCTGGTCGACCTGCGCGAGCTGCTGAGCACGCAGTCGGCCTCGGTCGCCGGCGTGCTGCTGATCGGCGAGAGCCCCCGCGCCGGCACCGGCTACTACCAGGCGGCGCCGTCGACGGTGGGAGACCCGGTCGAGCGCTCGGGCGTGCGGCTGGGGCCGATCTCGAGCCCGACTGAATGATCGAGCGGCTGTCCTGGGCGCCGACCGCGCGCACCTGGGGCATCGCGGGCGCGCTCGCGCTCTGCGTGATCATCGGGCTGGCGAGCGGGATCGAGCCCGCGCTCGGGGTCGCGGCCGCGTTCGGGATCGTGTTCGCCGCCGCGACGGTCGCCGACGTCGCCGTCGGCGTGGTCCTGTTCACGCTCGTGTCGTTTCTCGACATCGTCTCGAGCGGGGGGGCGAGCCTGACCAAGCTCGCCGGCCTGCTGCTGTTCGGCTCCTGGTATGCGACGACCTTGAGCCGCCATCGCAGCCGGTCGGCCTCGCTGTCCCGGG
Source organism: Solirubrobacterales bacterium (assembly GCA_019240115.1). Classification (GTDB taxonomy): domain Bacteria; phylum Actinomycetota; class Thermoleophilia; order Solirubrobacterales; family Solirubrobacteraceae; genus Palsa-465. The sequence goes on along the minus strand of JAFAYV010000050.1, from coordinate 14,002 downwards.
CCCCGCCGCTGCTGACGATCTCCTGCGTGGCGCTGCTCGTCTGGTCGGCGTTCAGCATCATCTGGGCCTATGGCCAGGGCGACGCCGTCACCTCGACGACGCGCTTTGCGCTGAACATGCTGCTCATCCCGATCGTGCTCGCCGCCACGCGCCGCCGGGAGCACCTGCTGTGGATGATGGCCGCGTTCCTCGGCGGAGCCGTCATCTCCTCGATCGTGGGGTTCGTCGGCGCCGGAACCTCCGTATCGGGACGCCTGTCGGGCTCGGGGCTCGATCCCAACGAGCTGGCGGCGGTGCTGGTCGCGGCGATCCCGATGGCGATGGCGCTCACGCGCGCGCTGCGCGCCCGGCCCGAGGCTTCGCTGGCCTGCGCCATCGGGGGACTCATCTGCCTCGCCGGCGCGATCGACACCCTGTCGCGCGGCGGCCTGGTGGCCCTCGGAGCCATGCTCGTCGCCGGAGTGGTCATCGGCGGACGCTGGCGGGGGATCGCGGTGGTCCTGCTGGCGATCACCACGTTCGGAACGCTCACCTACTACCTCGTCCTCGCCCCGCAGGCGGCCCGACAGCGGGTGGAGATGGCCGACACCAACGGGCGCACCGACCTGTGGGCGGTCGGGCGGCGGATGGTCGACGCCCATCCCGTCCGCGGGGTCGGCTCAGGCAACTTCCAGGTCGCCGAGATCCATTATCTGCAGCAGCCGGGCACGATCACGCGTGCCGATCTGATCGTCGACGATCCTCACGTGGCGCACGACATCTACCTCGAGCTCGCCGCCGACCTCGGACTGCCGGGGTTCGTCCTGCTGGCCACGATCATGCTGACCTGCCTGTGGGCCGCGCTGAGAGCCGCGCGCAACTTCTCGCGTCGTGGCGACACCGAGATGGAGCTGATCGCCCGCTCGCTCGCCCTGTCCCTGCTGGCGTTCATGGTCGCCGACGTCTTTCTCTCCGGCGAGTTCTCCAAGCAGCTGTGGCTCGTGTTCGCGTTCTGTGCGGCGACGCTCGCGCTCAGCCGCACGGCGCTCAGCGCGGTGCCGACGCGGACGGCGAGCGCTCCGGGCACCGGCGGCGCGGCCCTCCCCGCGATCGCCGGCAACGGCCATGGCGGCGCCGGCTGAGCGCGTCGCCGCGACGGTAGCCGCTTGCGCAGCGCCATCGTCGTGTGTTTTCCTCGCACAGGAGGAATATGGGACCGCTTGCCGTCACCCCGCCTGCGGCCGGGGGCGGGCTGAGGAGGGTGTGCCGCGGTGAACAAGCTGCTGGTGCTCTGCTATCACGCGATCAGCCCCTCCTGGGAAGCGGGCCTGTCGGTCACGCCCGAGGCCTTTGAGCGTCAGATCGTCGGCTTGCGGAAACGCGGGTATGCCGGCACGACGTTCGCCGATGTCGTCGAGCGTGAGCCGAGCGAGCCGACGGTCGTGGTCACCTTCGACGACGCCTTCCAGTCGGTCAAGACCTACGCCGCCCCGATCCTCCATGACGCCGGATACCCGGCGACCGTCTTCGCGCCCACCGACTACGTCTCCGCGAGGAGTCCGCTCGCCTGGCCCGGCCTCGATCACTGGCTGAGGACGCCGGACGGTCACGAGCTGGCCTCGATGGGCTGGGAGGACCTCGGCGAGCTCATGGAGGACGGCTGGGAGATCGGATCGCACTCCCGCCGTCATCCGATGCTGTCCTCGCTTGACGACGACACCCTGATGGCCGAGTTGGCCGAGTCGCGCCAGACGTGCGGAGCCCGGCTGGGACGCCCGGCGACCACGATCGCCTATCCCTACGGCGACACCGACGCGCGCGTCCAGCGCCACGCCGAGCACGCCGGCTACAGCGGCGCCGCCGCGCTCGAGTGGCAGACCGCGACGCTCGATCGCTTCCGCTTCCCGCGGGTTGGGATCTACCACAAGGACACGTGGGCCCGCTTCCGGCTCAAGGTCGGTCCGCTGACCGAGTACGCCTATGCGACCAAGCTGCTGGCCAAGCGCTCGCTGAACCTCGAGCCTCCCGCCGGTGTCTGACCTGCGGCTCGGCGTCTACTGCGACTTCTCCTATCGGGTGGTCGACGGCGCGGTCTTCGCCGAACTTCCGTTCATCCGGTTCGTGGAGGGACTTGCGCCGCACTGCGCGCGCCTCGTCGTGCTCGGGCGCCTCGATCCCGGCGCCGGCGAGGTCGAGTTCCCGTTCGCGCTCCGCGGCGCCGAGTTCGTCGGCCTGCCCTATTACCGCAGCGGCGCCGACCTGGCGTCGGTGCTGCGAACCGTGCCGGTGGCCCTGTGGCGCTTCTGGCGGGCTCTGGCCGGGCTCGACGTCGTCTGGGTGCTCGGGCCCAACCCGCCTCAGGCGCTCCTGTTCGCGCTGCTCGGGCGCCTGCGGCGTCGACGCGTCGTGCTCGGGGTCCGCCAGGACCTGCCCGAGTTGATCCGTCACCGGCGCCCGGGGCAGCGGCTCGTGCTCGCCGCCGCACAGGTGCTCGAGACCGCGTTTCGCGGGCTCGCCCGTCGGCTGCCGGTCGTCGTCGTGGGCCCCGAGCTCGCGCGCAAGTACCGCCGTTCGCCCGTCCTGCTGGACGCCTACGTATCCTTGCTGAGCGCCGACGACCTGCTCGATCCCGCGCACGACGACCGCCGCTACGACGCGGAGGCGCTGGCGATGCTCAGCGTCGGCCGCCTGGACCCCGAGAAGAATCCCCTGCTGATGGCGGACGTCCTGCATCGCGCGCTGCAGTCAGACCCGCGGTGGCGCCTGGAGGTGTGCGGCGACGGGACGCTCGCGCAGGCGCTGCGCGAGCGCGCCGCCGAGCTGGGGGTCGCGGATCGGCTCCTGCTGCACGGCTACGTCCCGGTCGACCGCGGGCTGTGGGACTTCTACCGCCGCTCGCACGCGCTGCTGCACGTGTCGATGACCGAGGGGGTGCCCCAGGTCATCCTCGAGGCGTTCGCCTCGCGGCTGCCGGTCGTCGCCACCGACGTCGGCGGCGTCGGCGACCTCGTCCGCGACCGCGGGCTGCTCGCCGCGGCCGGGGATGCCGACACGGCCGCCGAGGGCCTCGGACGCCTGGTGGGAGACGATGCGCTGCGCCGGCGATGCGTCGAGGCGGCCTTCGCGGCCGCCGCCGATCACACGCTGGCCGCCGAGTGCGCCCGGCTCGCGGGCTTTCTGTCGATGAACTCCTGATGCCACAGCTCGAGCATGAGCAGCGACCACAGGCCGCGCGTGTGCTCGGTGCCCGCGCGATGCTCGGCGATCAGGCGTTCGACCTCCGCGGGGTCGGCGATCCCGCGCTCGCGCGCCGCGGCGCCGAGCAGGGTGTCGGTGGTCAGCTCGTAGAGCTCGCCGCGCAGCCAGGCGGGGATCGGGGCGGTGAAGCCCATCTTCGGGCGCTTGAACAGCTCGGCCGGCACGTGGCGCGCGAGCGCGTCGGCGATGAGCCGCTTGCGTGTCGTGCCGCGCTGTTTGAAGCTCGGCGGCAGCCGCGCCGCCCACTCGGCGAGCCGATAGTCGAGCAGCGGCGCCCGGGCCTCCAATGAGCTGGCCATCGTCGCGATGTCCATCTTGAACAGCAGCTGGTCGGGCATCGACCGGGCGAGGTCGGTTGCCAGTGCCCGGTCGAGCGGCCGCCGGGCGACGCCGGGCGGGTCGAAGGGCTCGGCCGCACCCAGTCCGGGCGCGAGCGCCGCGCGCTCGGCGGGCGAGAGGACGGCAGTCCACTCGGCGTAGCGCTCGCGTGGGTGCAGCGCGACCGAGCGCAGGAACCGGTAGCCGCGGTGGCGCAGCGACATCGGGTGCGCGCCTCGGGGCTCGAGCCGGTGCGCGGCGACGCCCGCGAGCCGGCGCGCCCCGTCGGGGAGATGGTCGGCGTAGCCGGCGAGCCGGACCGCCTGATGGCGGTAATAGCCGCCGAACAGCTCGTCGCCGCCCTCGCCGGTCAGCGCGACCGTGATCCGCCGCCGCGCCCAGCGGGCGAGGTAGAAGGTCGGGACCATCGATGGGTCCGAGAACGGCTCGCCGTAGTGGTGGACGAGCTCGGGGAGCATCTCCGTCAGGTCGGTCGGCTCCACCACCGCCTCGTGGTGGGTGCTCCCGAGGAGCTCGGCGATCTTCTCGGCGTGGGAGCGCTCGTCGTAGCGGGCGTCCGCGAAGCCGATCGCGAACGACTGGATGTCCGAGGCGCCGGCGGCCGCCATCTGGGCGAGCACGTAGCTCGAGTCGACGCCGCCCGACAGGAACACCCCGAGCGGAACGTCGGAGATGAGCCGCGCGCGGACCGCCTCGCGCGACCGCTCCTCGAACTCGTCGAGCGCCTCGGCGTAGGACAGCGACAGCTTGGGCTCGAAGTCCAGCTGCCAGTAACGATGCACGCGCGCCGGCTCCCCCGGCCGCCAGGTCAGCATCGTGCCGGGCTCGAGCTTGAGAACGCCCTGGAGCATCGTGCGCGGCGAGGGGACGTAGCCGTACTGCAGGTACTCCGCGAGCGCCGCCGGCTCCACCCGCCGCGGGATGCGCTCGTCGAGCAGCAGCGAGCCGAGCTCGGAGGCGAAGGTCAGGCAGCCCGGGGCGGGCTGCGAATAGAACAGCGGCTTCTTGCCGAGGCGGTCGCGCGCGAGGATGAGCCGGCGCTCGGTCGCATCCCACAGCGCGAGCGCGAACATGCCGTCGAGCTCGGAGACGAACGCGGCGCCGTGCTCCTCGTAGGCGTGTGCGATCACCTCGCCGTCGGTGTCGGAGGCGAAGCGGTGCCCGGCGCGCTGCAGTCGCTCGCGCAGCGCCCGGAAGCCGTAGATCTCGCCGTTGAAGACGACGTGCACGGTGCCCGACTCGTTGTGGTAGGGCTGATGGCCGCCGGCGACGTCGATGATCGCCAGCCGCCGGATGGCGAGGCTGACCATCTCGTCGTCGTAGATCCCCGACTCGTCGGGGCCCCGGTGGCGCAGGTCGTCCGAGATCGTCTCAAGGACCCGGCGGCGCCCCGGGGATCTGCCGGCCAACCCGGCGATCCCGCACATGGGGCTGATCGTAGTGTCTCGGACCGCAGGTCGTGCCGGCACCGCCGGGGAGTGCTCGAAGGCCGCGGGACCCGCGGACGCGGGCGCTGGAGATCGGCGCAGGCGGCCGCGACGATCGCTAGCGTGGCGTCGGCATGGAGGACGTCGTCGACTGCTCGGTGCTGATCCCGGTGCTCAACGAGGAGCGCTACATCGGCCCCGCCGTCGCCGCGATGCGCCGTCAGCGCTTCGCGGGGACGATCGAGTACGTGTTCGCCGACGGCGGCTCGCGCGACCGCACCCGTGAGGCGCTCGCGGCGTTCGCCGCCGAGGATCCGCGCATCCGGGTGGTCGACAACCCGAGCGCCAGCGTCTCCAGCGGGCTCAACGTCGCGCTCGCCCACGCCCGCGGCCGCTGGGTGGTGCGGATGGACGCCCACACCGTCTACCCCGACGACTACGTCGCGCTCGGCGTGGCGCGGCTGCAGCGGGGCGGGACGCGCTGGGTCTCGGGTCCGCAGGTCCCCGTCGGCCACGGCCCGGTGTCGCGGGCGGTCTCGCTCGCCCTGAGCGCGCCGCTCGGCCGCGGCGCCTCGCGCAAGTGGCGCGACGGCGGCGGGCGCTCGGGGCCCGAGTACGAGCTCGACACCGGCGTCTTCGCGGGCGTCTGGGAGCGCACGACGCTGATCGAGTACGGCGGCTGGGACGAGCGCTGGCCGCGCAACTCCGACTCCGAGATGGCCGCGCGCTTCATCGAGGCCGGCGACACGCTCATCTGCGTGCCGGCGATGGGCGCCGAGTACGTGCCGCGCGACAGCGTGCGCAAGCTGTTTGACCAGTATCTGCGCTACGGCGAGTACCGGGCGCGGACCGCCACTGCGCATCCGGGATCGCTGCGCGGGTCGCTGCTGCTCCCGCCCGCAGTGGTGGTGACCGCGGCGGCGAGCGTCGCGCCGGTCGGCCGGGGTGGCGGGGCGCTGCGCGCGCTCCGCGCGGCGCGAGGGCTCGCGCGGCTCGGGATGGGGGGCTACGCCGCCGCGCTCGCGGCCGGCGCAGCCCGCTCGCGGGCGGCGGCGCAGGCGCCGGGCGACGCGGCGCTCGTTCCGGTGGTGCTCGCCGCGATGCACTTCGGCCACGGCCTCGGGCAGCTGCGCGGCTGGGCGCGCTACGGACCGCCGCTCGCCGCGATGGCCCGCCTGCTCGGGCTCTCGGGCCTGTCCCGGCGCCTGGAGCCGACTCCCGAGCCGACCTACGCGCCCTCGCTCGACGAGCCGCCGCTGGCCTCCGATCCGCCGGATCGGCCGCGCCTGTCCGCGATCGCGGGCTGAGCGTCACCGCGAAACCGGACTCTCGACCGTCACTGTTTGCCATCCCCGGGGTGGGGGTGCGGTCCTCCCGTGACGAGATCCGTGCCTCGCGTCCGCTTCTCCGGTGATCCGGCAAGGACGGCGCGAAACAGCAGCATCCGCTCCGCCCGTCCCGGACGCGGTGCACGGTTCGTCGCTGGACGACCCTGGCGGGGTTCGCCGACGTGCCCCGTGCGCCAAGTCCGGACGTGGGTTCTGGATTTGGCGCAGCAGCGTCGCTATAGAGCTCGAATGCGCCAGATCCTCTTGTGACGATCCGGATTTGGCGCGTGGCGCACGCTGGTCGCGGACCCGCGCGCGGCTGACCCAAGCGCGGGCCGGTGGGGCGCGGTCTGTCGCTGGGCGCGCGGGTGGTGCTTGCCCACGCGTGGCCGTCGGCGCGCGGGTGGTGCTCGCCCACGCGTGGCCGTCGGCGCGCGGACGCCCCGGACGTCCGTCCAGGGGCGCGTATGGACGTTCGTCGTAAGCCTGGGCCCAAAAGCCCAGCCGTGGGTGTAGCCGGTCGATCCCGGAGGGCATGCGAAAGCTCGCCCCAAGCGCCCACACCACCCGCGCCCGCGCCCTGCGTCGCGCAGTCACTCTCACCGGCGTCCTGGCCGCCGTCGCGGTCGCCACGCCGATCACCGCCACGGCCGCGGCCGCCGCGCCGTGCCCCAACACGTTCGGCTCGATCTCGGCCGCCGGGCCCGCGGGATGCTTTCGCCCCTACGCCGGCAACTCGGTCTTCAACCGCCAGATCCCCACCAACCCCGCGCTCGCCCCGAACTCCCGCGCGATCATCTCCACCATGGCCGCCAACCACGTCGGCTTCGAAGGCGGCAGGAGCGCGTTCGCGTTCACCACCGGCGACGGCCGCGACGGGATCTACTACTCCCAGCCCTCGGATCCGACGGTCACGGTCCACTGCACCTACGAGTGGGGCCCCGGCACCTGCGCCGGCCCCGGCAACAACGTCTCCATCGACGGCAAGCAGATCCACATCCCGGCGGGCGCACGGCCCCAGGACGACGGCAGCGACCAGCACATGACGATCATCGACCAGTCGGCCGGCCTGGAGTACGACTTCGAGCACGCGACGTGGTCACCCGATCACAAGACCATCGACGTGTGGTCCGGCGCCGAGGTCCCGATCGGCCCCGACTCGGGCACCGGCCTGGGCAGCGAGGCGACCGCCGCGGACTTCGCCACTCTCGCCGGCCTGATCACCGAGCCCGAGCTCGCCTCCGGAACGATCAACCACGCGCTGTCGATCAGCGTGCCCTGCACGACCGGCTCCGTCTACCCCGCCAGCGGATCCAACGGCTTTGACTGCTCCAAGATCACCGCCTACTCCAACCACGGCAACTCCCCCGCGCTCGGCCAGCTGCTCCAGCTCAACATGTCCGACGCCCAGATCGCCGACTCCCACGCCCCCGCCTGGCAGAAGACGATCATGACCGCCATGGCCCACTACGGCCTCTACATCAACGACACCAACGGCAACGGCGGCGACGACATCATCTCGCTCGAGGCCGAGTCCGACATCTCCTACACGAGCCTCGGCGGCCAGCCGCTCATGGCCAACTACGTCAAGAACCACGGCGGCACCTACTACTCCCCCCTCAGCCGCTGGATCCTCTCCGGCCCCGAGCTCAACATCACCGACTTCCGCGTCCTCAGTCCCTGCGTCGCCCAGGGCGCCTGCAGCGGCACCGGCGCCCCGCAGGCCGGCGTCGCCAGCGTCCACCACAAGCGGACGCGCTCCACCGGGCACCGCAAGGGCCACAAGGCCCACCGTCGGGGCCGTCGCTAGCCCCGCCCGCCGACGCCCCGCCCCCGAGATGGAGTCGGCCGGCCGTCGGCGCTGGACGTCGGCTGGACATCCGTCGTAACTCGCGGCGGCATGCGACGGGACGAGCCCGGCGGGGTCGATAGCCCCCTCGACCCCGCATGACTGGCGCCCCGATGAGACTGATTTCTAGAATTGTCACGCCGGTGCTCCCGCTCGCGGTCATCATCTCCGCGCTGGTGATCGGACCGGCCCGCGCCAGCACCATCGGGTGCCCCGGGACGTTCGGGACGTTCTCGGCGACCAACCAGCCGAGCGCCTGCTACCGGCCCTACGCGTCGACCTCGCCGTTCAACCGCCTGCTGCCGACCGACCCGACGATCGCCGCGGACTCCGGCGCGATCATCTCGAACCTGGTGGCCAACCACGTCGGCTTCGAGGGCGGCGGCTCGCAGTTCGCCCTGACCACCGGCGACACGCGCGACGGGGTCTACTACTCCCAGGACTCCGATCCGCTGGTCACCATCCACTGCACCTACTACTGGGGCCCGCACACCTGCCAGGGCAGCGACGGCGTCGACCTCAACGGCAGGCAGATCCACATCCCGGTGGGCGCCCAGCCCCAGGACGACGGCAGCGACATGCACCTGACCGTCGTCGACCAGTCGACGAACACCGAGTACGACTTCGAAGGTGCCTCGTGGCAGAACACCAGCACCCTCCAGGTGATGTCCGGCGGCGAGACCACGATCGGCAACGATCTCGGCACCGGCCTCGGCAGCGGGGCGACCGCCGCCGACTTCGCCACCCTCGCCGGCCTGATCACCGAGCCCGAGCTCGCCTCCGGCACGATCAACCACGCGCTCTCGATCGTCCTGCCCTGCACGACGGGCTCGGTCTACCCGGCCACGCTAGCCAACGGCTTCCCCTGCAGCGAGATGACCAACCATCAGGCCGGGGCCGACGCGCCGCTCGGGACCCTGTTCCAGCTCAACATGACGGACGCCCAGATCGCCGCCTCCGGAGCTCCGAACTGGGAGAAGACGATCATGACCGCGATGGCCCGCTACGGCCTCTATGTCAACGACACCGGCGGCAACGGCGACCCCAGCGACATCGACCTCGAGGCGGAGTCCGACGTCTCCTACACCAGCCTCGGCGGGCAGCCGCTGCTCGCGAACTTCATCCAGTCGCAGGGCGGAACCTACTACGCGCCGCTGAACCGCTGGATCCTCGAGGGACCGAAGCTCGACATCTCCGACTTCCGCGTCATCGATCCGTGCTGGGCGCAGGGCACCTGCGAGGGCTCCGGCGGCACCTCCGGCACGACCTATCCCTCGGCGCCCGTCAGCACCCCGACGAGCGGCGGGCCGACCACCGTCGCCCCGATCCCGGCGCCGGTCACACCGCCGGTCGGCCGGAGCGCGAGCGGCGAGACCCGGACGACGACCACCGCCACGAGCACGTCGGGCAAGATCCCGACCCCGAGCCCGACGCGAGCGACCCCGCCGCCCGGGCGCGCCGGTCGGCATGCCACCCGGGCCAGCGCCACCACGGCGTCAGCCTGCCGCGTGATCCGTCGCCGCCGCTCCCGCCGGGCCGGACGCCGTCGCGCCTCGAACTGCACCGCGCCGGCGACCCGGGTTCGCCACAAGCCGGCGCGCGCCGTCTGAGCGCTGAGCTAGCCTCGGTCGGCCGCCTCGGCTCCCAGCCGTCGCGGCCGATCGCGAGCGATGCGCCGTGCCCCTCGGATTCGATGACGACCGTCCGCCGCCGCTGCGCTTCGTCGCCGAGCGCCAGGAGGCGTCAACCGGGGAGGGATCGCTCGGTCAGACCGCATCGCGCGGCGCGCGGCTGGCCTTCGTCGGCTGGGCGGGCAGCCAGGGACTGACCTTCGCCGCCTACATCGCCCTCGCGCATCTCGTCAGCCCGAGCGCGTTCGGCAGCTTCACCGCCGGCTCGCTGATCATCGGCTTCGGGTCGCTGGTCGCCGAGTCGGGCACGCTGTCGGCGCTGATCAACCGCCGCGAGCGGATCCTCGAGGCCGCGAGCACCGCGTTCTATTCGCTCGTCGTCAGCGGGATCGCGCTGACGCTCGGAGCGCTGGCCATCTCGCCCCTGATCGGGCTCTTCTTCCGCGACCACGCCGCGGGCAAGGTCGCCGCCGCCCTCGCGGCGTGGCTGCTGCTGCGCTCGCTGACGATCGTGCCCGACGCGCTGCTGCAGCGGCGGCTGTCGTTCGCGCGCCGGGTGGCCGTCGATCCGCTCGGCGCGATCGCGTTCGCCGCCGTGTCGATCGTCCTCTGCGCGCGGGGCGCGGGCGTGTGGGGACTCGTCGGCGGGACCTACGCCTCCGAGGTCGTCGAGGTCGCGGCCGCCTGGGGCTTCGCCCGCTTTCGTCCCCGTCGGTGGCTGGCCTCGTGGTCGATGTGGCGCGAGATCACCGCCTTCGCGCGGCCGGTGCTCGCGTCGGAGATCCTGCGCCGGATCGCCAGCCAGATGGACATCATCATGCTCGGCCGCTTCGACAGCGCCGCGACCCTCGGCCAGTATCGCAACGGCTTTCGCCTCGCCCAGCAGCCGGGCGTCGCCTTCGTCGACGTCGGCGGCTACGTCCTGCAGCCGGTGCTCGCGCACATCTCCGAGCAGCCGCAGCGCCTGTCGGCCGCCGTGCGTCGCGCCTACGGCCTGACCGCCATGAGCGCGATCCCGGTCAGCGCGGCGACCGTCGTCCTCGGGGTCCCGATCGCGGTGCTGTGCCTCGGCGACCGCTGGCGGCCGGCCGGACACGCGATCGCGGCGCTCTGGGGCCTGCTCGCCGGCGGCGCGTTCGTCTCGGTCGCCGCCGAGTCCATCAAGGCCGCGCGCGCGCCCCGGCTGCTCGTGCGACTGCACACGCTGACCCTGGTCTCCACGGTCGTGTTCGTCTGCGCGGCGACGATCCCGTTCGGCCTCATCGGCGTCGCAAGCGCGGTGTCGCTCAGCCAGGCCGTGGTCGCGGTGTACGCGTTCGCGCTCGTCCACCCGCTCACCGGGATGGGCTGGTCGGCGCTCGTGCGCGAGCTCGCCGGACCGCTCGCCGCCTCGGCGGCGATGGTCGCCGCGATGCTCGCCTTCGCCGGCGCGGTCGACCCGCTGCACCACGGCGAGGCAACCGGCCTGGCGCTGACCGCCGTGCAGGTGGCGCTCGGGGCGGTCGTCTACCTCGTCGCGTTGCCGATCATCGACCCCCGACGGCGCGTCGACCTGCGCCTCATCGCCGCCCGGCTGCGGCCGTCGCCGCGCTCATCCTGAATCGACGGTCCGCAGGTCCCCGAACGCCGCGGCGACCTCGGCGGGCGCCCGTCGGTACCAGGTGTAGGTCAGGCCTCCTTGGTTGCGCAGTCGTCCCAGCCGATTGCGCACGCCGCGCACCGTCGAGGCCATGCCGGCCTCGCCGGCGATGATCCGCGCCTCGCGGCGGGCGTGCGCGCGCCGCTGCGCCAGCAGACGGCGAAGCTCGGGGCTCGGCAGGGTGTCGGGGTCCAGCCGGGCGAACAGATCGGCCACCCCACGCGACAACGCGACGTGGTCGGTGGTGGTCTGCCCGGCATGGTCGCGGTAGAGGGCGAGTGGGCCGCCGATCCACACCGCCCGGTACCCCGCGCAGAGGATGCGCAGCCAGAGGTGGTACTCCTCGCCCATCCGCAGTCGCTCGTCGTATCCGCCGACGGCCGTCAGCACGGAGCGCGGCACCGTGGCCGCGGTGAACACGAAGTTGCGGTGCAGCAGCGCGGCCAGGAAGCGCTCGGGTTCCCCGGGGGGCTCCCGCGGCGATCCCATCGCCGTCTGCTCGCGCACCCGGCCGCTGCCGGGATCGAACACCCACGCGTCGGTGTAGGCGAAGCCGGGGTGCTCGACGCTGCCCAGCCCGTCCAGCGCCCGCTGCAGATACGCCGGCAGCCAGAGGTCGTCGCTGTCCAGAAACGCGACACAATCGCCCCGCGCGGCGGCGATGCCGGTGTTGCGAGCCGCCGACGGCCCACCGTTGGGCCGGCGCAGGAGCCGCACCCGGGGATCGTCGATCTTCTCGACGAGCTCGCCGGTTGCATCGGTGGACCCGTCGTCGACCACGATCACCTCGAGCGGCGGACGCGTCTGTCCCAGCGCCGAGGCGATCGCGGCGCGAACGGTCCGCTGGGCATTGTGCGCGGCGATCACGACGCTGGCCGTCAACCGACTCGTCGCGGCCGGACCGGATGCGATCATCTGCGCTTCAGGTGGCATCGATGAGGCTCTCAGCGCGGGTCCGGCCCGGCGCCCCGTCGTGGATCCGGATGGACGCTCCCGTGCTGGCGCCGGGACTCGCCGCGGTTGCCCTGTTCGTGTTCTGGGCGGTCCAGAACGGCGGCTACGATACCGGGACCTGGAGCTGGGGAGCGCTGGTCGTGCTCGCCCTGACGGCCACCGCGGTGCTCGGCCTCGGCCGCGCGCGCATCGGCCTCTCCCGGCGGACCGGCGCGGCGCTGATCTGCTTCGGGCTCTACGTCGCATGGTCCTACGGCTCGATCCTGTGGGCCCAGGATCCGGGAGCGGCCCTGCTGGGCGCGAACCGCGCGCTCCTCTACCTGCTCATCTTCGGGCTGTTCGTGGTGCTGCCATGGACGACGCGCGGCGTCACCGCCGCCGTGACGGCCTTCGCCGGCGCGATCGGCGTCATCGCGATCGTGCTGCTCGTCCGGCTCGCGTCGGGCGGCAACGTCCAGGGGCTGTTCGTCGGGGGCCGACTTGCCGCTCCGACCGGCTACATCAACTCGACCGCCGCCCTGTTCATGATCGGGGCGCTGCCGTCGATCGCGCTGGCCGCGCGCCGCGAGCTGCCGGGGCCGCTGCGCGGCGCGCTCGTCGCGTTCGCGACCGCCGACCTCGACCTGGCGCTCATCGTGCAGAGCCGCGGCTGGCTGTTCACGCTGCCGCTCGTCGCGCTCGTCGCGATCGCCGTGGTCGCCGATCGGCTTCGGGTCACCGCCGCCGCCGGTCTCGCCGCGGTCGCCGCCGCCGTGCCCGCGCGGCGCTTGCTCCACGTCTACCAGAACACCCCCTCGGACCCCCTCTCCCGGCTCGCCGTCCACGCCGGCCGCCCCGCGCTGATGCTGTGCGCGGCCGTGTTCGTCGCCGCCACCCTGCTCGCCTGGGTCGACGGCCTGCGCGGCGACCGCCCCCTGCCCGCCGCCGCGCGCCGCGGCCTGGGCACGGCGCTGGCGGTGCTCGGCGTGGTCGCCGTGCTGGGGGCCGGCCTCGTCGTCTCCAAGGGTCATCCGGGCCGGTTCATCTCGCGCCAGTGGCACGGCTTCGCCCATCAGCAGACCGCCTCCACGAGCTCGCACTTCACCGATGTCGGCAGTGGCCGCTACGACTTCTGGCGCGTCTCGCTCGACGCCTTCGCCGCCCATCCGATCCTCGGGCTCGGGCAGGACAACTTCGCCGACTACTACGTCCGCCACCGCCGCACCGACGAGGAGCCGTCGTGGACCCACAGCCTCGAGATGCGGCTGCTGGCCCACACCGGGATCGTCGGCTTCGCGCTGTTCGCGGGCTTCCTGATCGCGGCGCTCGGCGCCGCACTCGCAGCGCGGCGCCGCGGCCCCTCGCTGCGCCGCGCGATCGCGGGCGTCGCGCTGCTGCCGCTCGTCGTCTGGCTGATCCACGGCTCGCTCGACTGGTTCTGGGAGATGCCCGCGCTCTCCGGGCCGGCGCTCGGCTTCCTCGCCGCCGCCGCGGCGCTCGCCCGCACGCCCGAGGACGAGCTGGTGCCGGAAGCCGCCGAGCGCGAGCACGAGCCCGCGGAGCCACCGCCTCCGGTCGCCGGCGCCCGCCCCCGCCCCGCCGGCGCCCGCCGGCGCCCG
>JAFAYV010000028.1 GCA_019240115.1 Solirubrobacterales bacterium | reverse complement strand
AGTGCGATGAGAAGGTCGTCGAGGTCGGCGAGCACGAGGCCACCTCCGTGGTCGACGTTGCTAGAGCAACGCCGACCTTCGACGGCCTGTTTATGTTCCCTCGCGCAGCCATTACGGCAGCGTCCAATTCGGAATCACTCATCTAGGTTGCCGGGATCACGCTCACCGACCTGATGCCCTGCCGGGGGGATGGGCGCGTCGCTGGCCGCCCGGCGCGACCGCCGCGACCTCACGCTTGCCGGAGCGCCCGAGCTGCAGGGCATCCCGGCACGTAGACCGCCGACGCCGCGAGGGTCCTGACCTCAGCGGCCTGAGGCGCCCAAGCTCAGGTCGCCGCCGTCGCTCGCGCCGCCAAGTCCTCCACCAGGTCGGCGGCCCTCGCGGGTCCCGGATGCGCGGTCGCCCAGGCGCCGATCTCGGCGGCCCGAACGTGCAGGCGGTCGAGGTGCAGTGCCCGACGCACGGCCCAGCGCACCGAGGCCGCGCAGAGCAGCGGCCAGGGCAGGCGCAGGCCCGCGCCCGCCCACGAGACCCGGGCGGCGTTCTCGGCCATGTCGCCGACGTGGGGCACCGCGAGCACGGGTCGGCCACAGGAGAGCGCGCGCACGAGCGTGCCGTGGCCCACGTGGCAGACGACGAGGTCGCAGCGCGGCATCGTCGCCGCATAGGACATCCACTCGACGAGCCGCGCGTTGGCCGGCACCGGCAGCGGCCGCATCGGCAGGCGGCCGTTCCAGGTGGCCAGGACGCGCACCGGCTCGTCGGCGAGCCCGGCGAGCGCCGCTCGGAGCAGGCGGTGCTCGGGGTCCTGGGCGGTCGAGGTGGCGACGAGCACCAGCGGCGCGTTGCCGGGCGGGGGCGCGGCGGCATCGCAGGCGGGCTCCCACATGAGCGGTCCGACGACGCGCACGTGGTCGGGCCAGGCGCGCGGATACTCGAGCTGGGGGAGGGTGGCGACCATGACCAGCTCGGTGCTCAGGCCGCCGAACAGCCGAGACACCGGCGGCAACCCGACCCGCCGGCGGGTGTCGTTGAGCTGATCGCGGCCGACCCGCAGGCCATGGCGGACCGGGCGATCGAAGGCGCGCCACAGCGTGCGCCCGACCCGCGTCCGCGCCGGGCGCGCGCCCATCGAGTAGGGCGGCAGACCGGGTCCGCCGACCGGATAGACGTGCGGGATGAGGGTCGCGGTGGCGACGCCTTGCAGCTCGGCGGCGAGAGCGGGGGCGAGGGTCAGGATGTCGTGGACGACGACGTCGGGCTCGGCGGCGGCGAGCGCGGGTCGGGTCTGGGTGGTGGCCCGAGCCACGGCCTCGTAGGGCTGCAACGGTCGCTCCCGGGTCGGGAAGACCGGGTACTCGGGCGCCGGGGCGAAGCGCATCCCGCCGGCCTCGGCGGCGGACCGCCACCGCGACCACGTCTCCAGAGTCACGTCGTGGCCGCGGGAGGCCAGCTCGCGTCCGAGCGCGAGCATCGGAAAGGCGTGGCCGGGCTGCCCGAACGCGCCGAGGAAGCAGCGCACGGGCAGGCCACGCCAGGTGCGTCTACCTCGCCACCGAGAACGCGAACACGGTCGTCGAGTCAAACGGCCGACCCGGGTTCAGCGTCGTGGTGGGGAAGTTGGGCTGGTTGGGGGAGTTGGGGAAGTGCTGGGTCTCCAGCGTGAAGCCGGCGCCCTGGCGGTAGGTCCGGCCGGTGGTGCCGACCAGCTCACCTTGGAGGAAGTTGCCCGTGTACACCTGGATGCCGGGCTCGGTGGTATAGGTCGTCAGCACCCGTCCGGAGACCGGGTCCTCGGCGGTGGCGGCGCGCACCAGGCCGGTCGACGCGCCGCGGTTCAGCACCCAGTTGTGGTCGTAGCCGTGGGCCACGATCAGCTGGGGGAAGTCCTGGGTGATGTCGCGGCCGATGGGCTTGGAGGTCAGGAAGTCCAGCGGCGTCCCGGCGACGGGGACGATCGCGCCCGTCGGGATCTGGGTCGCGTCGGTTGGCGTGTAGTGGCTGGCGTTGATCTGCAGGTGCTCACCGTAGATCTCGCCTGAGCCCTGGCCCGCGAGGTTGAAGTAGCTGTGGTTGGTCATGTTGATGACCGTGGGCGCGGTGGTCGTCGCGTGGTAGTGGATCCTCAGCGCGTTGGCCTTGCCCAGGCTGAAGGTCACCGTCGCGGTGACCGTGCCCGGGAAGCCGTCCTGCCCGTCGGGACTGACATAGGTCAGCGCGAGCGCGGCGGTGCCGCCGGCGGTCGAGGTCTGCGCCGACCACACCTGCTCGTTCCACGCGTCGGTCCCGCCGTGCAGAGTGTTCGGGCCGTTGTTGATCGGCAGGTGGTACGTCGTGCCGTTCAGCGTGAACGTGCCGTTGGCGATCCGGTTGGCGTAGCGGCCGATCGTGGCGCCGAAGTACGTCGTGCCCGAGCCGCCGGTCGGCTGCGGCGTGGCGTCGTTGGCCACGTAGCCGGCGAGGTCCTTGAAGCCGAGCGTCACGTCGGCCGACGCGTCGTGGCGGCCGGGGACGTCGATCGACTGCACGATGCCGCCGAAGTTCGTGATGTTGACCTTCATGCTGCCATTGGACAGCGTGTAGAGCCGGACCGCATCACCGCCGTAGGTCCCCCAGGGACGGCTGGTTATCGTCGGCCTCCTGGTGCTCGACTTGCCCTGAGCGAGCGCGCTCATGCCGAGCAGCCCCAGGGCGGCGAGGGCGAGGACGGTGATGCCGGCGGCTCGGGCGCCTCGCGCCCGGCGCGGGGATGCTGCGCCATCGTGCATGCGCACTTCCTTTCGTCGTGCCGCCGTCGTTTTTCGTTTCGACGACGGACCAGGCCCGTTATCCCGCCCGTGGGAGCGGACGCGTGGCGGGCCGTTCTCTCTCCTCGAGTGCCCCGTCGCCGAGACGCGCCGACGGGATCGCTGCGCGCTTCTTACCCGCGCGCCGACGAGAGCTAACCACAACTTGTGAGCGCTCACACACCAGCACGTCGCCCCGGATCCGGGTGCGCCGGCGTTCGGATCAGCCGGGCGCGGGCACGGCTTCGGGGGGCTCGGCGAGCTCGGCAAGGTAGGCGACCATCCGCTGCGCCAGCCGGGTGGCGAAGTGCAGGTCGGAAGCCGCCGTGGGATCATCGACGTCCGCGGGCAGCCGCCGCGCGACGTCGGGCGCGAGCGTCCACAGCAGCTCGGTCGCCACCTCCGCAGCGGCGCGGACCACGGCGGGGTCAAAGGACCAGACCACCTCGAAGCGCCGGTCGGCGTCGGCCGGCTCCTCGTCGACGGGCGGCTCCCAGGCGGCGAGGCACGCGCGGGCGCCGGGCGCGTCGACGATCAACGTCCACTCGCGCGCGAGGGGGCCCGAGAGATCGATCGCCACCTCGGCGGGCGAGGCGGATACATCCGGCGCCGCGAAGTCGGCGAGCACGACCGAGAGAGCGGCGGTCCGAGTCAGCTCGGCCCAGCGCCGCTCGGCGTGCCGGTAGAAGCGCTCGCGCTGGAAGGAGGCGACGAGCAGGCCGTGCGCCGCGGCCGCGCAGTACTCGTCCTCGATCGCGCGGGTGAGCCGCAGGACGACTCGCTTGGTCATCGTCGCCGGAGCGAGGTCGGGTCGCCGACGCCGCAGCCCCGCATAGACCGAGCTGGCCGGTACGAGGTCGCGCTGGCGCGCGCGCGCGATCGCCGAGCTCAGCGACAGGCCTCGCTCGCGCAGACGCAGGACCTCGAGCACCAACGCCGCGTCCTGCTCGGTATAGCGACGGTGACCGCCGGGGAGGCGGACGGGGCGCGGAAAGCCGTGGCGAGCCTCCCACATCCGCAGGGTCCCGGCGCTCAGGCCGGTGCGCGCCGCCAGTTGCGCGGTGCTGAGCTCTGGGTTTGCCCCTGCCGCGATGGGGCAACGATACAGCGCGTTCAATCTTTTCCAACATGTGGTTAGGTTCCAGGCGTGATGACGTGTTGAGGCGAACGACGACGAGGGAGTGGAGGCGATGAGGATCCTGATCACGGGCGCGACCGGCACGATCGGTCTCGGGCTCGCCGACGCGGTTCGGGCGCGCGGCGACCAGGTGGTGGCCGTCTCGCGCGACCCCGAACGCGGCCAGCGCGTGCTCGGCGACGGCGCCGAGGTCCACGCGTGGCCGGCTCCCACCGAGGAGCTCCCGCCGCCCGACGCGCTGCGCGTCGACGCCATCGTCCACCTGCTCGGCGAGGACGTCGCCCAGCGCTGGACCGACGACGCCAGGCGCCGCATCCGGGACTCGCGCGTCCTGAGCACGCGCTCGCTCGTCTCCGGCATCGCGGGGCTGCCCGAGTCCGAGCGCCCGGCGGTGCTGATCTCGCAGTCGGCGACCGGCTACTACGGACCCCGCGGTTCAGAGCCGATCGACGAGTCGGCGCCTGCAGGCGGGGGCTTCCTCGCGGACGTGACGGTCGCCTGGGAACGCGAGGCCCAAGCGGCGCCCCCCGGCGTCCGCGTCGTGTACACCCGCACCGGCGTCGTCCTCTCGCCCAGCGGCGGCGCGCTGGCCAAGATGCTGCCGTTCTTCCGGCTCGGCGTCGGCGGGCCGGTCGCCGGCGGAGGCCAATACGTGCCCTGGATCCACCTCGACGACGTCATCGGCGCGCTGCTGCACTGCGTCGGCGACGCCGACGCCGACGGACCTGTGAACGTCACCGCGCCGACCCCGGTGACCAATGGCGAGCTCTCGCGCGTCCTCGGCCATGTGCTCAGCCGTCCCGCGGTGCTGCCGGTGCCGGGCTTCGCGATCAAGCTGCTCTACGGCGACATGGCCGAGATGGTCACCGAGGGCGCGCGGGTCGTGCCCGACCGCCTCCGCGCCCTCGGCTACAGCTTCCGCCATCCCGAGCTGGAGCCGGCGCTCGCCGACGTCCTGGGAGGCTGAGCGCGATGGCCATCCACCGCCTCGAGCGCGAGCAGCGCGTGGCGCAATCGCCGGAGGCGGTGTTCGCCTTCTTCGCGCAGGCGCGCAACCTCGAGCTGATCACGCCACCGTGGCTGCGCTTCGAGGTGCTGAGCTCGGAGCCGATCGAGATGGAGGTCGGCACCCGGATCGACTACCGCCTGCGCTACCGCGGCGCGCCGCTGCGCTGGACGTCGCGCATCGAGGAGTGGGAGCCCGAGTCCGGCTTCGTCGACCGCCAGGTCCGCGGGCCCTATCGGCTCTGGCATCACCGCCACACGTTCGCCGCCGCGGGCGCCGGAACCCTCGTGCGCGACGAGGTCCACTACGAGCTGCCGCTCGGCCCGGTCGGCGAGCTCGCTCATCCGCTGCTGGTCGGGCGCGATGTGCGCCTCATCTTCGACTACCGCCAGCGCGCGGTGCCCCAGTTGCTCGACGCGCTCGCCGCGACGCGAGCCGGATGATTCACGCCGCCGCCAGACATGTCGGCCGGGATGGCAGGCGGAGGCGATCAGCAGCCGGATGACTCACGCAGCCGACTTACAGGCGAGCCAGCTGGATGACGCCGGCGCTGCCCGATCAGGCGAGGCTGGATGCCGAGAGCTGGACGATTCGCGCGGCGCGCGATCTGGCGAGGCCGGATGCCGAGCGCGCGCCCGGCGCGAAAGCAAGCCGGCGGGCGAGCGGAGGCGATCAGCGTGAGCACGCTCGTCTGGTACCGGCGCGACCTGCGCGTCCACGACCACCCTGCGCTGCGGGCGGCGCGCGACGCCGGGGAGCCCGTCATCCCGGTGTTCTGCTTCGATGACGGGCTGCTCGGCGGCCGCCACGCGTCGGGACCGCGCACCCAGTTCATGCTCGAGTGCCTCCGGGACCTCGACGACGCCCTGCGCCGGCGCGGCAGCCGATTGTTCGTCCGTCGCGGCGACCCGGCGCGCGAGCTCGCCGAGCTGGCTCGGGAGGTCGATGCCACAGCGCTTCACTTCAGCGTGGACGTCGGGCCGTTCGCCCGCCGCCGCCAGAGCGAAGTCAAGGACGCGCTGCAGGAGATCGGCGTCGAGGTCATGCCCCATCCGGGGCTGTTCGCGATCGACGCGCTGGAGCCGATCCGCGCCGGGTCGGGCAAGCCGTACACAGTGTTCACC
Source organism: Solirubrobacterales bacterium (assembly GCA_019240115.1). Classification (GTDB taxonomy): domain Bacteria; phylum Actinomycetota; class Thermoleophilia; order Solirubrobacterales; family Solirubrobacteraceae; genus Palsa-465. The sequence goes on along the minus strand of JAFAYV010000028.1, from coordinate 28,270 downwards.
CCCTTCTACCGCAACTGGCTGCGCCAGCCGCGGCGCGACGTGCTCGGCGCCCCGGGGTCGCTGCCCGACCCCGGGCGTACGGCGGCGGCGGGCACGCTGCCGAGCCTGACGTCGCTCGGGCTCCGGCAGGAGGTCGACGATCCCGCGCGGGGTGGCGAGACCGTCGGACGCAAGGCGCTGAGCCGCTTCCTCGGCGGCCCGATCGAGAAGTACGCCGAGGAGCACAACACGCTGAGCGGCCGGGCGGTGTCGCGGCTGTCGCCCTACCTGCACTTCGGCTGCGTCTCGCCGCGGGAGATCGAGGAGCGGCTGGAGCGCACCCCGAGCGCCGACGCATGGCGCCGGCAGGTGTGCTGGCGCGACTTCTATGCGCATGTGCTCGGCCACCACCCCCGCAACGCGCGCTCGGAGTTCCAGGAGCGCTACCGCGGGATGCAGTGGAGCCGCTCGGAGAAGAACTTCGAGGCTTGGTGCGAGGGCCGGACCGGGTTTCCGGTCGTCGACGCCGGGATGCGCCAGCTGCGCCGGGAGGGCTGGATGCACAACCGAGCCCGGCTCGTCGTCGGATCGTTTCTCACCAAGGACCTCGCGATCGACTGGCGCTGGGGCGAGCGATGGTTCATGCGCCTGCTGCTCGACGGCGACGAGGCCTCCAACAACGGCAACTGGCAGTGGATCGCGTCGGTCGGCGTCGATCCCGCGCCCGCGTTCAGGCGGATGTTCAACCCGTCGCGCCAGCAGCACAGGTTCGATCCCGACGGGGAGTACGTGCGCCACTACGTCCCCGAGCTCGCCGAGGTGCCCGACGACTTCCTCGCCGAGCCGTGGCGGATGCCCGACGACGTCCAGCAGGAGTGCGGCTGTCGGGTCGGCACCGACTATCCGGAGCCGATCGTCGAGCACGCCGAGGCCCGGCGCCGGGCGCTCGAGCGCTACCGCGTCGACGGCTGACGGCCCGGTCCGGGCCGGAACGTCCGCTCGCGGACGGCGGGCCTGTGATTTTCGCCGTCAGCTCGGGTACGTTGAGCTCATGGCGAGAAGGATCGAGAAAGGTCCGGGCCTGGCCCGGGGACCAGCGTTCCTGCTGGGCACGATCCTCGACGCGGCGGGCCTGTACTTCCTCTACAAGCAGCACCACTTCCTGCCCTTCTCGAACTTCCCGAACGGCAGCGCGCCAGTGGAGGGGAAGGTGTTCTTCGGCATCTTCGGCGTCAACGGCTGGACGGGGATGCTGACCGCGGTCGCCGGAGGGGTGCTGCTGTTCGGGGCCGCCCAGCACTTCGTGGCCAAGACGATGAGCCTGATCGTCGGCATCGCGCTCGGCGCTGCGGCCGTGATCGCGGCGATCAGCGGCAACGTCCTCGGCATGGCGGCGGCCAACACGTGGACGAAGGTCGGGTGGGGCGGTTGCGCCGCCATCCTGCTCTTCAACGTGCTCGTCCCGCGTCGGCGCCGGGAGGTGGCCGAGCCGGCGGAGTGGCCCATGGCCCGGCCGACCGGCGCCCGCAGATCGTCCCGCGACCGTGCCGAGGACCCGGCCGTGGACCCCGACGCCGAGACCCGCCCGCAGACCTGACGTGGTCCGGCCGGCGCTGATCGAGTTCCCCGCCGACGACACCGGACGCGCCCGGCGATTCTGGTCGGGGCTGCTCGATGCGCAGCTCGCGCCGCGCGAGGCCGGGCAGGGGGAGGGCTGGCAGACCCGGGGCGACGGTGCCGCGGACGGCGCGGGCCCGGCGGTCGGCGTCCACGCTCGGGGCCGCGGTCCGGGCGACACCGTCTCGTTGCCCTACTTCGCCGTGGCCGACCTCGCCGGGACGCTCGAGCGCGTGCGCGAGCTCGGCGGCGCGGTGATCCATCCGGGTGAGCGCTGGGCGGTCTGCCGGGACTCCGAGGGCAGCCCCTTCGCGCTCGCCGCCGACCCCGGCTGAGGCGTTCGCGCGCCGACTCGAGCCGATCGTCCCCCGACGCCGGGCCGCGTCGGATGACTGGCAGAATCGCGGCATGCGGCATAACCCGCTCTTCGCATCCGACGATCCGAGCGTCGTGCGCGAGCTCATCGCCGCCAACCCCTGGGCGGCGCTCGTCTCCGCCGGGCCGGGTGGGCTCGTCGCGTCGCACTATCCAATCCTCCTCGACGAGCGCTCCGCGGAGCTGGCGATCGTCACCCACGTCGGCCGGCCCGACGAGGAGGTCCACGACTTCGGGGAGCGCGAGATCCTGATCATCGTGCAGGGCCGCCACGGCTACATCTCGCCGAGCTGGTACGCGCCCGGCGCGACGCCCGTCCCCACCTGGAACTTCACGGTCGCGCACTGCCACGGCGTGCCCGAGGTCCTCGACGCCGATCGCAACCTCGAGGTCCTCGGCCAGCTCGTCGAGCACTTCGAGCGCCACGTCGACGAGCCGCTGCTGCTCGACCGCGAGCGGGATGCGCGGCTCGCCCGCGGGACGGTCGGGATCCGCGTCCCGATCACCCGCTTCACCTACAAGCGCAAGCTCAGCCAGGACAAGGACCCGGAGACCCGACGCCGCGTCATCGAGCGCTTGCGAGCGCCCGGCCGCTACCACCATTTCGAGCTCGCCGAGGAGATGGAGCGCGAACTCGCCGGCGCCGAATGACGTTTGCCGGGTTGCCCGGCGGGTAGCCGCGGGCGGTGCCCACGAGATCACAGCTGCGTCGCGCCGCCGTGCTCGGCGCGGTCAGCGGTGCGCGCACGTTCGGCGCCTGGGCCGGCCTCGCCGCGCGCGAACGCGTCGCCAACCCATGGGCGCGGGTCGGCCTCGGGTTTGCGGCGGCCGGCGAGCTGGCGAGCGACAAGCACCCGGAGATCCCGGCGCGCAGCGACGGCCCGGCGCTCGTCGGCCGAGTCATGAGCGGCGCGCTCGCCGGGCGCCTGATCGGTGGCGGCAGCGGCGCCGGCGTCGGCGCGGCGACCGCGGCGGCGTCGACCTATCTCTCCGAGCGGGGCCGGGCACTGCTCGGGGGCCGCGCCCCGCTGCCCGATCCCGCGCTGGCGGTCGCCGAGGATGCGCTCGTGCTCGGCGTCGCCTATGCGGCCGCGGGCCCCGAGCCCGATCCGGCGCCGATCGATGCCTCGGACCCCGACGGGGCCGCTCCGAAGCGCTCGCCGGTGACGGCGGCCGCGCTCGGTCTGGTCGCCGGGGCCGCCGGGACGGCGGCGATGACCTCGGCGCAGGTCGCCTTCCTGCGCGCCACCGACGGCGAACCGAGCTCGACTCCCGGCGACGTCGGCCGCAAGCTGCTGCGCGAGACGACCGGCGCGCGGGTTCCGCGCCGCCGGCAGGCCGCCTTCAACGCTCTCATGCACGGTCTCTACGGCACCGGCTGGGGCGCCGCGTTCGGAGCGGTGCGGCGCCGGCGGTGCAGCCCGGCCCAGACGGCGCTGTCGGGCCTTGGCTTCGGCGCCGCGGTGTGGGGCGTGTCGCTCGTCGAGCTCCCCCTGCTCGGCGTCGCGCCGTCGCCGTGGCGCCAGTCGCCGGCCGCGCTCACGCCCGACCTGGGGTTCCACCTGGTCTACGGCATGGCCACGGCGTTCGTCCACAGCGCCCTCGTCGCCTGATCGCGACGGACGCCGATGGGCGCCATTCCTGACACCGCCGAGGCGAGCAGTCCTGACACGGCCGAGGCGAGCGACGGCCCGCGGCGGCGATGCACTCGGCGATGACCCGATTCGGCTACACGATGATGACCGAGCAGTCGCGACCCGATCGCCTGGTCGCCGACGTGGTGGCCGCCGAGGCGGCGGGCTTTGACTTCTCGGTCTGCTCCGATCACTTCCAGCCGTGGCTCGCCGAGCAGGGACACGCCGGATACGCCTGGGCGATCCTCGGCGCCGCCGCCCAGGCGACCGAGCGCATCGGCCTCATGACCTACGTCACCTGCCCGACGATGCGCTACCACCCGGCGATCGTCGCCCAGAAGGCGGCGACGCTGGGCATCCTCTCGGGCAACCGCTTCCGACTCGGGCTCGGCTCCGGCGAGAACCTCAACGAGCACGTGGTCGGCGAGCGCTGGCCGGCGGTCGGCGTCCGCCTCGAGATGCTCGTCGAGGCGGTGCAGATCATCGCCCGGCTGCTCGACGGGGTACAGAGCGTCAACCATCGCGGCGCGCACTTCGACGTCGAGCAGGCCAAGCTGTGGGATCTGCCCACCGAGCGGATTCCGATCGGGATCGCAGTGTCCGGCGAGCAGTCCTGCCGGCTGGCGGGACGCCACGGGGACCTGATGATCGCGGTGGAGCCGAACGCCGCGCTGGGCGAGATGTTCGATGCGGCGGGCGGCGCGGGCAAGCCCCGCGTCGGCCAGCTCGCGCTCAGCTACGACGCCGACCGCGAGACCGCAGTGCGACGTGCCCACGAGCAGTTCCGCTGGTTCGGCCTGGGCTGGAAGGTCAACGCGGACCTGCCCAATCCGGAGTCCTTCGACGCCGCCACCGCGTTCGTCGAGCCCCGGCAGGTGGGGGAGGCGTTGAGCTGCGGCCCCGATGTGGAGGAGCACGTCGAGGCGATCCGGCGGTTCGTCGACGCCGGCTTCACGGAGGTCGCCCTCGTGCAGATCGGCGGCGCGCACCAGGAGCCGTTCCTGCGGTGGGCCGAGGCTGAGCTGCTGCCGGCGCTGCGCTCGCTCTGACCGCCGACCGCGCGGGCAACGCGAGCCCCGCATTCGCTTTTTCCGTCCGGTGGCGACTGAGACGAGGCGGGCAGCGCTGTGCGATCGTGGTCGCATGTGGTGGCGATCGAGTCGGACACGGTGCGCGTAGTCGTCGTCGGGGGCGGGATCCTCGGGCTGGCCACCGCGCGGCTGCTGACGCGCTCGGATGCGGGCGGCGAGGTCATCGTCCTCGAGAAGGAGCCCGAGCTCGCCCGGCATCAGACCGGGCACAACAGCGGCGTCGTGCACGCCGGGATCTACTACACCCCCGGCTCGCTGAAGGCGCGCCTGTGCGCCCGCGGCCGGGTCCTGATGCGCGACTACTGTGCCGCGCAACAGGTCGCCTACGAGGAGTGCGGCAAGGTCGTCGTCGCCACCCGGGAGTCCGAGCGCGAGCGATTGCGCCGGCTCGCCGAGCGCGCGACGGCGAACGAGGTGCCGGGGCTGCGCTGGCTCGAGGGCGCGCAGCTCGCCGAGGTCGAGCCGCACGTGCGCGGCGTCGCCGGGCTGCACTCGCCGGTGACCGCGATCGCCGACTTCCCCGGCGTCGCCCGGGCGATGGCGGCAGAGGTCCGCGACGCCGGCGGGGACGTGCGTACCGCGACCCCGGTGACCCGGATCGAGCCCGCGGGCGGCCGGGCCGGGCGGGGCCGCGTCCATCTCGCCGGCGGCGAGACGTTGACCGCCGACCGCGTCGTCGTCTGCGCCGGACTGTGGTCCGACCGCCTCGCGCGCGCCTCGGGCGAGCGCGCCGAACCGCGGATCGTCCCCTTCCGCGGGGAGTACTGGAGCCTGGCGCCGGGCCGCGAAAGCCTCGTGCGGGGGCTCATCTACCCGGTTCCTGACCCGTCGCTGCCGTTCCTGGGCGTCCACCTGACGCGCAAGGTCGACGGCTCGGTGTGGCTTGGCCCCAACGCGGTGCTCGCCACCGCGCTCGAGGGCTACCGCCGCTCGCAGTGGCGCCCGCGCGAGCTCGCCGAGACGCTCACCTGGCCCGGGACGCTGCGGATGATGCGCCGGCACTGGCGGGCCGGCGCCGGCGAGCTGTATCGCTCGGTGCGCAAGCGCTCGTTCATCGCCGAGCTTCAGCGCTACGTCCCCGAGCTGCGCCCCGCCGACGCGGTCCGGGCGCCCGCCGGCGTGCGCGCCCAGGCGGTGGACCGCGACGGATCGCTTGTCGACGACTTCCGCCTGGACGTCTCGGACCGGGTGGTGTGGGTGCGCAACGCCCCCTCGCCGGCGGCCACGTCGTCGCTGGCCATCGCCGAGGAGATCGCCGGCCACGTGACCGGCTGACCGGGCGAGCGGGTCTTACCCGAGGTCGCGCATCCGGTTCATCGCGTCGAGGCCCGCGACCTTGTAGGCCTCGGCGAGCGTGGGGTAGTTGAACACCGCCGAGACGAGAAAGTCGAGCCCGCCGTCGCGATCCATCAGCGCCTGGCCGATGTGGACGAGGTCGGTGGCCTGGGCGCCGATGACGTGGACGCCGAGCAGCCGCCGGTCCTCGGGGGAGACGAGGATCTTCAGCATCCCCTCCTCCTCGCGCATCATCATCGCCTTGGCGAGCTCGCGCCACCACGCGGTCCCGGCGACGTAGGGGATCGCGGCCTCGGTCAGCTGCTCCTCGGTGCGCCCGACGAACGAGATCTCGGGGATCGCGTAGATGCCGGTGGGGACGAGCTCGGGCAGGTGCTGGCAGGGCTCGCCGAACGCGGACAGCGCCGCGATCCGGCCCTGCTCCATCCCGGTGGCGGCCAGACCGGGCGGACCAGCGACGTCGCCGACGGCGAAGATGTGCTCGACCTCGGTGCGATACTCCTCATCGACGGTCAAGCGTCCACGCTTGTCGGCCGCCAGGCCGGCGTTCTGGAGCGCCAGCTCGTCGACGGCGCCCTGGCGGCCGGTGGCGTAGAGCAGGGTGTGCGAGACGATCTGCTTGCCCGACGTCAGGTTCGTGATCACGCGGTCGGGCTTGCGCTCGACGCTCGTCACGGTCTCGGTGAGGCGGAAGGTGACGTTGCGCCGGCGCAGCAGGAACTGCAACGCGACGCTGATCTCGCGGTCCAGGAACGGCAGCAGCCGCTCGCGGGCGTCGACGAGCGTGACCCGGATGCCCATCGCGGCGAACATCGAGGCGTACTCGATCCCGATCACGCCGCCGCCGACGATCGTCATCGTCTTGGGCACCGGCAGGGCGAGGTGGAGCACCCCGTCGGAGTCGATCACGTGGTGATCGTCGAAGTCCACGTCGGCGGGGCGGGCCGGCTTGGTCCCGGCGGCGATGACGACGTTGTGCGCGGTCACCTCGGACTCGGCGTGCTGGTGGCCGGGCTCGGTGATGTGCACCGTGTGCGGGTCGACGAAGCGCGCGTCACCCATCAGCAGCCCGACGCCGTTGCGCCGGAACTGCTCGCGCACGACGGCGGTCTCGGAGGCGACGACCGATGCCGTGCGGTCGTAGAGGAAGCGCAGCGAGGCGGTCTGCTGGCGCTCGGGATGCAGCGGATCGGGCAGATCGGCCCCGCGGCCGGCGATCTCCTCGAGGATCGACTGGCGCAGAGTCTTGGAGGGGATCGTCCCGGTGTGGATCGAGACCCCGCCGATCCGATCGCGGCGCTCGACGACCCCGACGCGCTTGCCGAGCTTGGCGGCCTGGATCGCGGCTCGCTGACCGCCTGGACCCGAGCCGATGACGAGCAGATCGAGATCCATGGCGCGGGCGATTCATAGCACGGGCTCTCGCCCCGGACGGCGGTCGTCGCTCAGCCGGCTCCGATCACCGCCCCGCGACCGCCGGCGGCGCGCGACATCGCTATCCGGTGGCGACCTCTACGCGCAGGCGGTCGCGCCTGTCGTGCAGGTCCCACAGCACCCCGGCGAGCACCTCGGGATCCTTGTCCTTGTCTCCGGCGACGATCGCGCCGCCGATGACGAGCTGGGCGACGTGGATGCCGTCCTCGCGCAGCGTCTCGTGGAGCAGCTCGATGTAGGCCCGCTGGCCCGCGAAGGCGACGCTCGTGCCGGTCAGGTGCGCCCGCGGCTGCAGCGCCGTGCCGCCGTTGACGAACAGGATCGTGCCGCGATCGGCGCCGAGGAAGCGCATCCCGGGCACGACCTGATGCACGGCGGCCACCGCACCGTAGATCGAGAACTCGACCGGCCCGACGAGATCGGCCGGCGTCGTCTCCATCACCGGCCGCATGAAGTCCTTCTGCGGCAGCGGGCTGAACTGCAGGACCTCGATCGGGCCCATCTTCTCGGTCACGGACTCGAGCGCCCGCCCGATCGAGGCCGGGTCTCGGACGTCGCCGGCAAACCCCCGCGCCTGGACCCCGTCGGCGACGAGCTGGGCGGCGAGCCCGTCGGCTCGCTCCTGATTGCGCGAGATGACGCCGGCGGCGAAGCCCTCGGCCCCGAACCGGCGGGCGACGGCGGCCCCGAGGCCGGGGCCGGCGCCGACGATCGCGATGGTGGTCATGGCGGCTCCTTCGGTCCTAGAACGCCTGGCCGCGCGGGCGGACGAGGACCTCGTTGATCGCGACGCCGTCGGGTCGGCCGACCGTGAAGGCGATGATCTCGGCGATCTCGTCCGGGGAGATGGCATCGACGTCCTGATACATCTGCTCGGCGCCCTGCTTGGCCTCCTCGTCGGTGATGTGATCGGTCAGCTCGGTCGCGACGGCCCCGGGCTCGATGACGCTGACGCGGATCTCGGGCGCCAGCTCCTGGCGCAGCGCCTCCGACCAGCCGTTCATCCCCCACTTGGTGGCGGCGTAGACGGAGTTGCCCGGGCGGGCGGTCCGGCCCGCGACCGAGGAGATGTTGACCAGGTCGGAGGGACCGTCCCGAAGCTGCTCGAGGAACACCTCGGTGGCGACCATCGCGCCGAGCAGGTTGATCTCGATCATCCGCCGAGTCTCCTGCACCTGGTCGGAGGAGAAGGGAGCGAGCAGCATCTGCCCGGCGTTGTTGACGAGCACGTCGGCGCCGCCGAGCTCGTCCTTCACCCGCTGGGCGGCGGCGAGGAGCGAGTCGCGGTCGGTGACGTCGGTCTCGATCGCGATCGCGCGGCGTCCGTCGCCGCCGAGCTCGGAGGCGAGCGCGTCGATCTTGTCCCGGCGGCGGGCGAGCAGCGCCACGTCCATGCCGTCCCGGGCCAGCGCCCGGGCCGTCGCCTCGCCGATCCCGCTGGAGGCGCCGGTGATCACCGCCACTCTGTCATTCGCGCTCATCGTCGTCTCCTTGTGTCGTGCTCGCTGTGTCGTGCTCGCTGTGTCGTGCTTGTTTGCCGTCGCGGGGCGGCCGGGCCGCCGAGCACGGGCTACCCCGATTACGCCCCGGTTGACTCAGATGGCCGAGAACTCGCCGCCGTCGACGACGAGCGCGGCGCCCGAGACGTGTGCCGACCGGTCGCTGGCGAGGTATACGATCGCATCGGCCACGTCGTCGGGGGCGCCGAAGCGCTGCAGCGGCACCGCGCCGGCATCGCACTCGGTGGCCAGCGGCAGGTCCCGGTTGACCATCGCGGTGTCGATCAGCCCCGGATGGACGGCGTTGACCCGCACGCCGCGGGGCCCGAGCGCCTTGGCCAGCGAATCGGTCAACAGCCGCACCCCTCCCTTGCAGGCGCAGTAGGTCGTGAAGTCCCCGGCGCCGCGCAGCCCGGCGACGCCCGAGATGTTGACGATCGCGCCGCCGCGTCCCGCGACCATCTTGCGCGCCGCCGCCTGGCAGCCGCGCTATAGGTGGAGGATGAGCGCGCCTCGCCGCGAGCGGGCCGTGGTCGCCGCCCGACGGGTGGCGCGTGAGGTCCTGTCGCCGGTGTGCGACGCGGTCGATCGCGACGGCGGGCCGCCGGTCGACCAGCTCGACGCGATCGCCGCCGCCGGTCTGTACGGGCTCGTCGGACCCCGCGCCGCCGGCGGCCTCGACGCCGACCTCGCCGAGACCTGCGCGGTGATCGAGGCGCTCGCCTGCGGCTGTCTGAAGACGACGTTCATCTTCGTCCAGCACCATGGAGTCCGTCCAGCACCATGGAGTCGTCGGCGCGGTCACCGGCGCCCCGTGTCCGCTGCGTGACGAGCTTGCGCCCGATCGGTGCACGGGCCGGCGCCGCGGCGGGCTCGTCCTCGCCGGCTGCGGCCGGGGCCCGCGACCCTGATCGCCACCGCGACCGCCGGCCGGTGAAGGTTGCATGGAGAGGCGCTCTGGTTCACCGGCGACGGGACGGTCGACACCGCGCTCGTCGTCGCCCGCACGGCGGACGAGCGGATCGTGCGCGCCGTCGTCGACGTGCCGGCGCCGGGCCTGCAGTTCTCGCCGCTCGAGCTGCTCGCCGTCCGGGGGAGCGCCACCGGCTCGCTGCGCTTCGGCGGCGTGACGGTGCCCGAGCGCCGGGTCATCGCCGTCGAGCCGCACGCGGGCTGGGCCGACGGCGACGGCCTGTGGCGCAACGGGGCGCTCGGCCTCGGACTGGCGGCGCGATGCCTCTCAGAGCTCGACGACGAGCGGCTGGCGGCCCGGCTCGTGACGCTGCGCGACGAGCTTGCCAGCGCCGATATGGACGGGATCGGGTCGGTGCGCGCGCGGATCGCCGCCTTCGCTCTCCAAGCTGCCGGCATCGAGCTCGCCGCCGCCGGCAGTCCCGGGTGCTCGCCGCCTCCGCCGGGCCACGCCGCTACCGCGAGGCGGGCTTCCTGCTGACCTTCGACCAACGCCCGGCGATCAAGCGCGGGCTGCTGCGCAAGCTTGGCGCCGACTACCGTGGACGAGATGGATCGCAGGCACCGTGATCGCGTCGAGGCGCTGCTCGGCGACGCGGCCGCCGAGCACGCGACGCTGCGCTCGCGCCTGACGCCCGAGCTGCAGGCCTCGCTGCCCGTCGATGCCCAGGGCGTGACCCGGGCGATCGATTACCTGGCGATCGCCGCCGGCATGACCGCCAACGACCGCCGCGACCTCGTCCGTCCGCACGCGGTCAATCCCGCCGTCCTGCACGCGCGGGTGTTCGGCCGGGTGCCGCTGACCCGCGAGACGGTGATCGGCTCCTTCGTCGAGGGGGCGCGGGTGCGCGCCGACGCACTGACCGGGCTCGCCGACGTCGTGGGCGGGGAGTCGCTCGGCGGGCAAGTGCGGGCGCTGCTGATGGATCATCCGCCGCCGGTCAGCGCCGAGGACGCCGAGGTCGAGCCGGCGCTGCGCGCGACGTACGCCGCGCAGGAGCGCGCGGCGGTGGTGATCGCCGAGCGCCTCGACGCCACCGCGAGCGAGAGGTGACCGCTTCCACGCGCTGGACCACGGCGAGGGACGGCGACCACGCTCCTTGGTCATGCTCGCGATCGGCTTCGCGGTCGGCCTTCCGCCGACCCAGTGTCCGCGAGGTCGCGCGACTGCGAACACGCGTTCGTCTATGGTGGGGTTCGTTCGTACACCTCGAGTGATCGGATGAGCCCATGGACGTGTCGGTGAGAAAGCTGCTGCGCTATCTGTCGGAGGCCCGAGCGAGCGAGGACGCGCTCGTCCGGTTGCTGCAGTCCCAGATTCCCATGACCCCGAGCGGCGACTACCGCTCGGCGCTCGAGCGGCATCTCGCCGAGACCCGCGACCATCGCGCTCGGGTGGGCAAGCGCCTGGAGCAGCTCGGCGAGCGCGCCAACCCGGTGACCGCGGTCGTCGGCTTCTGGGAGGACATGTTCGGCCAGGCGCTGGCCGTCAGCAAGGCTCCGTTCGATCTGCTCCGGGGGTCCGGTGGCGAGGACAAGGTCCTGCGCAACGCGAGGGACGTGTATGCCGCCGAGGCGTGGGAGATCGCCAGCTACACCGCGATCGAGCGGCTCGCCCGTGCCGTGGGCGACCAGGAGACGGCGGAGCTGGCGCGCTCGATCCTCGCCGACGAGCAGCGGATGCTCGACCGGATCCTGCGCGAGATCCCGAAGCTGAGCTCGGCGGTGGTCATCGCCGAGATCGCCGGCGGCGAGGAGAGCCCCACGCCCGCGCCGGCGGCGCCCGCGCCGGACGACCTCGCGATCCCGAGCTACGACGGGCGCAACGCCCAGGAGATCGTCGCGCGCCTGGCCACCCTCTCCCAAATCGAGCTCGTCGCGATCGACGCCTACGAGCGCGGGCACGAGAATCGCAGCACCGTGCTCGAGCGCATCTCCGCGCTCCGGGCCGAGGAGCCGTGGCCGGGCTACGACGAGCTGAACGTCGCCGAGGTCATCGAGCGCCTCGCGCGGCGCGACTCCGAGCAGGTCAAGCGCACGCGCGACTACGAGCGCGCGCACAAGGACCGCGCCGGCGTGCTGCGCGCCGCCGCGCGGGTGCTCGCCGACGGCTGACCGGTGTGGCGGACGCGTCGGCGCCGTGCCGTCAAAGAGCGGGTGATTTGATGTGCCGCGATGGAGATCGACGGCACTGACGTGCGGATCGTCGAGGTGGCCCTCAACGGTGCCACCACCCGGGAGGCCAACCCGCACGTCCCGCGCTCCCCGTCGGAGATCGCGCAGGACGCGCTGGCCTGCGTGCGGGCGGGCGCGGCGATCGTGCACAACCACAACGACGAGCCGATGTGGGTCCCTGACGGCGTCCACGCCGCCGCGCCCTATCTGGAGGCGTGGCGTCCGATCCGGGCGGCGCATCCGGACGTGCTGCTCTACGCCACCATGGCCAGCGGCGGGCCGGGGATCGCGATCGAGACGCGCTGGGCCCATCACGTCGCGCTCGCGCGCTCGGGGATCGACGCCATGGGGCTCGTCGACCCCGGCTCGGTCACCCTCGGCACGCTCGACGACGCCGGGTTGCCGACGGCGGTCGATCAGGTCTACGTCAACACTTTCGCCGACACGCGGTACATGGTGCGGCGCTGCGCCGAGCTCGGCCTGGCCCCGAGCATCTCGATCTTCGATCCGAGCTTCCTGCGGGTCGCGCTCGCCGTCCACGAGGCCGGCGCGCTCCCCGCCGGCGCGCTGATCAAGCTGTATCTCGGGGGCCGGATGGTCTTCGGGCTGCCCCCGACCGAGGCGAGCCTCGACGCCTACCTGGCGATGCTCGAGGGCAGCGGACTGCCCTGGCTGGTGGCGGTGCAGGGCGGCGACGTCGTCGCCACGGGCGTTGCCGAGGCCGCGCTCCAGCGTGGCGGTCATCTCCGCGTCGGACTCGAGGACTACGCCGGCGAACGCACGCCGCGCAACCGCGAGCTCGTCGAGGAGGTCGTGGCCCTGATCGAGAGCGGCCGGCGGCGCGCGGCCACGCCGGCGCAGGCCCGGGCGATCCTCGGCCTCGCAGCCACGGCCTGATCCCCCGATCGATCAACGCGGTGTGGGCAACCCCTGGCTGACGGGGATCGCCACGGTGAACGTCGAACCGACGTCGGGCACGCCGTCGGCGCGGACCGTGCCCCCGTGGCGCTCGACGATCTTGCGGCACAACGCGAGGCCGATCCCGGTGCCGTCGTATCGCGACCGGCCGTGGAGGCGCTCGAACACGCGGAAGATCCGGTCGCCGTACTGGGGGTCGAAGCCGATTCCGTTGTCCCGCACGCGGATCTCCGCGGTGCCGTCGGACACGATCCCGTCGATCGAGACCTCCGGTGACCGGCCCTCGCGGCGGAACTTCAGCGCGTTGGTCAACAGGTTCTGCATGAGCTGGCGCATCTGCAGCTCATCGGCGTCGATCGTCGGCAGCGCGCCCACGACCACCGTCGCCTTGGACCGTTGCACCGCCGCCTCGAGATCCTCGAGCACGTCGGCGGTGAGCCGGCCCAGGTCGACCGCGGCGAACGATCGCTCGCGAGTGGCCGTCCGGGAGAAGGTCAGCAGATCCTGGATGAGCGTCTGCATCCGCGCCGCTGAGGCGTTCGCGCGCCCGAGATAGTCCCGGCCCTGCTCCGAGAGCTGCCCCGCCTCGTTGGCGAGGACCCGCTCGGTGAACGTCCTGACCTTGCGCAGGGGCTCCTGGAGGTCGTGCGAGGCGATCGAGGCGAACTGCTCGAGCTCGGTGTTGGAGCGCGCGAGCTCGGTCGCCCGCCCCGCGAGCTCGCGGTTGAGCCGCTGCTCGGAGGCGCGCGCGCGGTCACGCTCGATCACGCGCCCGAGCTCGGTGCCGATCTTCGCCATGAGCTCGAGGAGTCGCGCGTCGGCGGGCTGCACCGAGTCGGTGAAGAACTCCATCACGCCGACGACCTCCGCACCGACGAGGATGGGAAAGCCGAAGCCGCCCCGCACCGCTATGTCCGCGGCGAGCCGGGCCCGCGGAAAGTTGGCCTCGACGGTGACGTCGGGCAGCCAGACCGGCCGGCCGGTCGCAAGGACCCGCCCGCCGAGCCCCTCGCCGGTGGCCAGGGGCGTCGCCTCGGTGACCCGGCGGAAGGTCTCGAAGCACTCCGAATCATCGATGTGCCAGATCGTGGTCGGCCGCAGCCCGACGGCGGCGTCGGCCAGATAGACGTGGCCGACCGGCCATTTCATGTACTCGCAGACGTGTCCGATGGCGCGTGACAGCGCGTCGGGGACATCTGCCGAGTCGTTGGCGGCGCGCGCGACGGCCACCATCAGCGCCAGCTCCTGCTGGCGCTCGTAGAGCTCGCGCGTCGCCTGCTCCGAGATCCGCTCAGCTTCCTGGCGCGCGCGGCGTTCGCGATCGAGCCGCCTGCGCAGACGGACGACCTCGGCGCTCCCCACGTCCTCGAACGGCTCGGTCACCGCAGCGAGATCTCCAGGACGCACCGCGCGTCGTCCCGCAGCATGCACTGCGGCTGTTCGATGACGATCTGCTCGCCGTAGTGGTGGGCAGCCCCCTGCAGCAGGCCCTCGGCGAACGCGCACAGCCTGCGCGGGGACCAGTAGCCCATGACCAACAGGTCATCGGTCGATCCGTCGAAGTTGAACGTCGGCACGTCAGCGCCCGGGTAGAGCTTGCGGACTTCGGGGTGGATGATGCCGTTGAGGGTCAGCGCGAACGCCCGCGTGCTCGTGTGCGGCTCGAAGAAGCTCGGGTACTGGCCGGCGAGCAGCGGCATGGCGCTGCACCCGAACCAGCGGATGATCGAGTTCGGGGGCTTGCCGAGAGCCTCGGAGGCCGCCGCGACGAGGGCGAACAGGTCCTCATCCGGATAGCTGCCCACCGACGTGTACGCGCCATCGACACCCGCGGCGGCCAAGAGGTCATCCCACATGTCCTCGCCGTACTCGCGAGAGACGCAGACCTCGAGCAGGTTGTAGACGATGCCCTTCACGAACTCACGCTCCCGGCCTCGCCGCCCCCCGTGACAAGAATGGGATCGGCTCCGCCGCCCGGATCCGGCAATCGTATATTCGTCCGGGCCGCAGGACGCCGGTTCGCCACCCCGTTTCGGGGTCTGCACGAAGGCGGCGTCCTCGCGCGACCGTGCTGGGCCATGACGGCGGGACGCACGGCCTAGCGGGCAGTCATCCGTGACCGCCCTCAGGTCGCCGGCGAGCCGGGGCGCGTCAGCTGGTGGTGCAGGCGCCCTTGTAGATCTTCTTCGGAATCGCGTGCGTCCGGCACGGCTTGGCGCGATTGACGGCCACCCACACGCCGTTCTTGGCCTTATAGACGGCCACGGCGTCGAAGCCGTGCTTGCCGCCCACCACGATGCCCGAGTACGCCCAGCCGCCGGCGCAGCCGAACGACCCCTGAACCTTCGCGCTCTTCGGCTGCGCCGAACCGCGCTTGAGCCCGGCGCTGAGGGCCTTCTTGGTGCACGGCGGCTGTTTCGGCGCGCTGCCGGAAGCGGCCGCCGAGGCCGCGAACGCGGCCGCCACGAGCAGCGCCGCGATCAGCAGGATGAGACCGTCACGGGTGGTTTTCATGCCGACACGCTACCGCTCCGGGCCACCGATCGCATCCGAGCCACGACGGCCTCTCCGGCACGTGCTCGCCCGCCACAGGTCGGGGCGGCCGCGGCGAACTCGATCACGCCGCGGGGGCGCCAGGCCCCACCGCGAGCCGCGGATGAGCTCCAGTAGCCCGGGCAGGACTCGAACCTGCGTCTGACGGATTATGAGTCCGCTGCTCTGACCAACTGAGCTACCGGGCCGGCCGCCGATGACGCTACCGCGCGGAGGGTCGATGCGCGGGAGCGGTACCCCGGGGGCGGGGCGACAACGAGGCGATCACGGGCAGGCGCGTGTCGGACGACCCCCGCCTGGCGGGGGTCAGACGACATGCGGCTCACGACGGAGGCGGCCGATGTCGCGCCACCCCCTTCTGGCTCGCTCCCTCGCGCTGCACGACCCACGATCGGCGTCGACTCGGGCAGCCCGCGGGTTATCATCCGACCATGCTGACGATCGCCAGCGGAATCCTCGGCCTCGGGAGCTCGCCGAGCTCGTTCGGGCAGACGCTGGCGCTGCTGATCACGTTCGGGGGCATCGGGGTGATCGCCAACGTGCTGATCGTGTACGTCGTGGCCCAGGTGCTGGCCGAGCGCAAGCAGAACCAGGAGCGGTTGGAGCAGCTCCGGCAGGCTCGCCGGACCTCGTAGCCGGGTCGGGGACGCCGTGCATCGCGGCGAGTCCGACAGAGACGGCCTCGGGACGAGGTCGCGGGCTGGCTTGAAGGAACGACGCCGGGGGGCGTCGAACTCAATCGCTGCCCATGAAGCCCGCGTCGGTTCCGATCCCCAGCCCCGAGGTCACACACGGCCACCAGACGCTGTCGGGGTATGTGCGGGCGCGGTTCGACGACTTCTCGCGGTCGCAGAAGGACGTCGCGCAGTACATCGTCGACCATCTCGACGAGGCCGCGTTCCAGACGGCGGAGGAGCTCGCGCGGCGGGCGAACACGTCGTCGAGCACGGTGGTGCGCTTCTCGCAGGCGCTCGGGTTCGAGGGCTTTCCGGAGCTGCAGCAGGCGGCGCGCGACGAGTACCGCCGCCGGGTCGGCGGCGGGACCGGCCAGGGCAACGGGATCGGCGATCCGCTGGGATCGACGACGCCGCTGTTCTCGCTCGACCACACCGAGTTCGAGGCCGCGCTGGCCGCCGACCACGTCAACGTCGAGGACACCGCGCACAAGCTGGCGCGGTCCGACGTCGAGTCCGCGGTCGACGCGATCGTCTCCGCCGAACGGGTGCTGATCGCGGGCACCGACCAGATGGCGTTCTTCGCAAGCTACCTGCGCCACCTGCTGATGCTGCTCGACCTGCGGGCCGAGATCGTCGCCAGCCCGTCGCAGGAGGCGCTCGGCCGCCTGAGCCGGATCGACTCCCAGACGCTCGTCGTCGGCCTCTCGGCCGGGCGGCCGCATCCGTTGATCACGCGGACGATGAAGCTCGCCCGTCATCGCAAGGCGGCGACACTGGCGATCACCGACGCCACGCTCTCCGAGGTCGCGCGGCTGGCCCGGATCCGCCTCTACTACTCGTCGAACACGCCCGCGTTCGTCCGCTCGCACACGGCGCTGCTGTCGCTCATCCAGGCGCTGGCCTACGGCGTCTACGCGCGCGACGCGCAGTCCTACGACGTGCGCATCAAGGCCTTCCGCCTGAAATAGGCGGGCCGCCGCTGCCGGCGTCCGCGCCGCGGTCCTCGCGCGCGACCAGCAGCGACTGGAGGGCGTGGCCGATGCGGCCCTCGCGATCCCAGAGCACGCTCTCGGCGACGGCGACGCTGCCCTGCACGACCCGCATCCGGGACTGCAGCGCCACCCATTCGTCCACGGGGTCGCGCTGGACCGAGAGGGTGAGGTCGGCGTTGATGAACGAGTGGTCCTCCCAGCTGAGCTCGGAGCCGATGCCGTTGCCGAAGTCTCCGGCAGCGGCGATCCGCTCGATCCCGGCGGGCGCCTCACCGGCGATGACCGGTTGGCGGAGGCGAAACCAGGCCACCGCGGGACCCGGCCGGCGCAGGGCGCCCTCGACGAGGCGGATCTCCATCGCGTGGGTGGCGAACATCGGCGTCGGGAACGACCAGTCGGTCGGCTCGCCGTCCTGGGGACCGAGGAACGGCGGCGGCTCGAGCTCGCCGGCGCTCAACGGGGCGGGCGCCAGGAGCAGCGCGCGGGCGCGCGTGACCTCGACGCCGTCGCCGTCGCGCAGGAAGCCGTCGAGCAGCGTCACACGGCGGCCCGGGCGGACGACCTCGATCCGCGCGGACAGGGGCCCGAGCATGACGGGCCGGATGAACTCGTAGGTGATCCGCGCGGGGCGCAGCGGCGCGCCCTGCGCGAAGTCGACGAACTCCCGCGCGAGCAGCGCCGCGGGCGCGCCGCCGTGCAGAGCGCCCGGCGCCCACGGTCCGAGCGCGAGCTCGGTCGCCGCAAAGCCCATGCCGTCGCGGACGAAGACCGCCTCGGGGATCATCGCCGTCAACCTAGCGGGCGCGCGTGGCGCGGCTACACTGGCCGCCATGGCCGACAACGGCGACACGCCGCGCGACGAAGCGACCTTCACCGTCAAGGCGGGCCTCGCCGAGATGCTCAAGGGCGGCGTCATCATGGACGTCGTCACGGCCGAGCAGGCGAGGATCGCCGAGGACGCGGGTGCCGCCGCGGTCATGGCGCTCGAGCGCGTGCCCGCCGACATCCGCCGCGACGGCGGCGTCGCGCGGATGTCGGACCCGGCGATGATCCAGGGGATCCAGGAGGCGGTGACGATCCCGGTGATGGCCAAGGCGCGCATCGGGCACTTCGCCGAGGCCCAGGTGCTCGAGGCGCTCGAGGTCGACTACATCGATGAGTCCGAGGTGCTGACGCCCGCCGATGAGGCCAACCACATCGACAAGTGGGACTTCAAGGTCCCGTTCGTCTGCGGCGCCACCGGCCTCGGCGAGGCGCTGCGACGGATCGGCGAGGGGGCGGCGATGATCCGCTCCAAGGGCGAGGCCGGGACCGGCGACATCGTCGAGGCGGTCCGCCATCTGCGCAAGATCCGCACCGAGATCCGCGCCCTGACCGTCCTCGGGCCCGAGGAGCTGGCCACGGCGGCCAAGGAGCTCGGCGCTCCGCTGCCCCTCGTGCGCCAGGTCGCTGCCGAGGGCCGGCTCCCCGTCGTCCTGTTCTGCGCGGGGGGGATCGCCACGCCGGCCGACGCGTCGCTCGTCATGCAGCTCGGGGCCGAGGGCGTGTTCGTCGGCTCGGGCATCTTCAAGTCCGATGACCCCGCGCCCCGCGCCCGGGCGATCGTCGAGGCCACCACCCACTACCGCGATCCCACGCGAGTGGCGGCGGCCAGTCACGGCCTCGGCCATCCGATGGCCAGCCTCGAGACCTCCAAGCTCGAGTCCGAGCAGCTGCTCGCCGCGCGCGGCTGGTAGCCGTGCTCCCGCCCAATCCGGGTGCCGGCGGCCGGTCGGTCGTCGGTGAGCGCCCGAACGCGGGTGACCGCCCGAACGCCGGTGACCGCCCGAACGCCGGTGACCGCCCAGACGCCGGTGAGCGCCCGAACGCGGGTGACCGCCCAGACGCCGGTGAGCGCCTGAACGCGGGTGAGCGCCCGAACGCCGATGACTGCCGGCACGCCGCTCACCGGCCGAACGTCGGCGTGCTCGCGCTCCAGGGGGACTTCGAGGCGCACGCGCGGATCCTCCGTGGCCTGCACGCCGAGCCGCGTGAGGTCCGCATCCCCGCCGACCTCACCGGCCTCGACGCCCTCGTCCTGCCCGGCGGCGAGTCGACCGTCATGTCGCTCGGGATCGAGCGCGAGGGCCTCGGCGACCCGCTGCGCGAGCTCGCCGCCGCCGGCACCCCGGTGCTCGGGACGTGCGCGGGACTGATCATGCTCGACCGCGACCACCTCGGCGTGCTCGACGTGCGCGCGCAGCGCAACGCGTTCGGGCGCCAGCTGCGTTCCTTCGAGGCCGACCTCGACATCGCCGGCGTTCCCGGTGGGCCGCTCCACGCGGTGTTCATCCGCGCGCCCTGGGTCGCCGAGGTCGGTCAGGGCGTCGAGGTGCTCGCTGCCGTCGACGAGCATCCGGTGGCCGTCCGCGAGCGCACGGTCATCGCGGTCTCCTTCCATCCCGAGCTGACCGGCGAGCCACGACTCCACGCGCTCCTGCTCGGGCTGATCGACGCGCCGGCAAGCGTGAGGGGCGCGGACGTCTAGACGCGCCCGGCGGGCGTCCGGTGACCGGTCTCCCAGTCGCGGAAGTCGCGCTCGAAGCGCTCCCAGTCAAAGCCCGGCGCCGGCGGGGTCGGGTCGTCGAGGGGGTCGCCGCCGCTCGGGGGATCGTCCTGGTCGTGGCCGCGCGACAGCCAGGCGGCGAGCGCCGCGACGCCGATCCCACCGGCGAAGGCGGGCGCGGCGAGCGCGGAGCGATGCGTCAGCACGGCCGCCGCGCCGGCGCCGTAGAGCAGCAGCGCCCCCGCGACGAGCCTGCCGAGGTCGGCGCCGGTCACGGCGCGACCGGGCGCACGGGCGCGGACGCTGACGAGCACCGCCAGCAGCAGGCCCATCGCGAACGCGATCCGGACGACAGGTGACATCGTGACGACCACCTCCACGGAAATGATGAACCGCCGCCCGGCGGCACGTCAAACCGCCGCCCGGCGGGGCGTCAAACCGCCGCCCGGCGGCACGTCAACCGCCCCCGGCGGCACGTCAACCGGCCACGGGTCAGACGACGAGGCCGTGGCGCATCGTGTTCTCGCTGACCGCCCGCTGCGCCACGAACTGCAGCAGGTAATCGGGCCCACCGGCCTTCAGGCCCGTGCCCGACAGCCGGTTGCCGCCGAACGGCTGGCGGCCGACCATCGCCCCCGTGATCCCGCGGTTGACGTAGAGGTTGCCGACCGGCGTGCGATCCCGGACCCGTCGCACGGTCTCGGGATCGCGGGCGAACAGGCCGCCGGTCAGGGCGAAGGCGAGGCCGTCGACGACGTCGCAGGCGTGCTCGACGTCGCGCACGCGCTGGACCGCGAGCACCGGTCCGAAGATCTCGTCGGAGAGCACGGACGAGTTCTCGGGCAGGTCGGCGACGACGAGGGCCGGGCAGAACCACCCCGGCTCGTCGGGCGGCGGCGCCGAGGCGACGACCGTCCCCTCGCGCGCGGCCAGCTCGCCGTAGCGCAGCACGCGCTCCCGGGCGGCGGCCTCGATCACGGGCGGCACGTCGGTCCCGAGCGTCTGCGCCTGGTCGACGACGAGGACCTCGACCGCGCCGGCCAGGCGCTCGAGCAGCTGGTCGGCGATCGGCTCGGCGACGAGCACCCGCGACGCGGCCGAGCACTTCTGGCCCGCATAGGCGAACGCCGAGCCGACGATCGCGGGCACCGCCTCGTCGAGGTCGGCGTCGGCGGCGACGATGACGCAGTTCTTGCCGCCGAGCTCGGCGACGACCGACTTGAAGTGATGCTGGCCCTCGGCGACGACGGCGGCGCTGCGGACGATCTCGCGCCCGACGGGCAGCGAGCCGGTGAACGCGATCGCGTGGACGCCGGGATGGGCGACGAGCGCCGCCCCGACCTCACCCTCGCCGGGGAGCAGCGAGATCGCCGCGTCGGGGATCCCGCCGGCCCGCAGCGCGGTGACGAGCGCGCCCGCGAGCGCCGGCGACTGCTCGGCGGGCTTGAGGACGACCGCGTTGCCGACCGCGAGCGCGGCCGAGGTCATGCCGCAGGGGATGGCCAACGGAAAGTTCCAGGGCGAGATGACCGCGACGACGCCGCGCGGCGCGTAGCTCATGTCGTTGCGCTCGCCGGAGACCTGCACGAGCTCGCGGCCGCGCGACAGCTCGATCGCTCCGCGCGCGTAGTACTCGAGGAAGTCGATCGCCTCGCACACGTCGGCGTCGGCCTCCAGCCACGGCTTGGCGCACTCGCGGACCTCGAGCGCGGTCAGCTCCAAGCGCCGCTCGCGCAGCCACGCGGCGGCGGCCCGCAGCGCCCGCGCGCGGTCGACGGCAGCGACGGCCCGCCACCGCGCCAGGCCCCGGGACGCCTCGGCGACGGCCGCCTGCACCTCATCCGACGTGGCGGCCGCCGCGCGGGCGACGACCCGCTCGGGCGCGCCCGGATCGGTCGAGATGACCGCGTCGCCGGCGCGCCGGTCGGCGCCGATGCGCACCGGGACCTCGACGGGCAGCCGCGCCTCGACGGTCGCGAGCGCCTCCTGCAGCCCCGCGCGCACGCTCGCGCGGCGCAGCTCGAGCACCGGCTCGTTGGCGAATGGGGTCTGCTCGGTCGCGGTCATCCTCGTCACGGGGCGGCGAGCAGCTCCTGCACCGACGCGCCCTGCGCCTGGGCCGAGAGGAAGCTCTCGTTGCTCGTGTTCTCCAGCAGGCGCCGCACGAGGTAGGCCATCCCCGCGACCAGATCGCCCACCGGGCAATAGGCGCGGACCCGAAAGCCGCGGGCGGCGAGCGCGTGGGCGAGGTCATCGCCGAGGCCGCGCAGAACCTGGAGCTCGAGATCGACGTCCTCGCCCCCCGAGACTCGGTTGTAGGCGATCGCATGCGCGACCGAGCGCAGATTGTGCGAGCCGATCGCGACCCGCAGGCTCGATCCGGCGTCGAGCAGCCGCCGGCTCAGCGCCTCGAAGTTGCGGTCGCAGTCGGCCTTGTCCTCGAACACCGGCACCTCCCAGCCGTGCTGGCGGGCCTGGACGAGCTCGTGATCCCAATAGGCGCCCTTGACGAGCCGGACGGTCAGCGGGGGCGCCGCCGCCGATCGCTGCCGCGCCCAGGCGACGATCCGCTCCGTCTGGTCGGGCGAGTCGCGCAGATAGGCCTGCAGGACGAGCCCCGAGGAGGGGCCGGCGGCGAACTCGTCCTCGGAGAGCAGCTCGAGCACGAGGTCGAGCACGGCCTCGCGCGAGTCCAGCGACTCCATGTCGATGTGCAGGTGGGCGCCGGCCTCGTGCGCGGCGCGCAGAAGCGGGCGCATCCGCCGGGCCGCGTCGTCCTGGCCGCGGCGAGGCGCTTCGGGCGCCAGCAGCGGGGTCAGCGCCGAGACCTTCGCGCAGACGTTGGCGCGCGGCACCGGCCCTGAGCCGTCGGCCTCCAGCCGCGGCCGGGTCGGCCAGCCGGCCGTGGCCCGCGACAGGACCGCGATCGCGTCATTGCAGCGCGCCGCGTAGCGATCGGCCTCGGACTGGGTGACGGTCGCCTCCCCGAGCAGGTCGACCGAGCTCGCCACGCCGCCGTTCCACAGACGCCGGAAGGTCGGCAGCGCGCTCTGCGGCGACTCGCCGACGATGAAGCGGTGCGCGAGATGACGCACGCCGCCCGCCGCGGCGGCTCCGAGCGCGGCCCGGCCAGCGCGGGTGTGCGAGATCCGCATGGCGGCCGCCAGCGGCGGAGGGGTCTCGCCGACCTCGCCGAGGAAGCCGGTGAGATGGTGGGCGAGATCGTCGAGCGACCGGCAGGCGGGCACGACGTCCACGAACCGAAACAGGGCGGCGCGGAGCTCCTGATCGCCGGTGGCGAGCTCCATCGCGCGCGCGTCGAACGCGCGCAGCGGCTGCCGCGAGCTCGACGGGAAGGCCGCCGCGAGCTCGCGACCGACGCGCTGCAGCTCGGACTCCACGGCTTCGGGATCGACGGCGTCGGGCGCCGGACGGGCCGTGGTCATCGGCTCATCGCCGAGGCTTCGCGGAGGCGCTGGGTTCCGACCGCCCAGGCTTCGCGGGGGCGCTGGGTTTCGACCGCCCAGGCTTCGCGGGGGCGCTCGGTTCCAACTTCGCGGGGGCGCTCCGTTCCGACCGCCGAGGCTTCGCGGAGGCGCTGGGTTCCGGGGGCGAGCTGCATCGGGTTGGCAATGATGTTGGCAGGTGGCTCCCGGGCCGCCGCCCGGGCAGGATCGCCGGCCCCCGGGGCCGAAACAGTGACGATGCGGATCTCGGCGACCGGCGCGATCGGACTTGCCTGCCTCGCGCTGGCGGCCTGCGGCGGCTCGGGCTCGAGTTCGCACTCGGGCGCCGGCTCCACCGCCGCCCCGTCGACGGCGAGCACGACCCCGACTCCGGCGCCGACGAGAACCCGGACGGTGACGCGCACGGCCCGCCCCGGCTCGACGCCCACGACCGCCACGTCCGCGCCGCCGTCGACGAGCGGGTCGTCGACGTGCCGCGCCGCCGGGCTCGCACTCTCGTTCATCGGCGAGCAGGGGGCCACCGGGCACGGCGAGCTCGGGTTCGCGCTGCGCAACACCGGCAGCGCCAGCTGCGCGATGGTCGGCTATCCCGGCATCCAGTTCCTGGGCCGCGAGTCAAGCCCGCTGCCGACGACGCCGGTCCACACCACCGACGACTTCTTCGGGCACACGCCGTTGTCCGCGGTCACGCTCGCGCCGGGGCAGGTCGCCTCCTTCCGCCTCGGGGTCAGCCATCTCGGCCGGGCCTGCGCCACCGCCGAGGCCCTGCAGGTGATCGCGCCCAACGACACCGCCCCGCTGCGCGTCGCCCTCCCTGGGGGGGCGAGCGAGTGCCGCGTCACGACGGTCTCCCCGGTCGTCGCCGGGCGGTCGGCCTACCGCTGAGGGTCGATCCCGGCGGGAGCGTCAGGCGACGCGTTCAGCCACGCGGGACCGGCCTGCAGCATGCGCGTGATCTCCTGCGCCGGCACTGGCCGCGAGAAGTGAAAGCCCTGCGCGAGATCGCAGCCGAGCCGCGCCAGCTCAGTGACCTGCAACTCGGTCTCGGTGCCCTCGCCGACGACCTTCAGCGAGAGCGCCCGCGACATCGCCACGATCGCCTCGGTCACCGCCGTGTCGCGCGGCTCGGAGCCAAGCCCGTCGACGAATGAGCGGTCGACCTTGAGCGCGTCGAGCGGCAGGCGGGTGAGATAGGACAGCGATGAGTAGCCGGTGCCGAAGTCGTCGAGGACGAGCCGCACGCCGAGGGCCTTCAGCGCCTCGAGCGCCTCGCCGAGGCCCTCCACATCGCGCTCCATCACGCTCTCGGTCAGCTCCAGCGTCAACAGCTCGGGGTCGAGCGCCGACTCGCGCAGCGCTCCGGCGACCGCCTCGACGAGGCCGGGATGGCGGAACTGGACGACCGACAGGTTGACCGACATCGACACCGGCGGCGCGTCGGGCCGCATTCGGGACCAGTCGGCGGCCTGGCGGCAGGCGTGGTCGAGCACCCAGCGGCCGAGCGGGTTGATGAGGCCGTTCTCCTCGGCGACGGGGATGAACTCGGCGGGAGAGATCTGTCCGCGTTGCGGGTGCTCCCAGCGCAGGAGCG
Organism: Solirubrobacterales bacterium; assembly: GCA_019240115.1. Lineage (GTDB taxonomy): Bacteria > Actinomycetota > Thermoleophilia > Solirubrobacterales > Solirubrobacteraceae > Palsa-465. The sequence goes on along the minus strand of JAFAYV010000028.1, from coordinate 3,455 downwards.
CCTCGACGCCGACGATCGATAGGTCGCCCAGTGACACGAGCGGCTGGTAGTGGAGCATGAACTCGTCGCGCTCGAGCGCGCGCCGTAGGTCGTTGTCGACCCGCAGGCGGAAGATCGCCCGGCCGCGGATGCGCTCGTCGAAGAGCTCGTAGCGGGCGCGGCCCCGATCCTTGGCGCGGTGCATGGCCGCCTCGGCGTCGCGCATCAGGTCATCGGCGCGCTCCCCGGTGCCGGTCAACGCGATCCCGAGGCTCGCGGTGAGGAAGTGCTCGTCGCCGCCGAGCACGAACGGGCGGGTGAACACGCCCGCGATCCGCTGGGCCATCTCGATCGCGTCGTGCTCGCCGGAGATCTCCTCGAGCAGGATCCCGAACGTGTCGGCGCCGAAGCGGGCGACGGTGTCCGACGAGCGGACGATGTGCTTGAGGCGCAGCGCCGCGGCGGCGAGCAGCTCGTCTCCGGCGTCGTGGCCGAGGCTCTCGTTGATCAGCTTGAAGCGGTCGAGGTCGACGAGCAGGACCGCCGACGTGCCGCTGCGGCGCCGCAGGCGGGCGATCGCCTGGGCGAGCCGGTCGACGAACAGGATCCGGTTGGGCAGGCCGGTCAGCGGGTCGTGCAGCGCGCGGTGGCGGATGTCCTCGGCCGTCAGCTTGTGTTCGAAGGCGTCGCCGAGCACGTTGGCCAGCGCCACCGCGAAGTCGACGTCGGAGGGCTTGAAGCGCCGGCCGGTCGCCGAGTGCAGCCCGAGGACGCCGTAGGGTCCGGTGCGGCCCTCGACCGCGACCGTGATGCCGCTGCGGGCGTGCTGGGAGGTCAGCACCGCCGAGCGCTGGAAGCGATCCTCGGTGTCCCAGTCGGTGACGATCACCGGCTGGCGGGCGAGGAGCGTGTAGCCGGCCTGGGACAGGCGCCCGGCGGGCACCGCGCGTGAGGTGGCCGGCTCGGGCAGCCCCCGCGCGGCGAGCAAGCGGAACTGCTCGCGGCCGGGCAGCAGCTCGAGGACCGCTCCGATCTCGACGTCGAGCAGGCGGGTGCCGGCCGCGACCGCCTCGTGGCAGAGGTCGGTGATGCTCATCCCCTCGAGCGCGTGCTCGCCCAGGCGGGCGACCGCGGCCTGCTGGGCGGCGCGCAGCTCGAGCTCGGCCTCGGCGAGCTTGCGGTCGGTGATCTGGGAGAGCAGGCCCTGCCAGCGCGGCACGCCGTCGGCGCCCGGCCGCAGGATGGCGTCGTCGCGGACCCAGACGATCCGGCCGTCGCGGTGACGGAGCCGGTACTCGATCGCGTCCTCCCCGTCGCGGCCGGGATCGTCCTCGTAGGCGAGCACGCGGGCGGCGTCGTCGGGGTGAAGGCGCTGAGCCCACAGCGTCGGGTCGGCGCACCACTCCTGCGGCGAGTACCCGAGGATCGTCTCGATCTGGGGACTGACGTAGTGCCAGCGGCCTCCGGCGCCGCGGTCGGCGGTGTACAGGATCGCCGGGATCTGCGCGAGCAGCTCCTCGTGATCAGGCTCGTCTGGTGACAACGGCAGCGCGGACTCCTCGCGCGACACAGCGCCACCGGTGCGTCGGTGGGCGGCCATCCGCTCTGCGTATCGGCCCCGCGCACGGCTCGCCGCTCCGCGCAGACCCGAGCCGGCGCCGGGGGAAACTACCGATCGCGGATGAGGCCGAGCACTTCGTCGCGCTTGGCCGCCATGTGCTCAAGCGAGCGCAGCGACTCCAGACACAGCCGCAGCAGCGGCTCGGTGTTCGACGCGCGCACGTTGAAGTGCCAGTCGTCGTAGTCGATCGAGATGCCGTCGAGGTGGGTGAGGCGGGCGTCCGAGTAGCGCTCGGCGATCTCGGCCAGCCTGCGCTCCTGATCATCGACCTCGGAGTTGATCTCGCCGGAGATGAAGTAGCGCGACCGATACGGCTCGAGAAGCTCGGACATGCGGACCTCGCGTGAGGAGAGCAGCTCGAGGATGAGCAGCGCCGGCAGCGTGCCCGAGTCGGCGTTGTAGAACTCCCGGAAGTAGTAGTGCCCCGAGACCTCGCCGCCGAAGATGGCGTCCTCCTCGCGCATCCGCGCCTTGAAGAAGGCGTGCCCGACGCGGTTGATGAGCGCCCGGCCGCCGGCGCGCGCCGCGGTGTCGGCGACCGCGCGGCTGGCGCGCACGTCGTAGAGCACCGTCGCCCCCCGAGACTTGGCCAGCAGCGTCTCGGTCAACAGCGCGGTCAGAAAGTCGCCGTCGACGAACCGTCCCGTCTCGTCGATGAAGAAGCAGCGATCGGCGTCACCGTCCCAGGCGATGCCGAGGTCGGCCCCCTGCTTGACGACCTCGGACATGATGAACTCGCGGTTCTCGGGCAGCAGGGGGTTGGGCTCGTGATCGGGGAAGTTGCCGTCGGGCTCGAAGTAGGCCTCGACGAGATCGAGCCCCAGCTCGCGCAGAAGCGGTCCGACCATCGGCCCGGCCATCCCGTTGCCCCCGTCGACGACGACGCGCAGCGGCTTGACCGCGCTGGCGTCGATCGTGGCCAGGGCCGCCGCCCGGAACTCATCGTCGATCGCGACCTCCTGCACCGACCCGCCGCCGGGCGCCTCGCCGAGGCCGTCGGCGATCCGGTCGCGGACGTCGCCGATTCCCGACTCGCCCGACAGCGCCAGCGCGCCCCGGCCGACGAGCTTGGCCCCGGTGTAGCGCTTGGGGTTGTGCGACGCGGTGCACATCAGCCCCCCGTCGAGCTCGCGCGCGCCGACGAGGTAATAGAGCATCTCGGTGCCGACCTGGCCGGCATCGAGCACGGTCGCGCCCTCGCTGACCATGCCCTCGGCGTAGGCTCGCGCGAGCTCGGGCGCGGTCAGGCGCATGTCGCGACCGAGCCCGAGCCGCAGCTCGGAGGTCGGACGGCCCTCGAGCGACCCGATGACTCGCGCGAAGGAGCGGCCGATGTCGACCGCGGTGCTCGCGTCGATGTCCTCGCCGAACACCCCGCGGATGTCGTAGGCCTTGAAGATCTGAGCGCCACCGAGCTGTGCCATCTCGGACGAGCATGATGCCTGATCGGGGTGCCGGACCTATAGTTGCCGGTATGTCCGGCCACTCCAAATGGGCCTCGATCAAGCACAAGAAGGCGGTCGTCGACCAGCGTCGCGGCCAGCACTTCACCAAGCTGACGCGCGCGATCACGATCGCCGCCCGCGAGGGCGGGGGCGACATCGACGGCAACCCGTCGCTCGCGCTCGCCGTCCAGAAGGCCCGCGACGCCTCGATGCCCAAGGACAACATCGAGCGAGCGATCGCCAAGGGAACCGGCGAGGCGGTGGACACCGACAACATCGAGACGGTTTTGTATGAGGGGTATGGCCCCGGCGGGGTGGCGCTGCTCATCGAGGCGCTCACCGACAACCGCAACCGCACCGGCGCCGATGTGCGCCACGCCTTCAACAAGCACGGCGGCAACCTGGGGGAG
>JAFAYV010000051.1 GCA_019240115.1 Solirubrobacterales bacterium | reverse complement strand
CCGCGGCGCCCGAGGCGCCCCCCGCCGCGCCCGAGGCGCCCCCCGCGGCGCCCGAGGCGCCCGAGGCGCCGCCCGCCGCGCCCGAGGCGCCACCCGCCGCGTCACCGGCTGCGCAAGCGCAGCCGAGCGCGCCTCCGTCGCCGCCGGCGCCCGACAGCGACGCGATGCCGGCTCCCGAGGCCGAGCAGACCGGGGAGGGCGAGCGATGAGCGCGATCAGCGCCAAGGACGTCAAGGCACTGCGCGATCGGACGGGGGCCGGGATGCTGGCCTGCCGCGACGCGCTCTCAGAGGCCGGCGGCGACCTCGACAAGGCCGTCGAGCTGCTGCGCACCCGGGGCGAGGCCCAGGCGGCCAAGCGCGCCGGTGAGGAGGCGCGCGAGGGCGTCATCCAGAGCTACATCCACGCCGGCAACCGGATCGGTGCGCTCGTCGAGATCGACTGCCAGACCGACTTCGTCGCCCGCAACGAGAAGTTCGTCGAGTTCGCGCGCGACGTCGCCCTCCACGTCGCGGCGAGCACGCCGCTGGCGATCTCCGACGAGGACGTGCCCGCGCAGGAGCGCGAGCGCGAGGAGCGGATCGCGATCGAGCAGGCGGCCGAGCGTCCCGAGAACGTGCGCGAGCGGATCGTGCGGGGCAAGCTCGACAAGTGGCTCGACGAGGTCGTGCTCCTGCGCCAGAAGCACGTCAACGAGGACAAGCACGCCGGCAAGACGATCGAGGAGCTGCGCGCCGCCCTGGCGGCCGAGACGCGCGAGAACATCGTCATCCGCCGCTTTTCCCGCTTCGCCGTCGGCGGCTGAGGTAGTGTCGGGAGGGGAGGGAGCGAGACATGTCTGAGATCATCGATGAGCTGCTCGACGATGCTCGCGAGCGGATGGCCAAGTCGGTGGAGTCGATGCGCCACGAGTTCGGCACGGTGCGGACCGGGCGAGCCAATCCGGCGCTGCTCGACCGGGTCTCGGTCGACTACTACGGCGCCGTCACGCCGCTGAAGCAGCTGGCCACGATCTCCGCGCCCGAGGCGCGGATGCTCACCGTCCAGCCCTATGACCGCAGCTCGATCAAGGCGATCGAGCGGGCGATCCTCGAGTCCGACGTCGGACTGACCCCCGGCAACGACGGCAACCTCATCCGGCTCAACGTCCCCGAGCTGACCGAGGAGCGCCGGCGCCAGCTCGTCAGGGTCGTGCGGAACATCGCCGAGGAGGGCCGGGTGGCGATCCGCAACATCCGCCGCGACGTCATGCACGACCTGCGCGAGCTCAAGGAAGCCGGCGAGGCCGGCTCCGACGACGAGCACCGCGCCGAGGTCGAGCTGCAGAAGGTGACCGACGCGCGGATCGGCGAGCTCGACGACGCGCTCAAGCACAAGGAAGACGACATCCTCGAGGTTTAGTGGCCGCGGCCCCGTCGCCCCGCTACGTCGCGATCATCACCGACGGCAACGGACGCTGGGCACAGCGCCGCGGGCTGCCCGTCATCGCCGGTCACGAGGCCGGCGCTGACACGGTCAAGGCTCGCCTGCGCGACGCGGCACGGCTCGGCATCCGCGAGCTGACCGTGTACTCGTTCTCGACCGAGAACTGGTCTCGCGACGCGCAGGAGGTCTTGGGGCTGATGGAGATGTTCGCGCGCCGGATCGAGGCCGAGACGCCCGAACTGCACGCCGAGAACGTGCGGATGCGCTTCATCGGCCGGCGTGGGGCGCCGGTCGCGCCGGCGCTCGTGGAGCGGATGGAGTGGGCCGAGGAGACGACCCGCGACAACGACCTCATCACGCTGTTCATCGCCTTCAACTACGGCGGACGGGCCGAGATCGTGGACGCCGCGCGAGGCTTCACCGGCGAGACCGAGGCCGACTTCGCCGCGCACCTGTACGCCCCCGACATGCACGATCCCGAGCTCGTCATCCGCACCAGCGGCGAGCAGCGGATCTCCAACTATCTGCTCTGGCAGGCCGCGTACGCTGAGCTCGTGTTCGTCGACGAGCTGTGGCCGGACTTCTCGCGCGCGGCGTTCGAGCGCGCCCTGCAGGAGTTCTCGGCCCGTCAGCGGCGCTTCGGCGGGCGCTGATGTCCGCCGCGCGCAGCCGCCGAGCGCCCGCGGGCCGCCGCCCGCGGTCCGGTCAGCGCGCCGCCCGTCCGCGGCGGCCGCGCTCGGACCTGCCGGCACGGATCCTCGTGGCGATCCCGGCGGCGATCGTCGCGATTGCGTTCGTCGACATCGGCGGGCTCGTGTTCGCCCTGTTCCTCGTCGCGGTCGCGCTCGTCTGCCTGCACGAGCTCTACGGCATGCTGGCGCGCTGGCGGCCCGCCGCCGCGGCGGGGTTCGCGGCGACCGCCGGGATGGTCCTCGCCGCCCACTTCGGCACCGAGCGCACGGTGCTCGAGGTCGCGGTGGCGGCGCTCCCGGTGGCGTTCCTGGCCGTGCTCGCGGCCACGCCCGGGGGCACCCCGACGGTGTCGGTCGCGGGCACGCTGCTCGGCGTCTACTGGATCGGCTTCGCCTTCGCCCACGCCGAGCTGCTGCGCGGGGTCGACCACGGCAACGCCGTGCTCATCGACGTCATGATCGGGACGTTTTTGGCCGACACCGGCGCCTATCTCGGCGGACGGTTGTTCGGCCGGCGACTGCTCGCCCCCGGGATCTCGCCGAACAAGACCGTCGAAGGCCTGCTCTGCGGGGTCCTCGTCGCGATCGTCACCCTGTTCGTCGCCGGGCTCTACGAGACGTGGATGACCCAGGGCGACTCGCTGCTGCTCGGGCTCGCGGTCGCCATCCTGGGCCCGCTCGGCGACCTGTTCGAGTCGTTGGTCAAGCGCGATGCCGGGGTCAAGGACTCGGGACGGCTGTTCGGCGCCCACGGCGGCGGGCTCGACCGGCTCGACGCGCTCATCTTCACCGTCGTCGCCGGCTACTACGTCTGGATCGGGGTCATGCACTGAGCCGCCGGGTCGTCATCCTCGGCGCGACGGGCTCGGTCGGCGTCCAGGCGCTCGAGGTCGCCGCGCGCGCCGGCGACGATCTGACCGTGGTCGGGCTGAGCGCCGGCTCCTCCTGGGAGCCGCTGCTGGCGCAGGCCCGGGAGCATGGCGTGACCCGGATCGCGCTCGCCGATCCGACGGCCGCCGCTCGCGCCGCAGGGGTCTGGCCCGACGGCGAGGTGCTCGGCGGCCCGGAGGGGATGATCGAACTGATCGCCGGCAGCGGCTGCGATCTCGTGCTCAACGGGATCGTCGGGTCCGCCGGCCTGGTGCCGACGGTCGCCACGCTCGGCGAGGGAATCGACCTCGCGCTCGCCAACAAGGAGTCGCTCGTCGTCGGCGGCGAGCTCGTCACCCAGCTCGCCGAGGCCACCGGCGCCCAGATCATCCCCGTCGACTCCGAGCACTCGGCGCTGCACCAGCTGCTCGCCGATCAGGCTCCGGGCACCGTCGGCCGGCTGACCCTGACCGCCTCGGGCGGGCCGTTCCGGGGCCAGACCGCCGACCGACTCGGCGAGGTCACCGTGCGCCAGGCGCTCGCCCATCCGACGTGGGCGATGGGCGGCAAGATCACGATCGACTCGGCGACCCTGATGAACAAGGGCCTGGAGCTGATCGAGGCCCACCATCTGTTCGCCACCCCGTACGAGCGGCTCGACGTCGTCGTCCATCCCCAGTCGATCGTCCACGGCCTCATCGCGCTGTGCGACGGCGCGACGCTTGCCCACCTCGGCTACCCCGACATGCGCGTGCCGATCGCCTATGGCCTGCACTACCCGGAGCGCGTCGAGGTCCCCGTCCCCGTGCTCGACCTCGCGCAGCTCGGCGCGCTGACCTTCGAGCCGGTCGACGCCGAGACGTTCGCCTGCCTGCGCCTCGCCCGCGACGCGGGTCGCGAGGGTGGCACGGCGCCGTGCACGCTGAACGCCGCCAACGAGGTCGCCGTCCACGCGTTCCTCGAGGGCCGGCTGCGCTTCCTCGAGATCGCCGAGGTGATCGAGCGCACGCTGCAGCGGCTCCCGGGAGCGCGGGTGCACTCGTTCGAGTCGCTGGCCGGCGCCGACGCCCGGGCCCGCGAGATCGCCTCAGAGCTCGTGCAGGCCCTGTCGGGCGCGTGACCGCGTGGACTTCCGGCGCGGCGTTGACCGTTGGTTAAGCAGCCTGCTGCCACACTGATCGAGGTTTGTCCATGTCCTATGTGCTCGCCCTCCTGGGCTTCGTCGCGCTCATCGTGCTGCACGAAGCCGGCCACTTCGCGGCCGCCAAGGCGGTCGGGATGCGCGTCGAGCGCTTCTCGCTGTTCTTTCCGCCGCTGGTCGCCAAGGTCCGCCGGGGCGAGACCGAGTACGGCATCGGGGCGATCCCGCTCGGGGGCTACGTGAAGATCACCGGGATGAGTCCCCACGAGGACATCCCGCCCTCGGTGGTGCATCGCGCCTACTACAACCAAGCGGTGTGGAAGCGCGTGGTCGTCATCCTCGCGGGGCCGGCGGTCAACGTCCTCGTCGCGTTCTTCGTGCTGTTCGGGATCTCCCTGTCGATCGGACAGCAGAAGGGCCTGACGTCGCATGGACAACCGGTCTACAGCCGTCAGCTCGCCGCGGTCGCGCCGCCCGCGTCGGGGGTGCTGGCGCCCGGGGACACGATCGTCGCCGTCGATGGGCATCGCACCGCGACCGTGCCCCAGATCGAGCAGGCGGTCGCCTCGCACCGGTGCGCCGGGGCCCCGCGGTCGGGGTGCCGGGCCCGCACCCCGGTGGCGCTGCAGGTGCAGCGCGGCCGTGCGCTGCGGACCGTCTCGGTCACCCCGCGCTACGACGCTGCTTCCAAGGCAATGCACATCGGGGTCGAGTTCCCGCAGCGGACGGTCGTGACCCCGCTCGGGATCGGCGGGGCGGCCTCGAGCAGCGCCGACTACATGTGGTACGTGACCCACACGACGGTCTCGCGGGTCGTGCAGATCTTCAAGTCGCAGGACCGCAAGCAGTTCCACAGCGTCGTCGGGGCCTATCGGGCCACCCAGCAGGACTTCTCGCAGAACACGACCAACGCCCTCGGGATCCTCGCGCTCATCTCGCTGTCGCTGGCGGTCATCAACCTGTTCCCGTTCCTGCCGCTGGACGGCGGCCACGTGTTCTGGGCGGTGGCCGAGAAGGTGCGCGGCCGCAGGATCCCGTTCGTCGTCATGGAGCGCGCGGGGCTGATCGGCTTCGCGCTCGTCGCGGTCGTGTTCGTGATCGGCCTGAGCAACGACATCCACCAGCTCGGCGGGCCCGGCCTGGGCCACTAAGCGCCGACGCCGTCAGCCGCGGGCGCCGTCAGCCGCGGGCGCCGTCAGCGGCGGCGGCGTCCAGCGAGCGCGCGAGCAGCTCGATCGGGTGATGGATCGGGAGCGGGTGGTGCAGCTCGCGCAGGTGCATGTCGAGCTGCGCGGCGCAGCCCGGGTTGCCGGCGGCGATCGCCTCGGCGCCGGTCTCGATCAGGAACGCGGCCTTGCGCGCGCCGAGCTCGGCGGCCGCCTCGGGCTCGACGAGGTTGTAGATGCCCGCCGAGCCGCAGCAGACGTCGGGCTCGGCGCCCACCTCGAGCAGCTCGAGCTCGGGGATGCCGCGCAGGAGCGCTCGGGGCTGGGCGCGGACGCCCTGCGCGTGCGCGAGATGGCAGGCGTCGTGATAGACGACCCGCAGCGGGACCGGACCGCGGGGCGCCCGGGGCTCGATCGACCCGAGCAGCTCGGAGACGTCCCGGACCTGCTCGGAGAAGCGCCGCGCCTCGTCGGTGTCCAGCAGATCGCCGTAGTCCTTCATCGCCGAGCCGCAGCCGGCCGCGCTGACCACGACGTGGTCGAGCCGCTCGCCGCCGCCGGCCGCGGCGAACGCCGCGATCGTCTCGCCGGCGCGGCGGGCCGCCGCCGACTCCGCGCCGCCGTGCATCTCGAGCGCGCCGCAGCAGTCGGGCAGCTGCGGCGCGAACACCTCGAAGCCCTCGGCGGCCAGCACCCGCACCGTCGCGTTGTGCACGTCCGCGTAGAACACCCGCTGCACGCAGCCGAGCAGCATCCCCACCCGGCCGCGCGGCGGCCCGACGGCCGGGGTGTGCTCGGGGACCCGCAGCGGCGCCGGACGGCCGCTCGGCGGGCGCGGAGCCACTCGGGCGAGCATCGCCAGGCGCTCGGGCAGGCGATCGACCCCGACGCGGCGGGTGGCGGCGAGCATCGGCAGCATCGCCGTCAGCCGCTTGGGATAGGGCAGCGTCTCGAACAGCAGCTTGCGCAGCGCCCGCTCGGCCGGCGTGCGGCGGTGATGGCGCTCCACCTGCGGGCGGACGCGCTCGATCAACCGGTCGTAGCGCACCCCCGACGGGCAGGCGGTGACGCACGCCATGCAGCCGAGGCAGCGATCGAAATGGGTGACCATCTCGTCGGTCATCGGATGGTCGGCGTTCAGCCCGTCGTTGATGAGCAGGATGCGGCCGCGCGGCGAGTCGGCCTCCAGGCCCCACAGGACGTAGGTCGGGCACGAGTCCAGGCAGAAGCCGCAGTGCACGCAGTCGTCGACGATCGACTGCTCGGGGGCGCGACGCAGGTCGAACGCCGGCACGGTCAGATCCCGCCCACGAACACGCCGGGGTTGCAGATGCCCGCCGGGTCGAAGCGCTGCTTGACCCGCCGCATCAGCCGCAGCGCCGGCTCGCCCACCGGCCCCCAGCGATCGAGCTCGACGCCGGGGGGCGCGTCGAGCACCACCGAGGTCGCGCCTTGCGGCAGGCGCCGGCGCACGTCGGCGACCGCCTTGGGAGCGAGCGTCAGATAGCTCGTGCCCAGCGCGGCGCGCCCGACGACGGTGGCATCGGCGGCGTCGGCGGCAAGGAGCACCGCGGCGAGCTGGGCGGGGGGGACCGAGACGCGCAGGAGCGCCTCGTCGGGGCTGCGCTGACCGGCGCGCTGGCGCTCCCACAGCGGCTCGTCGGGCTCGGCGACGTCGACCCCCTCGAGGTCGAGCTCGAGCATCCGCTCGGCGGTGCGCTGCGCGCGGCGCGAGGCCTCGCGCCCGCCGCAGCGGGCGAGGATGCCCCCCCGCCCGCCGTGCCAGGCGATGTCGAGCGCCTCGAGCTCGGCGGGGAACGCGGCGAGGGCGACCGCCGCCCGGGCCAGGGTGTGGACGTGGTCCGTCGCGCCGACCGCGGTCGCGCTCGGGTCGTGCAGGGGGTGGAGCCGCACGCTGACCGAGAGGATCAGCCCGAGGGTGCCGAACGAGCCCGAGAAGAGCTTGGCGAGGTCATAGCCGGCGACGTTCTTGATCACCTTGCCGCCCGAGGAGGCGATCGTGCCGTCTGACAGCGCGACGGTGGCGCCGATGACGAGATCGCGGGGGGCGCCGTAGCGGTGGCGCAGCGGACCGCTGTCGCCGGTGGCCACGACGCCGCCGATCGTCGGCGGAGGATAGGAGCCGATGGCGACGAGCGGGGGGTCCAGCGCGAGCGTCTGGCCGACCTCGGCGAACGTCCGCTGGGCATCGGCGAGGGAGACGCCCGCCTGCAGCGTCGCGGTCAGATCGCCTGCGTTGTGCTCGACGATCTCGTTCAGCGCGGTCGTCCGCAGCTCGAGGTCGGCGCTCGCGGCGTCGGTCGGGTTGCCCCAGTGCAGCTTGGAGCCGGCGCCGACGATCCTCACGCGGCGGCCCTCGGCGGCCGCGCCCGCCAGCGCCTCGGCGGCCTCCTCAAACGTCGCGGGGGCGTGCGTCGTGACCGTGGCCATGGTCTAGAAGCGCTCCGCCACGCCGGCGCGCTCAAGCGGGTGCTCGCGGTAGGGCCCGGGCACCTCGCCGCACAGCCGCGGGGTCGGCATCACCTTGCCGGGGTTGGCCAGCCCGTGCGGGTCAAAGGCGCAGCGCAGGCGCTGGAAGGCCTCCAGGTCCTTCTCGGAGAACATCGAGGGCATGTAGCTCTTCTTGTCCACGCCGACGCCGTGCTCGCCGGTGATCGAGCCGCCGGCGTCGACGCACGCCTTCATGATGAGCCCGGAGAGCTCCTCGGCGCGCTCGGCCTCGCCCTCCTGCGAGGAGTCGTAGCAGACGAGCGGGTGCAGGTTGCCGTCGCCGGCGTGAAAGACGTTCGCGACGCGCATGTCGTACTCCCCGGCGAGCGCGTCGATCTCGCGCAGCACCTCGGCGAGCCGGGTGCGCGGGATGACCCCGTCCTGGACGTAGTAACCAGGGGCGATCCGGCCCATCGAGGCGAACGCGGCCTTGCGCGTGCGCCAGATGAGCTCGCGCTCCTCGTCGCTCTGCGCGATCCGGATGTCGAGCGCACCGGCCTCGCCGCAGAGCGCGACGAGCTCCTCGAAGCCGGTCAGGCAGCGCTCCTGCGGGCCGTCGAGCTCGATGAGCAGCGCCGCCCCCGCGTCGCGCCGGTAGCCGGCCCCGGTGGCCTGCTCGGCGGCCTCGATCGAGAGGCTGTCCATCATCTCGATCGCCCCGGGCAAGATCCCGGCGTCGACGATCGCCGACACCGCATCGCCGGCGGCGCCGGTGTCGGTGAAGAACGCGACGAGCGTGCGCACCGTCTCGGGCGCCGGCACGACGCGCAGGGTGATGCGCGTCGCCACCCCGAGCGTCCCCTCGGAGCCGACGAACGCCCCGAGCAGGTCGTAGCCGGGGTCGTCCCGGCGCAGCTCGACGACCGTGCCGTCCGAGAGCACGACCTCGAGCCCGGTGACGTAGTTGGTCGTGAACCCGTACTTGAAGCAGTGCGCGCCCCCCGAGTTCTCGGCGATGTTGCCGCCGATCGAACACACGATCTGGCTCGAGGGATCGGGCGGGTAGAAGTGGGTGGGGGCCACGGCCTTGGAGATGGCGAGGTTGGTGACGCCGGGCTCGACGACGACGCGCCCGTTCTCGAGGTCGATCTCGAGGATGCGGCGCATGCGCGACAGCGCGATCAGCACCCCGTCGGCGACCGGGAGCGCGCCCCCGGACAGACCGGTGCCGGCGCCTCGCGCCACCCACGGGACCCGCTCGGCGAAGCAGGCGCGCACGACCTCCCGGACCTCCTCGGCGGTCGCGGGCAGCACCGCGGCGGCGGGCACCTCGCGGTAGTGCAGCAGCCCGTCGGAACGATAGGTCGCGAGCTCCTGCTCGTTGACGAGCACGAACCGCTCGCCACAGATGTGCCGCAAGCGCGCGAGGAACTGGGGCGGTAGCGACGCCACCGCCCCAGTATCTCACGCGCGACTAGTGGACGGTGATCTTGAAGCTGCGGCTGTAGACCGTCTGACCGAGGTCGCCCACCGGCAGCAGCGGATCGGTCTTCGGGTAGCTGTAGACGAGCCGGACCGTGCCGCTGGAGGTGAACTTCACGCCGACGTCGAAGTAGCCGCCCTGCTTGCCGGGCGTGACCCTGGCGATCGTCCTGCCGTTGAGCTGGATCGACACCGTCTGGGCGCC